>JBBSAM010000008.1:0-145188 GCA_038252255.1 Acidimicrobiia bacterium | reverse complement strand
GCCGGGCCCGCGTCGCGATGCACGCGTCCCGCAACGGCACCATCCCCTGGACCGCCGCCGCGAGCAGTGCCGGCTCCGCGGCGGGGTTCTCGGCGGCTTCAGCCACGATCAGCTCCACCGCCCGCGCCGACAGCTTCCCGGCCCGCACCGCCGCGTCCGTCGCTGGCAATGCTTCGAGCTTCCGAGCGACCTCGATCGCCCGCTTCGCCTCACCCGAGCTCACCCCGGTCACCCGGGCGCACAGCTCCGCCGCGCTTCGATCCCGATGGCGCGTGTGCTCCGCGGTGGCCTCCGCTCGCTTCGCGGCCTTGCCCAACACACCGTCGGCCAACCGACGGATCGCACCGATCTCCTCGACCACCGCGATCGCGTCGGCGCCAGTGCACGCGCTCGGGTCGAAGCATGCTGCCGCCGCTTCGAGAGCATTCCGGGCCTTGCGAAGATCATCCATGATCACCCCCGCACCGTAAAGCGAGGGTGGGACAGCTACCCCCGGACCCGACCCGCGCTCAGCTCCGCGCGCGCGTCGCGCTCGGGACGCGGCTGGTCTTGATCAAGCTCTCGAAGGCCGCGAGTGCGGGCTTCGGCGTGCGGTCCGATCGCACGAGCCCGAAGCTGTCCTCGAGATTGTTGCCGCGACCCTTGTCACGCGCCTCGAACCAGAGGAGCGGTCCCGTGAAGGACCAGCTGTTCCAGGTGTTGTAGTACTGGCGGACCCACTCCGCCTGGTCGGTCTCGCTCACCGAATCCGGTCCGCGCGTCGGCGCGCCGACCTCCGTGCCCCAGACCTTCTTCGCGCCATCGCCGAAACGGTCCATGAGCTCGTGGATCTGCTTGGTCTGGAGGAACGCGTTGGTGTCGCTCGGGACCGTCGGCGGGGCGGGGAACTGATACGGGTGGGCGGCGACCGCATCGAAGTACGGGCCACCACCGAGCTCGTAGACCCGCTCGAGGAACGTGAGTGGAGCGATCTCGCCGCCGCGGTCGGGCGCGGGGGAGAGGCCGCCGGTGATCACCGTCAACCCCGGGTCCACCGCATGGAGCGCGAGCGACGCGCGCCGGAGCAGCTCGGTGTAGGCGACCGGGTCCGGCCGCGGCCCCCAGAACTGGACGTGGTTCGGCTCGTTCCAGATCTCCCAGTGGCGCACGCCGAGTGGCGCGTACCGCGACGCGGCGGTGCGAACGAAGTTGGCGAACGGAACGGGGTCGCCCGGCGCGCACTCGTACTGATGGCATCCGGGGGCCGAGTCCCAGCTGGGCGCGCTGGCCACCACCGCGACGACGGACATGCCCCGCCGCCGCGCGCCGAGCACGAGCCGGTCCGTCGGGCCCCAGTCGTAGACGCCCGGACTGCGTTCGATGTGACCCCAGCCGAGCCCCACGCGAAGCCACTGCGCACCGGTCGAGGCCATCAGATCGAGGTCGGCCTCGACGTCCGCCGGTGCGTCGCGCCGGACGAGCTCGTAGCCGTGCGCGAATCCCGCGCGGGCCCCGGCATCGGTGAACACGCGGGGTGGCGGCGCCGGTGGCACCACGGTGCCGGTGGAGGCAGGCAGAGTGGTCGTGGTGGTGGAGCTGGTCCGGGGCGGCCGCGGGGCGGGCGCGCTGCTGTCGTCCCCGGAGCAGGCGGTGAGCGTCACGGCCAGCAGGGTGATGAGAGCGAGCAGGACCAACGGTCGGCGGGTGCCCAAGGTGCGCACAGTGTGGTCGAGCCCCCCGCGGCGATCGGCGCGGGCCCGTTTCGAGGAGTCTTGGTGCTTGCGTCGAACGGGTGTTCGCTCTAGGCTGCACGACACGCGTGGAACTACACCGGTGTTGATGTCCCACCCCCGCCGTAGGGTCGGCGCAACGGCAACTTCCCCCGACCTTGCAGCTCTCAAGCCCTTCCCATTCAGGAGGATCCACGGTGGACCGTGACAACCGCGACAAGTCGCTCGACATGACGCTCGGCCAGATCGAGAAGCAGTTCGGCAAGGGCGCCATCATGCGGCTCGGTGAACGGGGCAACGTGGGGGTCGAGTCGATCTCGACCGGCGCCCTCGCTCTGGACCTGGCCCTCGGCATCGGCGGGCTTCCGCGTGGCCGCATCGTCGAGATCTTCGGCCCGGAGTCGTCCGGGAAGTCGACCTTGGCCACCCACGTCGTCGCCGAGGCGCAGCGCAACGGCGGTGTCTGCGCCTACATCGACGCGGAGCACGCGATGGACCCGGTGTATGCCGCGTCGATCGGGGTGAACGTCGATGATCTCCTCATCTCGCAACCCGACACCGGGGAGCAGGCGCTCGAGATCGCCGACATGCTGATCCGCTCGGGCGCGCTCGACGTGCTCGTCATCGACTCGGTCGCCGCGCTGGTGCCCCGGGCCGAGATCGAGGGCGAGATGGGTGACAGCCACATGGGCCTCCAGGCCCGGCTCATGAGCCAGGCGCTGCGCAAGCTCACCGGCAACCTGAACAAGAGCCGCACGATCGCGATCTTCATCAACCAGCTCCGGGAGAAGATCGGCGTGATGTTCGGTTCACCGGAGACGACTCCGGGTGGCCGGGCGCTGAAGTTCTACTCGTCGGTCCGGCTCGACATCCGCCGCATCGAGGCGATCAAGGACGGCACCGAGGTCATCGGCAACCGGACCCGGGTCAAGGTGGTGAAGAACAAGGTGTCGGCCCCCTTCCGCCAAGCCGAGTTCGACATCATGTACGGCAAGGGCATCAGCACCGAAGGCTCGCTGCTCGACGTCGGTGTGGATCTCGGGATCGTGAAGAAGTCCGGTGCCTGGTTCACCTATGAAGGCGAGCAGCTCGGTCAGGGACGCGAGAACTCGAAGCAGTTCCTCACCGAGAACCTCGAGCTGATGGTGGAGATCAGCGAGAAGATCCGCCAGGCCTCGGGGATCGACGACGAGCCGGAGAGCGCAGTGGACCTCACCGACGCCGAAGAGGACGAGGACACGGTCGACGCCGAGAGCTGATTGCACCGGTCGGGATGTGGGAGGCGGTGCGGGCCGCTTCCCACATCCCGGCGTCCACCACGCTGCGTGTCGACGGGTTGCCGGCATCGTTGACGGTCACCGGATTCCGACCGGATAGGTCCTCGTAGACTGGCGAGCTGATGACCCGCCGCTTCTACGTGTCGACCTACGGGTGCCAGATGAACGAGCACGACTCGCAGCGGATCGCGGGGTTGTTGAGCGACGAGGGGATGGAGCCGGCTGCGGGGCTCGAGGATGCGGACGTCGTCGTCCTCAACACCTGCTGCATCCGGGAGAACGCCGACAACAAGCTCTACGGCCACCTGGGCCGGCTCAAGGCGCTCAAGGAGGCCCGCCCGGGGCTCCAGATCGCGGTCGGCGGGTGCCTGGCCCAGAAGGACCGGGACCTGATCGTCGAGCGGGCCGGCCACGTGGACGTGGTGTTCGGCACCCACAACCTCGGGCATGCCCCGGCGCTGCTGGCCGAAGCGGCCCGGCGGGGTGAGCCGGTGGTCGAGATCCTCGAGGAGCACGAGGCGTACCCCTCGGCGCTCCCGGCCCGGCGGGAGGTCGATCACCGGGCGTGGGTCACGATCCAGATCGGGTGTGACAACTCGTGCGCGTTCTGCATCGTCCCGAGCGTCCGGGGGGCCGAGGTCAGCCGGCGCATGGGCGACGTCGTGCACGAGGTGCAGGAGCTCGTCGCGGACGGCGTGGTGGAGATCACGCTGCTCGGCCAGAACGTGAACTCGTACGGGCGGGACCTCGGAGCCGGGCAGTGGCGACCGCAGTTCGCCGACCTGCTGCGAGCGGTGGACGACATCGACGGCATCCGGCGCGTCCGCTACACGTCGCCGCATCCGAAGGACCAGCGACCCGAGACGATCGCCGCGATGGCCGAGCTCGACTCCGTGTGCGAGCACCTCCATCTCCCGTTGCAGTCGGGGAGCGACCGCACGCTCGCGCGGATGCGCCGCGGCTACACCGCGGCGCGGTATCTGTCGAGCCTCGACGCGGCGCGAGCGGCCGTCCCGGACCTCGCGGTCACCACGGACATCATCGTCGGGTTTCCCGGTGAGACCGACGACGACTTCGAGCGCACGTTGGAAGTCGTCGAGGCCGCGAGCTACGACGCGGCGTACACGTTCGTGTTCTCGCCCCGGCCGGGTACGGCCGCGGCGGAGATGTCCGACGACTTCGTCCCGGCCGAGGTGGTGAAGGAGCGCTTCGCGCGGCTCGAGGTGCTCGTGAACCGGCACGCGGAGCAGCACCACGCGGCGCGGGTCGGGCTGGTCGAGGAGATCCTCGTCGAGGGCCCGTCGAAGAAGGATCCCAGCGTCGTCTCCGGCCGCACCCGCCAGAACAAGCTCGTGCACGTGGCGTCCGGGCCCGGCGAGGGCGAGATGTTGCGGCCGGGCACGTTCGCCGACGTGCGGATCACCGCGGCGGCGGATCACTGGTTGCGGGGTGAGCTCCTCCACGTCACCGCGGCGGCCCCGCCGCGGCGCGTTCGCATCCCGGTCACCGCGGGGTAGGGCACCACGTCGACTCGAATCACTTCCCCGGCCGATCACCCGGTCCGCGATCCGCGGCCGGCCGCAGGCGTCACCCACCTCGCGCTGGTCGGCCCGACGGCATCCGGCAAGTCCGCCCTCGGTCTCGAGCTGGCGCGAGCGCTCGGTGACGTGGAGATCGTCTCGATCGACTCGATGCAGGTCTACCGGGGGATGGACATCGGCACCGCGAAGCCGTCGCGCTCCGAACGCGAGTCCGTCCCACACCATCTGGTCGACGTGGCCGATCCGTGGGAGGACTGGTCGGTGGCCCGCTTCCAGGCCGAAGCGCGCGCGGCCGTCGCGGCGATCCAAGCCCGCGGGCACCGCGCGTTGCTGCTGGGCGGAACCGGCCTCTACGTGCAAGCCGTCGTCGACGACCTTCGCTTCCCCGGCGAGGACCTCGAGCTGCGGGCGGAGCTCACCGCGCGGGTGGAGCGTGAACCGGGCGGGTTGGCCGATGCCTACGCCGAGCTCGAGCGGGTCGACCCCGCCGCGGCAGCCCGGACCGAGCCGGGCAACACGCGCCGCATCGTGCGGGCGCTCGAGGTCATCCAGTCGACCGGGCAGCCGTTCTCGTCGTTCGGTCCGGGCCTGGGTGAATACGGGCCTACGGTGTTTCCCGTGCAGATGGCCGGCGTGTGGATGCCGCGGGCGATCCTGCGCGAGCGGATCGATCAGCGCTTCGACGCGATGTGGGAGCGGGGGCTGGTCGAAGAGGTCCGCGACCTCGACGACGACTCGCGCGGGTGGTCGCGCACCGCGCGCCAGGCCATCGGGTACAAGGAGATCCTGGCCCACCTCCGGGGCGAGCAGCCCGACCTGGACGCCGCGCGCGACTCGGCGGTGCGGCGGACCTGGGCCCTGGCCCGACGCCAACGGGTGTGGTTCCGGCGCGATCCCCGCATCACCTGGTTCGGCGCCCCGGTGAATTCGCGTGCTGCTGTGCTCCCCGCGCTCCTGGCATGGTGGTGCCCGTGACGAAGCCCCTGATGCTGGCGAAGCTCGAGGCCACCGGCAACGACTTCCTGGTCCACCTCACGGAGGGCGGGAGCTCCTCGCCCATCGCGCCTGCGGACGCGGCGTTGCTCTGCGACCGCCACCGTGGGATCGGTGCGGACGGGCTGATCACGATCGGCCCGGGGGCGGACGGCGCCGACTGCTCGATGGTCCTGCTCAACGCGGACGGCGGCCGGGCGGAGATGAGTGGGAACGGCGCGCGCACCCTGGCCTGGGTCGCGCACCGGGCGGGGATCGGCGAAGGCAAGCGGCTCGTCGTGGACACCGACGGCGGCCGGCGTGAGATCGACCTCGCCCTCGACCCGGCCACGAACCAGGTGGTGCACGCGACCGTGGACATGGGTCCGGTCACCTTCGACCCGCTCGAGATCCCACTGCACGCGCCGAGCCCGTTCGACCTCGAAGCAACGTTTCACGGCACCACGTACCGCGGCGATGCGGCGGGAGTGGGCAACCCGCACCTGGTCCTGTTCGTCGAGGACCCGGCGACGGCGCGGGTGACCCAGCACGGCCCGCGTCTCGAGCACGACGAGCGGTTCCCGAACCGGACGAACGTGGAGTTCATCGCGCTCACACCGGGGGAGAAGGACGCGCTCGACATGCGGGTCTGGGAGCGCGGCGTCGGCGAGACGCTGTCCTGCGGCACCGGCGCGTGCGCGTCCGCGGCCGTCGCGCACCACCGTGGCCTCGTCGGTGACCGGGTCGTCGTGCACGTGCCCGGGGGCGCGCTCACGGTCGACCTCGGTACGACGCTCCGGCTCGGCGGACCGGTCCGGCACGTGTTCGACGTCTCCCTCGAGCTCGACGCCTTCCGCCCGTGACCCAACGCCACGAAGGCCGGCAACGCCGCAGGCTCACCGCCACCGAGACGGACCTCGGGGTCGTACGCCAGCGCGCGCTCCTGGTGGGTACGGGCGTGAACGCGGCCAACGTCGGCGAGGCCGAAGACGACCTCGCCGAGTTGGCGCTCCTCGCTGACACGGCCGGCGCCGACCCGGTGGCGAGCGAGCTGCAACGCCGCGATCGCCCCGACCCGGCCACCTACGTCGGGAAGGGCAAGGCGGCCGAGCTCGCCGAGCTGGCCGAGTCGCTGGACGTCGATGTCGTGATCTTCGACGACGAGCTCTCGCCCGCGCAGCAACGCAACCTGGAGAAGCTGTTCCAGCGCGACGTCGTGGACCGTGTCGCGCTGATCCTCGACATCTTCGCCCAGCACGCCGGGAGCCAGGAGGGAATGGTCCAGGTCGAGCTGGCGCAGCTGCGGTACCGCCTGCCCCGCCTGCGCGGCCGCGGCATCGAGCTGTCGCAACAGGGAAGTGGGATCGGAACCCGGGGTCCCGGTGAGACGCAGCTCGAAGTGGATCGCCGGCGGATCCAACGTCGGATCACGAAGCTCGAACGGGATCTCGTGCAGCTCGGCCGCACCCGGGACACGCAACGCAAGGCGCGCCGGCGCCGGTCGCTCTCGAGCGTCGCGCTCGTGGGCTACACCAACGCCGGGAAGTCGACCCTGCTGAACCGGTTGACGCACGCGGAGGTCCTCGTCGAGGACCGGCTGTTCTCGACGCTGGATCCGAGCACCCGCCGCCTGCGGTTGCCCGGCGGCGAGATCGTGCTGCTGTCGGACACGGTCGGGTTCGTGCGCCGCCTGCCGCACCAGCTCGTGGAGTCGTTCCAGTCGACGCTCGAAGAGGTCGGCAGCGCCGATCTTCTCGTGCACCTCGTCGACGCCGGCGTCGCCGAGCCCGAGACGCGGATCCGCGCGGTGCGCGCGGTGCTCGACGAGATCGGCGCGGGCCGGGTGCCCGAGCAGATCGTCTTCACGAAGACCGACACGGTGACGGACGAGACGCTCGAGCGGCTGCTGGCATCCCATCCCGGCGCGATCGGGGTGTCCGGGCGCACGGGCGCGGGAGTCGAGGAGCTCCCCGTCGTGATCGGTGATCGGCTGCGCGCGATGGAGCAGGTGCTCGAGCTGCGGGTGCCCTACGACCGGGGCGACGTGCTCGCCGCACTTCACCGCGACGGCGAGGTCCTGATCGAGGTGTACGAGGAGGGCGGCACCCGGGTACGAGCGCGGCTACCGCAGAACTTGTCCGGCCAGTACTCCGACTTCGTCGCCGCCCACCCCGGATAGTCTCGCCTTCGTGACCGAAGCGGGAGCATCGTCGAGCGGCTTCGTCCCGCCCCCGTACCCGCACGACCGCCTCGATGCGCTGCGCCGCCTGGCCGACGCGGTGCCCGGCGGGGTCGTCGACTGCTCGATCGGCAACCCGGTGGATCCGATTCCCGAGGTCGCGCTGCATGCGCTCGCACGGGCGGCGCCGGCGAGCACGTCCTACCCGCCGTCGGTCGGCACCCTCGAGCTGCGCGAAGCCGCGGCGGGCTGGGTCCACCGTCGCTTCGGTCTCCATCTCGATCCGGCGAGCGAGCTGATCGCCACGATCGGGAGCAAGGAGCTCGTGGCGTCACTCCCGCACCTGCTCCACCTCCGCGATCCGTCGCGTGACACCGTCCTCTATCCCGCGATCTCGTACCCGACCTACGAGATGGGTGCGGTGCTCGCGGGGCTGCGGGCGGTGGCGGTGCCGCTCGACGACGAGTGGCAGCTCGATCTCTCCCGGGTCAGCGATGCCGACGCCGGGCGCGCGCTCGTGCTGTGGACCAACGACCCGGGCAACCCCACCTCCGCGGTCGCGGGTGGGGCGCGCACGGAGGCCCAGGTCACCTGGGCGCGCGAGCGCGGCGTGATCGTCGCCGCGGACGAGTGCTACGCGGAGTTCACGGGTGAGCCGATCCCGCCCGGAACCGCGTTGCTGAACGGCACGGAAGGCGTGTTGGCGTGCCACTCGCTCTCGAAGCGCTCGAACATGGCCGGCCTGCGGGTCGGCTTCGTCGCCGGTGATGCCGAGCTGATCGAGTACCTGGGTGCCACTCGGAAGCACGCGGGGCTCATCGTGTCGACGCCGGTCCAGGCCGCTGCGGCCGCGTCCCTGGGCGACGACGAGCACGTCGATGCGCAACGCGAGCGGTACGAACAGCGCCGCAAGCTCATGCTCGACGGCCTGAGCGCGCAGGGGCTGGTGCACGACGGTGGGCCCGCGCTGTTCTACCTGTGGCTGCGCGCCGCGGAGTCGACCGACGACGGCTGGGAGATCGCGGCGCGCCTCGCCGAGGCGGGCACGCTCGTCGCACCCGGCAGCCTGTACGGGCCCGCGGGCGCCGACCACGTGCGGCTCGCGCTGACCCAGCCCACCGAGCGGCTCGAGCTGGCGCTCGACCGGCTCGCGGAATCGTCCCGGCGCGCCTGAGCCGCGCCACCTGGCCCGAGGAGCCGTCACCGATGTCGGATCTGGAAGACCTCGAAGAGAAGATCAACCTGCTCTGGGAGCACCGCGACGATCTCGGCGCGGTGATGCCCGAGGTCGAAGCGGCGGCGCACGTGCGGACCGCGATCGATCTCCTCGACTCCGGCCAGGCCCGGGTCGCGGAGGTCGTCGACGGCGACGTCGTGGTCCACCAGTGGCTCAAGGAAGCGATCCTGTTGCTCTTCCGGCTCACCCACATGAGCGTCACGGAGCTCGGTCCGTTCGAGTTCCGGGACAAGATCCCGCTCAAGCGCAACTACGAGCATGCCGGCGTGCGCGTCGTCCCGGGCGCGCAGGCGCGCTGGGGGTCGTTTCTCGCTCCGGGCGTCGTGATGATGCCGAGCTATGTGAACATCGGCGCGTACGTCGGCGAGGACACCATGGTCGACACCTGGGCCACCGTCGGCTCGTGCGCGCAGATCGGGGCACGCGTCCACCTCTCCGGCGGCGTCGGCATCGGCGGGGTGCTCGAACCGCCGGGCGCCGTCCCCATCGTCGTCGGCGACGACACGATGATCGGGTCTCGCTGCATCGTGGCGGCCGGCGCCCGCGTCGGGCGTGGTGTGGTGCTCGGCGCGGGATGCGTCCTCACGGGCTCGATCCCGGTGATCGACGCCGAGACGGGTGAGGAGCTCAGCCGCGGGACGGTCCCGGACTGGTGTGTCGCGGTGGCGGCGACCCGACCGCGGACGTTCCCGGGCGGCGAGTTCGGCCTGGCCTGCGTGCTCGTCGTGAAGCGGCTCACGGAGGGCGAGCGGCACGATAAGTCCAAGCTCAACGAGATCCTGCGCGAACGGGGCGTCAGCACGTGACCAGGGTGACCCGCGCGTGACCGGGATCGATCTCCTCGACCTGACCGAGCAGCTCTGCGCGATCCCGTCGGTGAGCCACGACGAGACCCAGATCGCCGACGTGGTCGAACGCCGGCTGCGCCAGCGCGCCCCGAAGCTGTCCGTCGACCGCTTCGGGGACAACATCGTCGTGCGCACCGAGCTCGGTCGGGACCGCCGGATCGTCCTCGCCGGCCATCTCGACACCGTCCCGCCGAATGGCAACGAGGTGCCCCGCCAGGACGGCGACACGCTCCACGGCCTGGGTGCGGCGGACATGAAGGGCGGTCTCGCGGTGCTGCTCACGCTGGCCGATGCGATCTCCGACCACGCGGACGCGTCCCGGTTCGACGTGACGCTCGTGTTCTACGAAGCCGAAGAGGTCGCCGAGGAGTTCAACGGGCTGCGGACCTTGTTCGCCGAGCGCCCGGAATGGGTGGCGGCGGATCTCGCGGTGCTGCTGGAGCCGACCGGCGGCTGGGTGGAAGCCGGATGCCAGGGGACGCTCCACCTGCGGGCGGGATTCCACGGGACGCGAGCGCACTCGGCCCGTCCGTGGATGGGGGAGAACGCGATCCACCGGGCGTCCGAGGTGCTGGCCCGGCTGGCCGCGCACGAGGCCGACACGGTGGACGTCGACGGCCTCCCGTACCGCGAGTCGCTCCAGGTCGTGCGGATCGAGGGTGGGATCGCCAACAACGTGGTCCCGGATCACTGCACCCTCGTGGTCAACCGGCGCTTCGCCCCCGCCTACTCGATCGAGCAGGCCCGGGCCCAGGTCGAAGCCCTGCTCGCGGGGGCCGACGAGATCGAGCTGATCAACGCCTCACCCGCCGCCCCGCCGAACCTGTGGGATCCGCTCGTGGCCGAGCTGATCGGCACGTTCGACCTCGGCGTGCGGCCGAAGCTCGGTTGGACCGACGTGGCCCGCTTCGCGGCCAAGGGGATTCCCGCGCTGAACTTCGGGCCCGGTGATCCCGAGATCGCGCACACCAGGGACGAGCTCGTGACACGGGAGTCGCTCGACGGTTGCTACGCGGTGCTCGGCCGCTTTCTCGGGGTTGCCTAGCCCGTCGCGGCGCTTTGCTACAGGCGGCGCAGGACGGTGACGACCTTGCCGAAGACGGTGACGTCGGCCGGGTCGAACACCATGTCTTCCAGCACCTCGTTCGCGGGCCGCAGGACGATCTTGCCCCGCTTGCGCAGGAAGGTCTTGACCGTCGCTTCCTCGCCCGGGATGCCCGCGACCACGATGTCGCCGTTGTCCGCGCTGTCCTGCTGGCGGACGACCACGTAGTCGCGGTCGAAGATCCCGGCGTCGATCATGGAGTCGCCCCGCACCCGGAGCATGAACAGGTGGCCGTCGCCGGTGAAGTCCTCGGGGAGGGGGAAGGTCTCCTCGATGTTCTCGGCGGCGAGGACCCCGGTGCCGGCGGCGACGTCGCCGATGAGCGGAACGTGCTTGACCGGCCGGCGGTCCACGATGGCGCCGGAGTCCGGCTCGAAGCAGATCTCGATCGCCCGGGGCTTGGTGGGGTCCCGCTTGAGGTACCCCTTGTCCTGCAGCGCGCCGAGGTGCGCATGCACGGTGGAGCTCGACGAGAGCCCGACGGCCTCGCCGATCTCCCGGACGCTCGGTGGGTAGCCACGCCGGCGGACCTCGTCGTCGATGAACTCGAGGACCTGCTGCTGGCGGGCGGTGAGGGGCGCTGCTTCGGTCATGAATTCGACGCTAACACGAGCACGCGTTCGTGGCAAACACCTGTTCGAAGAAATCCTTGACTCCGAACGGGCGTTCGTGCTTGGGTATCAGTCCGCCGAACGAACGTTCGCCCCACCCCGGGTGGCTGCCCACCAGTAGCCGCCGACCCCAGTAGGGCGCAGCACCCCGGGTAGCTGTCCCACCCCCGTGGTTCGATCAGCACCTCGACCGCAACCCCCCGAAGCGCTCCCACCCCGAGCTCCACGACGAGCTCCCCGACAGACGAACTCCCCGAAATCGGAGGCACGAGATGGCCGCAGTCATGACCACGCCGAGTCCGGAACGGTGCTCGACTGGTGCAGCTCCCCAGTCGAACCACCTCACGTTGGTGCCGATGCCCCCGGCGGGTCTCGGGCGTCCGCCGCGGGTCTCGGCCACCACGTACTGGCGCCGGCGTCTCGCCGTCGCGCTGGGCGCGGTGATCGTGGTCCTGGTTGCGGGACAGGCGGGCGCGGCGCTCGGGAGCACACCCCTCGAGGCTCCCGGGCGCCCCCCGTCGGTTACGCGCACGGTCGTGCGGTCCGGAGACTCGCTCTGGACCGTCGCCGGCCGGGTCGCGCCCGGCCAGGACCCCCGAGCCGTCGTCGACGCGCTGCAACAGGCCCGCCACGACGCTCCGCTGCTGGCGGGCGAGACCATCGTCTGGCCACGCTGACTCGGCGCTACCGTGGCGGCGTGCGGTGTCCCTACTGCCGTGAGGCAGACGACAAGGTGGTCGACTCGCGGGTCGCGGACGACGGCGACGCGATCCGGCGACGGCGGGAGTGCCTGGCCTGCGGGCGGCGGTTCACGACCTACGAGCGGCTCGACCCGTTGCCGCTCACCGTGGCCAAGCGCTCGGGGGTCAAGGAGCCGTTCGACCGGGCCAAGCTGGCCGGGGGCATCGCCCGGGCGGTTGCGGGCCGGCCGATCCCGGAGGGGACGGTGGACGCCATCGTCGCCGAGATCGAGGAGCAGCTCCGCGAGATCGGCCCCGAGGTCCCGAGCGAGGCGGTCGGTCTGGCCGTCCTGGAGCGCCTCCAGGCCCTCGATCCGGTCTCGTACCTGCGGTTCGCCTCGGTCTACAAGGACTTCGAGAACGTCGCCGACTTCGAACGTGAGGTCGTCCTCCTCCAGAAGACGACGGATCCGAAGCCACCGTCGCGGGCCCGTTCCTGACGTTCTCCCAGGTCAGGGGGGAACTGCGTTTCACCGTTGACAACGGTGGAACTCCAGTGTTGTAATTACCCCCCATCTCGCGCCGCCGGGAGCCTCAACCACTACATCTTGTGGTTGGAGGGCGATACGTGGCCAGGGTGGGTATGGCCCAAGGCCAGGGCACGAACGTTGGTGCTCGAGACGCACGCGACGCCCAGGAACCACGACCGAAGCACCACACGCGTTGCCGCCTACGGGCGGGGAAGGGAAGCAGGCCCATGGCCATGGCGCCGGAGCAAGTTGGCATCGGGATCCGCCGGTTCTTCACGCAGCCGGACACCCACCCGTACGACACGGTGGAGTGGGAGCAGCGTGAGGCCCGCATCCAGAACTGGAAGGACGGCACCGACGCGTTCTTCCAGCCCGACGTCGAGTTCCCGGTGACGTGGTCGCAGAACGCCACGAACATCGTCGCCCAGAAGTACTTCCGGGGCACGCTCGGCACGTCCGAGCGGGAGCACTCGCTGCGCCAGGTCATCGACCGCGTCGCGGACACGATCACCACCTGGGGCGTGCGGGACGGCTACTTCGTCGACGACGAGGAAGCCGACGCGTTCAACGCCGAGCTGAAGCACGTGCTCGTCACCCAGCGCGCCGCGTTCAACTCGCCGGTCTGGTTCAACATCGGGGTGAAGAACACACCCCAGCAAGCGAGTGCGTGTTTCATCCTCGCGGTCGAGGACACCATGAACGGGATCCTCAACTGGTACCGCGAAGAGGGGACGATCTTCAAGGGCGGTTCGGGCTCGGGCATCAACCTGAGCAACATCCGCTCGAGCTCCGAGGGCCTGAAGGGCGGCGGCACCGCGAGCGGTCCCGTCAGCTTCATGCGCGGCGCCGACGCGTCCGCCGGCACGATCAAGTCGGGGGGCAAGACCCGCCGCGCCGCCAAGATGGTGATCCTCAACTCCGATCACCCGGACATCGAAGAGTTCATCTGGTGCAAGGCAACCGAGGAGCACAAGGCCCGGGCGCTGCGCGACGCCGGCTTCGACATGGACCTGGACGGCAAGGACAGCCACTCGATCCAGTACCAGAACGCCAACAACTCGGTGCGGGTCACGGACGACTTCATGCGCGCGGTGGTGGACGACAAGGACTGGGCGCTCAAGTCCGTCACCACCGGCGACACGATCAAGACGCTGCGGGCCCGTGACCTGATGCGCCAGATCTCCGAGGCCACCTGGCAGTGCGCCGACCCGGGGATGCAGTTCGACACCACGATCAACAGGTGGCACACGGCCCCGAACACCGGCCGGATCAACGCGTCGAACCCGTGCAGCGAGTACATGCACCTGGACAACTCGGCCTGCAACCTGGCGAGCATCAACCTGCTCCAGTACATCGACGAGGGCGGCGCCTTCGACGTCGAGGCCTACCGCCACACCGTCGAGGTGATGTTCACCGCGCAGGAGATCCTCGTCGGCAACGCGGACTACCCGACCGAGAAGATCGCCGAGACGAGCCGCCAGTTCCGCCAGCTCGGCCTGGGCTACGCGAACCTCGGCGCGCTGCTGATGTCGCAGGGCCTCCCGTACGACTCGCCGTCAGGCCGCGCGTGGGCCGCGTCGCTCACCGCGTTGATGACCGGGCACGCGTACGCCACCAGCGCCCGCACCGCCGGTCGCATGGGTCCGTTCGCCGGGTACGCGGACAACGAGGAGCCGATGCTCAACGTGCTGCGGATGCACCGGGCCGAAGCGGCCAAGATCGACGAGGAGCTGGTGCCGCCGGAGCTGCTCTCCGCCGCGCAGCGGTCATGGGACGACGCGGTCGAGCTCGGTGAGCGCTACGGCGTGCGCAACTCGCAGGCCACGGTGCTCGCTCCGACCGGCACGATCGGTCTGATGATGGACTGCGACACCACCGGCATCGAGCCCGACCTCGCGCTCACCAAGGCGAAGAAGCTCGTCGGCGGCGGCACGATGCTCATCGTCAACCAGACGATCCCCCGTGCGCTCCGCAACCTCGGCTACTCGGACGAGCAGGTCGAGGAGATCGTCGACTTCATCAACGAGCACAAGACCGTCATCGGGGCACCGGGCTTCAACCCCGAGCACCTCCCGGTGTTCGCGTGCTCGATGGGCGACAACCCGATCCACTACATGGGTCACGTCACGATGATGGGCGCGGTGCAGCCGTTCCTCTCCGGCGCGATCTCCAAGACCGTGAACCTGCCGGAAGAGGCGACGGTCGAAGAGCTCGAGCAGCTCCACATCGAGGCCTGGCGGCTCGGCCTGAAGTCGGTCGCGGTCTACCGCGACAACTGCAAGGTGGGTCAGCCGCTCAGCACCCAGACGAAGGCGGGGGCGGCGCCGCAGCCCGAGCACGGCGGCGAGATCGTCGAGTCGACGCCCGAGCGGATCGTCGAGCGGGTGGTCGAGCACCTCATCGTGCAGGAGCCGGTTCGCCAGAAGCTGCCCCGCGTGCGGGCGTCGAAGACGTTCTCGTTCCGGGTCGCGGACTGCCACGGCTACGTGACGGTCGGGGAGTTCGAGGACGGCCGGCCGGGGGAGCTGTTCCTCCGGGTGGCCAAGCAGGGCTCCACGCTGGCCGGGATCATGGACGCGTTCGCGATCTCGGTGAGCCACGGCCTGCAGTACGGCGTGCCGATCGAGGCGTTCTGCGAGATGTTCACGAACATGCGGTTCGAGCCGGCCGGCATGACCGACGACCCGGACATCCGGTTCGCGTCGAGCCTCGTGGACTACATCTTCCGCCGCCTGGCGGTCGAGTACATCGCCGAGGACAAGCGCCGCGACATGGGCATCCTCACCGTGGGGGAGCGCCTCCAGCCGACGCTGCCCGGCGTGGAGGAGGCGGCCGCGGCCGCGGAGCCCGTCATGGAGCTCCTCCCGCCCGAGGATCGCGCGCCGGCAGACGACCGGTTCGAGATCACGCCCGACGTGCCGACGCCGCCCGCGACCATGCAGCAGTCCCGGGAACGCGAGACGGTCCTCTGCTACGTCTGCGGCGACATCATGCAGCGCGCCGGGAGCTGCCACGCCTGCCCGTCCTGCGGTGCGACGAGCGGCTGCTCGTAGTGTGTGTCGAGCTGCATCCAGACGCAGCGAACATCGCGCGTCGGTCAGCGGGATTGCACACAGATGCAGTCGGATTGATTCCTGAGCTGAAGCGACTGGAAACGGACGAGCAATAAGGCAGCGCGTGCGTGGGGGCCCATCGGGTCTCCCAGCACACGCTGCGAACCGGGGGAGCACAACATGAGATTGCGCCATCTCTCGATCGACACCGTCGGTGAAGTTGCCTGAGCTTGGAGCGAATGCGCCGGACCGTCGCGTCCCGACCGGCCTGCGCGGACTACCTACGCGCCGCCGGCGGGTTCGCCGGTCGCGCCTGCTCGGAGCGGATGGCGGAGCGCAGGATGGCCCAGTAGACGAGGGTCACGGCGAGGCTGATCGTACCGACCAGCTGCTCCTGCTCGAACACGAAGACCTGCGTGACGAGCAGGCTGACGAGCAGGCTCCAGTCGAACCACCGGTACGCGCGGTCGCGTGACAACGGGAGCCAGGCGACGCCGACGACGGTGAGCGCGGTGGAGATCACCTCGCTCACCGCGATCATCCATTCGCTGAAGCCCTTGATCCCGCCGCCGTCGAACACGATCAGCGCGCTGATACCCAAGGACGCGGCGGTACGAATCAGGAACACGGAAGTGACCGTCACTGTGAAGCTTCGATGGGTCGTCCAGCGCAAGTACCGGGTGCGGGCGCGTATTGCCGCGCGCCCCGGTCCTGATGGCTCATGGGGTGGGAGCACGGTGACTTCGTCGAGCAGCGCGGCGACGCGATCCGCGATGCCCCCATCCGATGCGGTGTTCCGCAGCAGATCGAGCGCGTTCCGCCGCCCGGGCTCGTCGAGCCGTCCGACCGTTGCCGCCTTCAGTGCTTCGAGCGCGTTCAGGACGCCCTCGTTTGGCCCGAAGCTCTTGCGCTCGATGGCCCGGAAGGCGAAGCACATCGCGAGGAAGGTGATGTAGATCAACGAGAAGGTCGGCCGGAAGAAGTAGTTCACGTCGCGAGTGATGAACTTGCCGAGCTCGTCGACGAAGAAGCCGAAGCCAATCCCTCCGAGCAGCGCGACGACGCCCCGCACCTCGGGCGTGAGGTAGGTGACCGCGATGATGATCGCGATCGCCATCATCAACCCACCCCAGATCGCGTGCGAGATGTGTAGGGTGCCGTTACCGACCTGTGGATATCCGGTGATGACGAGGAATACGCGGTTCCCGATCACCGACCCGACCGCTGCGACCAGGAACAGGTCGAGGTGGCGCGCGAGATCAACGCTCCGCACGAGGTAGCGACGGCTGTTCAGGGCGGTACGGGATTCGTTCACTCGCCCGCCGCGCCGAGCGGTGTGCGTAGCCGCGCCCGCTCGTCTTCACTACCGGCGATCACGGATCTCAAACTAGCCGTCGACCGTCCGCCTTCGTCGCTGTGCTGCGACGCAATGGAATGCCGCCCGAGAACGCGTCGGAGGTTGTGTCGAGCGCGCTTGACCTCCAAGAGGCTGATCGCGCGGGCAGACTCAGAGCCGTGACGGACATCGATCTCTTGGCGCCGAGCTCCTTCGCCCACGGCCAACCGCACGATCAGTTCGCCTGGCTCCGGGAACACTCGCCAGTGCACTGGCACCCCGAACCGGGCGCGGACGGCTTCTGGGCGGTCACCCGCTACGCGGACGTCCGGGCCGTCGGGCGGGACCCGGCCACGTTCTCGTCGACGCCGACCGTGCTGATACCCGACGAGGCCGTTGAGCTCGGCGACCACCGGATGATGCTCACCACGGATCCGCCGCGGCACTCGGCGCTGCGCAAGATCGTCGCCCGGGAGTTCATCCCCAAGGCGGCCCAGGCCATGCGGCCGCGCATCGAGCAGCTGGCGACGCGCATCATCGATCAGGTTGCCGAAGCGGGGGCCTGCGACCTCGTCCCCGACGTGGCCGGGCTGATGCCCTCGTACGTGATCGCCGACATGTTCGGCATTCCGCATGAAGACGGCGTCGCGCTCTACGCGCTCACGGAGGCCATCCACGCCGCTCCCGAGAGCCAGGCGGCCGGCGCCGCGATGTTGGCGGTGATCGAGATGTTCAACTACGCGAACGGTGTATGGGAGGCCCGGCGGGCCGAGCCCACCGACGATCTCGCCAGCCTCATCGTCCACGCGACGGTCGACGGTGAAGCGCTCGATGTCATCGACTTCAACCTCTTCTTCCTGCTGCTCATCGACGCCGGTGGTGACACGACCAGAAATCTCGTGGCCGGAGGCATTGACGCGCTCTTCGCGCACCCGGAACAGCTGGCATGGCTCATCGAGGACCTCGACTCGCGGCTGGCGCCGGCGGTCGAGGAGCTGCTGCGGTGGGTGAGCCCGGTCGTGTACATGCGCCGCACGGCGACGCGAGACACGGAGCTGCACGGCGTGCCGATCGCCGCCGGCCAGAAGGTGGTCATGTACTACGGATCGGCCAACCGCGATCCGGAGGCGTTCGGCCCGACGGCGGGCGAGCTCGACCTCGCTCGTACGCCCAACGACCACATCGCGTTCGGGGGTGGTGGCCCGCACTTCTGCCTGGGCGCCCACATCGCGCGGGTGGAGATCCACGCGCTGCTTCGTGAGCTGCTGACCCGACTCGTCGACCTGGGTCCTGCCGGCGAGACGGAATGGCTCGCGTCGACGTTCATCTCCGGTCCGAAGCACCTGCCGATCACCTACCGGGCCGTGTGAACCCGAGGGGAGGTCGGACCGCGCGTCGCGAACGGACCACTGAGAGCTCCGCCGGCGCGTTCGGGCGCGTCCTAGAGGACCCGATCGGCGACGAGCGCGAGCGCGAGTGCGAGCATGGCCCACGACATCGAGCTCAGAGCACGTTCGAGCGGCTTGAGAAGCATCGGCGCGTCGAGCTCGTGCACGGTTCCGTCGTGCAAGGTGACGCTGCCGTCAAGGCGCGCTACCCGGCGACGTAGGGCGCGTGCCGGTGTGCTCAACGACCGCTGCGCGAGTGAGAGACCCAAGGCTGCGGTAGCTGCGAGCGCGGCCGTGAGATCGAGCCGCTCGGCCTGCACGAAGTAGGCGACGAGCACCGGGAACGCCCCCCATGTGGCAGCGAACCCGAGGTCGGTGTGAATCCAACCGCCGAACAGCTCGAGGTTGTAGCCCAACACGAGCAACGGACCGATCACGATGAACACGAGCAATCCAGGTCCGACCCTATCCACGCCGACGAAGCCGAGCGCGCACGCGATCAGCAGACCACCAGCTCCGAGCCCGACGAGCCATCCCGTCGGAATTGTGGTGCGCAGCGGCCGGCCGTGCAGCTCGTCGAGCGCGTGGGCCGCGACGCCGACGGCGAAGAAGAACGCGAGCAGCGTCCCGACGAGGCGTACGCCGTCGGTGTGCGGTGCAAGTGTCGCGCCGATGACGACGTACGAGAGGTGCCACGACGTATACGGCGGGTGAAGCAGTGTCCACCAATCGCGCCAGCCCCCCGGGCGTGCCGCGTAGTACGCCGGCCGCGCCATGCTCAGCGGTCCGGCTTCCGAGCCCACATCACCAGTCCACCACCGCGGCTCATCGAGCGAACGCCGACGTCCGCAAGTCCTGCCTCCTGCCACGCTTGGATGGTCCAGTCCACGGGGTAGCGGTCGTAGTGCGCCGAGATGTTCGGCCCGAGAAAGCGTCCTACCCGGCTCCATTCACGACCGCCGGTCAGGAAGCCCGCAACCGGCAACACGCCCCGCGTGTACAGCCACCACCAGAACCGCCAGAACCGGTTCGGAGGGACCGAGAACTCCAGGCTGGCGATCGCCGCGCCGGGTTTGAGGACACGTGCGAGCTCGCGCAGCGTCGCGGCGGGATCGGCGACGTAGCGCAACAGATAGGTGAACGTCAGTGCGTCGAACGAGCCGTCGGGAAAGGGAAGCTGTTCGGCTTGCCCGACGGCGAGCCGTACGCGGCCCGCCGCTCCGGCGCGCGCGACGCGCGCGTGTCCCTCTCGCAGCATCGCCTCGGTGATGTCGATGCCCGTGATGTGGGCGTTGGTGCGGCGGGTGAGTGCGAGCGCGACGCCTGCGGTCCCGGTCGCCACGTCGAGAATGGCGCTCGGACCGCCGTTCTCGACGTGGGCGACCATCTCGCGCCTCCAACGCCCGTTCTGTCCGAAGGAGAGCAGCTCTTCGAGCACGTCGTAGTGACGCGGGAGCGGCCGGAACAAGTCCTGGGCGAAGCGGTTCGGATCAGCAAGGGTTCTCGGCACGAGTCCTCCTCGATCCTGACCGTACAGTTCCGGGTCGCATGAGGAAAGAGTGGTGATCGACACGTCATTCGATGTGCTCGTCGTCGGATCGGGCCCGGCGGGGAGCATCGCCGCCCTGGTCCTGGCGCGGGCGGGTGCACGAGTGGCGCTGGTCGACAAGGCCGCGTTCCCGCGTGACAAGGCCTGCGGAGACCTGATCGGGCCTCGGGGTGTCCAGCTCCTGCGCGATCTGATGCTCGACGTTCCGCACGCCACTCGAGTCAGCGACATGATCGTCGTCGGACCGACCGGCAATCGGGTGCGACTGCCCGCGGCGCCCGGGCGCACCTATCCCGGCTACGGGATCGTCGTGCAGCGATCGCAGTTCGACGCGACGCTGCGGCTCGCCGCGATCTCGGCGGGTGCGGAGTTCTTCGAGGGGCGCGCCGACGACCCCATCGGCGACGAGGGTCGACTCAGCGGCTTCTCGCTGTCGTCGACGACGCGCGTCCGCGCGGACGTGATCGTCGGCGCCGATGGCGCGACCAGTCGGGTCGCCGACGTCGCGCGTCTGGTGGATCCGGGCCGGGTGCTCTGGGGGTTCGCAGTTCGTACCTACCTCGACGGGGTGGTCGACGACCCGCACATCATGTTGTGGACACCGGTTCCGGGGACAGCATTCCCCGGGTACGGCTGGGTATTTCCCGCGGGTGGGGGGCGGGTGAACGTTGGCCTCGGCGTCGGTGTGCTCGCTGATCGCACCTCGGGCCGACGCGCCGCGCGCGACCTCGACGCGTTCCTCGAACACGCGTCGCGCGTCGGTGTTCTCGGCGTCCGCGCCTCCGCGCGATCGCCGGCGCGGCCGCTCGGTGCATGGCTCAAGATGGGGCTCGTGGGTACGACTCCGGCACGGGATCGCGTCCTCCTTGTCGGTGACGCCGCCGGCTTGGTGAATCCGCTGCAAGGCGAAGGCATCGCGCAAGCGATGGAGAGTGGCCGGGCCGCCGCCGAAGCGATCCTTGGCGGCATCGAGCAAGCTTCCGATCGGTACCGCGCGCACGTGGCGTGCACGTACGGGCCGTACCTGTCGACGACCGCGCCCGTCCACCGGTCACTGCTGCGCCGACCGAAGCTCGTGGCCGCGCTCACCCGCGGGCTGACCTCACCCGGCGTCGGCCGCCTCCTGGCCGGTGGTTGGTCGATCATGTGGAACGACCTCCTCGACGGTGCAGAGCTCAGCATCGCAACTGGTGTCGCGACGACTGCGGCCGGTCTCGGGCGCGGGCTGACCGCTCGAAGCGCGGACCGTTATTGGATCGGGACGCATGTCACGCACCTCTCGGATCTACGAGGGAGAGGCCGTCGGGAGGCGCCGTGAACGCGCCCGCCGAGCGTCACGACCGCCCGAGGAACGAAGAGGTCACCGACACGGGCCTCGATCTCGTTACAGGAGCGTTCAGCTATTCGGGGAGCGCGATTGCCCGGGAGCTGATCGCCTCGGGTCGGCGCGTGCGCACCGCGACCGGGCATCCCGAGCGCGCGTCGAGCGTTTCGCCGATTGACGTTCGACCGTTCGACTTCGATGATCCTGTCGGGTTCGTCTCCGTCGCTCGAAGGCACGACCACCCTCTACAACACCTATTGGGTACGCGTCGCCCACGACCTCACCGACCACGACCAGGCGCGTCTTCGCCCACGACATCGCGTTCGCGCTGCGTGTGAATGAGCCCGACCTCGCTGGTGAGAACGAATGCGACGACCGTTGCGAGCAGGGTCGTGGGCAGGAGGCGGAACCCGGCCATCTCGCTCACGACGAGCGTCGAACCGAGAGGTGTCTTCGTCACTCCCGCGTTTGCGGAAGCCATGAGCGCGGCGACCATGACCGCCTCGTTGGTGCCCGGCGCGATGACGTGGAATGCCCGACCCAAGCAGGCGCCCATGAAGAAGAGGGGGATGATGAAACCACCACGCCACTCCGACGAGAGGGTCACGGAGGTGCCCAAGAGCTTCGCTCCGGCTGCCAGCGCGAAGAAGGCCACCGTGCCGCCGTGGTGCGCCAGGATCTTGTTGATCTGGGCTTCACCGAACGTGAGTGAGTATGCCGACGCAAGCCCGAGCGCGGCGAGCACCACGCCGCCGATGACGGGCCGCAACTCGGCTTTCACCTTGCGTGACAAGATGCGCAGCCCGGTGCTCAGGTAGGTGAATACGACGGCGACGAGCGCGCCACCGGTGCCGGCCGCGGCAGCCCATGCGAGGTCGATCGGGCGGATCGCGACCGGCGATGAGAGGTGCCAGACCGGCTGGAGGTCGGCGCCCGTAGCAACCGTGTACACCGCGTAGCCGGCGAGCGATCCGAGCACGGCGGGGAGCAGTGCTTCGTAATACTGCAGGCCCCTTCGGTGCAGCATCTCGAGCGCGAAGATCGCAGAGCCGAGTGGAGCGCCGAACAGCACCGTGAATCCGGCGGCCATACCGGCGATGGTCAAGATGCGGGACTCGCGCACGATCAGCCCGGCGCGTTTCGCGGTCCACGATGCGAGGGTCCCCGTCGTCTGTACGAGTGGGGCTTCAGGACCCATTCCACCGCCGGACGCGATGCACAGCCACGAGATCGGGATCAACGAACGCAGCATTCGAACGCCGCTGGCGGAACCCGAGACGTGGATGTTGTCGACCATGAGCTCGACGTCGCCGGGGCTGCCGGCGAAGCGCGTCATGAGACCAGCGAAGAGGCCGACTCCCCCCAGGATCGCGAAACCTACGACGCCGCTCCACTCGGTCGGCCAGAGCACGTTCTGAAGCAGATGGAGCACCAACAGGTACAAGGCTCCGACGATTCCGGACGCGAGGCCCACGACGACCACGAGGCCGACGACTCTGGGCTCCATGCCAAGGAAGATTCCATCGAGCAAGCCGGACATTCGGCGGTGTCGCACGAAAGGATCGTAATACGATCTAACTGCCATGACGATTGACGACTTCTCGGACTCTGACTATCAGCGGCTCCTGGCGTTCCGGACGGAGCTGCGCCGCTTCCTCCGTTGGAGCGAGGAACAGGCTGAGGCCCTTGGGATCACCACTGCGCAGCATCAGCTCCTGCTCGCAGTGCGCGGCGCGCCCGATCGGCGAGGGCCGACCGTCGGCGACGTTGCTGCCTCGCTCCTGCTCCGGCACCACAGTGCCGTCGGCCTCGTCGATCGCGCCGCAGAAGCCGGCCTGGTCCGGCGGGTCCAGGACCCGCTCGATCATCGTTGTGTCCGCCTGAGGCTCACGGTCGCGGGGAGGCGCAAGCTGGCGCGGCTCAGCCATCGCCACCTGGAAGAGCTGGAGCGCCTGAAGGCGGGCCTGCTTCTCGGGACCTGGTCGACGCAGGTTCGAACGCCGACGCGGTGAAGACGATCTCCTCGACGGAGGAGGCCGACCGCTTGAAGGCGGCCCCGGCAGAGGTTGGTGATTATCTCTAGTATAGACTGGAAATAACGAAGGACACGAGGTTGACCATGCCACTGCCTGCAGCCGCCACCAGCCATCACACCGCCTGGGTGACAGCCGCCGGCGCGACCCACCCGGTGCGCTACGCCGTTGACGGCGTGCGGCTCGTCTGCTTCGCCGACGATGGACTGGCACGCGTGCCCGACCGGGCGCAGGTGTCCGTCTCGATTCACGAGATCGCCGGTGGGCATCTCTTGGCCCAGTTTGGTGCGTCGCTGCGGCGGCTGGCGACCGATGAGGTCCCGATCAATGCGCTGATCGAGCTGCTCGATCACGTCCCGCTCGGACGGTCGCTCGAAGAGGTTCAGGCTCACCTCGCGGAGCAGCGCGCGACACGGCGAATCGTCGAACTCGTCCCGTGAAGGCGCCGGGACGCCATGTTTTCTCTAGACTAGAGCGGACAAAAGACTGACTCAGAGGCACGGTGAGTGATGACGACGCTCCAGGAGCAGGCCCGAGCTCTCGGCGACCCCACCCGGCACTCCATCTTCGAGTACATCGCTGACGCGACGCGGCCGGTCGACATCGCGGAGCTCACCGAGCACCTCGGCTTGAATCACAACGCGATCCGACAGCACCTGGCGAAGCTCGTGAATGCAGGGCTCGTGACCGAGGACCATGCGTCGGGCGGCCGGCGCGGACGGCCGAAGCTTCTCTACCGGCTGGACCCTGGTGCGGAGAGCCGCTGGGGGGTCACGGGGCCGTACGAGCGTCTGAGCGTGCTCCTCGCAGAGATCCTCCGAACTGGTGACTCGGCCTTCGAGGTCGGCAAGCGGTCGGTGGGCAGCCCACGACAAAGCCCGGGAGCCGGCGATGATCCGGTATCGCTTGTCGTGGACGTGATGGAGCGCCAGGGATTCGAGCCCGAGCTCCGCAGCGCGCGCGGTCGGCGGGTCGACGTGGTGCTGCGCAACTGTCCATTCGCGTCGGCAGTGCTCGCCGACCCGGACACCATCTGCGATCTTCATCTGGGCATCGCCGAGGGAGTTGCAGAGCGCTCGGGTGACCGTCTCGTCGTCGACGAGCTCGTCGCGCACGATCCTCGCCGTGCCAACTGTCGCCTCCGGATGCATCTCGAAGCCGAGAGCGCCGGCGAGTGAGCTCCGTCAGCGACCGGGGTGTCCCCCGCCTGCCTCGAGGCTCGGTTCGCCGGCCTGGAACAGCCCGAGTGCGCCCTTGCCCACATCGGCGAGCTTGTGGGTGATGAACGGATAGGCGCCCGGCTTCTCGAGCGTGACTCGACGAAGCCACCTTGTGCCGGCCGGAGGTCAAGGGTCCGCGACCACCGTGGGTCGCTTCAGGTCGGAGCGCGTAGTGGCCCTCGCGGTAGACGTCACGGTTCTGGCCGACCGGCTCTGCTCGAGTCACGCTGGAAGGAGTTGGGAGGCATGCACGTCAGCTCGCCGGTACGGGGTGTTGCCCATGCGTGACAGTCGGCGTCTCCGAGCTCGCGACCTCGAGACGCGAGCAGAGATCCACGATCTCGTCATCCACTTCTACCGGGAAGTCGCGCTCGACGATCTTCTCGGTCCCGTCTTCGGAGAGATCGCGGAGGTGGATTGGGCCGTCCACATACCGAGGCTGATCGACTACTGGAGCCAGGTGCTGCTCGGTGAAGCGGGCTACGACGGCGCGATCCTGGCTGCTCACCGGTACGTGCACGGCCTCGAGCCGCTTCGACTCGAGCTCTTCGAACGGTGGTACCACCTCTTCGTCGCGTCCGTCGACGGCCGATGGAAGGGCCCGCAGGCAGAGCTGGCAAAGGCGCATGCCGCGAAGACCGCAGCGATCCTCGCCCGGCGCCTGCTCGACACTGAGTGGAGCCCGACCACGACGCCTACTTCAGGCGAATTGCGCGGCGCCTCTCGTCGAGCGCACTGATCTCAAGCGCGCCTCGTCGGCCGGCCGGCCCGTTGTTCCGTAGGCTCAGCACTTGCGCATGGGGAATGACGGGTGAGGACATCAGTGACGGGGCAGTCGCGGTTGCCGCTCGCGCTGACGCTGCTGCTCACCGTCTTCGTCGTGGGCACGATCGGCTACGTCGCGCTCGGGTTCTCGGTGTTGGACGCCGCCTATCAGACCGTGACGACAGTGGCGACCGTCGGGTTCCGCGAGGTGCGGCCGCTCGACGACGCCGGGAAGATCTTCACGATCGTGCTCATCTTGTTCGGTGTCGGCACTGCGCTGTATACGTTCAGCGTGGTGCTCGAGTCGCTCATCGAGGGCGATCTCATGGAGCTGCTCGGGAGGCGCCGGATGGAGCGACAGATCGACGCGATGCGCGGGCACGTGATCGTCTGCGGCTGGGGGCGGGTGGGCCGGGCCATCGCAGAGGAGCTCACGGCATCAGGGATGGAGCTCGTCGCGGTGGACCTGGACCCATCGCGGTTCGGCAACGGCTCGTGGGCGTCGGTCCTCGGCGACGCGACCGAGGACCGCGTGCTCGAGCAGGCCGGGGTCGCACATGCCCGAGCCCTCGTCGCAGCCCTCGATACCGACGCCGGCAATCTGTTCGTGACCGTGTCCGCGCGGGCCCTCCGTCCGGATCTGTTCATCGTCGCCCGCGCCCGCGTCGAGGCGAGTGAGGAGAAGCTGCGGCGGGCAGGGGCGGACCGGGTCGTGAATCCGCAGAGCATCGGGGGCGCCCGCATCGCCGCGTTCGTGCTCCAGCCCCACGTAACCGAGTTCCTCGACGTGGTCATGCACGATCGTGACCTCGAGTTCCGGCTCGAGGAGGTGGCCGTCCCGGACGGCTCGGCAATTGCCGGCGAGACCATCCGCTCCGCCCAGCTGCGCGACCGTACGGGGGCTCTCGTCCTCGCGCTGCGCGAGCTGGACGGCACCTTCGCCACCAACCCTTCGCCCGATACGACGATTCAGCAGGGCCAGGTCCTGATCGCGATCGGCACGTCCACGGAGCTCGAGGCGCTCAGTCGCGCGGTCGAGACTCGCGCTTGACGCGAGCCGGGACGCCCCGAGCCGGTGACGGGTTCGGCGGCCTGTGCCCGGGCGCCCGGGGGGTGATTCAGTGCCATGAGCCGTGCCGGCGTGTGCACCAGTCGTTGCGCGGCACTCCGGCGCACGGATCGGGCATGGACGGCTGGTCGGGAAGGGGAGTGAGCGCCACCGCGGTTCGACGAGGATAGGACTGACCTGCGGTCGGTGGGCACGGGCCGAAGGCCTCGGTGTCGCAGATCACCTGCAGCGAGAGCGGGTCCGTGAGCCCGGCTCCTTGATTCGCCACCCCACAGGTCGCGTGTGTCGTCTGGAGATCCGCTGGTGCGCTGGTGACTCCGTTCGGGTCGACGTTGTCGTGCCAGCAGTTGCCGGGGGTGTTCAGGTCGCTGATCTCGGCGAGGTCTCCGTTCGTCTCGTTGCCGAAGCCACCGTTGTCGCGCAGGGTGTTGCCGACCACCTCGTTGCCGAAGTCGTCGAAGTAGCAGGTGACGCCGAGTGCGCCGAGGAGACCACCCGGGTCCTTCACGCCGCCCGCGCAATTGGCAACCGGTGGCGGGGTGCCGGTGTCCGGGAACGGCACGAGGAGCAGCCCCCACGCGCCGTTGCGCTCGACTCGATTGTCCTGGATCGTGTCGTGGCGGCCGCCGGACAGCACCATGCCCGTGCCCACGGGCCCGAGCTCCGCCGTCCCGGAACCGGGAACGTCCGGGTTGTTGTTGTCGTGGATCCAGTTGCCGAGGAACAACGTGCAGGACCCGGTGCCGCGCGGGCCCGGCGCCCCGTTCGGGCAGGAGCCGTCCTGCGGCGAAGGTGCGTCGTCATTGTTCTGGCTGTTCGTGGAGATCCCGGTCTTGTTGTGATCCCACTCCGAGAATGCGACGACGAGCCGGCCGCCCGAGTTCGTGCCGGAGTACCCGAGCGCGTTGTTCTGGGCGTGGGCATCCACCAGCCACGACAGACAATCCGGGCAGGCCCCGATGTAGTACCCGGAGTCGGCCATGTTGCTCGCGTAGGTGTGAACCATCGCCCCGGGACCGTTCACGTTGCTCGCGAACAGGCCGTACTCGGCCTCGAGCGCGCCCGACGCGAAATGCGTCGACGTGGCCGACAGGTAAGCACCCATGTAGCTGTCCAGACCGGTCGTCCCGCTCCCGTCGCCGCCGTTGAACCAGATCTCGTTGCCGCCACCGCCGGACCGCAGGAAGTTGCAGACGGTGAGGTTCTCGATGCTGACGCCGGAGGCCTTGTACACCTCGATCCCGTTCCGTCCGGCGGTAGACCCGTCCGAGCGTGTCGGCCCGGGGTCCTGCTCGGCGAGTGACGACGCGCAGCGTGACGACCCGGGGAGGGTGCCGTCGACGACGACCCGATTGCGGTCCATGCCCCGCACGTGGATGCCCGGCTTGGTGATCATCACGCCGCCGGTCGCGTCGTCGGCCTGCCCGTCGTTGCTGTGGTCGGCCCGTTCGTGGTAGTCGCCCGGCGCGACGAGGACCCAGTCGCCCGGTCGGGCCGCGTCGACGGCCGCCTGGATAGAGGAGTAGCGCCCGGAGCGATGGTGCCACGTCCCGACGAGCAGCACCCGAGGTCGATCGTGCTCGTGGCTGTGCCCCTCTTCGGCACCCGCGGTGGGGCTCGCGGCGCTCGCCCCCACCATCGCGACCACGAAGCTCGCGATCGCGAGCCTTCTCGTCCATCGGCGCATCGCGGCTCCCCCCGGAGATGACCCTCGGCTCGCAGCGTACGGCGTCTCGGGATCTGACGTACAGAGAGCGAGGGGGCAGGTTCGCAGCCCGCTCCCTACGGCCGCGCTCGAGCGCGGCCGGCACGGACAGCGCGGCGAGCCTTGTGGAGTGCGTCGACGCCCAGGACGGCCGGGATGGCACCGAGCGCGACCAGAAGACCCGCGGCGGTCGGGGGGGCCTGACGGAGCAGGTCCGCGATCGGCGGCACCAGGATGAAGACGCAGAGGGCGAGCAGCTCCACCGCGACGGCCACGAGCAACAGCGGGTTCGTGGTCCAACCGAGTTGGCCCGGCCTCCGTGTGGTGCTCCGGCATGCGAAAGCCGTCGCGATCTGGCCGAACACGACGGCCGAGAAGGCCGCGCCCGATGCGGCGAGGAGCGGCCCGGGAGGAAAGTGGTCTCCGGGCCGCCAGCCGGCCAGGAGAAAGGTCGTGAGGAACGCGGTCATCGAGACGAGGGCCTCCGTCGGGCCGAGGACTCCGAAGACGCGAGCCATGAGCGCGCGGTCGAGGAGGTGTCGCCGGAGCGGTGGGCCCTCCGCCGCATGCTCCCCGGGCGGCTCGGCGCCCAGCGCGAGGGCGGGGAGCAGATCCGTGCCGATGTCCAGGCAGAGCACCTGGAGCACGGTCAGCGCGAGCGGAAAGCGTCCGCCGGAGAGCGCCCAGAACACGAATGGAGTGAGCTCGGCCACGTTGTCGGTCAGGTGATAGGTGAGGAAGCGACGGATGTTGGTGAACGTCGCACGACCCTGCTTGACCGCGGCGACGATCGTCGCGAAGTCGTCGTCGAGGAGCACCAGATCGGCGGCCTCGCGTGCCACGTCCGTGCCGGTGCGCCCCATCGCGATGCCGATGTCCGCGGCCTGGAGGGCCGGCCCGTCGTTGACACCGTCGCCCGTCATCGCGACGACGTGGCCACGCCGCCGAAGCGCGCGGGCGATGCGGAGCTTGTCTTCGGGAGCGACCCGCGCGACCACCACACCGTCGAAGTCGAGCAGCGCGCCGAGCACCTCCTCGTCGTCGGGCAGCTCCGAGCCGAGCAGCACTCGCGGGTCCTCGTGCGCCAGCCCGACCTCCCGCGCGATCGCCAGCGCCGTCGCGGGATGATCGCCGGTGACCATCGCGATCCGTATTCCGGACCGGCGACAGGACGCGATCGCGGCTTCGGCACTCGCCCGAGGGGGATCCTCGAGCCCGATGAGGCCCAACAGGGTCAGACCCCGCTCGACATCGTCGGCGGAGTGCCCGGCCTCGTCGGCCCCGATGTTCCGTTGCGCGACGGCGATCACCCGCAAGCCTCGCTCGGCCAGCTTGCCGAGCACCGGCTCGACGTCCTGGGGCGAAGCGACGCAGCGGGGGAGCACGGCGTCCGGTGCGCCCTTGACGAGCAGCCGGTCACCGGTCCACACGGACATTCGCCGGCGTCGAGGGTCGAACGGGTAGCGGGCCCGCTCCGGTTCGGCGCGGCTCTCGCCCGAGCCGGTGGCGCCGAGCCGGCGGTCGAGCACGTCGAGCGCGGCCTCCATCGGGTCGCCCTGGGCAACCCAACGGCCTTCCAGCTCGATCGCCAGCCCGGTCGAGCATCGCCGCGCGACGTACGCGACCTCGGATGCCGCACTGACCGCATCGGCTTCGCCGTCGACGAGCCCTTCGGGCTCGTAGCCCTCGCCCCGGACGCGCACCGCGCCGGACGGGGTCCAGACTTCGACGACGCTCATCTCGTTGCGGGTCAGGGTCCCGGTCTTGTCGGTGCAGATGAACGTGGTCGATCCCAACGTCTCGACGGCTTCCAGCCGCCGCACCAGCGCCGACTGCCGAGACATGCGTTGCGCCCCGATTGCCAGCGACAAGGTGACGGTCGGGAGGAGGCCCTCGGGCACGAGGGCGACGGTCACGCCGATCGCAAAGAGGAATCCGTCCGTCGCCGGGGTGCCGATCACGAGCGCGATGCCGAAGAAGCCTGCGCCCACGGCGAGCGAGATGACGGCGATCGTGCGCACCACACGATCGAGCTCGTTGGCCAGGGGGCCGCGGGGTCGTTGTCCCGCGCTCGTCAATCCGGCGATCTCGGCCAGTCTCGTCTCGGAGCCGGTCGCCACGACGTCGGCTCGTGCCTCGCCCTCGACCACGAACGTGCCGGCGAAGAGGGCGTCTCCCGGCCCGGCCGATTCCGGCTGACTCTCGCCGGTGAGCGTCGACGTGTCGACTTCGAGGCCCACCGCGGTCTGCGCGCGCAGATCGGCCGAGATCCGGTCGCCGGCCGCCAGCAGCACGACGTCGCCGACCACGAGCTCGCGTACGTCGACCTCCCGCGGCAGACCGTCCCGCATCACCATGGCCCGGCGGGGAAGCAGGTCACGGAGCTTCTCCGCCGCGTGCTCGGCCCGCGACTCCTGGATGAAGGCGAACACGCCATTGACGAGGATGACGACGAAGATCGCGGCCCCGAGCTCCGGGAGCCCGGCGACGAAAGCGAGCACGCCCGCGACCCACAGCATGAGTGCGAAGAAGTGGGTCATCTGTGTCGCGAGCCGTCGCCACGGCGGCGGGGGCCGGACGACCGGCAGCACGTTCGGCCCCGCCGTTCTCAGGCGCTTTCCAGCTTCATCCGAGCTGAGCCCGATCACCGGTGTGCTCGCGCAGCCGAGCGTCAGGAGGTGGAGCGCCAGCCGGCCGGGACGGGCATGGACCGGGCTCGGGTCTGATCGCAATTCACCTGGCGACGGTACGGCGGCCGTGGCGCCACCTCCAGAGGCGAAGGTCCCCGACGGACCGGCAGGTCGGGTCGCCGGCACCGCCGCCACGACCCGCCGGGGGACGGGCTCGAGCAGCCCGACGCCGCCGGAGTCGGGACTTCCGGCCCTGGGAGCATTGCGACGGGCCACGCATCCTGGGTGCAGTCAGCAACGCGGTCGAGTTCAGGGGCACTCGCGACGATGGGTCTCATCGAGCTGGACGCAGTGAGCCGCCGCTACGAAGTGGGTGGCGGAGTTGTCACCGCGCTCGAATCCGTGGACCTCGCGATCGGCGCGGGGGAGTTCATAGTCGTGCTCGGCCCGTCGGGAAGCGGGAAGACGACCCTGCTCAACCTGATCGGCGCGCTGGACTCACCCAGCAGCGGGACGATCATCATCGACGGCAAGCGGATCTCCGAGGCCGGCACCTCTGAGCTGTTCCGGTTTCGGCGCGAGACGGTCAGCTTCATCTTCCAGACGTTCAACCTGTTCCCGGGCCTGACCGCGCTCGAGAACGTCCAGTTCGGTGTCGACGTCTCGGGTCGGCATGTCGATCACGATCGGGCCCGCTCCACTCTCGCCGAAGTCGGCCTGGGCGACCGGATCCACCACTTCCCCCAGCAGCTCTCCGGGGGCGAGCAGCAACGGGTGGCGATCGCCCGCGCGCTCGCAACCGGCAACCCGATCATGCTCGCCGACGAACCAACCGGCGAGCTCGACTTCCGCACCGGCATCCAGATCCTCGAGCTGCTCCACGCGCAGGCGCATCGCGGGATCACGGTGCTCATCGTCACGCACAACCGTGAGATCGCGCGGGTCGCGGACCGGGTCATCGAGCTCAGCAGTGGGCACATCGTCGCCGACGGCCCGCCGGCCGGCGGACACGTCGCCGTCGACCAGCTGCGCTGGTAGATCAGGTGCTCTGGCTCCGATGGTCGCTGCGCGACCTCCGCGCTCGTTGGGTCCAGGTCTGCGCGATCGCCTTCATCATCGCGATCGGCACGGGCATCTACGCCGGCCTCAGCAGCACCTCCCAGTGGCGGCAGGTGTCGTACGACGCCAGCTACGAGAAGCTCGACATGTACGACCTCCACGTGGCGCTGAGCACCGGCAGCTACGTGAGCGCGACGGAGCTCGAGGACGTCGCGCGCGCGATCCCACACGCTCGCTGGGTGCAGGCGGCCGAGCCCCGGCTCCTCGTGCCGACCCAGGTCGACGCGTCCGCGGCGGGCAAGACGATTCTCGTGCCCGGCCGTCTCGTCGGCGTCGACGTCGCGCACGGCGGCCCCCATGTGAACCGGGTGTCAGCCACGGCCGGCCGAACCCTCGCCACTCGAGACGCCGGGACCCGACACATGGTCCTCGACGCCCACTTCGCGAAGCAGCACCACCTCCCGAGCCGAGGGGTGGTCCGAGTGAGCGGCGGCACCACGCTCCACTACGTCGGGCTGGGACTCTCGCCGGAGTACTTCATGATCCTCGGCGAGCGCGGGACGGTGCTCGCCGACGCGAGCTTCGCCGCGATGTTCGTGCCGCTGGCGACGGCGCAGCACGTTGCCGGTCAGCCCGGCGCGGCGAACGACCTCGTGATGACGCTGAAGCCCGGAGCGAACGTGGCCGTCGTCCGCCGCGAGCTCCGCCAAGCCCTCCGCGAGCGGTTCCCGACGGTTGGTACCACCATCAACGGGCCCAACGGCGACACCGCGCACCGGTTGATGTACGACGACATCAAGGGCGACCAGCAGCTGTACGACATCTTCGCGGTCCTGATCCTGGCGGGCGCCGCCTTCGCCGCGTTCAACCTCGCGGGGCGCATCGTCGAAGCGCAACGGCGCGAGATCGGGATCGGCATGGCGCTCGGAGTGCCACGCCGGTCGCTGGCGATCCGCCCGTTGCTGGTCGGGTCGGAGATCGCACTGCTCGGCGTGGTCTTCGGTGTCGCGATCGGACTCGGCGTGGGCGTCGTCATGGGCTCCGTGCTGCGCGGCTTCTTCCCGCTTCCCGTCTGGCGTGTCCCGTTCCAGGCGGGAACGTTCGCCCGGGCCGCCGCCATCGGCTTCGCGCTGCCGGTTCTCGCGGCGGCCATCCCGGTGTGGCGGGCAGTGAGGGTCGCGCCGATCGAGGCGATCCGGACCGGCTTCGTCTCGGCCAAGGGTGGCGGCCTCGCCCCGCTCCTGGCCCGCCTCCCACTTCCGGGGCGGACCACCGCGCAGATGCCGCTGCGGAACGTCTTGCGCGCGCCACGCCGGACGCTGATGACGACATTGGGAATCGCGGCGGCGATCGTCGTCCTGATCGGCGTGATCGGGATGGTCGACTCCTTCCTCGCCACGATCGACCGGGGAGAGCGCGAGCTCACGAAGACGAGTCCTCGCCGCCTGCTCGTGACGCTTGACTCCTTCTATCCGGTGACGGCGCCGCAAGTCACCGCGATCGAGCATTCGCCCCTGGTCCGGAGAGGGGAGCCGATCCTGCAGCTGCCGGGCACACTCCACCGCGGGGCCACGAACATCGACACCTTCGTGGACCTGGTCGACTTGCGGAGTGGAACCTGGCGCCCGACGATCGAGCACCGGGTGGATGCGCGTGGTCCGGGCATCGTGCTCAGCGAGATCGCCGCGCGCGATCTCGGCGTCCATCCGGGCGACACGGTGATCCTTCGACACCCGCGCCGGAACGGGCTGGTGTCCTACGAGCTCGTCCGTTCCCGCGTGACGGTCCTGGGCGTGAACCCGCTTCCCCTCCGCGCCGCCGCGTTCATGGACTTCCGGGACGCGAGCCTCATGAACCTCGCAGGCATCACGAACACCGTGGTCGTCGACCCGGCGCGGCGCACGAGCAGCGACGCGGTCAAGCGTGGCTTGTTCGGGACGCCCGGCGTTGCGTCGGTCCAGCCCATCACGGCCTACACCGACACGGTGCGCCAGCAGCTCCGGAGCGCGCTCGGGATCCTCCGTGTCGTCGAAGCCGCCGTGCTCCTGCTGGCGCTGTTGATCGCCTTCAACTCGGCCAGCATCAACGCCGACGAGCGAGCCCGGGAAGAAGCCACGATGTTCGCGTTCGGGCTGCGCGTCCGGACGGTGCTGCGGATAGCGACGGTCGAGAGTCTCGTGATCGGGCTGTTCGCCACGGCGCTGGGGCTCGGCGTCGGATGGCTGCTCCTGGACTGGCTGGTCACCGGCCTGCTCCCACAGACCTACCCCGACCTCGGCATCGTCACCGCCGTCTCGACGGGCACGTGGATCATCGCGACGACCCTGGGCGTCGTCGCGGTCACCGTCGCCCCCCTGTTCACGGTCCGGAAGCTCCGGCGGATGGACGTCCCCTCGACACTGCGCGTCATGGAATGACCGGGGCGAGGGGACCCAAGGCGTCGCGTCGCGTACCTTTCGCTCTGTGGAGCAGTTCGTCTCAGTCGGGATCGACTCGCCCTATCCAGGTGCGGCGGCACGCTGGTGGGCCGCCGCACTGGAGTGGTCCGTCGTCTCGTCGGCATCCGACGAAGCGGAGATCGCGCCCGCCCGCAACCGGCGTTCCCCTGCCCTCGTGTTCCTGGCCGTTCCCGAGCCGAAGTGGGGGAAGAACCGCATCCACCTCGACATCGGCACTGTTGACGCAGGTGATCGGGAGCGGACCGTGGAGCGGTTGATCGCGGCGGGGGCGACGCCCATCGATGTCGGCCACGGGGATGTGCCGTGGGTCGTGCTCGCCGATCCGGAGGGCAATGAGCTGTGCATGCTGCCTGCCTCCGAGCTTTGAGATCGAGCCGCCCAGCCGTGGCGACCCTTCAGCGATCGTTCAGGTGGCCCCACTTACGGTCCGCCGAGGTGCCTGCCTTCGGAACGCTCCGCCTGCTCGCAGCCGGGGCCGGCCTGGCCCTGGGGCTCGCCGCGTGCAGTAGCGGTGGGAGCACGCCGGGCGTCACCCCGACGCGATCCACGGCCCGTCGATCTTCGACCACCTCCACGTCCGTAGCTCCGCACGTTCCGGTCGTGAAGGTGTCGCTGGCCCCGTGGACGCTGCCTCGGGCTTCGGCCCGCGCAGTGCTCGTCGCCGACGGCAGCCGGTTGCTCCTGCTCGGCGGGCTCGACGGCAACCGGCAGACGACCTCCGAGGTGCTGGCTCTGGACCCGGCCACCGGGACTGTGGCGAAGGTGGGTGCGCTCGGTGCCGCGGTGCACGACGCGGCCGGGGCGCTGGTCAACGGCGCGCCGATGGTCTTCGGCGGCGGCAACAGCACCGAGACCGCGGCGGTGCAGGCCTTCGGTCCGGACGGAGGTTCGCACGTCGTGGGCCGGCTGCCGATTCCCCGCTCGGATCTCGCGGCCGCGACCTTGGGAGCCCGCACGTTTCTGGTCGGTGGCTACGACGGGTCGAGCATTCGCGCTACCGCGCTCGCGACGACCGACGGCATGACCTTCACCCTGCTCGGTGACCTGCCGGTGCCCGTGCGGTACCCGGCGGTCGCGGCGCTCGGCACCGCGGTCTACGTGATCGGCGGATCTACGGCGGACGGCGCCGTGCGCACGGTCCAGCTGCTCGACACGACGACCGGCACGACCCGTACGATCGGAGACCTGCCCGAGACCCTGTCCGATGCCGTCGCCGCGACCGTGAGCGGTCGCGTCTATGTCTTCGGCGGCGAGTGGGGCGGCCGGCCATCCGCGCAGGTCTGGCGACTCGATGTCGGCTCGGGCGCCGCGCCCGGCGCGACCCTGACCCCGGTCGCCACCCTGTCGACCCCGGTCGTGGACGCCGCCGTGGCCGTACTCGGAGATCGCGCTTACCTGGTGGGCGGTGAGAGCCCGGCCATCTTGTCGACGGTCTCGGTCCTGGAGGTCCGATGAGGCACGCGGGACTGTGGCGGGCCGGCGCGATCGCGCTCGTGCTGGCGAGCACGGCCTGTGGCGGAGGTGGATCGAATTCCGCCGGTACCGTGACGTCCACGGCGCGGGCGGCGGCGCCGTCGCCGACCACGACGAGCACGCTGCCGGCGCGGGACCCGGTGACCGGCGCGGGCCCGGGGGTGAACGTGTACGCGTACACGGGGGTCGGAATGCTGAGCCCGGCCGTGGCGGGAGTGCCGACGCGGGTCTACGTGCCGAACACCCTCTCGAACACCCTGGACGTGATCGACCCCGCGACGATGCGGGTCATCGGCCACTACCAGGTCGGCGCCACCCCCCAGCACGTCGTCCCCGCGTATGACCTCAAGACCCTCTACGTGAACAACAACCGGGGGAACTCCCTCACGCCGATCGACCCGATGACCGGCAAGCCGGGTGTGCCCATTCCCGTCCCCGACCCCTACAACTTGTACTTCGCGCCCGACGGCTCGCGCGCGATCGTCATGGCGGAGCGCAACTCCCAAGTCGACTTTCGCGATCCGAAGACGTTCGCGCTCATCAAGGCGGTCCCGATCGCGCACGCAGGCGTGAACCACGCGGACTTCAGTCCGAACGGGAAGGTGATGCTCGCGAGCTGCGAGTTCTCCGGTTGGCTCGTGCGCATCGACCTCGACACGATGACGGTTACCGGTGAGCTCAACGTCGGCGGAATGCCCATCGACGTGAAGTCGTCACCCGACGGCACGGTGATGTACGTCGCGAACCAGGGTCGGAGCGGGGTCTCGATCGTGGACCCGGTGACGATGCGCGAGGTCGGGTTCATCCCGACGGCGCGAGGCGCTCACGGGTTGTACGTCAGCCGCGACGGCACCCAGCTCTACGTGACCAACCGGCTCGCAGGCTCGATCTCCGTGATCGACTTCGCGACCCGCCGGGTGGTCGCCACCTGGCTGATCGGCGGGACCCCGGACATGGGAGGGGTCTCGGCCGACGGCACGCAATTCTGGGTGACCGGGCGCTACAACAGCTCGGTCTACGTGGTCGACACCAGATCGGGCCGGCTCACCGCCACCATTCCCGTGGGCAACGGTCCCCACGGACTGGCCATCTTCCCCCAACCCGGCCGGTTCAGCTTGGGCCACACCGGCAACTACCGCTGAGGCGATCGCCCGGCGGGGTGGGCCGGGCCATCCGCGTGGTCGGTCGGTCTCGAGCGTGGGATCGGCGCACGTGGGGTACCGTCCGCTATGAAGCAGCTTCTCGGGGGGCAAACATGGACGTCAGCCTTCGCCGCGTCGGCGCACTCGCCGTGACGACCGGCCTCATCTTCGCGAGCCTCGTCGCCGCGCCGGCCGGCGCCCACGACGGGTCTCCACCCATCACACCAGACCGGGCCCGCTACATCCTGCCGCCGGGCAACTACGGCGGCCTCCCCACGACCGCCGAGTCACTCGACCAGCTCCCGCTCTACGACGGCCTGACCCCGCTGCGCGGCAACGTCACGGACGCGGACATCGAGAGCCACTTCCTCCCCGAGGACTTCAAGCCGGTCGGGGCCACGCGCGACGAGCCCACCGGGCGGCCCGGTACCACGATCACCTATGACTCGTACGGCGTTCCCCACGTGTACGGCAAGACCCGTGCCGACCTTGCCTTCGGTGCCGGCTGGGTGACGGCGCGAGACCGCGGTCTGCTTCTCCAGCTCGGGCGCGGCCCGGCGCGGGCGGCGGTGGCCGATGTCCCGGGCATCAACGCGTTCGGTCTCGTCACGAGCGGGCAGTCGTTCGTGCCGAGTGCCGACTCGGAGCAGCTCCTCACCGACCAGGCGAACCTCATCGTCCAGACCTACGGCGACAAGGGACGGCAGATCATCGCCGACCTGCAGGCCGAAGCGGACGGCATCAATGCGTACTTCGGGTCACACGGGGTCGTTCAGCCACCGGTCACCGTCAACGACATCATCGCGGTGACGGCCTTCATCGGCTCGATCTTCGGCGCGGGCGGGGGAGCCGAGGCGTCCAACGCCGAGTTCCTGTCGAAGCTGCAGAACCATCTGGGCGCCGACACCGGCCGCAAGGCCTGGGACGACGCGATGTTGTTCGGCGACCCCGAGGCCCCGACCACGATCAAGCGCCCGTTCGACTACGGGATCTTCACCGGCGGGCCCGTGACCGGCTCCGCGACGATCGACGAAGGCTCGATCGTCTCGTTCGACCCCCGGCAGAGCAGCGCGCCCGCGGCCCCGGCAGCACCCGCCACGGTCCGAGCGGCGGCTACCACGCTTTCGGGGGCACCCGTGGCACCGTCCGGGACCGCGCCGAGCGATCAACCGACGTATCCGGCTGCGGGGCCCGTACCGTCGAAGCAGGCGTCGAACTTCCTCATCGTCGACCCGACCCGGTCGGCGACGGGCAACGCGCTGGCCGTGATGGGTCCGCAGCTCGGTTACTACTACCCCGAGATCGTCGAGCAGATTCATCTGAGTGGTCCCGGCATCGAGGCGCAGGGGGTGGCCGTCCCCGGCGCGGCGATGTACCTCCTCATCGGCCGGACCCGGAACTACGCGTGGAGCCTCACGTCCGCGAACCAGGACGTGCGTGACGTGTTCGTCGAGCAGCTGTGCAACCCGGATGGCACGCCGCCGACGCGCGAGTCGGATCACTACATGTTCCAAGGTGTGTGCCGTCCCTTCGAGAGCTTCGATGCGGGCACGCTCAACGGCTCGCCGGTCGTCTACCCGCGGTCGGTGCACGGGCCGTTGATCGGGACGGCAACGTCCGACGGCCGGCCCGTAGCGCTCACCCGCCAACGTTCCACCTTCGGCCGCGACGGCCTGAACCTCGCCGCGCTGAAGGACATGACCGAAGGCAGGGCGTCGACGCCCGAGCGCTTCTTCGACGCGGCCAACGAGTTCGGCTTCACGTTCAACTGGGGCTACGTCTCCCGCACCAACACGGCCTACTTCTCGTCCGGTCTCCTCCCGGTGCGGGCGCCGGGGTTGGATCGCCGGCTGCCCACACTCGGCACCGGTGACTACGAATGGCGCGGGTTCCTCAGTGCCCGGGAGCACCCGCACAGCGAGGCCGGCCCGAACGGGATCCTGTTGAACTGGAACAACCAGTCCGCGCCGGGCTTCATGCACGGCGACGACGATCCGTACGGCTCGGTCCACCGTGTCGAGCTGTTCGACCAGTTCCCGAGCCGCGTGAAGCTGGCCGACGACGTCAGCGTGATGAACCGCGCCGCGACCGAAGACGTCCGCTCGCCGGTCTGGCCGGTCGTGAGCAAGGTGCTGCATGGCGGCGCGGCGCCGAACGAGCTCGACGCGCGAGTCGTAGCTCTGCTCGACGACTGGGTGCGCCGCGATGCGCCGGTGCTCGACGCAGACAACAGCGGGCAATGGGACGACGCCGGGCCGACGGTCATGGACGCGCTCTGGAACCCGATTGCGCAGGCCGTGATGCGGCCGGTGTACGGAGACCTGATCGGCGCGCTCGACAGCATCCGCGGCCTCGGCAGCCTCTCGGGTGAGTCCTATGTCGACAAGGACCTGCGCACGCTGCTCGATCAGCCCGTGAAGGGCAAGTTCAACCTGCGCTACTGCGGGAACGGCTCGCTCGACGCGTGCCGAGCGTCACTGTGGGCAGTCGTGGACCAGGTTGCATCCAGCCTCGCCGCGACCCAGGGATCCGATCCCACCGCATGGCGCAGCGCTTCTCGTCGTGTCGGCTTCACGCCGGGTCTCATTCCCGACACGATGCGCGCCGTCAACCGTCCGACGTTCCAGCAGGTGCTCGAGCTCGCCGCGCCGACGGACGGTCGTTCGCACTGCTGTGACGGACCGCACCGGTCGGGATCGGATGACCACGACCATGGGAACGATTCCGGCCACTCGGACCATCAAGGGTCTCACCACGGCTATGGCGACGGCATGGGCGGCCACTACCGCTCCTAGCGGACCGGCTCAGACTACGAATCGGCGCTCGAAGATCAAGCGGGAGAGCGCGGGGATCCCGTGAAGACCGTCGGCGCGGGGACGATCTCCGACAACGGTGACCGTGCCGGTTCCCGCGGGGGGACGGCGACCGTGTCGGTCTCCTTCACCCCCGCCGGCGCACGCGTCGCGAGGTAGATCACCCGGACGAGGACGAGCGTTCGGGCGAGCACCAGCCACGGGAGCACCGCGTGCACGAACCCCGAGGAGTCGACACCGTGGAGGTAGCCGTAGACCGTGGCGAACACGGCGACGTCGACCACGCAGAAGCCGACCCACAGTCGGCGGGGGAGCGGGAGCAACACGAAGAAGGCGACGAGCCAGACGTCGTACGTCGGTGAGTACACCTTGTTGCAGAGCACGAAGATCGCCACCGCGCCCGCCGCGATCGCGAACGGTTCCAACCTCATGCGGGCCGCGCGATACGTGAGCCATCCGATGCCCACAAGGAGCGCGGCGAAGGAGACGGCGTTCGCGAACTGCGCTCCGCTCGCGCCGTGCACCGGGAGGCCGACGAGCCGGTACACCCAGTACCACGCGCTTCCCCACGTCGCGTTGCGTTGGCTCTGAAACGCGAACGGCCACCACCACCCACTCGGGTTGGCGACGGCGAAGGGAAGGTTGAGCAGCGCCAGGACACCGATGCCGGACACCGCCAGCCGGCGAGCGCCGCGCCGGTCGCCTTCCGACCAGCGACGGGCGAAGAGCGGCGGGATCAAGACGGCCGGGAACAGCTTCACCGCAGCCCCGAGGGCGAGAAAGGCTCCGGTCAGGCGGTCGCGTCGGCGCTCGTAGGCCAGCAATGCACCGACGACCGCGGCGATGGCGAACACGTCCCAGTTCTGGAACGCGAAGAGCAACAGCGGGGTTCCGATCGCCCAACGCCACGCGCGCGAACCGCAACGCCGTTCGAGCATCACGGTGATCCAGACGCAGAGTGCACCGGCGGCGGCCGCGGTCGTCGTGAGCACGCCGAGGGGAGTCGGGGAGACGAGCGCCGCGAGGTAGAGCAGGACGCCGGAGCCGATCGGGTATTCCGTGACCCGGTTGACGTACGGCAGCGCACCGGGGCCGACCCCGCGGTGGAGGAACACCCGCGGCAGGTCGCTCAGCGAGCTATGTCCACCGTTGCCGTACACCGCGATCTGGATCGCGTACGCGAGGACGAGCATGACCACGGTCGCGACGACCATCCGCGTAGGAAAGCGTCGGGCCGGCCTGTTCGCTTCGCCGGCGGATGAGTCGGTGTCCCGCAGGTCGCGAGCCATGATCTCGGTCGTGGGAGCTCCCCCGTTTCGAGGTCTGCGCATGCTGTGCCGCCCCGGCTGAAGGAACGCTGAACGCCGATCCGCGAGCGCGTTCAGCGGGTGTTCAGCAGGGGAGCGTACCGTAGGCGCGGGATTCCTCTCGTCTCGTGTCCGCTCGCGGCCCGGGAGGGTTCATGCCGCGGAGGTGACGATGAAGATCCTCGTGATCGAGGATGACAAGCGGCTCGCCGCCACCGTGAAGCGGGGGCTCGAACAAGAAGGCTACGCGGTCGACGTCGCGCTCGACGGTACGGATGGCCAGTGGATGGCGACCGAGCAGCACTACGACGCGATCGTCCTGGACGTCATGTTGCCGGGGATCAACGGCTACCGCCTCTGCGCGGGTCTGCGCGAGGCAGGGAACTGGACGCCGATCCTGATGCTGACCGCGAAGCGCGGTGAGTACGACGAGGCCGAAGCGCTCGATACCGGCGCAGACGACTTCCTGTCGAAGCCGTTCTCGTTCGTGGTGCTGCTCGCCCGGCTGCGGGCGTTGGTCCGGCGCGGACGAGCCGAGCGGCCGGCGATCATCGAGATCGGTGATCTCCACCTTGATCCCGCGGCGCACCAGTGCCTCCGCGGCGACATGGAGATCGCGCTGAGCCCACGTGAGTTCGCGGTGCTCGAGTACCTGGCGCGGCGCGCCGGCACGGCCGTCAGCAAACGGGAGCTGCTGGAGCACGTCTGGGACTTCGCATTCGAGGGCGACGACAACATCGTCGAGGTCTACGTGCGCCGGCTCCGCCGCAAGGTCGACGAGCCCTTCGGCCGGGCCACGATCCAGACGGTTCGAGGCGCGGGGTACCGGGTCGACGTTGAGACGTAGATGGTTCGCGACCGTCAGGGTCCGCACGACCGTGTTCGCGACGCTGGTCGTGACGGTAGCGCTCGTCGCCGGCGCGATTCTCCTGCTGGTGGTGCAGCAACGAGCACTGGTCGCCGGGCTCGAGCGTCGGGCCCGCAACCGCGCCGCCGACGTCGCGGCCCTCGCGAAACGGCGGGCGCTCCCCAAGACGCTGACCGCAGCCAGGGAGGACGCGGCCTTTACTCAGGTGGTCTCCGTGGACAGCGGGAAGGTGCTGGGCGCGAGCGAGAACCTTCGCAACGAAGGACGCGTGGTGTGGGTGACACCGAAGAGCACGAAGATGCGGGTGGTCACCCGCACGATCTCCGGGCTCGACGGCGACCGCTTCCGGGTCGCCGTGCGCCGCGTCGAGACTCCAACCGGTCCGGACATCGTGTATGCAGGAGACCGGCTCGAAGCGGTCGACGACGCGACGCAGCACCTCGCGCTGGTGTTGGGCATCGGGCTCCCGCTGCTCGTCGGGCTCGTTGCGCTCACGACGTGGCGGGTGACCGGGCGCGCGTTGCGGCCGGTGGAGGCGATCCGTACGGAGGTCAGCGAGATAGGGGAAGGCGAGCTGCACCGGCGGGTGCCCGAGCCGCCGACCCATGACGAGGTGGGCCGGCTCGCCCGGACCATGAATTCGATGCTCGACCGGCTCGATGACGCCGCCGCCCGGCAGCGTCGCTTCGTCTCGGACGCGTCGCACGAGCTGCAGAGTCCCCTGACCTCGCTGCGGGCGCGGCTCGAGGTCAGTCGTGCCTCCCGATCGGAACCGGATTGGCGCAACGACCAGCAGGAAGCGCTCTTGGAGGTGACCGAGATGCAACGCCTGGTGGACGACCTCCTCACCCTGGCGCGGCTCGAAGCGCACCTCGGGTCGCCGAAGCGAGTGCCGGTCGATCTCGACGATGTCGTGCTCCACGAGGCGGAGCGCCTGCGGACCCGTGGCCAGGTCTCCGTGGACGTCCACCGCGTATCGGCCGGCCAGGTGCTCGGGGATCCGGATCAGCTGCGACGGGCGGTCCGGAACGTGCTGGACAACGCCGAACGGTACGCGAATCAGCAAGTATCGATCTCGGTGCAGGAGGTCGACGACACGATCGAGCTCGGCATCGCCGACGATGGACCCGGAATCCCGGTGGCCGACCGCGAGCGGGTCTTCGAACGCTTCAGCCGCATCGACCATGCGAGATCGCGTGACGGGGCGAGCACGGGCCTCGGCCTGGCGATCACCCGTGAGATCGTCGAAGCGCACGACGGCCAGATCACCGTGGAGGATGCAGGGCCCGGCGCCCACTTCGTGGTCCGCCTCCCGGCCGTCGACGCCTGACCGCGAACGACAGGGTCGTCGGCCCCGCCGGGTGCTCCGACGTTCAACGGTTGTTCAGCGCTGCTCCGGCATCGTCATCTTCATGCCTGATCTTGTCGAGCTCGCACGCAGCGGTCTCCGATCGAATCGCGCGTGCCGCGTCCCACGGGCCAACCCAGCGAGGAGACGCCACCCATGAGCCTCATGCAGCAGACGCACCCCCCGTTCCGAGCGCCCCGGCCCCGGGTCCTCGTCGTGCTCCCGACGCTCGACGAGAGCGCCAACATCCGGCCCGTCCTCCGCCGCATCCGGACCGCACTGCCCGACGCGGACGTGCTCGTCGTCGACGATGGCAGCACCGATGGAACCCCCGAGCTGGCGGAAGCGGCGAACGCCGAGCTCGGCCACGTGAGCGTTCTGCGCCGCACCGGCCCGCCCGGCCTGGGCCCGGCGTACCGCGCCGGATTCGGCGTGGGCCTCGCGCATGAATACGACGTCCTCATCGAGATGGACGCGGACCTGTCCCACGACCCGCGCGAGCTTCCCGCGCTCGTGGCGGCGGTCGAACGCGGCGCAGACCTGGCCATCGGCTCCCGGTACGTGCCGGGCGGTGACACCCCCGGCTGGCCGGCGCGCCGCCGGTTCCTCTCGCGCGCCGGGGGCTGGTACGCACGGACGCTCTTGGGTCTGCGGGTGCGCGACGTGACGTCCGGCTACCGCGCGTACCGGGCCGACCTGCTCCGCGCGGTCGACCTCCCGTCGGTGACGACGACCGGTTACGGCTTCCAGATCGACATGACGGATCGCGCGCAACATGCCGGCGCGGCGATCTCCGAGATCCCGATCGTCTTTCGCGACCGGTCCGCCGGCGAGTCGAAGATGTCCGGCGCCATCATCCGTGAGGCGTTGCGCATGGTCACCCGGCGCGCCGTCCACAACCTCTTTCGCCCGCATGGAGAGCCCACCGACGCTCTTCCCGGAGCCCCCGGGTCCCCCGGCGTGGCGGCGCCGTCGCGGGAGCTGATGCTCGCCCGCCCGCGCTCGGGTGCGCGCTGATGACCACGCTCGCCTTCGACCGTCCCGCTCCCGCGCCCGCCCGGCCGCGTCTCGTCGGTCGGCTGACGCGGTGCATGAGCGTGTCCGCCGTCACGACGGTGATCAGCTTCACGGTCATCGTCGTCGCCACGTCGGTCTTCGGGATCGTGGCGGCCCTGGCCAACGTCATCGCGACCAGCATCGCCACCATCCCCTCCTACTCCCTCAACCGCCGGTGGACCTGGGGCCGACGTGATCGCAGTGACCCGTGGCGAGAGGTGCTGCCGTTCTGGGTGCTGGCGTTCTGCGGGCTCGGACTCTCCACCCTGACCGTCGGCCTCGCCGACTCGTGGGCCGCGCACATGCACCTGACCCCGATGGTTCACACGGGAACGATCCTGGCCGGCAACCTCGGTGGTTACGGGCTGCTCTGGGTCCTCCAGTTCGCGCTGCTCGACCAGGTGCTCTTCAAGGCTCGCCCCGGCGCGGTGAGCCTTCCGGCCCCGCAGGCGAGCGCCCTCGACTCCTGACCCGGCGAACGCCGGGGCTACCCGAGGTCTCGCTGCAACGTTGCCGTGCCGTGGCTCGCGTCCACGGCACTCGTGATCCGTTGGCCCGCGCCGGCGTCGTCCTTCAGGTAGCGATCCCAGAACCAGGTGGTCGAGGCGTACACGAACGGGGCTTCGGGCCCGGGTGGTGCCTCGAAGGGCGGCGAGTGCCCTGAACCGTGCAGCGTGATGAACCACTTGGGCGGCACGAGCTCCGGATAGGCCTCGCGACTGTTGTGGTAGCCGAGGTCGGCGTCGCCCTGCACGATGAGCACGGGCACTTCGTTGTCCTCGTACCGGTCGTCCGGGAACTGTCGCCAGACCGCGGCCATCAGGATCGCCGCCGTCACCCGGGTGTCCCGACAGCACGTGTTCGAGATCAGCCCGTAGACGCTGAGGCCACCCAGCGACATCCCGGCGACGCCGATGTGGCGGCTGTCGATCAACCCGCGGAGGAAGCCCGTGGCACGCGCTCGACTCCGGGTCAGCATCTGACCGATGACGAAGCGCATGTCGGCCGCCTGGTCGATGGACTCCGACAGCAACGACACGCCGTTGCGATCCTTGCTGGTGGTCGGGAAGGTCGGTGCCGCCACCACGTATCCCGCGCCGGCCCACGCATCGAGCAGGGGAGCCAGCGAGCTCGGTTTGCCGTCGAGCCCGTGCGCGACGACCACCAGCGGGAGTGGACCGGTTGCCCTTGCCGGGACGCGGATCTCGGTCACGAGCACCCGGCAGCCCGAGGCCGGCCGGTTCGGAATCGCCGGGGTCGTCCGGCTCTGGTCGACCAGCGTCACACGGTGGAGCACCACTGCCGGCGTCTCGCCGGGGGCCGGGTCGAGCACCTCGTCGCCGGTGGCTCGACGGCGACACGGTGCGCCGGACACCTGCGAGCGGCTCACCGCATCCGAGCGAGAGCCACCGTCACCGCTCTGATCGCCGCACCCTGCCGCGGTGGCGCCGAGCGCGCTCGCCAGCACCATCGCAATCAACACGCGTGCCGTTCCGCGGACCATCTGGTTCGCAGCCTTCTACAACCGAAGGGGAGAAGGACCGCGGGCTGCCCGTTCGATCTCTGGTCAGGACTGCCGTCGGACCTCGTGGGTCGGGAACGCCAGGGGGAGCACGTAGCGATCCGATGTGCGGCGGACCAGGTAACCCGTGCCGGTGGAACCGGCGACTTCGAACCCCGTGCACCAGATCGCGCAGAAGTGGTTCCGCACTTCGATCGCGGTGCCGAGCGAGAGCGTCTCCGGGCTCGCGTTGTCAGCGGGTTGCTGCATGAGGTCCTCCTCTCGAGGCGAGATCAGTCGCATGACGTGATCAGAGCTGTTGCCCGATCTGCGAGAGGCACCGGATGTGCGTGTGCCCCCAGGTCCAGCGCGTGGCACACCGGGGTGCGGCGGAGACGGGCGGGACCCGGTACGAGCGCCAGTCGAGGAGCCAGGTCCGTCCGGACGGCCGGCCCGGGCCGAGCCGGATCCCGAATGCGTTCGGTACGCCGGGGACCGCGACCCGTTCGACGGGGTGGCCTCCACGTACGCCGAGCGACCAGGCGATCTCGGGGGCCTTCGTCGCGGGCCTCACCGCGATGACGTCACCGGGCTTCGCCCGACTGGCGAGTACCCGCAGTGGCGTGTCAGGGCCCGTGGGCACCTGGATCGTGGCGATCGTCGACGGAACGAGCACCACGAAGACGGCGGCGAGCGTGGCGATTCCGAGCAGCGGGCGCCGCGACACCAGCAGGTCGAGGAGGCACGCCACCGCGAGGCAGGGCGCCCACGCCATCAGCGTGAACGTCCGGTCGAGCACCACCGGTTCGACGAGTCCCAACAGCGCGGCGAGTCCCAACGGCAAGGCAAAGCAGCAGATCCAGACGCGACCCAGCACCGCGTCGGAACGCCGGAGCATCACTCCTCCCGCGATGGTCGCGACCGCCGCGACGAGCGCGAGAGCGGGCGCGAACGTGAGGAGGCGGCCGACCGCGGTGGTGAGCGTCGACAGCGTCGTCGGCGGTATCCACGCCGAGTGCCCACCGCCGGCCTGGGCGAGGAAGGCCGGGCTCCACAGCAGGGTCCAGCCGAGCCCGGCGAGCACGATGGCGAGCCGCCAGTGCCACGCGTCGCGATCAGTGCGTCGACCCGGGAGCACGAGCAGACCTGCCGCGAGCAGGAACATCGACACGTGCGTGAGGAGACCGATGAACACCAGGGCTCCGAGCGCGTACGCGTGCACCCGCCGGGGCTTCGACTGCCAAGCCATGGCCAGGACGGCGACTGCGACGCCGATGAGCTCGAGCTCGGCGTACATGCGCGCTTCCCGCCCGTGAACGACTTGGAACGCGCTCACCGCCATCAATGCGGTCGCGATCACACCGAGGCGGCCCCGCGAGCGCATGGCCCAGGCGAAGAGGGCCAACGCACCGAAGGAGAGCAGTGCGGACGGGGCTCGGAACCACAGCTCGCTGACTCCCGCGCGGGCGAGTGGGGCGCGGAGCAAGTAGTCCAGCGGCGGGTGCGAGTCGTGCGCACGGAGAAAGCTGAAGAGGGTGCCGAGCTGAAGCCGGCCGGCGACCGCCGTGAACGACTCGTCGTAGTTCAGCCGTGACGCGCCGAGCCCCCAGAAGCGCAACACGGTTCCGACCCCGACGAGAGCGGCGAGGAGCAACATGGTGCTCCGATGGACATGCACCCGAGACGACGACCCAGGAGCAGATGCCGGTTCCGGTACCTGCAGCCGGTCGAGCGTCGCCGTCATGTCGTCGCGCTTCCTCTCTGCCCGCCGATCGGCGCGCGTTCGGTGCCGCAGCGAGGCGCCCGGGCCGGGGCGCCCGGGCGCCTCGGAGGGCGCGGCCAGACGGTCCCGCTCACGGGCTGGGGGATAGCGTCACGTGAGCCAGGTCACCGTCCGGACCGCCCGGGGTTGATCCCGGACGCATGTGCAGGCTGCGCCTTGTCCGCTGACAAACCGCTGAACGGCGCGAGGTCCCGTCGTGGACGAGCGGCGGGGTTTCAGCGAACGTTCAACCCTTCGAACCTACGGTGACCGCGCTGGTGAATCGGGTTCGTCCATCTGCCGGCCCGGGCAACGGAGGCGCGTGGTGACGACGCTGAGGAAGGTGAACCCGTACCGCTCCGTCCGAGCCCACCGGGACGGCGTCTACCACGACCGGAGTGACTGCCCGACCGGTCGGCTGGTGCATTCGCAGGACCTTGCCGCGGGTGTCGGAACGCTCGCACGCTGCGCCGAATGCCGCGCGCTGGACGAGGGCCGCACGCTCCAACCCGCGAGCTCGGTACCGCTTCGGGAAGCGGGCTCGGGCCGGGCGGAGGGCTCCGGGGCCATTGATGGGGACGGCGGTAGCATCGGCGAGTCGTGACCAAGCTTCTCGCCTGCCTCGCCGTGCTGATGCTCGCGGCGGCGTGCAGCTCCGGGTCGTCCTCGAGCAAGGGAACGACGACCTCCTCGGCCCCGCGTCCGGCTTCCACGGTTTCGACGGTTCCGAGCGCTCCGGCCAAGGTCTGCGCGAACGGCCAGGCGCCGCCGGCGCGTTACCAATCGGTCGTGGTGTTCTCATTCGAGAACCGCACCTGGCCCGAGGTCGGTCTGGGCTTCGGGCCCGAGATGCCGTACCTCCACCAGCTGGGCCAGCAGTGCGCGTTCTTCCGCACCTGGACCGAGACCGATACCAATCAGAACAGCCTCAGCCAGTACGTCGGTCAGATCACCGGTGCCGCCGAACCCGGGACGGTCAACGACTGCAGCCCGTCCGCCGAGTGCAGCACACAAGCAGACAACCTCTTCCGTCAGGTTCGAGTGTCAGGACGGTCGGCGGTGAGCTTCGTCGAAGGTGCAACCGCAGCGTGCAGCGCCGACAACAACGCGCCGCGGCACGTCCCTGCTCTCTACCTCTGGGCTCCCGAAGATCGCGCGCACTGCAGCCAGCAGGTGCTGCCACTCACCGACCTCGACCTGCGCGCGCTCCCGAGCTTCGCGTTCGTGACGCCGAACCTCTGCCACGACGGCCATGACTGCGACAACAAGGTTGTCGACCAATGGGCGCGCGAGCACGTACAACCGGTCCTCGACAGCGCCGCGTACCGCGCCGGCAAGGTCGCGGTGTTCATCTGGTACGACGAGGATCGCCCGGTACCGAACCTGTGGATCACCCCGACCGCGGCGACCGGCCCACTGGATGTCCCGGGCGCGGGAGCCGCCGCCACCCTGAAAGCGTGGCAGTCCATGCTCGGCCTTCCGTGCCTGGTCGGTGCCTGCACCGCAGTGGACCTCCGCGCGCCCGCACACGCGTAGCGCAGCAAGCTCACTGCGCCTTCGCGAACCTCGACGCGATCGCGGTCGTGAGTACGACGCCACCGACCAGAATCCCGAGCGCGAGCGCGGCATGCCCGGGGAGGTAGTACTCGCCGCCTTCCGAGCCACCGTCGGGATACGCATACGTGTACGTGCCCTTCCCGCTCAGCATGATCGCCAACGCGAGCAGGACCAGGCCGGCGAACGTGCCGAACACCACCAGGGTGGAGACAGCGGTCGACGACGGATGGGTGCTCGTCGCCTGGACGTACGCAACGAGCAGCAGCCCCGCGGGGATCAGGACCGGGAACGCGGCGATCGAGATGAGGGCCGCCGGGAGTGAGGCGATCGCCGCCGCGCCGAAGAGGACCGGCCGATCGATGACGACGCCCACGAGCGCGAGGACGGCCGGTGCCGCGAAGACCGCGGCCAGTGCCAGGGTGGGCAACATCCCCTCCGCCCGCCGCTCCCCGACCGAGGCGTTCGTGTCCCGCAGGACGGCGAGCCCGGTCGCGAAGCAGAGCTGCAGCCCGGCTCCGACCAATGCCCATGTGCGGCCGGGCCGGCGAGCCCGTCGCTCGCTATGGACGCTCATACGAGACCTCCGTCCCGCCGGACTCTACGCCCGCCGGAGTCCGCGAGGCCTCCGATCGTTGCGTTCCCGGACGCGGCGCGCCGCACCCTCGGGGGGAGGGTTGTGGGTCTGTTGACGTGACGGCGGGCACGTCGGTCCGTAGGGTCGAGGCATGAGCGCAGCGGAGACGGAGACCCGGTTCGGCGCGGCACGCCCGGCGACGGGCTCGACCCGCAGGGGCCTGCGGCTCGCCGGCGGCTCCGGCGGCTCGTCCGGGGCCCGGCCGGATGCCAGGTTCGGCGTCGCCATCTTGTCCGGCCCGCACCGCACCGTCGTCCGGCCCGCAGGCGAGCTCGACCTGAGCACCGCCGCCCGCATGGAGACCTCCTTGCACGACGCGATCCAGGTAGGTACGCCGGAGCTGGTGCTCGACCTCCACGCGCTCGAGTTCTGCGATGCGGCGGGTCTCCAGGTGTTCCTCCGGGCTCGGCGTCGCGCGTTCGCGGCCGGGGCCACCCTGTGGCTCGAACGGCCGACGAGCATCGTCCGCCGGGTCCTCGAGGTCTCCGGGCTCGCCTGGCTGGTCGACGACTCCGCGGCCCCCCGCAAGGTGGCCGGCTCGATCCGGCTCATCGAGGACCAGCGCGGACGGCGCTGACCGCTGCCGCGGTGACCGAAGCTACGGGCCCCGTGCTGTCGATGCGGACGACATCGTCGCCGAGCTCGAGGTCTTCGAGCTGGGACGGGAGCAGGACCGGCCCGGCGAAGTGACCGGGTCGCGACTCGAGACGCGCCTCGAGCACGGTGCGGGGCGCGACGAGCGCGAGGAACACGACGCCGGCGAGACCGCTGGCGAGCCGGCGCCGGTAGGACGCTTTGAGCGCCGAGCACGCGAGCACCACCCCACGTCCGGTGTGAGCAGCCAGGATCTCGTGGAGCCGATCGAGCCACGGGCCGCGCGCGGCATCGTCCAACGGATGACCGGCGGCCATGCGTGCCTTGGCCGCGTCGGTGTGAACGTCGTCGCCGTCGACGAACACAACGCCGAGCTGCCGCGCCAGCCGCGGCCCGATGGTCGACTTCCCCGACCCGGCGACGCCCATCACCACGACGACGGGACGCTCCGGTGGCGCAGGCCGCGGATCCCGGCTCACGGCACGTGCGCGAAGCTTCCTGCCGTTCGAACGCGCACGGCTCCCCTCCGGTCGCAGGCGACGGCCGAGGCTACGCCTCTCCGTCTCCGGGGTGGTAGAACGCCGGCATGGGTACTGCCTTCGCTTCCACGCAAGACCTGCTCGGCGCATCCGGACAGAACCTGGGCACGACCGACTGGGTCACCCTGTCGCAGGAGCGGATCAACCAGTTCGCCGATGCGACCGGTGATCGTCAGTGGATCCACGTGGACGTGGAACGGGCCAAGGCCGGGCCGTTCGGTACGACGATCGCCCACGGCTACCTCACGCTGGCGTTGTGCGCACCGTTCCTCGGTGAGCTCGCCCAGGTCGGTGGCATCTCGATGGGCATCAACTACGGCATCGACAAGGCCCGGTTCATCGCCCCCGTTCCCGCGGGCTCGAGGGTTCGTGGGCACGGTGAGGTGGTGTCGGTCACCGGGATCGTCGGCGGAGTCCAGGCCGTGGTGCGCATCACGATCGAGCTCGAGGGATCCGAGAAGCCGGCTGCGGTCGTCGATACGGTGTCGCGCTTCCTCAACTGACCGCGGTGATGTCCGCGAGGAACGCGTGGACGACGTCCGGGTCCACCACGCGCCGCATCGGCGGCAGCGCGTCGAGCAACGCGTCGCGGTAGCCGGCGGTCGCGAGCCGCCGATCCAGCACCGCGACGACACCCCGGTCCTGGCGGCTGCGGATCAGGCGCCCCGCACCCTGCGCGAGCACCAGTGCCGCGGCCGGGAGGTCGACGTCGCGGAACCCCGAACCTCCGGCGCGTTCCGCGGCCTCGCGCCGGGCCTGGGCGAGCGGGTCGTCGGGACGGGTGAAGGGGAGGCGGTCGATGACGACGAGGACGCACGACGGGCCCGGGACGTCGACACCCATCCAGAAGCTGCGGGTGGCCACGAGACAGGAGCGTTCGTCCGCGCCGAACTGCTGGAGGAGGGCCGACCGTGAGCCTTCACCCTGCACGAGGATCGGGTGGTCGTCCTGGCCCCGCAGCCGCTCGCTCAGCCGGGTGACCGCGGCCCGGGACGTGCAGAGGACGAGAGCCCGACCGCCCGCGGCCGCGACGAGGCCGGCCACCTCCTCGCCCGCGGCGTCGGCCCATGCCCCGTCCCGCGGCTCGGGAAGGTGCTTGGCGACGTAGAGCATCGCCTGCTCCCGGAAGTCGAACGGCGACTCGACCTCGAGGTCCACGTACCCGAGGCCCGGGTCGACGTGGTCGGACTCGTCGTCGGGGTCGGTGGCGGGCGGTGCCGCGGCTGGGCCGGGGCCACCGTCGGGGTCGAGGCCCAGACGGCCGGCGAACGGAGCGAATCGGTTCCCACCCCCGAGCGTCGCGGACACGAGGACGACCGGCAGCCGGTGGAAGAGCCAGTTCGCGAGGGCCTGCGCGACGCTGATCGGGGCGACGTGCAAGACGGCGCCCTCTCGCCAGGCCACTTCGTCCGCGCGGGGGGATTGGAGCCGGCGGAGGGCCTCGAGCCGCGAGGCGGCGAGCTGCTGCACCTGGGCCGCGGCAGTCGGGTCCGCGGTCATGTCGATCGCGGCGTTCGCCGTCGCGAGCCGTTCGGCGGCCGAACCGAGCGCGGCCGCGAGCGCGCCGTCCGTCGGGTCGACCCGGCCTTCCAGGGGTTCGAGCGCGCGCTCCAGCGCGTCGGCGGCGGCGGCGACCGGATCCGTGTCACCGCGACCGACGCCCACGGAGCCCAGGCGGGACGCGAGCTGGCGCAGCCCCATCGGCGAGAGGTCCAGGCCGAAGGCGCTCGTCGCCACCTCGGGCAGCGCGTGGGCCTCGTCGAACACGACCACGTCGTGCTCCGGCAGGACGTTGCCCGATGACGCGAGATGGGCGCAGTACAAGGCGTGGTTCACGACAAGGATGTCTGCGCCGGCGGCCCGCTCGCGGGCCTTCTCGGCGAAGCAGTCGTCCCCGTCGCTGCACTTCGCCGCGCCCGGGCACTCGCGCGGTGCGCAGCTGGCCGCTCGGCGCGAGCTGTCGGCGATGTCCACGTCGGTGAGGTCTCCGGTGGCGGACTCGAGCGCGAATCGCTCCAGGCGTTCGAGGTCCCGGGCGAGCGTCGGGCCCGGCCGCTCGTCGAGCATCGGCTGGCCGCCGACCGCGGCCCGCAGCTTCGCCCGGCACACGTACTGCGACCGGCCCTTGAGCAACGCGGCGGCGAACGTCACGCCACCGTGCTCGAGGAGGTGGGGGAGGTCCTTGCTCCACAGCTGGTCCTGCAGCGTGAGCGTCGCGGTCGAGACGACGACGCGCCGGCCCGAGCTCACCGCGGCGGCGAGATAGGCGAGCCCTTTCCCCGATCCGGTCGGCGCTTCTGCGACGAGGTGATGCTCGCCCGCGATCGCATCGGCCACCGCCGCGGCGAGGCGGTGCTGGCCCGGCCGATCGTCGCCGCCGAGGGCCGCCACCGCGGCGGTGAGCACCGCGCCCGCGTCGATTCCCCGGGGCGCCGTGGTGGCTCGGGCTGGTTTCGTGGCGTCGGTCTCGGTCATCCCTCGTCTTTCGCGAGTGCGAGGGTACGCGGCGCCGGGGACAGGCCCTGCAGAGGCCACCGGCCCGCCCAGTCTGCGCAATTAGGACGAAATGTCGGCACGAAGTCGCGAAAACCCCAGGAAAATCCGTCGTTTCGGGGGTCCACCGTGCAAGGCTGGCCAGCAACCCAGTCCGTTCCCGAAGGAGTCTCAGTGAACCGCAGAGATCTGGTCACGGCGATCGCCGAGAGGACCGAGACCGACAAGAAGTCGGCCGATGCGTTCCTCGCCGCGTTCACCGAAGTCGTCACCGAGACGGTGGCAGCGGGCGACCCGGTGGCCATCACCGGATTCGCCAAGTTCTACCGCCGTGAGACCACGGCCCGCATGGGTCGCAACCCTGCGACCGGCGAGCCCATCAAGATCCCGGCCAAGAAGGCGGCGAAGATCACGCCTCTCAAGGGCTTCAAGGACGCGGTGCTCGGCGGCAAGAAGTAGCACCGGCGCCTCCGGGCGCAGCACCACGACTGGATGAGGGGAGGCCAACGGCCTCCCCTCATCGCGTCCGGTGTTGTGGCGCTTTCGCGCCACGGGCCAGGATGCCGCCATGGGGATGCTGGACGGTGAGCGGGCGATCGTGACCGGAGGTGCGGGTGGGATCGGTCGCGCGACCGCCCGGCGGATGGTCGAGGAGGGGGCGTCGGTCGCGATCGTCGACGTCGACGTTGATGCCACGACGGCCACGACCGCCGAGCTCGGACTGCCCGGGTTCGTCGCCGACGTCAGCGATCCGGAAGCGTGCTCGCGAGCAATAGAAGACGCGGCGAGCGCGCTCGGAGGGCTCACCGTCCTGTTCAACAACGCCGGCGTAGGAAACGCGATGCCACTGCACCGGTACCCGGATGCCGAGTGGGCCCGGCTCGTCGGGGTCAACCTCACGGGGACGTTTCACGGCATCCGAGCCGCGGTCCCCCTCATGCGCGAGCACGGCGGCAGCATCGTGAACCACGCCTCGGTCAGCGGTGTTCGGCCCACGCGCTTCGAGGGGCCCTACTCGGCGGCGAAGGCGGGAGTGATCTCGTTGACGATGGATGCCGCGTTGGAATACGCGCCGCGCATCCGGGTGAACTGCGTGTCGCCGGGAATCGTGGAGACGAACCTGACCGCGATGGTGCTGGACGACGCCGCGATGCGCGCCCGGGTGGAGAGCGCGACGCCGCTCGGTCGCGTCGGGACTCCCCTCGACGTCGCGAACGTCGTGGTCTTCCTGGCCTCACCGCTCGCCGCGTACGTCACCGGGCAGAACGTCTTGATCGACGGCGGCTCGTGCCTGCCGAACGGCCAGGCCGACGCGATCCTCGAGGAGTTCGGCCGGCGCCGCTAGAGCCCTTCAGCGCTTGCGGGGTGGCGGATCGGTGCGTTCGTACCGCCAGCCGGTGTCCACCATCCAGAGCCGGTGGCGCGAGCCGTCCTTCAACGCGTCGCCGTCCTCGTAGCCGGCGTCGCCGTGCCAGAGCACCGCGACCCCCTCGTCGGTGAAGACCGCCTTCGTCGTGAAGTGCTCGGGCTCGCTGGCTCTCACCGCATCGAGCGCGGCAGTGACACTCTCGTGCCGGGACAACGTGTGCAGCGTGACCCAGGTCGGGGGAGCGAGCTCGATCTCGAGTGCGTCCCGCCGCTCCAGTGCGGTACCGGGCGCGACCCACATGTGATCCCGGATCTCGCCGTCGTCGATCGTCACGGTGCCCGCCGGCGCCGGCGCCACGAAGAACTGGGTCGAGAACCGCTTCGGAGCCTCCGGGGGAGGGGTCCAGTGCGCGAGCGGCACGAGCGACTCCGGGTCGACGTCGAGGCCCGCCTCCTCCTCCGCTTCGCGCACCGCGGCGGTCCGGCCGGCGGCCGCGAGATCCGCCTCCGCCGACACCTCGGTGGCCGGGAAGTCGCCCGGATCGATGCGACCGCCGGGAAACACCCACATCCCGCCGGCGAACGCGAGCCGTGAGTCGCGGCGCAGCATGAGCGTCTCGAGCCCGGCCGGCGTGTCTCGCAGCAGCACCACCGTGGCCGCCGCCACGATCGGTACCGGTTCGGAACCTTCGGGCGCGCGCGCCCAGCGCGCGAACCGTTCAGCCTCGGTCATGCCCTTCGGCGCCTCATCCACCGACCCGACGCTAACTCGGCCGGAGAGTTCGCGAGATTCTCACGTCGCCGCGTCGACGGACGGGGCCGAGCGCGGCGTAGGGTCGGGCTGATGAGCGACGCTGCCGTGGTTGCCGTTCGCGGCCTGACCAAGAGCTACGGCAGCGTCAATGCAGTCGTCGATCTGGACTTCGAGGTCGAGCCGGGCGAGGTCTGCGGGCTGCTCGGTCCGAACGGTGCGGGCAAGACCACCGCGCTGCGCATGCTCGTCGGCTTGGTCCGGCCGAGCGCCGGTGAAGCGCGGCTCTTCGGCAACACGGTCCGTCCGGGCGCACCGGAGCTCGCACGCGTCGGAACGATGATCGAGCAAGCCGCCTTCGTGCCGCACCTTTCGGGTTTGCTCAACCTCCGGCTCTGGTGGGAGGCCGGTGGCGTGCCGTGGTCCGAAGCGGATCTCGACGGTGCGCTGGCGGTCGCCGGGCTGGGCGACGCGATCGATCGGCGGGTCAAGACCTACTCCCAAGGGATGCGCCAACGGCTCGGCCTCGCGCGCGTCCTGCTCGGCCGCCCCGAGCTGTTGTTGCTCGACGAGCCGACCAATGGGCTCGACCCCCAGGAGATGCGGGCGATCCGGGAGCTCGTGCGGCGCCTCTCGGAACAAGGAGTGACGGTCCTGCTCTCGAGCCACCTGCTCGCGGAGGTCGAACAGGTGTGCAGCCACGTCGTCGTGATGGACAAGGGCCGGTTGGTCACGACCGGAACGGTCCGGGAGCTGATCGCGGAGAGCACCTCCGCGTACTTGGAGGTGGACGACGTCGAGCGGGCTCGGCGGCTCCTCGAAGCGATTCCCGGAGTCAGCCGGGTGACCGACGAGTCGCCCGGCCTGTCGATCGACCTCGACGGCGTCGCGCGTTCGGCCTTGGTCGCCGCGCTGGTCCAAGCCGGCATCGCGGTCGAGACGGTCACCTCGCGCCACCAGCTCGAAGACGCATTCCTGGGTCTCGTCGGCGATCACACCGAACGGCACGTCGGAAAGGGCGCGTGATGCTGCGCCTCATCGGGACCGAGATCTCCAAGCAGGTGCGGCGGCCGCGCACGTGGGTCGCGCTGGCATTCGTCATCGCCGTGCCCATCATCATCACGGTCGCGATCAAGCTCAATCCGCCGAGTCCGGGCGGCCGGGGCGGCGAGGATCGCTTCTTCGCGCTGGCGACCCAGACCGGGCTGGCCGTCCCGATCGCGGCGCTCGAGGTGATGAGCGGGTTCTTCCTCGTCGTGATCATCTGCATGTTCGCGGGGGACGCGATCGCCAGTGAGGCGAGCTGGGGAAACCTGCGCTACCTGCTCGTGCGCCCGGTCCGGCGCGGCCGGCTCCTCGCCGCGAAGCTCGTCGTCGTCGTCGTGTTCGCAGTGTTGTCGACGGCGCTGGTGGCGCTCTCCGGGATCATCGCCGGCGTGATCGCGTTCGGGTGGCACCCGCTCGTGATCCCGTTCTTCAACCTGTCCCAGTCACCGAGCGAGATCATTCTCCATCTCGGGCTGGCGGTGGTGCTGATCACCTGGGGTCTCGCGGCGGTGGTCGCGTTCGGCTTCATGCTCTCGACCATGGCCGACGCCGCGGCGGGAGCGATCTTCGGTGCCGTAGGTCTCTACATCGTGTCGCTGATCCTCAATCGCCTCAGCTCGCTCGGGTCCATCCGGTACGGGCTGCCGATCCGCTACTACGACGCCTGGACGGACCTGTTCACTCGCAACACCTTCACCGACGACATGTGGCGCAGCATCCTGCTGCAGGTCCCGTACGTCGTCGTCTTCCTGAGCATCGCCTGGTGGTGGTTCCACCGCAAGGACATCAAGAGCTAGCGCCGCGCTCATCGATCAACGGTCACGTTGGAGAAACGGCAGGGGGAAGCCGCGCGTCGACGCCATCGACGAAGCTGAGCAGTCGGCGCGTGAAGAGGTCGGGTTGCTCCAGGGGGAGCATGTGCCCCACGCCGGGGATGATCTCGACCGCGACGTCGGTCAGCAGACGACGTGACCGGTCGGCGGCCCGTCGGGAGTGATTGACCGGGCTCTGCTCTCCGAAGAGCAAGAGGGTCGGAGCTGCGATCGTCCGCAGCTGGTCGTCGGTCATTCGCTTCGGGTACGGCTGCTTCGCGACGAACGTGCGGAGCCCCGCGACGGAGAGGTCGAGCAGCGGCTGCGGTGGCACGGTCCCGTTGTTGAGCCGCCGCAGCAGCCGGTGGAGCGCCGGATCCGATTTGGCGAGGGCCAGGAGGCTGTCCGGCGCGATCCTGACGAGGAAGGTGCCCTTCGCTCTCCCGAGGGCGCCGGGCGGGTCGATCGAAGTGACGCTCGCGAGCCGCCCGGGTGAGCGGATCGCCTGGTTGAGCGCGAGCCAGCCTCCGTACGAGAGCCCGACGAGGTGCACCGAATCGAGGGCGAGGGACTCGAGCACTTCGTCGAGCCACGCGGCCAGATCGGCTCCGTCGCGAATCCTCGACCGTTGGATGCTTCGTCCGGCATCGGTGATCGTGTCGATCGCGTAGATCGGGTGGCGTTCGCCCAGCGCGGCGACATCGGCGAACCAGGACGGCGATGACACCGCCATCCCGTGCAACAGGACGATGGGCGAGCCGCTCGGCGCGCCCGAAGCCAGGACGTGGGTGGTCCCGTACCGGCCGTCGAGGTCGCGGTGCGCCGGCGGGGCGGGCCAGTAGCCCAACCCGCGCTGATAGGCGCTCAGGAACGTGCGCTGCCGGTCGTCGTCCCGGAACCGGCTCAGCGCTCGGGCGCCTCGGGGCTGGGGGCTCATCGGCCGGCCCTCCGATCGTACGGTGTAAGAGTTCCTATACACTGTACGAGTGAGCCCGAGCCGTCAAGGGGACAGCCGTCACGGAGGGAAGCGGAGCGAGCCCGACGACGCGCTGTGGTTGCTCGCCGCGCCCGGCGATCCCGGTGCGTCGCCGGCCCGGACCGGCTCGCGCCGCCGGGCGCGTCAGCTCTCGCGCGACCAGATCGTCGCCACCGCGATCGCAGTGGCTGACGCCGAAGGCCCCGAAGCGGTGAGCATGCGCCGGGTCGCTCGCGACCTGAACGTGAGTGCGATGTCGCTGTACTGGCATGTGGCCAGCAAGGACGATCTGCTCGTCCTGATGGTCGATGCGGTGGAAGGCGAGATCGACATCCCGTCACCCTCGGGCGACTGGCGCGCCGATGTCACCCGGACTGCCCGCGGCTACCGCCAGACCCTGCTCCGCCACGGTTGGATGACGAGCTTCATCGGCCACCGCCGCTCGCTCGGTCCCAACGAGCTGGTCCACATCGAGCACTCGCTCGCCGCGCTCGACCCGTTGCAGCTCACCATTCACGACGCGTTCAACGTCCTGATGGCGGTCGAGACGTACTACCTGGGCTTTGCGCTCCGCGAGCAGCAGGAGCTGATGATCGAGCGGACCCGCGAGGAGCTGAGCCCGGCCGAGCTGCGGGCCGTCGTCTCGAGTGGAGTCGAGCGGCTGCGGGCCACGAACCGGTATCCCCACCTCACCCAGCTGTTCGAGGCGGAGCGCCGCCTCACGCGTGATGAGCGGTTCGAGTACGGCCTCGCCCGGCTGCTCGACGGCATCGAAGCGGATCTGCGTAGGGGCGCAACGAGGGAGGTCGGTGGCTGACGGGCTCGATCCGACCACCGCCGCGGTGGCACGATGAGGGTATGACGAGCGAACGGATAGAGGTCGAGCGCACGATCCCAGCAGACCCGGCGACGATCTTCCGGGTGCTGTGCGACCCGGCGGGCCACGTGGCCATCGACAGCTCGGGGATGTTGCAGGACTCGACGGGTGAGCCCGCCCGGGCGGCCGGGGACACGTTCGTGATCCACATGGATCGCGAGGCGTTGAACGACTTCCCGATGGGTCGCTACGACGTGACCGTCACCATCACCAAGCTCGTACCCGACCAGGAGATCGCGTGGACGATCATCGGTCAGATCAAGCCGCAGATCGGGCATGTGTACGGCTACACGCTCGCGCCCGCCGACGAGGGCACGCTCGTCACCTCGTACTACGACTGGTCGGACATCGACCCGCAGTGGAAAGAGGCGAACATCTTTCCGATCATCCCCGAGAGCGCGCTCCGGGCGACGCTCGGGATCCTCGACCGGACCGTGAAGCGAGGCTGGCCGCCGGCGGCGACGAGCTAGCTGGCGCGCGCGGCTTTCCGCGCCGCCATGTAGCCCTTGATCGTGTCGGCGAACTCCTCGACCCGGTAGATGTCCTCTTCGTAGGACCATTGGTCGTTACCCGCGTACTTCAGCAGCGACCAGTTGATCGCCTGATGTTGCTTTCCGTCGCCGAGGTCCTGCATCCGGTTCCACACCGCGCAGACGACCCAACCCTTGTCCTCGTCGATGACGTACCACTCCGCGGGGAACTCGGTCATCTCGTTGTTCGGGAACTCGGCCATCGTCGCGGTGATCCAGGCACGGATCTCCTCGCGGCCGTTGAAGTGGCCGTACAGATGCTCGAAGTACTCGGCATCCTCGGTGAACAGGTCGGCCCAGGGGTTCCAGTCACCCGACGCGCCGCTCTCGGCGGCCACGTTGCGGTAGTGCTCGTAAGCGCGTTCCATCTCGTCGCGAGTGAACTTCCCCATGACGTCCCCCTTCGTCGGCCGGACGGACCCTAGCCAAGCGGTTGACGGCCATCGAGCGTGCGGACCGCGATGCCGAGCTCGCGCAGGATCTCGGCGCTCGTCACGACCCGCCCGCTCACGGTGTCCGTGGTGCAGAGCGCGAGTGCGGCCTCGGCCATCTGCTCGGCCGGCTCGACGTGCGCCGGGTCCGTAGGGACCAGTCCCATGGCCACGGCTCCGGGCGTGGCGACGGCCGCGACGGGGGCGAGTGCGTTGACCGAGACACCGTACGGCGAGACCTCCGCGGCGAGCCCGGTCGTCATGCGCTCCAGCGCAGCCTTGCTCAGGCCGTAGAGCGTCGCACCGTGCTCGACGTGGAATGCGGGGTAGGGCGGGCCGTCCGGGTGCTCCGCGACGCGTGACGAGATGTTCAGCACCGAGCCCCGGCCCCGCCGGCACATCTCGGGCAGCACTGCGCAGCTGAGGTCCCATGGCGCGTGCACGTTGACCTCGAGCATCACCGCGTACCGGCGCGCGCTGACCTCGTCGTAGTCGAGGTAGAAGCACGCGGCCGCGTTGTTGACCAGGATGTCGATCTCACCCAGCGCCTCCCGCGCCGCGGCCACGATCGCGGCGCGTTCGAAGGTGGGGTCGGCGAGGTCGGCGACGATCGTCGCCGCGGTACCGCCGCCGGCTTCGATCACGGCTGCCGTCTCGGCGAGTGACCCCGGGTTGCCGTCGCCGCTCGGCTCAGCCGTCCGGCCGACGAGCGCGACCGCGGCACCCTCCGCGGCGAGCCGGCACGCGATCGCGGCGCCGATCCCGCGGCTGGCTCCGGTGACGATCGCGACCTGCCCGACGCACCGTGGCTCCACCGCCGCAGACTAGACATCTCGCTCGAAGTTCTCCGGAGGGCGGATGCTCGACCGCGATCGCCCGACGCCCTCCGGCGGGCAAGGGAAAGTGGTTCGCTCCGGCTCGGCTGATCTGGCACGCTCGCGCTCACCATGGCTCCGCTCTCCGTTCGCCTCCTGCCGGACCCGGACCAGCACGATCTGCTGGCCGAGACCTTGGCGCGGGTCAACAAGGCCTCGAACCTTGCGCGCACCCGGGCGATCGAGCAGTCCGTCTCGGGCCGGGCGGCGCTCCGGGCCGTCGTGAAGGAGGAGCTCGACAAGTTCAAGCTGCCCGCGGCGTTCGTGGCGCCCGCGGTCGCCCGGGTGGAGGCCTCGCTCACGCGCCAGAAGTTCGGTGCGTACCAATCGCTCGTGTTGCCGCCCGCGGCCGTGAAGTGGCCCGCGTCCGACCGGGTCACGCTCCCGACCGCCGGGGGGAAGCGCACGGTTCGGGTCTACATGGATCCGATGCGCGGCGGCCTGCGCCCGCCTCTCGAAGGGGTCCCGGCGGCGCTCGTCTTCCGCAACGGGGAATTCGACCTGGTCGACGCGAGACCCACCGACGAGTGAGCCGGCTGCTGCTGGTCCGTCATGGCCAGTCGACGTGGAACGCGGAGGGCCGCTGGCAGGGCCGGGCCGACCCACCGCTATCCGAGCTCGGGGTGCGCCAGGCGGAGGCCGTGGCCGGGGCGCTGGCCGGGGAGCGCACCACGGCGTACGAGATCGGCGCGCTCTGGACGTCCCCGCTCGAGCGGGCCCGGCAGACCGCGGTGATCGTCGGGGCGCGGATCGGGCTCGAGGTCTCCGAGGACGCCCGCTTGGAGGAACGCGACGCGGGGGAGTGGACCGGGCTGACCCGGGTCGAGATCGAAGAGGTGTGGCCCGGCTACCTGGGCGAATACCGGCGGCCGCCCAGCTTCGAGCTCGACGAGCCCCTCGTGGTGCGGGCCGTCGAGGCCCTGACCGAGATCGCGTCGGCCTCCGGCGGCGCGACCGGGCTCGTGATCACCCACGCCGGGGTGATCCGGGCCGTCGAGCGGCACCTCGGCGGTGAGAGCCAGCCCGTCCCGAACCTCGGTGGGCGCGAGCTGGTCGGGCGCGACGGCGGGCTCGAGCTCGGTGACCAGCTCCTCCTCGTCGATCCCGCCGCGGTCGAGGTGACCATTCCCCGCCAGATCTAGACACCGCCCCGGGCCGGCTCGAGCCGGGACCGCCGCCGGGCGCCCGGGACTCCGCGCCCGCGCGACCGGAGGGCGGAGATCTTTGGAGAGTGGGCATGGTGGGCACCCTTTCTCGTAGACTGCTTTGCTCCCCCGACGCTCGGAGTCGCGTTGTCCGACCGTTCCGATCCCGAGATTGCCGCCGAGCAGGCGTACCTCGACGCGGTCTACGAGCGGCTGAGCGCGATGCGCGAATCGGCCGAGAGCGTGGCGGCGGCCTACGAGGACGTGCGGGCCGGAGGAACCCACCAAGCGCGCCTCGAACGGGACATCGCGGTCGAGACCACGCACCGGCGGCTCGCCGCGCTCGACATCGGCGACGCACCGCTCTGCTTCGGCCGCATCGACTGGCAGGAGGGTGACCGCTTCTACGTCGGGCGCCTCGCGGTCGACGACGAGGAGCGGACACCGCTGGTCATCGACTGGCGGGCGCCGGTCGCGGAGCCCTTCTACCGCGCGACCGCGATCGATCCGATGGGTGTGCTCCGCCGCCGGCACCTCATCACGCGCCACGGTCGCGAAGTCGTGAGCCTGGACGACGAGGTCTTCGATCCGAACGCCGTCGAGGCCGCCGGGCTCACCGTCCTCGGCGAGGGTGCATTGCTCGCCGCGCTGGAACGGCATCGCACCGGTCGCATGGCCGACATCGTCGCGACGATCCAGGCGGAGCAGGACGCAGCCGTCCGCGCCGATCTCCCGGGCGTCGTGATCGTCGCCGGCGGGCCGGGCACCGGCAAGACCGCCGTCGCGCTGCACCGCGCGGCGTATCTCCTCTATACGTACCGGCGCCGCCTCGGGTCCCAGGGAGTGCTGCTCGTCGGTCCGAGCCCCGTCTTCCTCCGCTACATCGAGCAGGTCCTCCCGTCGCTGGGGGAGCACGAGGTGCAGCTGGCCACGGTGCGCGGGCTGAAGCCCCAGCTGGGGGCCCAGCACCTCGACCCACCTTCCGTCGAGCGGACGAAGGGCGACGCCCGCATGACGACCGTGTTGCGCCGCGCGCTCGCGGATCGCGAGCGGCCACCCCGGCGCGACGTCGAGATCACGATCGACGGACTCCGGCTGCGGCTGTCGCGTCGCGAGTGCCGCCGCGTCCTCGAGCGGGTCCAGCGACGGCCCGGCACCCACAACGCGCAACGCCCGCTCGTGCAGCGCATGCTGCTCGACCGGCTCGTGTCGCAGTACCGCGCCGCGCTCGCTCGATCGCATCGAGAGGTGTTGGACCTCGACACTCTCCCGGGCCTGGAAGAGGACTTCGACTCGGGCTACGACCCGCAGGTGGCCGCGGCGCTAGCGCGAGGAGAGTCTCCGTCGCGCGAATGGGAGCGCGAGCTCACCGTGCGACTTCGTCGCCACCCGGACTTCCGCATCGCGCTGGAGCGGATGTGGCCGGTGCTCACCGGCGCCGAGCTGGTGCACGACCTGTTCAGCTTCGACGCGCTCATCCGGTCCGCGTCCGACGGTGTGCTGGCGCGCGAGGAGCAGCGCAGCCTCTTCCGGCCCCGCTCCGATTCCGTTCGCGACGTGCCGTGGTCCGAAGCCGACGTCGCGCTCGTCGACGAAGCGGACGCGTTGCTGGGGCCCGTCGAGGCGGCGCGCCCGCGGCGGCGCGGGCGCGGTGGCGCTGACCGCGAGGCGGTCGAGGCGGCGGCGAGCGTGGTGCGGGAGCTGGGATTGGGTGGCTACACGACCGCGGCGGCGCTGGCGGAGCGCTACGGCGACGGGAGCAGCCCGGCGGCCGACGCGATCCCCGAGCTGCGAACCTTCGGTCACGTGCTGGTGGACGAAGCGCAGGACCTCACCCCGATGCAGTGGCGCATGCTGGCCCGGCGCTGCCCGAACGGGTCGATGACGATCGTCGGGGACTTCGGGCAGGCGAGCCGGCCGGGCGCGGCGACGAGCTGGGACGCGGTGCTCGAGCACGTGCCGACCCACGACGCGCCGCGCCGCGTGACCCTGACGGTCAATTACCGCACGCCCGCCGAGATCATGGATCTCGCCAACCGCCTGCTCACGGCGGCGGCGTCGGGTGTCGAAGCGACCCAGGCGGTTCGGCGCACCGGCCTCCCGCCCCGGTTCACCCGAGTCACCGATCTCGTCGCGGGCGCAGCCGACGCGGCCCGGACCGCGGTCGGGGCCGGTGGAACCGTCGCCGTGATCGCACCGAACGAGCTGCACCAGGCGATCACCGAGTCGCTCGCAGACCTGGGCGCGGTAGCCGACGCGGCCGAGGCGCTCGACGCACCGATCGGGGTCTTGCTGCCGACCGACGCGAAGGGCCTGGAGTTCGACCACGTGATCGTGGTCGAACCGGTCCGGCTCGTGAACCCCGACTCCGCGGGCCTCCGCCTGCTGTACGTGACCCTGACCCGCGCCACGCAGACTCTGACCGTGGTGCACGCCGATGCCCTGCCCGAAGCGCTCGCGCCGTAGCGCCTCGAGAGCGAACAAGGAGCGAACATGACGACCACCGAGACTGCCGACCGCTCCGCTGCCGACGTTGCGTGGGATCTTGAGCCGTTGGTCGACGGGCGCGGCGGCGCCGGCGTCGAAGCGCAGCTCGACAAGGCGGACGCGCTCGCCGCGAAGCTCGAGATGCGCCGCGGCCACGTCGCCGAGCTCGATGCCGCCGGTCTGGCCGAGGTGATGCACGAGACCGCCGAGCTCGCCGAGCTGCTGGGCCGGGCCGGCTCCTATGCCGGCCTGCGGTTCTCCGTCGACACGAGCAACCCGGAGCTCGGTGCGCTCATGCAACGGGTCGAGGAGCGCTCGACGGCGATCAGCACCCGGGTGATCTTCTTCGAGCTCGAATGGGCTGCGCTCCCGGAGGAGCGGGTGGACGAGCTGCTCGCCGACGACCGGCTCGCGTTCTGCCGCCACCACCTGCGCTCGGCCCGGCGGTACCGCCCGCACCTGCTCTCCGAGCCGGAAGAGAAGATCCTGGCGGAGAAGGAGGTGACCGGCGCGAGCGCGTGGTCGAGGTTGTTCGACGAGCTCACGTCCATGATCGCCATCGAGCTCGACGGCCAGACGGTCGGCCTCGAACAGGCCCTGTCGCGGCTCGCGTCACCCGACCGGTCCGTGCGGGCGGCCGCGGCCACGGCCGTGACCGCGGGCCTGGCCCCAGGGCTCCGCACGCGCGCCTTCGTCTTCAACACGCTGCTCGCGGACAAGGCGACCGATGACCGGTTGCGCGCGTATCCGGGGTGGATCGCCAGCCGGAACCTGGCCAACGAGGCGAGCGACGAGTCCGTGGCCGCGTTGATCGACGCGGTGCAGAAGCGCAACGACATCCCGCAGCGCTGGTACGCGCTCAAGGCCCAGCTGCTCGGGCTCGATCAGCTCGCGGACTACGACCGGATGGCTTCGGTGGCGACCGTCGACGCCGAGTTCGGCTGGGAGGAGGCCCGCGGACTCGTGCTCGACGCCTACGGGTCGTTCTCGCCCGAGCTGGCCGCGGTGGCACAACGATTCTTCGACGAGCACTGGATCGACGCGCCGGTGCGGCCGGGGAAGCGGCCGGGAGCGTTCTGCGCGTACACGGTTCCGTCCCAGCATCCGTTCCTGCTGCTCAACTGGACCTCGCGGCGGCGTGACGTGCTGACCCTGGCCCACGAGATGGGTCACGGTCTCCACGCCTACCTGGCTCGCGAGCAAGGTGTGTTCCATCAGGGCACGCCGCTGACGCTGGCCGAGACCGCGTCGGTCTTCGGCGAGACCGTCACCTTCGGCCGGTTGCTGGCTGCCACCCACGAGCCCGAGGCCCGCCTCACGCTCCTCGCCGAGAGCCTCGAAGGCCAGATCGCGACGGTGTTCCGTCAGATCGCGATGAACCGGTTCGAGAACGCCGTGCACACTGCCCGTCGCGAGGAAGGCGAGCTGAGCGTCGACGACTTCAACCGCCACTGGACCGAGAGCCAGGCCGCCATGCTCGGCGACTCCGTCGAGCTCACCGAGGGGTACGGGACCTGGTGGTCCTACGTCCCGCACTTCATCGGCATGCCCGGCTACGTCTACGCGTACGCCTACGGCCAGCTGCTCGCGCTGTCGGTCTACAAGCGGTACGAGGACCAGGGTGAGAGCTTCGTCGGGTCGTACCTCGAGCTCCTCGCCCGCGGTGGCTCGCTCCCGCCGGAGGAGCTCGGGAAGATCGTGGGCGTCGACCTCGCCGATCCGGTCTTCTGGGATGGTGGGCTGCGCATCATCGAGCACCAGCTGGAGGCGGCCGAAGCGGCCGCGCTCGCGACGGGCCGCGTCACGATTCCGGCTCCGTGAGCCACGAGCCGGGTCCGCTCCTGACGGGCCGGGTAGCGCTCGTCACCGGGGGTGGGGGCGGGATCGGCCGCGCGATCTCCGAGACGTTCGCGGCGCATGGCGCGCACGTCGTGGTGGCGGAGATCAATCCCGAGCGGGCCGAGGAGACCGTGACCGCGATCCAGGCCGCGGGTGGGGACGCGTCGGGTGCCGTCGTGGATGTCGGCGACGAGGGCGCGGTCACGGACCTGGCGGCCACGGTCGGGTCGGTCGACGTGTTGGTGAACAACGTCGGGCACTACCTTCCCGGGGACGGCAACTTCCTGACGAGCTCATCCGACGAGTGGCGCGCGTTGTACCGCGTGAACCTCGAGCACGTCTTCCTCTGCACGCGGGCCTTCGTTCCCGGGATGGTGCAGCGCAAGTGGGGAAGCGTCATCAACGTGTCGAGCGTCGAAGCGTTCCGGGCGATCCCGCGCCGACCGGTGTACAGCGCGTTCAAGGGCGCGATCACGCAGTTCACGAAGAGTCTCGCGGTCGAGCTCGGCAACGACGGCGTGCGCGTGAACGCGATCGCGCCGGACCTCACCGAGACGATCCAGGTGCCCTACTCCCGCTGGGTTCCCGAAGCGCAACAGGAGCTGATCCCGCAATGGGTCCCGGTCGGCCGGTTCGGGACGCCGGACGACATCGCCGGCGTCGCGCTCTTCCTCGCCTCGGACCTCGCCGCCTTCGTGACCGGCTCGACGATCCACGCCGATGGCGGCAGCCTGGCCGCGGGCGGCTGGTTCCGCCGCGCCGACGGGACGTGGACGAACCGCCCACTCGAACCCTGACCCCGCGCCGACCCTCCGCCGACGCGGGGACTAGAAGCGGGCGAGCTCGGCGCGGAGCTGGTCGAGGCCCATGCTGCCGAGGTCGAGGGCGTACTTGTGCCACGCCTTCAGGTCGAAGGCATCGCCGTGGCGCGCCTTCGACGCGTTGCGGGCCTCGAGCCAGACCCGCTCGCCGACCTTGTACGAGATGGCCTGGCCGGGGAGGCCGAGGTAGCGGTCCACCTCGCTGCGCATGAAGTCCTCGGGGAACATGCTGCGCTCGATCACGAACGGCAACGCGAGCTCGGGGGTCCAGCGCTCGCCCGGGTGGTACCGCTCGCGGTCGGGGATGGGCAGCTCGAGGTGCATGCCGATGTCCACCACGACGCGCACCGCGCGCATGGCCTGCGCGCGCAGCATCCCCAGCTCGTAGTCGGGGTTCTCGAGGTAGCCGAGCTCGCCCATGAGGCGCTCGGCGTAGAGCGCCCATCCCTCGCCGTGACCCGACACCCAGCCCAACGTCCGCTGGTACCGGTTGAGCTGGTCGGCGAGGTACCGCACCTGAGCGACCTGGAGGTGATGGCCGGGAACACCCTCGTGGTAGCAGATCGACACCTCGCCCCAGAGGGGGAAGTGGGTCCGGCCGAGGGTCGGGTACCAGGTGCGCCCCGGGCGGGAGAAGTCCTCCGACGGGCCCGTGTAGTACATCGCGGCCGCACCGCCCGGCTCCGCGATCATCGCCTCGACCCGCTTCACGGGGCCGGGGATGTCGAAGTGGACGCCGTCCAGCTCGGCGATGGTGCGGTCCATCATGTCCTGCAGCCAGGCGCGCAGGTTGTCCTCGCCCTCGATCGAGCGGGCCGGGTCGGTCTCGAGCATCTCGATCACGGACACGAGCGGCTCGCCGGGCAGGATCCGCTCCGCCACGCTCCCCATCGCGTGCTCGATGCGGTACAGCTCGTCCCAACCCCAGGCGTAGGTCTCCTCGAGGTCGAGCTCGGTGCCGTTGAACACCCGCGCCCAGACCGCGTAGCGCTCGGCACCGACCGGGTCGTGCTCGTCCGCATGCGGCCCGTACTCCTCGATGAGGTACCGGGCGAACGACGAGTACGCCGCGGTCGCACGCTCCGCCCGCTCTTCCAACGTCGCGCGCAGGCCAGGGGCGTGGATGCCGCTGGCATCGAAGCGGTCGACCAGGCTGAGGAAGAACGGCCGGGTGTGCGCGTCGTCGGTTCCGGACCACACCTCGGCCTGGTGGACGCAGCCGACGACCTGGCGCCGGGCCGCGACAAGTCCCTGTGCCACACCTTCGTCGTACGCGCCCTGCAAGCTGGACAGCCCTTCGGGGACAAGGCCCACTCGGGCCGCGATGGTCTCCCAGTCGTGCTCGGTGTCCGTCGGCATCTGGTCGAAGACCTGCCGGATGCCCTGGACCGGCGAGCCGAGGACGTTCAGATCGCGAAGGTGCTCGCCGAGCTCGTACAGCGCGACGTTGATCGAGAGCCGGTCGTGCATCATCTCCGCCGCGACGCGCTCCTGATCCGTCGTCGGCGTCTGCGCCGCGAGCTCGCGCAGCGCCGTACGATCGAGCTCGACCCGCTCCTCGCTCGCGTCGGGGGAGTAGTCCGTCATCTCGGTGTCGTGGTCCGCGATCCCTTCCATGGTCGCGGCGACCGGATCGAGGCGGGCGTGGCGCTCGACGTAGCGATCGGCGAGAGCGGCTACGGCACGGTCATCTGCAGCAGGCACAGGGGCTCCTTGGGGCGTGTAGCGGGATCTTCCTTCCCCGGATCTCCGGAGCGCAACCAGCAAACCAGTCGAGCGCGATCGCCCGGTGCGCTCCGGCGGTCTTCCTTCCCCGGATCTCCGGAGCGCAACCGATCGACCGCGATTGCCCGGTGCGCTCCGGCGGTCCCGGATGCGCTCGGCGGGAGGCAGCGCGATACCGTCCGATTGGCGAGGGAGGGGACATGGCCGACCCGAAGAGCACCCGCACCGAGAGCGACAGCATGGGCCCGATCGAGGTCGGGATCGACCGCTACTGGGGCGCGCAGACCCAGCGGTCGTTGCACCACTTCTCGGTGGCCGACGATCGGATGCCCGACGCGGTGATCCGGTCCATGGCCGTGCTCAAGAAGGCCGCGGCCGATGTGAACCGGGACCTCGGGAAGCTGTCCGACGAATACGCGGGCCTCATCACCCAGGCGGCGAACGAGATCATCGCGGGTGAGCTGGACGACCACTTCCCGCTCTACGTCTGGCAGACCGGCTCGGGCACCCAGACGAACATGAACGTGAACGAGGTCATCTCCAACCGGGCGATCGAGATCGCCGGCGGGGAGCGGGGGAGCAAGACGCCGATCCACCCGAACGACCACGTCAACATGTCGCAGTCGTCGAACGACACGTTCCCGACCGCGATGAACATCGCGGCGGTAGAAGAGGTGACGCACCGGCTCCTGCCGTCGGTCCGGGCGCTGCGCGACGCGCTGGCCGAGCGCGCCGAGGCGTGGAAGGACATCGTCAAGATCGGCCGGACGCACCTGCAGGACGCGGTACCGCTCACCCTGGGCCAGGAGTTCTCGGGCTACGTCGCCCAGCTCGACGCGGACATGCAGCGCATCGAGCTCGCGACCAGGGGTCTCTTCGAGCTCGCGATCGGTGGTACGGCAGTCGGCACCGGCCTGAACACACACCCTGAGTTCGCCGAGCGGGCGGCGGCGAGGATCGCGGAGATCACGGGCCTGCCCTTCACCTCGGCCCGCAACAAGTTCGCGGCACTGGCGTCGCACGACGACCTCGTCTTCGCGAGCGGCGCGGTGCGCACCCTGGCCGTGAGCCTCATGAAGATCGCCAACGACGTGCGCTGGCTCGGATCCGGGCCGCGCGCCGGGCTCGGCGAGCTGCTGCTGCCGGAGAATGAGCCCGGCTCGTCGATCATGCCGGGCAAGGTCAACCCCACCCAGTCCGAGGCGCTCACGATGGTCTGCGTGCAGGTGCTCGGCAACGACACCGCAACCTCGATCGCGGGGTCGATGGGGAACTTCGAGCTCAACGTGTTCAAGCCGGTGATGATCTTCAACTTCCTGCACTCGGTCGACCTGCTCACCGACGCCAGCAACAACTTCCGCGAGTTCTGCATCGTCGGGCTGGAGCCGAACCTGGCTCAGATCGCGGAGTACGTCCGGGACTCGCTGATGGTCGTCACCGCGCTCAACCCGGTGATCGGCTACGACAAGGCCGCGGAGATCGCGAAGAAGGCCCACAAGGACGGTACGACCCTGCGCGAGGCGGCGATCGCCTCGGGGTACCTCACCGCGGACGAGTTCGACGCTGCGGTCCGGGCCGAGGACATGATCAAACCCAAGTAGCACAAGGCACGGGGTCGCCGGGCAGTGGCAGGATCACGGCATGCGCATCGCCGACACCCACGCAATCGTCACCGGCGGCTCCCAGGGCATCGGTCTCGCCACCGCGCAGCTGCTCGCGGCACGCGGCGCGCGCGTCTCGCTGATCGCGCGCGACGAGGGGCGGCTCGACCAGGCCGCTCTGGCCGTCGGATCGTCCTGTCGCACCGCGGCGGCGGACGTCACCGATAGCGGCGCGGTGACGGCCGCCATCGATGCGCTCGTCGCGGAGCAGGGACCCTGCGATCTCCTCATCTGCTCGGCCGGCGCATCGCACCCCGGGTACTTCGAGCAGCTCGACGTCGCGCACTTCCGCGCGCAGATGGACCTGAACTACTTCGGGACGCTGTATTCGATCCGGGCCGTCATCGGCTCGATGGTCGAGCGGGGCCGCGGCACGATCGTCGGGATCTCTTCGGCTGCAGGCCTGGTCGGCGTGTTCGGGTTCGGTGCCTACGCGCCGTCGAAGTACGCGGTGCGCGGGCTGATGGATGCGTTGCGGGCGGAGGTCCATTCACGTGGGGTCTTCGTGGCTTGTGCGTTCCCGCCGGACACGCTGACGCCCGGCTTCGAGACCGAGAACCTCATCAAGCCGCCGGAGACCGCGGCCGTCTCCGCCGGGATCAAGCCGAGGTCGGCCGAGGCGGTGGGAGCCGGCCTGGTGCGCGGGATCGAGCGCGACCGCCACGTGATCACCTTCGACTCCCAGACCGCACTGCTGGCCCGGGTCGGCGGCCTCCTCGCCCCGGTGGCGTACCGGATGATGGCTCGTGAGGTGCGCAAGACGTCACATCCATAGACTGCCGCTCATACGCCCCGAGCGACGCGACCCGACATCAGAGGAGCACGACCCATGGCGATCTACGACGTGAAGGTGAACCAGCTCGACGGCACCCCGGCCTCGCTGGGCGACTACAAGGGAAAGGCCGTGCTGATCGTGAACGTCGCGTCGTTCTGCGGTCTCACCCCCCAGTACGAGGGGCTCGAGAAGCTGCACGAGACGCTCGGCGGGCGCGGCTTCGAGGTGCTCGGCTTCCCCTGCAACCAGTTCCTCGAGCAGGAGCCCGGGACGGCCGGCGAGATCCAGGCGTTCTGCTCCACGAGCTACGGCGTGGAATTCCCGCTCTTCGAGAAGATCGAGGTGAACGGGGAGAACCAGCACCCGCTGTACCAGCAGCTGAACGCCTTCCCCGATGCCGAGGGCTACACCGGCGACATCCGCTGGAACTTCGAGAAGTTCCTGGTCTCACCCGAGGGTGCGGTGGTCGGCCGGTTCAACCCGACGGTGACCCCCGAGGACCCGACGCTGGTGGCAGCCATCGAGGAGCAGATCCCGGGCTAGGCGGGACCCGGTCCGGCCCGGGTCATCGGCCCAAACCCGGAAGCCCAGGTCGGGAATATGAGGGCCCATCGGTAGGTTCCACCGTTCACGTAATCGTGTAATCGTGATCGGAGTCCGATGCCCGAGCTCACCGAGACCCAAGCGTTGCCGGTGCTTCCTCTCGCTTCCGGGGTGGTGCTGCCGAACACCGTCGCCACCCTCACGCTCGAGACCGACGAGTCCCGGGCGGCCGTCGCGGCCGCGAACGACGGCGACGGCCGGCTCCTCCTGGTGCCCCGGATCGACGGGCGCTACGCCCGCGTCGGAACCGTGGCCGTGGTCGAGGAGTCGGGCGAGCTGCCGAACGGCCTCGCCGCCGCGATCATCCGCGGGCTGCACCGAGCCGTGCTCGGCACCGGCGTCGCCGGGACCGGCACCGCGCTGTGGGTCGAGGCCCATGACCTGACCGACGAGGACGCCTCGCCCCGCGCCGAGGAGCTGGGCCGCGAGCTGCGGGCCGTGCTCTCCGTGCTCGCCGAGCGGCGCCGGTCCCGTCGCCTGCCCGAGCTGCTCCGCACCACCACGGAGCCGGGTGCGCTCGCAGACGGCTTCGGCGCATGGTCGGACATGCCGACCGAGCGCAAGGTCGAGCTGCTCGAGGCCACCGACACCGAGACCCGGGTCGAGCGCGCGCTCGAGTGGGCGCGCGACGCGCTGGCCGAGCACGAGGTCGCCGAGAAGATCCGCCAAGAGGTCGGCGAGGGCATGGAGAAGCAGCAGCGCGAGTTCCTGTTGCGCCAGCAGCTCCAGGCGATCCGCAAGGAGCTCGGTGAGGGTGCCGACGACGGCAACACCATCGAAGAGCTGCGCGAGCAGGCGGCGGCGACCGAGCTGCCGGAGGCAGTCGCGCTCGCGGTGACCAAGGAGATCGACAAGCTCGAGAGGACGTCGGAGCAGAGCCCCGAGCACGGGTGGATCCGCACCTGGCTCGACACGATCCTCGAGCTGCCCTGGGGCGTCCGCTCCGAGGAGCGTCTCGATGTCAAGGAAGCCCGCCGGATCCTCGACGCCGACCACACCGGGCTCGGCGATGTGAAGGACCGGATCGTGGAGTACCTCGCGGTGCGCAAGCTGCGGGCCGATCGTGGACTCGACGACGCGCACGAGTCCGCCCGCCGCGGCAGCGGCCTGATCCTGGCGCTCGTCGGGCCTCCGGGTGTGGGCAAGACCTCCCTGGGTGAGTCCGTGGCCCGGGCGACCGGTCGCAAGTTCGTGCGCGTCGCGCTCGGTGGCGTGAGGGACGAGGCGGAGATCCGCGGTCACCGGCGTACGTACGTCGGGGCGCTCCCGGGTCGGATCGCCCGCGCCTTCAAGGAAGCTGGGACGATGAACCCGGTGATCCTGCTGGACGAGGTGGACAAGCTGGGCGCCGACTGGCGGGGCGACCCGTCGAGCGCGTTGCTCGAGGTGCTCGACCCGGCCCAGAACCACACTTTCCGCGACCACTACCTGGACGTGGACCTGGACCTCTCCGGGGTGCTGTTCCTGGCCACCGCGAACGTCCTGGAGACGATCCCCGGACCGTTGCTCGACCGGCTCGAAGTCGTGCGCCTGGACGGCTACACCGAGGACGAGAAGGTCGTCATCGCCCGTGACCACCTGCTCGCCCGCCAGCTCCAACGCAACGGGCTCGGCTCCGAGGAGGTGACGGTGGACGACGACGCGCTGCGGGCCGTCGTCACCGACTACACCCGCGAGGCGGGCGTGCGGAACCTCGAGCGCGAGCTCGGCAAGCTGCTGCGGAAGACGGCGGCGGGAATCGCGAGTGGCGAGTCCGTGCCACCCGTGACGATCGGCGCCGGCGATGTCCCGCCGCAGCTCGGTCGTCAACGCTTCTTTGCCGAGGAAGTGCGCGAACGCACGTCCGCAGCGGGAGTGGCGACGGGTCTCGCGGTCACCGGCACCGGTGGCGACGTGCTGTTCGTGGAGGCGACCAGCCTGCCCGGCGAGCCCGGCCTCACCCTCACCGGCCAGCTCGGCGACGTCATGAAGGAGTCGGCCGAGATCGCGATGAGCTACATCCGGGCGAACGCCGATGCCCTCGGGGTGGATGCGGACGCGCTGGAGCAGCGGCGCTTCCACGTGCACGTCCCGGCGGGTGCGGTGCCGAAGGACGGACCGTCCGCCGGCGTGACCATGACCACCGCGCTCGTGTCGCGGCTCACCGGACGCCCCGTGCGGGCCGACGTCGGGATGACCGGCGAGGTCACGCTGCAGGGGCGGGTGCTGCCCATCGGCGGGCTCAAGCAGAAGGTGCTCGCGGCGCAGCGGGCCGGCCTCACGACGGTCGTGCTCCCGAAGCGCAACGGTCCTGACCTGGAGGACGTCCCGGAGTCGGTACGGGAGCAGATGACCTTCCACCTGGCCGAGGACGTGACCCAGGTCCTCGACTGGGCCCTCGAGGCTCCACTCTGAGGATCTCCCTCGGCCAACCGGTCTGACCGAATACGGCCGCCCCCAATACCCCCCGGCTGCATGCCCGTGGTCCCAATAGGGTCACGGGCATGCTGTCGGCTCGGGGCGTCACCGTTTCGCTCGGGGGCCGGCTGGTCCTGAACGAGGTCTCGACGTCGGTGTCGCCCGGCGACCGGCTTGGCATCGTCGGCCCGAACGGGATCGGCAAGACGACGCTGCTGCGCGCGCTCGCGGGCGAGGTGGCTCTCGACGCGGGGATCGTGGAGCGCGCGCCCGCGTCACTCACCGTCGGCTTCCTGCCCCAGGAGACGGACGCGCAGCCGGGCGAGACGCTGCGCGCGTACCTGGCCCGGCGGACCGGGGTTGCGCACGCGAGCGAGGAGCTCGACCGGCTGACGGTCGCGCTCGTGACCGACGCGAGCCAGGCCGAGGCCTACACCGAGGCGCTCGATCAGTTCCTGGCGCTCGGCGGCGACGATCTCGACGCTCGCATCGGCGCGGTCTGCGCCGATCTCGGCTTGGCCGCCGACCGGCTCGACGTCGAGGTTGCCGTCCTCTCCGGTGGGCAGGCGGCGCGCGCTGCTCTGGCCGCGATCCTGCTCAGTCGCTTCGACGTGCTCCTGCTCGACGAGCCGACGAACAACCTGGACTTCGCCGGCCTCGATCGGCTCGAGCGATTCGTCCACGATGCGAGCGGGGCGGTGGTCGTGGTCTCGCACGATCGCGCGTTCCTCGACGGGACCGTGCACCGGATGCTCGAGCTGCAGGAGGAGTCCCGGCGGGCGGTCGAGTACGCCGGCTCGTGGAGCGACTACGTCGCGGCCCGCGACCTCGCCCGGAGCCAGCAGTACGCGCGCTACGACGAGTTCCGGGCCAAGCGGTCCGCGTTGCTGGAGCGGTCCCGCACGCAGAAGGCCTGGTCGGAGCAGGGCAAGCGCAACGTCAAGCGCAACGGCGAGAACGACAAGAGCATCCGCTTCCGCGAGTCGCAGCGCAGCGAGAAGCAGGCCTCCAAGGCGAAGATCACCGAACGGGCGATCGAGCGCCTCGAAGCGGTCGACAAGCCGTGGGAGGGCTGGGAGCTGCGGCTGCAGCTCGCGCCGTCGGCCCGCAGTGGAGACGTCGTGGTGCGCCTCGACCGGGCGGTGGTCACCCGGGGCAGCTTCGTGCTCGGTCCCGTCGACCTCGAGATCGGCTGGCAGGAACGCATCGCGATCCTCGGCCCGAACGGCAGCGGCAAGACCACGTTGTTGCGGGCGCTGCTCGGGGAGATCCCGCTCACGTCCGGTCGACGCTTCCTCGGTCCCGGGGTGCGCGTCGGCGAGATGGACCAGTCCCGCGCAACGCTCCCGCCCGACCAACCGCTGATCGACGGCTTCCAGGCCGCGACCGGAATGCAGCTGGCCGAAGCACGGTCGCTGCTGGCGAAGTTCGGTCTCACCGCTGCCCACGTCGAGCGCGTCGGTGCCGAGCTGTCACCGGGTGAGCGGAGCCGCGCGATCCTCGCCGAGCTGATGGCCGGGGGAGTGAACTGCCTCGTGCTCGACGAGCCCACCAACCACCTCGACCTCGAGGCGATCGAGCAGCTCGAGCTCGCGTTGGACGGCTACGACGGCACCCTGCTGTTGGTCAGCCACGACCGCCGCCTCCTCGAAACCGTGCGCATCACCCGCACTGTCAGCCTCTGAGCGGCCCTGCCGAGGATGGGTGGCCACCGCCGACAGCGGTACCAAGCGCGAGCTCACACGCGCGGCTGGAGCCGCTCAGCTCCGCGGCTCGGGACCGCCGGAGCGCACCAACTCATCCGCGGTCGAGCGTTCGCGCTCCGGAGATCTTCGGAATTACGCGGCGCTGGGGTTGGCGCTCGGGAGCGTCTCGCCGATCTCGAGCGGGAAGTGGCAGGCCACGAAGTGGTCGGGCCGCACCTCGCGGACCTGCGGCTCCTCTTCGGCGCAGCGCTCGGTGGCCTTCGGGCAGCGGGTGCGGAAGCGGCAGCCGCTGGGCGGCGCGAGCGGTGACGGGATCTCGCCCCCGACCCCGGCGCGCTCCTTGGGAGTCAGCGACGGGTCCGGGATCGGGATCGCGGAGAGCAGCGCGGCGGTGTACGGGTGCGCCGGCGCCTCGTAGAGCTCGTCGGGCCCGCAGACCTCGCAGATCTTCCCGAGGTACATGACGGCCACACGGTCGCTCACGTTCTTCACGACGGCGAGGTCGTGGGCGATGAAGATCAGCGTCAAGCCGTAGCGCGCCTTCATGTCCTGCAACAGGTTGAGGATCTGGGCCTGGACCGAGACGTCCAGCGCGGAGACCGGCTCGTCGCAGATGATCAGCTTGGGCTCGGTCGCGACCGCACGGGCGATCGAGATGCGTTGGCACTGGCCGCCGGAGAACTCGTGGGGCCGGCGGTCCCCGGCCTGCTCGGGATCGATGCCGACGGTCTCGAGCACCTCGCTGGCCCGGGCCTCCCGTTCGGCCTTCGTACCGGTGTGCCAGATCGACAGACCTTCGACCACGATGTCCTTGACCCGGCGGCGGGGGTTCAGCGACGAGATCGGGTCCTGCAGGATCATCTGCATCTTGGGCCGCACCTGGCGGAGCTCTTCACCCGAGAGCTCGGTGAGGTTCTGGCCGTCGAAGAGCACCCGCCCGCTCGTGGGGTGGGGGAGCTGCATGACGGCGCGGCCGGTCGTGCTCTTGCCACACCCGGATTCGCCCACGAGTCCGAGCGTCTCGCCCGGCTTCACGTCGAGGCTGATGTTGGAGACGGCCTTGACCTTCAGGCCCGTCCGGCCGACCGGGAACTCGACGACCAGGTTCTCGACCCGCAGGAGCGTCTCGTCCGCCGGTCGCAGGTGCGCGGTGCCGCTGCCCGCCATCAGCTCACCCCACCCGGGGTCGAGCCGCCGGTGGGATCGGTGCCCGCGCCGGCGCCCGTGCTTCCACCGGCGATCGCGGCCTCGGCGCGCGTGGCCGCGTCGGCCTCGAGCAGCGCGGCGTCGGCGGCGGCCCGGTTGCGCTCGAGCGCCGCCGTGCCTTCGGGCGTGCCGACGGGGAACCAGCAGCGGTACTCGTGACCGGGGTCCGATGCGGAGATCAGCGGGGGCTCCTCCGTGCGACACTTGTCCTGCACGTACGGGCACCGGGGACTGAACCGGCAGCCGACGGGCGGCGCGATGAGGTTCGGGGGCCGGCCCCCGATCGTGACGAGCCGCGTATGGCTCGGGTCGTTGAGCTTGGGGATCGAGCGCACCAACGCCTCGGTGTACGGGTGCCTCATCTCGGCGAACAGCGTGCGCGTCGGCGCCTTCTCCACGATCTGGCCCGCGTACATGACCGCGATGTCGTCGGCGCGGCCGGCGACGACCCCGAGGTCATGGGTGACGAGCACCATGGCCATGAAGCGCTCGCGCTGCTGCGCCTGGAGCAGGTCGAGGATCTGCGCCTGCACGGTCACGTCGAGCGCGGTCGTCGGCTCGTCGGCGAAGAGGAGCTTCGGACCGCAGGCAATGGCGATGGCGATCATCACCCGCTGGCGCATCCCGCCCGACATCTCGTGCGGGTAGCTGCTCATGCGCCGCTCGGGCTCGGGAATGCCCACCGAGGCCAGGAGCGAGATGCCGGTCTCGTTCGCGTAGTCCTTGGTGATGTCCAGATGGTGGAGGAGCGACTCGGTGATCTGGGTCCCGATCTTCATCACCGGGTTCAGCGAGGTCATCGGGTCCTGGAACACCATCGCCATCTGCGTGCCCCACAGCTGGCGGAGCTCGTCGTTCGACGCATCGATCAGCTCGACGCCTTCGAAGCGGATCGAGCCTTCGCGCACGAGGCCCCGCTTGGGCAGGAGGCCCATGACCGACCGGGAGAGCACGGTCTTGCCCGAACCGGACTCGCCGACGATGCCGATCGTCTTGCCCCGCTCGAGCGAGAACGACACGCCGTCCACCGCGCGCACGAGCCCGCGGTCGGTCTGGAAGTGCGTCTTGACGTTCTCGACCTCGAGCAGTGGACCGTCGAGCGGCGCGGCGGGGAAGCGCTCCGTCGCGTCTGCCGGGGCCGAGGTGCGCTTGCGCCGCAGCTTCACAGGGCGCTTTCCCGGACGTCGAACTTCGCGCGCACGACGTCGCCGAGGTAGTTGAGCGCCAGCACGGTGAAGAAGATCACGAACGACGGGAACAGCGCGATGTGCGACGCGTCGCGCAGCTCACCTTGCCCGCTCACGATGATGTTTCCCCACGTGACGACGTCGGGCTTCACTCCCGCGCCGATGATCGCGAGCCCACCTTCGGCCACGATGACGACCGCGATGCCGAGCAGCGCGATCGAGAACATCGCGGGGAGCACGTTGGGCAGGATCTCCCGGGTCATGATCCGGAAGTGCTTCCCGCCCTGGGCGCGGCACGCGAGGACGAACTCGCGCTCGGACCACGACAGGGTCGACGCGCGCGCGATGCGGTACAGGATCGGTGCCGACACGATCGCGAGCGCGATCGTGACGTTGCTCACGCTTCTGCCCAGGAAGGTGACGACCGCCAGTGCGAGGACCAGCGGTGGGAACGCGAGTGCGATGTCCATGGGGACGCCGACGAGCCCGCCGATCCGGCCCTTGAAGTACCCGCCGATGATCCCGCAGGCGCCGCCGACGAGGAAGCCGAGGACGACGGACACGGTCCCGATGAAGAGCGAGTTGCGCGCACCCCAGATCACCCGGGAGAACACGTCGAGACCCGTGGTGTCCACACCGAAGGGATGGTCGACGCTCGGGCCGGACTTGTAGTCGGCGGCCGGCGCGCTGTCCGCGACCGGGTCGGGGATCGGCAGCACGGGGGCGAGCACCGCGGAGCCGACGATCAGGGTGAGCCAGATGATGGCGATCCATGCCCCGAATCCGAGGCCCTTGCGGCGGCGTTCCCTCGCGACCTCGGGACCACCCTCGATCGCCCCGATCTGGATCGCGGACGAGTCCGGCTCGAGCCCGACCGTCTCCTCGTCGATGAGGATCGACTCGGCGGGGCTATGCGGTTGCTCGGGCATGCCGAATCCGGGGATCGAGGACGGAGTAGAGGATGTCCACCAGGAAGTTCAGCACAACGTAGAAGACCGCGATGATCGCGACGTACGTCTGCACGGCCACGTACTGCTGGCGGAAGATCGCCTCGGTGAGCTTGCTCCCGAGCCCGGGGAGCCCGAAGATCCGCTCGACGACCAACGCACCGCCGATGAGCGCCCCGACGTTGAGGCCCGCGACCGTCAGCAGGGTGAGGCTCGATGGGCGCAGCGCGTGGGAGAGGAGGACCCGGCGGGTCGGGATGCCCTTGGACTTCGCCGTGGTGATGAAGTCCTCCTGCAGCGTGGCGATCATGTCCGAGCGCAGCAGCCGCATGTAGATCGCGATCTGGCCCACCCCGAGCGCGATCGTCGGCATCAGCATGTAGCGCCAATTGTCCAGCGGGTTCAGCGGGAAGGGCGCGATGTTGCTCTGGGTGGGCAAGATCTGCCACTTGGCTCCGACGTAGATCGCCAGCAGGATCGCCAGCACGAAGTTCGGCAGTGCGAGCAGGCCGAACGCCACGGTGTTCGAGATGGCGTCGAAGCGGGTTCCCGCCTTGTACGCCGTCGCGATCCCGAAGGGGATCGCAAAGGCGAGGGAGAGGATCTGCGCGTAGAGCATGAGCTCGAGCGAGATGGGCAGCGCCGTCCCCAACGAATCGCTCACCGGCGTCGCGTTCGGCAGGTAGTAGTTGCCGAAATCACCGACGACGAAGCCGCTCAGCCAGTGCCAGTACTGGACGAAGAAGTTGTCGTTGAGCCCGAGATCGTTTCGCAGCACCTCCTTCTGCGCATCGGTGCCGAACGGGATGATCTTGTCGACCAGATCACCGGGGAGCAGCTTGATGAGGAGAAACGAGAGGAAGGTGACGACCAGTACGACGACGATCAGCCGCAGGATCTTCACTGCGAAGAGACGCACTCACCCTCCTCTCGTTCTCGTTGAGCTACCGCAGCACGACTCCCGGGTCTCCTAGCTCGACTTCCACATTCCGAGCAGCTGGTGGTACCCGGCGAGGATCTGAGCCGGCTTCTGAGTCCCGACGTTGCCGTTCGCGTCCGGCAGGTTCGGGCCCAGGATGCCCTTCACCTTGCTGCTGTGGGCGATGTACCAGGTCTCGTACCAGCTCCAGATCGTGTAGGCCTGCGACGAGAGCCGCTTGTTGAACGTCTCGTAGTCGGCCTTGCGCTTGGTCGGGTTCGGCTCCGAACGCCCGTCGTCGAGGGCCTTGTTCATCACCGGGTCGTCGACGTGGTTGAAGTTCACCACCGACTGCCCGCGGAACCAGACGTACATCGTGTCCGGGTCCGAGCCGGGGTAGTTGCGCCAGAGGAACGAGTCGACCTGGCTGCCGATCGCCTGGTTGATGATCGTGGCCTGGTCCACCGGGGCGGGGAGGTTCACCTTGATCCCCACCTCGTTGAGCTGGCGCTTGGCCTCCTTGGCGAGGGCCTGGGTCAGCTGGTCGAACGTGGACTGGAGGCTGAACGTCGGGGCCTGGCCACCGTGCTGCTGCTTCCAGGTGTTCACGAGCTTCTTGGCCTCGGTCGGGTTGAACTTCGGGTAGCCCGGGTCCTTGACGTAGCCGAGGACCTTGGAGTCGAAGACGCTGTCGGAGATCGCCCACTTGCCGTCATTGGCGATCTGGTTCAGCGCGTTGCGGTCGATGGCCATGGCGATCGCCCGGCGGATGTTCACGTCGTTGAGCGGCGGCCGGGTGTCGTTGAGCAGGGTCTGGGCGATCTCGCGGTTGCCCGGAGGCTCGAGATCCGCCGTGTACGCGCTGCCGAAGCCCTCGATGGTCTTCAGGTTCTTGCCCGCGTCGTCGTGGATCACGTCGAACTGGCCGCCCTGGAGACCGTTGACCCGCTGGTCGCCGTCCTCCTGGATCTTCCACTGGATCTCGTCGAGGTACGGGAAGCCCTTGCGCCAGTAGTCGGGGTTCTTCACCACGTCGACGTCACCGGTGGTCGGGTTGAAGTTCTTGAGCTTGAAGGGACCGGTACCGATCATGTTCGTGTCGCAGGTCGCGTCGTTGTTGAGCTGGGCCGGAGCGGCGATGCCCGCACGACCTGTCACCCACAAGAAGGAGGGGAAGGCGACCCACGGGACCTTGGTCTTCACGACCACGGTCATGTTGTCGGGGGTGGTGACGTCGGCGATGTTGCCGAACACGAAGCCGAGCAGCACGCCCTTGCGCCACGCGTTGATGTTCTGTGCGACCGCGGCGGCGTCGAGCGGCTCCCCGTCGTGGAACTTGATGTTGGGCCGCAGGGTGATCGTCCACTCGTCGAACGTGGAGTTCGGCGTCACGCTCTTGGCGAGGTAGGGGACCATCTCACCCTTGTCGTTCGGCTCGGTCAGCGTGTCGTACACCGACTGGGTGATCATGATCCCGGAGATCGCGAGCTGGCCCCGGGGGAGGCAGAAGGAGGTCGTGCCGCCTTCGAGGCCGTAGACGACCTTCCCGCCGCTGACGGGCTTGCCGTCGTTGCCGGTCGACCCGCCGTTGCTCGCCTTCTTGCCGCTCGAGCCGCCACCGCACGCAGCCACGATGAGGGCGAACGTCGCGATCAGGGCCAGAAAGGTGAGCGTCCGTCGACGCGGTCGCAAGCTGTGTCGCACGTTGTTCCCCCCGTATGGGCCGATGACTACCGGCTCCGCTGCTGAACAGTTGGTTGGTGGCCCGCAACCTAAGAAGCGCGACCACCGTTGTCAACATCAACTCTCGCACCAATGCTTGCACCGGCGGTGCCACGACGCGGGTCGCCCGGCCCCGGAACCTCGGCGCCTACGCTTCGCTGTGGCCTCGGAACGGTTGCGGGTGAGCGGCTCGTGCGTCATCGGGCTCGACGAGCTCGAGTGGCGCTTCAGCGGCTCCGGCGGACCCGGCGGACAACACGCAAATACCGCGAACACGAGAGTCGAGCTCCGCTTCGACGTGGGTGCATCCCGCTCGCTCGGCCCCCGCCAACGAGCCCGGATCATCGAGCGCCTGGGCCCCGTCGTGCGCGTGGTGGCCTCGGATTCACGCTCGCAGCACCGGAACCGGGAGCTGGCGCTCGAGCGGCTCCGGGAGCGTCTGGCCGCGGCCCTACGGACGGAACGCGCGCGGGTGCCGACGCGCGTGAGCCGTTCGGCGAAGGAGAAGCGGCTCTCCGAGAAGCGCCGGCGCAGCGACCGCAAGCGCAGCCGAGCCCGCCCGATCGACGGGGAGTAGGCGCGCCGCGTGGAGACCGTCGGATCCGTTGCGCTCTTCGTGGTCGGTGCTGCGCTCGTGGTGATCGTGCTCGATTCGGCGCTGCGCACCTTCGTGCTGCCGCGCGGGGTGGTCGTCCGGTTGACCCGGTTCGTGAGCGTCACGGTGCGCAAGCTCTTCGGGCTCCGGCTGCGGTGGGCCAAGAGCTACGAATCGCGCGACCGGGCGATGGCCCTCTACGGGCCGATCGCGATGTTCGCGCTCGTGATGCTCTGGATGGTGATGATCCTCAGCGGCTTCACCATGATGTTCGTCTCGGTCGAGGGCATCTCGTGGAAGGCCGCGTTCGACCAGAGCGGGTCCTCGATGTTCACGCTCGGGTTCGAACCGCCGATCGGCTACTGGGCCGCCACGCTCGGCTTCGTGGAGGCGGCGCTCGGTCTGGGTGTACTCGCGCTCCTGATCGCGTACCTCCCGACGATCTACGGCGCCTTCTCCCGCCGCGAGGTCCTCGTCGGCCACATGTCCGTCCGGGCCGGGACGCCGCCGTCGGCAGTGGATCTGCTCCGCCGCGCGTATCTCATCGAGAGGCTCGACAACCTCGACGATCTCTGGGTCGAGTGGCAGCTGTGGTTCGCGGAGGTCGAGGAGACCCACACCTCGTTGCCGTTCGTGAACTTCTTCCGTTCGCCCGCGCCCGAACGGTCGTGGATCACGGCCGCCGGAGCGGTTCTCGACGCCGCGGCGCTCGTGAACTCGACGATCGACACGCCCCGCCAGCCGATGGCGAGCCTCTGCATCCGTTCGGGCTACACGGCGCTGCGATCGATCGCCCGGTTCTTTCGCATGCCCCACCCCGACGACCCCGCTCCCGACGACCCGATCAGCGTCACGCGCGGCGAATGGGAGCAGGCGTGCCGGGAGCTCGAGGCCGTCGGCGTCCCGCTCGTCGCCGACCGCGATCAGGCCTGGCGTGATTTCGCCGGCTGGCGGGTCAACTACGACGCACCCCTCGTGACGATCGCCGGGCTGCTGGTCGCGCCGTACGCGCAGTGGTCCTCCGACCGGTCGATCCCCTTCAAGGTGACGGTGCTGCGCCGCAAGCCCAGACTCTGAAGATCTCCGGAGGGCGAACGCTCGATCGCGGCCGGGTCGGTGCCCTCCGGCGGTTCCGAAGACCTCCGGAGGGCGAACGCTCGATCGCGGCCGGGTCGGTGCCCTCCGGCGGTTCCGAAGACCTCCGGAGGGCGGACGCTCGACCGGGGTTCAGGACGGGTCGGCGGGGACGGGCTCGAGCGCGTCGGCGAGCCCGACCGCTTCCGGCTCGCGGTCCGGCGTCTCGGGCCGGCTGCGGTCGACGATCCAGGCGAGGAACCGGTCGACCGCGCTGACCGCGTGCCCGGTCCGGGTGGAGTAGAAGACGTCGAACGCGTGGGAGGCGCCCGGGACCTCGGCGTAGAGGACGGGCTCGTGTGACACCTCGCGGAGCCGCTCGGCGAACTCGCGAGCCTGGCCGACGGGCGCGAGGTTGTCGTGCGAGCCGTGAATGACGAAGAACGGCGGCGCATCGGGGCCGACGTGGCTGAGCGGGGAGGCGTCCTCGAACAAACCCCGGTCCTGGTCGGGTGTCGTCTTCATGACCCACCGGGCGAGGAGAGCCGCGGCGCGGTCGTTCCGGCGGCTGCCCTCGAAGAGCGCGAGGAAGTCGTAGACGCCGTAGAAGGGGACGCAGGCCGCGACCGACGTGTCGGCGGACTCGAAACCGGGCTGGTACTTCGCGTCGTTCGGGGTGAGCGCGGTCATCGCGGCGAGATGCCCACCGGCCGAGCCACCCGTCACGCAGATGAGATCGGGATCGCCGCCGAACTCCGCGATGTGCTCACGCACCCACGCCAGCGCCCGCTTGCAGTCGACGAGGTGCTCGGGCCACGTCGCCTTCGGGCTCAGGCGGTAGTTGATCGCGACGCACACCCAGCCTTCGGTGGCGAGGTGCAGCATGAGCGGCAGGCCCTGCTGGCTCTTGTCGCCGATGACCCACGCACCGCCGTGGATCTGGAGCAGCACGGGAGCGGGTCGCTGCCCGGGCTGCCGGTCGCGGGGGCGGTACACGTCCAGGCGGTTGCGCCGGCCGTTCGGCCCGTACTCGAGGTTCTTGACCCGCTCGACGCGACCGTCCCGGAGCAGGAACGGGAGCACGGCCTGGCGCCACCTCGGCCGGCGGGGGCGCTCGGGTGGATCGAGGCCGATGCCCTCGGTGATGGCGGTGTCGAAGGCCAGGCTCGAACGGCGCGACACCGCGGTCAGCGCGACGAGGCCGGCCCACGAGGCGAGTGTGATCGCGAGCCCGAGCCAGCCGGCCCACGAATCGAGCGCGCCGAGCGAGATGAAGATCGCGGTCGCGACCGCCTGCCACGCGATGTGCCAGACCGAGAGCTCGCCGGTGAGCCACGCGGCGAAGAAGCTCACACCGAGGAGCTGCCAGCGCGACGACGGCCGGAACGCGTTCACGGTGAACCACGCGCCGTACACGCTGACCGCGAGGAACAACCAGGGCATGGAGACATTCTGCCCGCCCGGACGGGCCGGCGGTACCATCGGAGGCGTGGAGCGCCTCACCGGCCTTGATGCTGCCTTCCTCTCACTCGAGACGCCCAGCAACCACATGCACCTGATCGCAGTCGCGATCCTCGATCCGACCGAAGCGCCGGGTGGTTTCACGGCCACGACGGTCAAGCGCCTGATCGAGAGCCGGCTGGACCGGCTGCCGCCGTTCCGCCGCCGCGTCGTGCGGGTGCCGTTCGGGATCCATCACCCCCTGTGGATCGAGGACCCCGGCTTCGACATCGACTACCACGTGCGCCAGGTCGCGTTGCCGTCACCGGGCGGCCCCCGCGAGCTGGCCGCGTTCGTCGGCGAGGTCGCGGGCTGGCCGCTCGACCGCGATCGGCCCCTCTGGCAGATGTGGGTCGCCGAAGGGCTCGAGCACGGTCACGTCGCGCTGATCGCGAAGGTGCATCACGCGGCGATCGACGGTGCGTCGGGCGTCGAGGTGCTCGCGAACCTCGTGGACCTCGAGCCGACCCCCGTACCGGCGCCGACGACGAGCGACGAGCCGTGGCAGGCCGATCGCGTCCCGACCGACGTCGAGATGATCAGCGCATCGATGGTGTCGATCGCGCGCCAACCCGTGCGCATGGCGCGCGCCGTCGTGCACCTCGGGAAGTCACTGGCGCGCCTCGGTACCCGGCTCCGCAACCAGGACGTCCATACGGGAGTCCCGTTCACCGCCCCGCGGCTCAGCTGGAACGTCATGATCACGCCGCACCGCCAGGTCGCGTTCAGCGCGGTCTCGCTCGATGACGTGAAGGCCGTCAAGGACGCGTACGGCGCGACCGTGAACGACGTGGTGCTGGCGACGCTCTCGGGTGCGTTCCGCCGGTACCTCCTCGAGCGTGACGAGCTCCCGGACAAGCCGCTCGTGGCGGTGATCCCCACTTCCGTCAGGAGCAGCGACGAGAAGCAGCTCGGCAACCGCGTCTCGGCGATGTTCACGCAGCTCTCCACCGACCGGGTCGACCCGCTGGAGCGGCTCGCCGCGGTCCAGGAGACGATGAGCGGTGCGAAGCAGGTGCACTCGGACATCGGCGGGAACACGCTCGAGGAGTGGGCGGAGCTCGCGGCGCCGGCCATGCTCGCCCGCGGTGCGCGGCTCTACGGCCAGCTCCGCCTCGCGGACCGCCACCCGCCCGTCTACAACCTGGTGATGTCGAACGTCCCCGGGCCGCAGTTCCCGCTCTACATGGCCGGCTCGAGGCTGGTGGATCTCTACCCGATGGGCCCGGTGTTCGACGGTGCGGGGCTGAACGTGACGGCGATGAGCTACCGCGACCAGGTCGACATCGGCTTCATGGCGTGCCGCGAGACCGTCCCCGACCTCTGGCGCCTCGCGGCCGAGGTGCCCGAGGCGCTCGCCGAGCTCGTGAAGCTGGCGCGTGACGTCGAGCCGGCGGACGACGTCTCCTAGCGCGACCCTCCCGGCTAGTGGTCGAAGAGCCAGGTCTCGGGGGAATGGGGCCGGGGGCCGCGGCGGATGAACCACTCGTAGCCGAAGGCCTCCCGGAAGGCGTCGGGCGGGAGCTGGAGGAAGAACGAGTCATCGGGGATCTGGCTCGCGTGGGCCTGCATCGCGGCGCGCTTCTGGGCGACGAAGTCGCCGACGTCCACGGTGGTGGTGATCGCGGATGCGGGCATGCCCATGGTGAAGTCGTCGGGGCTCGGTGCGCCCTCGATCTCACCCATCTCGTCCAACCGTGACTGCATGAGGGCGATCAGGTGGTCACGGTTCAGCGTGGCCTCGTAGACCCGGGGGGTGCCGACGATGTCTCCGGCGCGCACGCCGACGCGATGGACCTGGATGTGGTCCGGATGCCCGTAGTTGCCGTTCTCGTCGTAGACGGTGAGCACCTCGGCGTCCTCTTCGCGCAGTATCGCGGCGAGTCGTTCAGCCGCTTCGTCGATTGCGGCGGCGGCGAACGCACCGGGGGCCGCGTTGGTCGCTTCACCCGCCATGCCCGAATCCCCGTATCCCAGGAAGGCAATCCGCGCGACGCCGAGCACCTCACCCGCGCGCGCCACCTCCACGGCGCGCCGTGCCGCGAGCTCCTCGCCATCCGCGAGCACGCCGGGTGCGACCTCGCCCAGCTCGCCACCCGTGGCGAGGACGAGCACCACCCGATGGCCGGCGGCGGCGGCCCGAGCCATCACTCCACCGGTGGCGATCGCCTCGTCGTCCGGATGGGCATGGAAGGTCACGAGCGTTCCGGGCATGCGCGCATGTCTACCCGCGGCGGAGGTGCGCCGACCAGGTGCCTGGTGGGTCCACCAACCTGACGTTAGAGTCAGGTCCGCGGCGTCTCGTCCGATCCCGGGGGGTATTCGATGCGAGTTCGACTCATCGCAGTGTTGGCGGTGTTGAGCTTGGTTGCGCTGGCTTGCAGCAACTCCGACAAGACGAGCTCCACGTCGACCACCGGCGGTTCGAGCAGCGGCACGGCGGTCGATCAGCCCGGCGTGACGAAGGACACGATCCGGGTCGGCGGCGTGGTCTCCAAGACCAACGCGCTGAACGGTCCGTACGCGTCCGCCTTCGACGGGGTCAAGGCGTACTTCGACATGGTCAACAGCCAGGGCGGCATCTACAACCGCAAGCTCGAGCTGGTCGCCGAGCGTGACGACCAGATGGCCTCGAACCAGCAGGAGGTCGAGGCCCTGCTCGCCCAGGACAACGTCTTCGCGGTGGACCCGATCGCGACGATCTTCCTGTTCAGCGGGGCCCAGACCCTGGCCGACCAGAACATCCCGACGTTCGGCTGGAACATCAACACCGAGTACACCGGTCACCCCACCCTCTTCGGCAGCAACTACGGCGCGCTCTGCCTCGGGTGCGTCGGCTCGCAACAGCCCTTCGTCGCCAAGCTGCTGGGCAAGAAGAAGATCGGCGTCCTCGCTTACAACCAGGCGAGCTCGGCGGACTGCGCCGACGGGATCAAGAAGTCGTTCGAGAAGTACCCGACCGCGGACGTCGTCTTCCTCACCAAGAGCCTGAACTTCGGCGACACGGACTTCAGCGTCGAGGTCGGCCAGATGAAGGACAAGGGAGTGGACTTCGTCCTGACCTGCATCGACAACACGGGCGCGCTCAACCTCGCCAAGGAGATGCGCAAGCAGAACATGAACGCCATCCAGTACCTCCCGAACGGCTACGACCAGCAGCTCATCGCGGCCAACAAGGAGTTCTTCCAGGGCGACATCGTGGGGGTGCCGTTCGCGCCGTTCCAGACCAAGCCGGCGCCGAAGGGCCTGGTCGAGTTCAACAAGTGGATGGACAAGGCCGGCTACGCCAGGAACGAGATCTCGATCAACGGCTGGATCTCGGCCGCGATGCTCTACGAAGGGCTCAAGGGGGCGGGACCGAGCTTCACCCGTCAGAAGGTCGTCGACTATCTCAACTCGCTGACGAACCAGACGGTCGAGGGGCTCATCCCGCCGCGGAACTGGACCAAGGAGCACGAGATCACCCACAACACCGCCTGCACGGCCTACGTCAAGGTCGACAACGGGAAGTTCGTTCCGACCTTCACCCAGCCGGGCAAGCCGTTCATGTGCCTCCCCGACCAACCCGCGACCCTGCCGAGCAAGGCAACGTTCCAATAGCGGGTCGGAGGTCCCGACCCTGATCGCGTCCAGGTAGCCGCAGTGCAGGACTTCATCCGGTACGTGATCCTCGGCATCCCGGTGGGATGCGTGTTCGCCCTCGTCGCGGTGAGCCTCGTGCTCACGTTCAAGACGTCGGGGGTGTTCAACCTCGCGTTCGCGGCGCAGGCGTATCTCGCCGCGGCGGTGTACTACGACGTGCACGTCCGCCACGAGTGGCCGATCATCCCCGCGTTCGTCTTCGTCGTGTTCGTCGTCTCGCCACTGCTGGGCTTCATCCTCGATCGGTTCGTGTTCCGGTGGCTGCGGGGTGCCTCGCCTATCGGCAAGCTCGTCTCCTCGCTCGGTCTCCTCGTCGCGGTGCCGCAGATCGTGCAGATCTGGCTCGGGAAGAGCCAGACGTTCGGCGTCACCGGGATCTGGTGGGACGACAACGCGCTGTACCACTTCGGCGACTACACCGTCGACGGCCGCCAGATGGCCATCGTCGTCAGCGTCGTGGTCGTGGTGCTGCTGCTCGTCGCCCTCTTCCGCTGGACCGCGATCGGGCTGCAGATGCGCGCCGTCGTCGAGAGCCCGAGGCTCACCGAGCTCGCGGGAGTCAATGCGGACCGGGCGAGCTCCGCGGCCTGGATGCTGTCGAGCGCGATGGCCGGGCTCGCCGGCGTGCTGCTCGCACCGTTCTCGGCCTCGCTCAACGTCGGGGACTTCTCGGTGCTGCTGGTCTCCGCGATCGCGGCAGCGGCGTTCGCGCGGCTCACGAGCATCCCGATGGCGCTGCTCGGGGGGATCCTCCTCGGGATCGCGCAACAGCTGCTCAAGGGGTACCTGCCGCCGGCGAGCGTCGCGGCCCAGGGGTTGAAGCCGGCGCTGCCGTTCGCCGTGCTGTTCCTGCTGCTGCTGTTCTGGCCCGGCCTCCGCAACCGCAGGGAGGCTCTCGACCCGCTGGCGGGCGCCGATCCGCCCCCTCCGTCGCTCGCCTCGGCCGTCCGCAGCGCCGCGTTCACGCGCTCCACCCACATCCTCGGCTCGCTGTTCGTAGGGTTCGTCGTCTACATGGCGCTCGTGCGGGCCGACACGTTCTGGCTCTCGCTGCTCACATTGACGCTCGTGTACTCGGTCATCTTCCTGTCCATCACCGTCATCACCGGGATGGGCGGCCAGATATCGCTGTGTCAAGCGACGTTCGCGGGCATCGGCGCGCTCACGACCGCGCAGCTCGTCAGCGCGCTCGGGGCGAACGTGATCTTCGGGATGCTCGCCGGCGCGGTGGTCGCCGCGGCGGTCGGCGCGCTCCTCGCGATCCCGGTGCTGCGGCTCGCCGGCATCTATCTCTCGCTGGCCACGCTCGCGTTCGCGCTTATGTTCGAGAACGTGCTCGTCCCCATCGGTTGGATCGGCGGAGGGGTGTCGCCGGTGCGGGTCCCGCGCCCGGTCATCGGGCCGTTCGACCTCTCGAACAACAAGAGCTTCTTCGTCTTCTGCCTGCTCATCCTCGTCATCGTCAGCATCCTGGTGATCTTCGTGCGGCGCGGGACGACGGGTCACTACCTCGACGCGTTGCGCGGCAGCGAGACCGCGGCCCAGTCGATCGGCATCAACCCGGCGAAGGCCAAGGTCATCGCGTTCGCACTGTCCGCGGGAATCGCCGGACTGGGCGGCGGCCTCCTGTCGATGAAGACCGGACTCGCCGACCCGAGGATGTTCGGCTACTTCTTCGGCTTCGTCTTCGTGGTCGTGGTCGTGTCGACCGCGGCGCGCACGGTTGAGGGCGCGATCAACGCCGGGATGGCGTTCGTGCTCCTGCCCTACATCCTGTCGGAGTGGCTGGGGCTCTCGAGCTCGTGGGCGTTCATCCTCTTCGGCCTGGGCGCGATCCAGTACGCCCGCCACCCCGAGGGAACGCTCGAGAACGGCAAGCGGCAGTCACTGGCGTTCTTCCAGCGCCAGTTCGACAAGCTGTCCGGGCGGCGCGACCGTTCCTCGGAAGGCGGTTCCGGCGGCAGCACGGCATCACAGTCGGCCCACCCGGTCGCGGCAGTGGAGTCCACGTGAGCACACTGCTCGAGGCGGAGGGGATCACGAAGCGGTTCTCGGGCATCACCGCGCTCGACGGTGTGTCACTCGACGTCGCCGATGGTGAGGCGGTCGGCCTGATCGGCCCGAACGGCGCGGGAAAGACGACGTTCTTCAACTGCCTGCTCGGTCTGCTCCGTCCCGACTCCGGTCGGGTCGTCTTCGGCGGCTCGGACATCACCCGCGTGCCCGTCTACCGCCGTGCCCGGCTCGGGTTCGCGCGGACGTTCCAGCGCGTCGAGCTCTTCGCCGGCATGACCGTGCGCGACCACCTGCTCGTCGCGGAACGGGCCCGCCTCGGCACGGGCCGGTTCTGGAAGGACGTCGTCAACCTCTCCAAGCCCTCGGAAGACGAGAACGCCCGCACCGATCGCACGATGGCACTGCTGGGGCTCGAGGACGTCGCCGAGAGCCCGGTCGAGGCGCTGAGCTTGGGTCGCGCCCGCCTGGTGGAGGTCGGCCGGGCGCTCATGACGGAGCCGAAGCTGCTGCTCCTGGACGAGCCGTCTTCCGGGCTCGACGCGCAGGAGACCGACGCGTTGGCCGATACCTTGCGCGACGTGCAGACCGAGCGCGGCACCGCAGTGCTGCTCGTGGAGCACGACGTCGAGTTCGTTCGCAGCTTCTCGACCCGGTTGTTCGTCCTGGACTTCGGCAACCTGATCGCGTCCGGGTCCACTGCAGACGTGCTCGCGGACGACGCGGTCCGGCGCGCCTATCTCGGGGAGCTGGTGTGACGCCGGTCCCGGTTCCGGCGGACCCCGATCAGCGGGCCGCGCCGCTGCTCGAGCTGCGGAGCGTGAATGCGGGCTACGGGCCGTTCCGGGCGATCTTCGACGTGTCCTTCGAGCTGGCCGAGGGCAAGGTGCTCGCGCTGCTCGGCTCGAATGGCGCCGGCAAGACGACGGTGGCCCGGGTGTGCTCGGGCATCGTCCGCCCGTCGAGCGGCGAGGTGCTGTTCGAAGGGGTCCGGATCGACAAGCTGCGCCCGTACCGCGTCGCGCGGCTGGGCATCACCCACGCGCCCGAGGGCCGCTCCGTCTTCGCGTCGTTGACGGTGGAGGAGAACCTCACACTCGCGTTCCGTCAGGAGTTCGGCCGCCGCGGGGTCTCCGACGCGCTCACGCGCGGATACGAGCTGTTCCCACGCCTCGGCGAGCGCCGGAAGCAGGTCGCGGGCACGTTGTCCGGCGGCGAGCAGCGCATGCTCTCGCTGGCCCGGGTCCTCGTGCACCCGCCGCGCCTGCTCATCGCGGACGAGCTGTCGCTCGGGCTGGCCCCCATCGTGGTGGACGAGGTGTACCGGACGCTCGGGGCGGTGCGTGACGCCGGCACGACCCTGCTCATCGTCGAGCAGTACGTCGGGCACGCGCTCCAGCTCGCTGACGAGGTGGCGGTGCTCACGAAAGGGACGGTTGCCTTCCAGGGCCCGAGCGACGAGCTCGGCGACCTCTCGCAGTGGCTGCTGCCCAGCTCCGGCTGACGCCGCCGGGCTCGGCCGGGTCAGGCGCGGCTGGCGGGGACCGGCGCGCCGAAGAGCGCCGCGTGGGTCACGGTGGCGAGCGTGTCGATCATCGTGTCCCGGCCGACCTGTACCTGGTGTGACAGCACGTAGTAGTTGCAGCGCTCGATCATCGCGACGAGCGCGAGGGACGTCACCACGGGGTCGACACCGACCGGTGCGGCATCGCGGAGGCGGTCGACGAGCACGCGGGTGAACTCGGCGAGCACCCCCGTGCCCAGCCGTCCGAACTCGCTCGCCCCGATCTCGGCTTCGGTCCACGCCCGGATCACAGGTCCGTAGTGCCCGTAGAGGTCCGCGAACGCTGCGAGCCAGATCCGCAGGGCGACGAATCCCTCGTGGTCGGCGGTGACGTCCGGGAGGGCATCGGCGAGTGCTCGCATCTCGATGGCGACGTCCTCGGCCAGCGCCCGGAAGAGGTCTTCCTTGTTCGCGAAGTAGAGGTAGAAGGTCCCGTGCGAGGTCTTCGCGACCTTCACGATGTCGTCCACGCGTGCGGCGTGGTAACCGCGCGCCGCGAACACCTCGACTCCGGCATCGAGCAGGCGCCGGCGGGTCTGCTGCCCTCGGGCCCGCAGCTCCCGGGCCGGCTTGGAGCTCTGCGGCGCCGGCGCAGCGGTCGGGCGGCGGCGCGGCATCCGAGCAGGCTACGCGGAGTTGACACTCATGTCACCTTTCCCGCGGGCTCGGATTAGTCTCGCCCACCGTGCCGCGGACCGCTGCTGCAGGCGGCCCGACCCGAAGTCGAGGAGACGCTCGTGAGCCCGACCGCCAGCACCACCTCCGCTCCCCGCTTCGCCGATCTCGCCGTCGGTGAGGAAGCGCCGCCGATCGTGGTGGAGAACCTCTCCCGCACACACTTCGTCCGCTACGCCGGCGCGAGCGGGGACTTCAACCCGATGCACCACGACGACACCATCGCCACGCAGGTCGGCAACCCCTCCGTGTTCGGGCACGGCATGCTCACCGCCGGGCTCATGGCCCGCGTCGTGAAGGACTGGCTCGGCCCCGAGGCGATCACCAAGCTCAACGTGCGGTTCGCGAAGCAGGTGTGGCCGGGCGAGACGCTCACGTTCAGCGCCCGCATCACCGGCCTCGAGCCGGCGGCCCCGGGTGGCCGGGTCGAGCTCGAGCTGAAGGCGTTGAACCAGGACGGCGAAGAGAAGCTGACCGGGACGGCCACCGCGGCCGTCGACCAGTAGTCGAACGTCTCGAGCGACGACGAGAAGGAGCTGAGCGAGAACATGGGGATCCTGGACGGACGCGTGGCCGTGGTTACCGGGTCGGGTCGCGGCATCGGGCGCGAGTTCGCGCTCGGCATGGCCCGCGAGGGAGCGAGCGTCGTGATCAACGACGTCGGCGTGAGCCTCGACGGGCAGGGGACCGAGGACGACCCCGCCGCGCAGACGTGCAAGGACATCGAGGCGCTCGGTGCCCGGGCGGTGCCGAACTATGACTCCGTCAGCGACTTCGAAGGTGCCCGGCGGATCATCGAGACCGCGGTCGACGAATTCGGCAAGATCGACATCCTCGTGAACAACGCAGGGATCGTGCGCGACCGGTCGCTCGTCAAGATGAGCGAAGAGGACTTCGATGCCGTCGTGGCCGTGCACATGAAGGGCACGTTCAACTGCGCTCGGCATGCCGCGCCGTACATGAAGGACGCCGGGTACGGCCGGATCATCAACGTCACGTCGCAAGCCGGCCTCCGGGGCAACTTCGGGCAGACCAACTACGGCGCGGCCAAGGCCGCGATCATGGGCATGACGTTCGTGTGGGCGATCGAGCTCGGCAAGTACGGCATCACCGTCAACGCGATGTCCCCGGCCGGCGCGACGCGCATGACGGCGTCACTGTTCGAGCGGACCGGCACGGAGCCGCCCCCCGAGGCGAACCCGGCGCTCAATGCGCCGATCGTCACCTTCCTCGCGTCCGAGCGCGCGGGCCATGTCAACGGCCAGATCGTGGGGCGCACGGACTTCGCCTACACGATCTACCAGACACCGAAGCAGATCGGCTTCATGTGGCGCGACGGCGGCTGGGACGTGGACGGGGTCGTCGACAACTTCGACAGCATCCTCGGCCAGCACATGCAGCACGTCGGCATGACGATGCCCGGCGGCATGGAGTTCAAGAAGTAGGTGGTCAAGGTCCTGAACGAGCTCGGCGCTCGCATCGGAGACCGGATCCGCGCCGCGGTCCCCGACGCCGAGGTGATCGACCTCGCGGCCGAGCCGCCGCCGGCCGGGCTGACGGCCGACGTGCTGTTCGGTGGCTGGAATCCTCACAGCTTCGAATACGCCCAGCTCGTCCCGTGGGTGCAGATGAGCGGCACGGGAGTGGACAAGGTTCCACCGGAGCTGTTCGCCGGGCGGATCGTCACCTGCGCCCGGGGTGCGAGCGCGGTACCCATCTCCGAATGGGTGCTCGGGATGATGCTCGCGTTCGAGAAGCGCTTTCCGGACGTGTGGCTCCATGCGCCGCCGGAGCACTGGAACTTCGATCGGCTCGGGGGTCTCTCGGGCCGGACGCTCGGCATCGTGGGCCTCGGGGGGATCGGCGCCGCGATCGCGGAGCGTGCGTTGCCGTTCGGCATGCGCGTGCTCGCGCTGCGGCGCACCGGGGCGGCCAGCCCGGTGGACGGGGTGGAGCTGGTCTCGTCGCTCGACGCCCTGCTCGAGGCTTCGGACCACCTCGTGCTCGCGGTGCCGCTCACGCCGCGCACGGAGCATCTGCTCGACGCGGACGCGTTCGCCGAGGTCAAGCCCGGCGTGCACCTGGTGAACATCGCCCGCGGCCGGCTCGTGGACCAGGACGCGCTCCGGATCGCGCTCGACGACGGCCGGGTGGCGATGGCATCGCTCGACACCGTCGATCCGGAGCCGCTCCCCGCGGGCCACTGGCTCTACACCCACCCGCAGGTGCGCCTGAGCGCGCACATCTCGTGGGCCTCGCACCTGGGCATCGACAGCACCGTCGACCTGTTCGTCGACAACCTGCGTCGCTACGCCGCCGGCCAGCCGCTCCGGGACGTCGTCGACCCCGCCGAGGGCTACTGACCCGCACCCCTCTCCGCCGTTTGTGCCATGAGGGTCCTCTGGGGACCGTTCCGGCACAGACGGAGGGAGCTAGTGGGTGGTCCAGGGGTTGCCGTAGCGGTCGCGGTGGGTGTGGGCGGCGAACGGTTCGCGCTTCGGCGGGCCGAGCGGCCGGGCCGGCACCCCGAGCGGGACCACCGCGACCGGGACGACGGTCTCGGGGAGCCCCACGATGTCGCGCAGCTCGGCCGCGAAAACAGTCGCGATCGTCGTGAGAGCCGATCCGAGACGGAGGGCGCCGGCGGCGAGCAGCAGGTTCTGGATCGCGGGGTAGATGGAAGACGGAACCGTGGCCGGCAGGCCGCGTGTGGTGTCTGCCGCGACGACCACGAGGACCGGCGCCGCGCTGATCGTGCCCGTCGCGCCCTGATCCACGTCGGCGAACACCTCGGGCGCGAGTCGCGTGACCGAGTGCTCGCGGCCGTGGTCTTCCCATGCCCGCTTCATCAGGCCACCGATCCGGTCGCGCAAGCCGGCGTCGCGCACGACGACGAACTCCCAGGGCTGGCGGTTCTCGGCGCTGGGGGCGAAGGTCGCGGCGTCGAGCACCCGCGCGATCAGCTCGTCCGAGACGGGCGCGTCGCTGAACGCCCGGCACGCCCGTTGCGCGTGCACGACCGCGAAGAGGTCCTCGGTCATCCCACGCTCATGGTGCCTGCTCACCCAGGCGGCGGAAGCTGTTCACGTACATGATCCGCAGCTCCGGGTGGCGGGCCCAGTGGTCGAACGCCGGAGCGCCCGGCTCCCCGAGCACCTTCATGACGAGGGGGGTCATCGCCTGGAACGAGAGCTCGGGGTCGTCGGTGTCCATCTCGTAGAGGTGCAGGTAGCGCGGGCCTCCACCGCCGGCACGCTCGTAGGGCGTGATCATCGAGTAGCCGGGAACGCTCACCTCGGCGATGTGGCGGATGTGCACGAAGTCGGCCCAGTCGCGCAGGGCAGGCGCGCCGTCCTCCGATCGCGGCGAGATGAGCACCAGCGACAGACCGATCGTCGGCTTCCCGGTGAGCCGGCCCTGGCCCGGCCGCGGCGTGCGGCGGAAGTGGTGACCGGTCACGCCCGCCGGCGGGATCGGCGCCGTGAACGTCGCCGCGACTTCGTACACGCCGAGGAACGAGAACTCCGGCAGCTTCCTCGGGAGGTCGGTGCGGTCGCGCACGGCGTTCTCCCACCACGTCGCGCGATGGACCCCGTGCAGCGCGAGCACTTCCGGCATCCGCCGCTCGACGTATCCCGCGATGGGGCCTTCCGTCATCTCCAGATAGAGGCCCGCCTCGGTTCGGTCTTCCACGCGTGGCCATCCTGGCATGATCGAAGCGTGACGGCCGCGGCAGAGAGCCCTGACCCCGGGGGCGTGTTCGCACCGACGCGGCGGGCACTGACGGCCGGGTTGGTCCTGACCATCACCCTCGTCGGTTTCGAGGCGCTCGCGGTGGCGACGGTCCTGCCGGTGGTCGAACGCGATCTCGGCGACCTCGCCCTCTACGGCTGGGTCTTCAGCGCCTACCTCCTCGCCAGCCTGGTGGGCACGGTGGTGGCGGGGCGCGAGGCCGACCGCCGAGGTCCGGCCGTCCCGTTCGCCGCGGGCTGCGTGCTCTTCGCGGTAGGCCTCGTCGCCGGTGGGTTGGCGCCGACGATGCCGCTCCTCGTGCTCGCACGCGTGGTCCAGGGCCTGGGGGCGGGCGTCATCCCGTCCGTCGCGTACGTCGCGATCGGACGGTGCTACCCGACGGCGCTTCGGGCTCGGATGTTCGCCGTCCTGTCCACTGCGTGGGTCGTCCCTGCGCTCGCCGGTCCCGCGCTCGCCGGGTTCATTGCGCACGGACTCGGCTGGCGTTGGGTCTTCCTCGGCCTCGTGCCGCTCGTCGGCCTCGCGGCGGCGATCACGCTTCCCGCGCTCCTCCACATCGGGCCCGTGTCCTCAGGATCTCCGGAGGACGACTTTCTACGATCCCCGCAGGACGACCGGTCGACCGCGGATGCCGGGCGTCCTCCGGCGGCTACTGCGGACCTGCCGTCGGCCGTTCCCGCGGGTGCGAAGACGAGCGACGCGGTGCTCGTCGCGGTCGGCGCGGGGCTCCTGATCGGCGGGTTGACCGCCAGCGAGCTCCCGTTCCTCATTCCGGTGCTCGTCGGTCTCGGCGTGCTGATCGGAGGTCCGGCGTTCGTGAGGCTGGTGCCGACCGGGACGCTCCGAGCCCGCGCGGGTCTCCCCGCCGCCGTGCTGAGCCGCGGTGTCCTGACATTCGCGTTCTTCGGCACGGACGCGTTCGTTCCGCTCGCCATCCAGCAGGTGCGCCACGAATCGGTGACCTACACCGGCATCGTCCTCACACTCTCGACGCTGTCGTGGACGGCCGCGGCCTGGGTGCAGCAGCACTTCGTCCATCGACTCGGCCCGCGCTTCTTCGTGCGACTCGGGTTCGGCTTCATCGCGGTCGGGATCATCGGGGTCGCGTCCATGCTCTCCCCGTCCGTCCCGGTATGGACCGTGGTGGTGGCGTGGAGCATCGGCGCGGCCGGCATGGGACTTGCCTATTCGCCGCTCGCGCTCGTGATGCTCGACGCGGCGGACCCGGGGAACGAGGGCGCGGCGAGCGCGTCGTTGAATCTCTCGGATCAGCTCGGGTTCGCACTCGGCACCGGCGTCGCGGGCGCAGTCGTGGCACTGGGTGAGGTGGCCCGATGGCTCGAGTCCACCAGCCTGCTCGTGGCCGCGGGCATCACCGGCACCGTCGCCGTCGCGGGCCTGGTCCTCGCCCAACGGCTGCCGTTGCGCCTCCGCCAGGCCGAGCCGGTACCGCCGGCTCGCTAGTCTCCGGGGCCGCGATCTTCTGTCGACAAAGGGTGACGATGACGGCTGGTGGACTGCTCGTTGGCGTGCGGATCGTCGAGGTCTCGATGTTGGGGCCGGCCGCGATCACGACCGCGCTCGCGGATCTCGGGGCCGAGGTGATCAAGGTCGAGACCCCGCAGGGTGACTACGTGCGCCAGATGACCTGGCCGATCGTCGAGGGCGTCTCGCTGATGCACCTCCACGTGAACCGGGGCAAGCGCAGTGTCGTTATCGACCTGCGCACGGAGCAGGGCGTCGAGCTGTTCCTCGACCTGGTCCGCGGCTCGGACGTGGTGGTGGAGGCGATGAGGCCGGGTGGGCTCGCCCGGCGCGGGCTCACGTTCGAGCGCATGAAGAAGGCCAACCCGCGCATCGTGCAGTGCACGATCTCGGGCTATGGCGCGACCGGGCCGTACCGGGATCTCGCGAGTCATGGCATCGCATACGACGCGTGGGCGGGGATCTTCGCGCCGGAGACCGACGCGAACGGGCATCCCGGGATCCCGGACCACGTGTCGATCGGCATCAACGCGGGCCCGCTCTTCGGCGCACTGGGCATTCTGGCGGCGGTCATCCACGCGCGCTCGACCGGCGAGGGCTCGGAGCTCGAGCTGGCGCAGTCCGACGCGGCCGCGGCCTTCGACTGGTACCGCAGTGAGACCTACCGCGCCTACGAGCGGCCCGAGACCGAGGTCACCGGCAACAAGTCCGATGGCTACGCCCGCCGCGAGCCCGCGATCGCGGGCATGCGCGGTGGGGTCCGTTACCAGGTGTACGCGTCCACGGACGGTTACGTGCTCTTCATGGCGAGCGAGCAGCACTTCTGGAAGAAGTTCACCGATGCGGTCGAGCGGCCGGAGCTGTTCGAGCGTTGGCCCGGCTCGCAGTACGGCGACCACGCCCGCGGCAACACCGAGATGCAGGCCGAGCTCACCGCCATCTTCGCCACCCGCAGCACGGCCGAGTGGGTGCAGTTCGGGATCGACGTCGACGTCCCGATCGCGCCCGTCAACACGCCGCACACTCTGCACGACGACCCGCAGTTCCGCGACCGGATGGACTGGTTCCCGGCCGCCGCGCTCGGGGCGGACCAGCTCCCGTTCCCGGTCAAGGTCGCGGGGGAGGAGCCGACCGTCCCCGGGAAGGCCCCGGAGGTCGGTGAGCACACCGATGCCGTGCTGCGCGACGTCCTCGGCTACGACGACGCCAGGATCGCCGAGCTCCGCGAAGCCGGCGCGATCACCTGACCGGAGCCCGCGCCGGCGCCGCAGAACGGGGTGAGCCGGCCGGGGACGAGGCCGCGTAGAGTGACGCCGATGTCAGGTTCGAGGTCGCGGCCCCGGCGCCCGGCGCCGGCCCCGGGCGAGGCGCCCTTGCCGGCCCCGAACGCGGCCGCGCTCCTGCGGCGCAACGCCGCCGACTCCGAGATCGCCGACCGTCCGGCGGTGCGTTTCGAGGACCGGATCTGGACCCACGGCGAGTACGTCGCGGAGTCGTGCCGCTGGGCGAACCTCTTCCTCGACCGGTTGCCGGCCGGCCGGCCGCCGCACGTCGCGGTGCTGCTCGACAACATCCCCGAGTACCTGTTCGCGTTCGGTGGCGCGGCACTCGCCGGCGCGGCGGTGGTCGGCCTGAACCACACCCGTCGCGGCGAGCATCTCCTGCGCGACATCGAGCACACGCACTGCGGGTTGGTCATCACCGAGCCCAAGCACCGGGAGCTGCTGGCGCCGATCGCCGACCGGCTCCCGCCGCTGCTCGAGGTCGGGGACACCTTGGAGAGCGCGCTCGCGGGGTACGACGCGGGGGATCCCGGTCTCGAGCCGCCGGTCGAGACGATCTGGGCGCTCATCTTCACGAGCGGGACGTCGGATGCGCCGAAGGCCGTGATCTGCTCGCAACGCCGGCTCATGGTCACCGGGAACCGCATGGGCATCATCATGGATCTTGACTCCGACGACGTGGGCTACGTCTGCATGCCGCTGTTCCACTCCAACGCGGTGCAGGTCGGCTGGGCGCCATCCGTCGTGTACGGCGCGAGCGTCGGGCTCGCCCGCAAGTTCTCGGCGTCCCGGTGGCTCGGCGACGTGCGTCACTACGGCGCCACGTACTTCAACTACACGGGAAAGCCGCTGGGCTACCTGCTCGCGCAGCCGGAGCGACCCGACGACGCCGACAACCCGTTGCGCGTCGCGTTCGGGAACGAGGGATCGCCGCAGGTCGTGGAGTCGTTCGCCCGGCGGTTCGGGGTCGACGTGATCGACGCGTACGGCGCGACCGAGGGCGGGGTCGCGGTCAACCGAGATGCGGGCGAGCGGGCCGGCGCGCTCGGCCAGATCCGGGCGGGCGTGAAGATCGTCGGCGACGAGGGTCACGAGAAGCCCCGAGCTCGGTTCGACGCGCAGGGCCGGCTCACCAACGCGGACGAGTGCGTCGGTGAGATCGTGAACACCGCGGGCGTCGGCCCGTTCGAGGGTTACTACAACAACCCCGAGGCCACGGAGCGCACGACACGCTTCGGCTGGTACTGGTCCGGGGACCTCGGGTACGTCGATGCCGACGGCTACCTGTTCTTCGCCGGTCGTACCGCGGACTGGATCCGCGTGGACGGTGAGAACTTTCCCGCCGGGCCGATCGAGGACGCGCTCGCGCATCACCCCGAGGTCGTCCTCGCCGCCGTCTACGGCGTGCCGGACGAGGACGCGGGCGACCAGGTGATGGCGAGCCTGGTGCTGCGCGGCGGCGCGCACTTCGACCCCGAAGCATTCGCGCGCTGGCTGGACGGGTTGGGCGACATCGGGCCCAAGTGGCGCCCGCGCTACGTGCGGCTCCTCCGCGAGCCACCGACCACCGGCACGAACAAGATCGTGAAGCGCACGCTCGTGCACCAGAAGTGGCGCGGCGACCGCGTCGATGGTGACGCGGTCTACACGAGGGGACGGGGCGAGGACGCGTATCGCGTGCTCACCCCGGCCGACGAGGAGGCCCTCGAAGCCGCGTTCACGCGTGCGGGCCGGGAACGGTTCTGGGACCTCTGATGGACCTGAGCTTCACCGCCGAGGAGCGGGCGTTCGCCGACGAGATCCGGACCTGGCTCGCCGCCAATCTCGACCTCCCGCCCGCGTTCTCGTCGCTCGACGAGGAGATCGCGTGGGGCCGGAGATGGCAGGCCAAGCTGGCGGAGGCGCGCTGGATCGGGATCCACTGGCCCGCGGAGTACGGCGGCCGGAGCGCGTCGCCGGTCCAGGTCGCGATCTACAACATGGAGTACGCCCGCTCGCGGGCGGGGCAACCGGTCAACCGGGTCGGCATCAACCTGGCCGGCCCGACCCTGCTGACCCACGGAACCGAGGAGCAGAAGCAACGGTGGCTCGCCCGCATCCTCGATGCGAGCGAGATCTGGTGCCAGCTCTTCAGCGAGCCCGAAGCCGGATCGGACCTGGCCGCGTTGCGAACGCGCGCGGTGCCGGTGCCGGGGGGCTGGCGACTCGAGGGCCAGAAGGTGTGGACGAGCTACGCACAGTTCGCCCGGTGGGGGATCGGACTCGTCCGCACGGACCTCGAAGCATCGAAGCACCGCGGGATCTCGTTCATGGTCGTCGACATGGAGGCGCCGGGAATCGAGATTCGGCCGCTGGTGCAGATCACCGGCGAAGCGGAGTTCAACGAGGTCTTCTTCGACGGCGTCTTCGTGCCGGAGGATCATCTCGTCGGAGGTCTGCACGAAGGCTGGGCGGTGGCGAGCACGACGCTGGCCCACGAACGCGGCACCGCCTTCCCGTTCAAGGAGCAGGTCGTGCACGAGGTCTTCCTCGATGAGCTGTACGCGCTCGCCGCCGCGGATCGAACGCTCGACACCGTGGAGATCTCGGACGCGCTCGCGCAGTCGTTCGTCGAGCTGCGGGTCCTGCGGCTGCACAACTGGCGGACGCTGTCGCGTCTCGCCCGCGGCATCGAACCCGGCCCGGAGTCGAGCCTGGTCAAGCTGGCGTGGAGCGACATGACCCAACACCTGTCCGACACCGCGCTCGAGGTTGTCGGCGCCGGCTCACCGTTGGCGGGAAAGTGGTCCCGGCAGTGGCTGTGGTCCAAGGCCGCGTCGATCGCCGGCGGTACCTCCGAGGTCCAGCGCAGCATCATCGGCGAGCGCATCCTCGGGCTCCCGCGTTAACCCTTTTGGCGCCGTTTCTTCACCCCGGCGGTGAACAAACGACGCCAAAACGGGGGAGGGGGGAAGGGGGTTAGAGGTCGCGGCGGAGGATGGGGCGCCCACCCCGGCGAGCGATCTCCGCGAAGCCGGCGGCGTGGAACAGGTCGAGCACGCCGGTGAAGGCCGACGCATTGGCTACCTGGCCGTCGCCCGGGTCGATCGGGTAGCCCTCGACCGCGGTGGCACCCTGTGCGCGTGCGTGCTCGACGGCCGCGGCCAGCAGCGTGCCGGCGACGCCGGAACCCCGGTGCCCGCGGTCGATGTAGAAGCAGGTGACCGACCAGACCGGGAGGTCGTCGACCGGCTTGAGCTTGGGCGACCGGTTGAGCCGGGGATAGTCGTCGCGGGGTGCGACCGCGATCCAGCCGACGGGTCGGCCGTCTGAGTAGGCCAGCAGCCCCGGCGCGGGACCGGCGCGTACGACCGAGCGGAATGCCGCGCGGTTGCCCGGACCGGCGTCCTTCTCCCAGTCCTTGGCGGCGACGCGCCACCACATGCACCAGCAACCGCTCGACGCCCCGCGCTCACCGAAGAGCTGCTCGAGGTCGGGCCAGCGATCGGGGGTCAGTGGGAAGACGTCGAGGTTGCGCCGCACGTGGTCCACGAGTCGCTCCGGTAGCTCGGGTTACGGTCCGCAGTGGGGAAGGTCGGACGTGCGGTGCGTGCGGCGACGGCCGCGTCGTGCCGCCCGGCGATGCGCAGGCCGAGCCGCGCGACCGCGAGTCCGATGCGAGCGCGTCGTGGCTCGCGCGCTGCCTCCACGCTCGGTGCCCGAGTCCGGCGGGCAGTGGCTTGGCGGCCGAGCCGGGCCTCTGCGCCATTCCTCTGGGCTTCCTGCTGCATCGTCTCGATGATCCGTCCGGCGATCCAGGGGTTCACGGTGGCCTCCCGGCGATGGGATCGGTGGTTGTTGCTAACCACCAAAACTATTACACTGGTGTCGTCACCAGTCAACCCATTAGACCGGTGATCGAGGATACCCTGACCCCATGGCTGCCCGACCGCCCGCTCCCGAGCCACTGGAGCTCGTCCGCCAGTTCGTGAACACGCGCGACGTGGAGTCGGGCGCCGACGAGCTGGCCGATGCCCGTGCCACCGAGGCGTGGCTCGTCGCGCACGGCCTGCTCGACGATGCGGTCCGGCTCGAGCCTGCGGACCAGCGGCGGGTCGTCGAGCTGCGGGAGGCGCTGCGCGCGCTGCTGCTCGCCAACAACGGCGTGCCGTTGGACCCGCACGTGGTCGAGGTCCTGAACTCGGTTGCCGAGCGTTCACCGCTGCATGCGAGCTTCGACGTGACGGGAACGATCGGCGTGACGGGTCGGAGCGCGGGCGTCGACGGCGCGCTGGGGCAGCTGATCTCGATCATGCTGCAGGCCGTCGCGGACGACACGTGGCCACGGCTCAAGGTCTGCCCCGACGACGAGTGCCTCTGGGCGTTCTACGATCACTCCCGGAACCGCTCCGGCCAGTGGTGCGTGATGGCGGTGTGCGGGAACCGCAACAAGGCCCGCTCGTACCGCGAGCGTCAGCGTGCCGCGCACTAGAACTAGCTCGGGTCGGGCTCAGCCCGCAGGCCCGCCGCCCCACATCGTCATGCGCATCAGGCGCAGATAGCCCATGCGCTCGTAGACCGGCTGGCCGGGATCGCTCGCGATGAGCATCGCCGGCTTGGCCGGATCGGCGAGCGTGGCCGCCCAGGTGACCGCGGCCCCGATGCCGCGCCCGCGCACATCCTCGTGGGCCGCGACGTACTCGACCTCGTTGCACACATCGGTCACGTGGGCCCCCGCGCAGGCGACCGGCCGGTCGTCGAGGTAGCCGACCCAGAAGCGCAGGCCCGGCTGGTCGACGATCCCCTGGTTGGCGAAGACCTCCGTCTGTGGCGCCGGGTAACCCGCCAGCGCCCGGGCGAAGTCCGCCATCCCCGTACCGTCCACCACCTCGCGCACCACCAGCCCGGGCGGCGTCGCCGGCGGCTCGCCCCCGGCCGGGCGCAGCATGAGCGGTGGGTGGCCGATGAGACCCATCCCGTCGATCGGGGGGGTCGGCCACGCGGAGAGCAGCATCCAGGCGACGCCGGCACCGGCGGCGAAGAACTCGTGCAGCCGTTCGATCACGGCGGGCAGGTCCGCGTCGCGCAGGGGGTGGCGCAGCACCGCACCGTTCGCGAGGAAGAACTCCGTCCCGCTGTCGACGGCGATGACGTCGTCGTCCTCGAGCATCCGCGCGCCCGTTGCGCGTGCCACGGCACTGATGAGGTTGCCGAAACCGTTGACGAACCCACGGAGCAACGAATCGCTCTCCGGGGTGGTGGCTCCCCAGCCGTCCTCGAGCGTCTCCGTCATCCCGTGCCGCTCCGCTCAGACATCCGTCGCCGCTCCGGTCAGGCGGGTTGGTTGAGCTCGATGACATTGCCGGTCGGGTCGGTGAAGAACGCCTGCTTGCCGGCACCGTCCACGGTCGGGCTCGCCTCGACTTCGAGGCCCCGGGTCGCCAGCTCCTCGAGGACCCCGTCGAGATCGTCCACCTCGAGGGCGAAGTGCTGGAACGTCTCGGGTGCCTTCCCTGGCTGCATGTGGAGCTGCTGCGCACCCATCTGGAACCAGAGGCCGGGGAACCCGAAGTCCGGCCGCTCGATCTCGTCGAAGCCGAGGGTCTCGCCGTAGAAGCGGCGCGCGACGTCGATGTCCTCGAACATGAGGTTCACGTGGTGGATCCCGACTGGCTTCACAGCAACCTCCGGAGGATCTTCGCCTTGATCCCCCGGTACGGGGGGTAGGCGATGCTCGGATCGATGGACGTCGGGCGGGAGAGGACGCTCTTCCGGTGGGTGAACGTCTCGAAGGAGGCCTTGCCGTGGTACGCACCCATGCCGCTCGCCCCGACCCCACCGAATGGCAGCCCGGGCACGGCGAGGTGGAACACGGTCGCGTTGACGCACACGCCTCCCGCGGTCGTGTGGTTCACGACGCGCTCGGTCACCGCGTCGTTCTCGGCGAAGACGTACAGCGCCAATGGCTTCTCGCGGCTGTTCACGAAGTCGATTGCCGCATCCATGTCGTCGACCGCGATCAGAGGCAGGACCGGTCCGAAGATCTCCTCCTGCATGATCGGTGCTGCCGGATCCGTGCCCCGCAGCGCGGTCGGCGCGAGGTAGCGGTCGGCTTCGTCGCGCTCGCCTCCGTAGACGACCTGGCCTGCACCTTCGTCGTCGAGCAACTGCGTGAGACGGGCGAAGTGGCGGTCGTTGATGATCCGCCCGTAGTCGGCGCTCGTGCGCGGGTCGTCGCCGTAGAAGCGTTGCACCGTGTCACGCAGGCGGGCCGCGAGCGGACCTTCGACCCGCCGGTCCACCAGCACGTAGTCCGGCGCGACGCACGTCTGGCCCGCGTTGATGTACTTCCCCCACGCGATCCGCCGTGCCGCGACATCGAGGTTCGCGCTGCGGTCCACGATCGCCGGGCTCTTGCCACCGAGCTCGAGCGTGACGGGCGTCAGGTGCTTCGCCGCCGCGGCCATCACGACGCGGCCGACGGTGCCGTTCCCCGTGTAGAAGATGTGGTCCCACCGCTCGTCGAGCAGCGCGGTGGTCTCCGGGACGCCGCCCTCCACCACTGCGACGGCCTCCGGATCGAGGAACTGCGGTACGAGCTGCGCGAGCGCGCGCGACGAGTGCTCGGAGACCTCCGAGGGCTTGAGGACTGCGGCGTTCCCCGCGGCCAGCGCACCGACGAGCGGTGCGAGCACGAGCTGGATCGGGTAGTTCCACGGGCCGATGATGAGGACGACGCCGAGCGGGTCGTGGTGGATCCGGGCGCGCCCCGGGAGCTGCTTGGCCGGGACATGCACCTTCTCGGGTCGCAACCACCCGTCCAGGTGCTGCAGCGTGTAGTCGATCTCGGCGCGCACGAGCGCGATCTCGGTGACGAAGCCTTCGATCGCGGACTTCCCGAGATCCCGACCGAGCGCGGTGGTGAATGCTGACTCACCGTCGGCGAGCATCCGGCGCAGCGCGCGGAGCTGCTCCTTGCGCCACTCGACGGGTCGGGTACGGCCGGAGTCGAAGGTGGAGCGGAGCCGCTTCACGACATCGGCGGGGGAGTCGCTCCCCGCCGGAGCGGAGGCCGGAGGGTCAAGGGGGTTCGTCATGCCCGGATGGTACGGCCACGCGATCGACGAGGTCGAGAAGCCCGGTGAGGTCGGCGAGGACCGGGACGCGATCGGCGGTGGGGTCGTCGTACGGGAAGGTGCCGTCGGGCCAGTGGCCCGCCCGGTGCAGATAGACCGCGGGGATGCCGGCGGCGCGCGGGCCCGCGACGTCGGGCCCCCAGGTGTCTCCGACGAACAGGGCCTCCGCGGGCTCGACGCCGGCCTCTTGCAGCGCCTTGGCGTAGATGCGCGGATGGGGCTTGCGGGCGCCGATCCAGGCGGAGGACAACAGCGCGTCGAAGAGGGGAGTGAGCCCGGCTTCGCCCACCGCCTCGGCGAGATCCCAGTCCCAGTTCGAGCAGACGACCAGGCGCAGGCCGCGCTCCCGCAGCGCCGACAAGACGTCGGCAGACTCGTCGTACGCCTCGATGGTCCGGGTCGCGGCACCGCCGCGGAGCTTGTTGAGGATCTCCTCGTACTCGCCTGGGTGCACGTCCGTCTCGGCGAGCATCGCCAGTGTGCGTTCCCGCTGCCAGGAGACGTAGTGCTCGCGGCTCTGCGAGTGCTCGTCGTGCTCCATGCCGTCGATGCCGTCGTTGAACCAGCGCTGGTACGCGTCTTCCGGCAGCTCGTACCCGTGCTCGGCGAGCACCTCGTCGGCGGACACCCAACGCGTCGCGCGCGCCACCGTGCCGTAGAAGTCGAGCAACACCGCCCGGGTCGTCACTCGCTCAGAGTACGTGGATCCGTTGGCGTGATCAGGGTTGGCCGGCGAAGACGAACGAGTGCAGCCCGCCGAACCCGTCGAGCTCGTAGCCGCCGTAGCCGTTCGGGTACGCGGCGATCCCGCGAGCAATGGCCCAGGTCGGCCAGAACGGCGCGCCGACCGCAGGTGCCGTCCCGAACGTCGGGGAGCCGCGCGTGCCCAGCGGTCCCTCCTGCCCGACCGGATAGACGCGGCCGAACGTATCCGAGACGTACCCGCCGAGTACCGCCGTCCCACTCTCGGAATGCAGCTCGAAGGCAATGGAGATCCCACGGGCGATGGCGAAGCCGGGCCAGGTCGGAGTCGGTTGGCCGTACCCCCAGACGCCGGGTGTCGAGCTGCCGTTGACCGAGAACCAGTGCGTGCCGCCGTACCCGTCGATGACGTAGCCACTCGTCCCGTCGGGCTGGATCGCGATCGCGCGGGCGATGTCGAAGTTCGGCCAGTACGCGGTTCCGGTAACCGTCGGCGGCGCGTGACCGCCGACTCCGAACGGGTGCAGCCCGCCGAATCCGTCGAGCACGACGCCGCCGGTGCCGTCCGGCAACAGCGCGAGTCCGCGCGCGATGTCCCAGTGCGGCCAGTACGCCGTTGGATGCCGCCGTGCCCGTCGAGCACGTAGCCACCCGACCCGAGGGGGTTCGCCGCCACACCGCGCGCGATGTCCCAACCGGGCCAGTACGGGCCCCGCGTCGCCGGCTTCATCGTGATGACCTTCACGCGACCGTTCCGGCTCGCGGCGGTCCTCCCTCCTGCGGTGCTTCGGTGGTACCCGAGGCCGAAGCCCGGCACCACGCTCGACCCGCCGCCTCCACCCGCGCCGACCGAAGTGCCGGCGAGGCCACCTTCACCACCACCGCCGCCGAACAGCCCGCCGCCGCCCCCGCCGCCACCGATCGGGTCCGTCGCCCCCGACCCGCCCGCGCCACCGTTCCACCCGACTCCGTCTCCGCCCGGGCAACACGAGTCCAGCCGGGCGCCGCCCGCGCCTGCCGCCGTCAGGGACCCGGCTTTCCCTCCCTGCGTCCGGACACCGCTGGCGGGGTTCCCAAACGCGCCGTCGGCATCGGCAGCGCCGCCCCAGCCGGACCCTGGCGGCACTCCTGTCCCGCCGCCGCCGCCTCCACCGCCCGCGGCGACGACAACCGGTGTGCTGCCTTCGAGGACCGCGCTCCCGCCGCCCCCGCCTCCGCCGCCCTGACCGGCGAGCGCACTCGCCCCACCGGCTCCGCCGGAGCCAAACCCGTAGCCGCCCGCTCCGCCCGCAGTCGACGCCGGCGACGACGCACCGGCGCAACCGACCATCAGGCCGATCACGTCGCCGGACACGTTGAACGCGGCGACCGCCAAGCCGGGGTCGCCTCCCTTCCCGTCGGTTCCGGCACCACCCGCGCCGCCGCGCACCACCACCGAGACCGCAGATGTTCCCCGGGCGAGGCGATGCTGGAATGCCAGTGGGCCACAACCACCGACGCCGCCGAACGAGCGGATGCGGTAGGGCGATGTCGGGACCGCCGCGAGCTTCGCGGTGCCGACCCCGGCGTCGGCTTGGGCCTTCGTCGCGATCGCCGGCAGGAGTGCGATGGCACTCGCCACCAATGCGGTACCCGTACGACGCAGCATGGTGTTCTCTCTCGTCTTGCCACGGGAACGCTACCCCCGACCGATCACGACCGCCCTGCGCGCTCATCCCCGTTTCGCAGCGCGTCGCCGTCGTCGGGGCGACGCGGACGCTCCCCGAAACGAGGGGAGGGGTACGGTCGTGGGGTGCGACGTGCAGTGGCGGGCCTCGTGCTCGTGAGTGCGCTGGCCTTCGCGCTCGCCGCGTGCTCGGGCAACGGCTCGAGCGACACTGCGGAGACGCTGACCACGTCGACGACTCGCGCCCGCGCGGCCACGATGACGCTGACCAGCCCGGAGTTCCAGAACGGGGGCACGATCCCGGCCGAGTTCACGTGCGCGGGTGCCGGGTCATCGCCCGAGCTGCAATGGAGCGCCCCGCCGCCCGGCACGCAACAGCTGGCGCTGCTCGTCTTCGACCCGGACGCCGGCACCGACGGCTTCGTCCACTACCTCGTGTGGGACATCGCTGCGAACGTCACGGCGACACAACGCGATCGCTACCCGGGAGGCACCCCCGGGATGAACGGGCGCGGCAGCGAAGGTTGGGTGCCGCTGTGCCCGCCCCCGGGGAGCCCGCACCACTACCAGTTCTCCGTCTTCGCGCTGGACCGCGCGCCGCAGATCGCACCAACCGCGAACGTCCACCAGTTCCTGGACGGGATTCGTGGGTCGGTGATCGCGGAAGGTCGGCTCACGGGTCGGTTCGGCCGCTGATCAGCGCGGGGAGGTCGAGCTCGCCCTCCCGGGTCTGGGCGCCCGCCGCCAATGCCGCGTCGAAGCGCGCGTCGAGGTCCGGATCGGTGAGCACGGTGTTCCACGAGCGCGCCTCGGCGAGCAGGCCCTCGAGCGGTGGCGGCATCGCAGCATCGACGGCTTCCTTCGCGGACCGCACTGCGAGCGCGGGGAATGATGCGATCCGGCGTGCGAGCCGTTCGACGAACGGGCCGATCTCCTCCGCCGGCAACGCGCGGTTGACCCAGCCGTATCGCTCCGCGGTGGCTGCGTCGAAGTCGTCGCATCCCAGCACCGCTTCGAGCGCGCGACCTCGGCCGAGCAGGCGACCGAGTCGTTGCGTCCCTCCACCACCGGGGATGATGCCGATCGCGACTTCGGGCTGGCCGAGCACCGCACGCCCGAGCGCGGCGAAGCGCATGTCGAGGGAGAGCACCAGCTCGCTCCCGCCCCCGCGGGCACGGCCTTCGATCTGGGCGATCGTCACCTGCGGCAGCGTCCGCCACCGCTCGACCAGCCCGGGGAAGAAGTCGAGCTCGGTCGGGTCGGGCCGCGGGTCGCGGGGGAGTGCCTTGATCAGGCCGAGGTCCGCGTGCGCGATGAAGAACTCGGGGTCCGCGCTGCGGAGCACGACCACGCGGGTCGCGCCGGGCGCGGTCACATCCTCGGCTTCGAGCTCGCCGACGAGCAGGGTGAGGTCCCGCAGCATCGCGAGGTCCAGGAGATTGACCGGCGGATGGTCGATCGTGACCCGGGTGATGCCGGCGTCCCGCTTCACCCGCAGCGTCTCGTACTCGGCGGTCATGATGGTCCTCCTGGAATCAGCGGCCGGCGCCAGACTCTCATATCCGCAGGTCAGCGGCCTTTTCTTGCCCGTCTGAGCCAGCCTACCTACTAGTAGGTAGGCTGGCCTTCATGTCGACTTCCATCAACAGCCTGCAGCGGGCGGCGGACGAGCGGGTCAACTGGGCGCACTCGATTCCCTTCTTCCTCGTCCACGTCCTGTGCTTCGCCTTCATCTTCACCGGGATCAGCACGACGGCGATCGTGATCTTCCTGGTGATGTCCTTGAGCCGGATGTTCTTCGTGACGGCCGGTTACCACCGCTACTTCTCCCACAAGAGCTACAAGCTCAACCGCTTCTGGCAGTTCGTCTTCGCCTTCGGGGCCGAAGCCACTGCGCAGAAGGGCGTGCTCTGGTGGGCGGCCAACCACCGACACCACCACCGCTACTCGGACACGGACCTGGACGTGCACTCGCCCCGCAAGGGCTTCTGGTGGAGCCACGTCGGCTGGATCCTCGCCGACAAGTACAAGGCCACCAACTACGACGCCATCAAGGACTTCGCCAAGTTCCCCGAGCTGCGGTTCATCAACAAGCACGACTGGATCGCCCCGTGGAGCTTTGGCGTCGCCGCGTTCCTCATCGGCGGATGGTCCGGCCTGGTCGTCGGGTTCTTCTGGTCGACGGTGCTCCTGTGGCACAGCACGTTCCTGGTGAACTCCGCCGCGCACGTGTTCGGCAAGCGGCGGTACGAGACCGAGGACACGAGCCGTAACTCGCTGCTGATCGCGCTGCTCACCGGCGGCGAGGGCTGGCACAACAACCACCACCACTACCAGGCGTCCGCCCGGCAGGGCTTCTTCTGGTGGGAGATCGACACCACCTGGTACGTGCTCCTGGCCCTGAGCCGGGTCGGCATCGTGCGCGACCTCAAGACCCCGCCCGCGCGTGTGCTGTCTCCCGAGGCCGAGAAAGAGCTCGAAGCCGCGTAGTGCCCGCCTCGGAACCAGGCGAGGCGACCCCGAGAGTGGCAGGCTGGCGCGATGGACGATGACAGCAAGCAAGCGTGGGTGAAGGTCGGCATGCACTTCGCCGCCGTGGGCGACAAGCTCCGCGGTCATGCGAAGCAGGTGGGCGAAGAGGTGAAGGGGACGGGCGAGTCGCCTGATCAAGCGGCCGTGGTCGACGCGCTCAACACGCTCGGCAAGGCGATGAACCAGGCGGTCAGCTCGCTCGGCTCCGCGGCCAAGGACCCTGAGGTGCGGGAGGGGCTCACCGAAGCCCTGAACTCGATGGGCGAGGCCATGAACGTGACGTTCGCCGACGTGGGCGACAAGGTCGGCGACAAGGTCAAGGACGTCTTCGGACGCAAGCCGACCGACGGCGGCACCGGGACCTCGTAGCTACGACGACGGCCGGGTGCGGCTCGACCGGAGCGGTTCCAGGCCGGCCAGTGCCCGCGACGCGCGGATCGCGAGCGCCACGATCGTGAGGGTCGGTCCGTAGCCGGTGGACGTCGGGAACACCGACGAGTCGGTGCACACCACGTTCTCCATCTCGTGCAGCCGCTGCCACCGGTCGAAGACGCTCGTGCGCGGATCGTCACCCATGCGCGCGCTGCCCATGATGTGGCGCGAGACCGGCGCGCGCGATCCGGGCTGGTCCCCGAACGATCCGGGGATCGGTGGCGAGGTGGCCCAGAACGCGTGCTCGGCACCGGCGTCTCGCATCACCGCTTCGAGGCGAGGCGCCCAGTGCTCGGCGCACACGATCTCGTGCCGGTGCGGCGCATAGGTGATCCGCCCGGCCGGGTAGCCGAACACGTCCTTGACCGCGGGATCGAGGTCGATCCGGTTGCCCGCCTGCGGGAGGTCCTCGCCCTGCATGGTGAACGCGGCCATCCGGTCCCGCATCGGCGAGTCCATCATCGCCCGCGCGTGCCGCTTCCCGGACGGCGAGTAGGTGCCCTCCATGACCGGGTGCCCGGCCGCGCCGTGCTCGACGATCCCGCCCCGGACGAACGGGAGACCGGCCTCGCGCGCCGCGGCCAGCGCGGCGTCGTCGGGCACGATCGGATCGTCCATGAGGTGTGTGACGGACCGGCCCCGGTGGCCGTGGAGCCGGTACGGGAAGATGCCGAGCACGTACGTCTGGAAGTGGTACATGAGATAGCGACCGACGACGTCCGGGTTGCCGAGCCCGGTGCGCAACAGGAGTCGCGGTGTCTCGAACGCGCCGGCGCCGAGCACGACGTGGCGCGCCGATACCTCGTGCTCGACGAGATCGTGGTCGAGGTACCGCACTCCACGCGCCCGCCGGCCCGACGCGTCGCGCAGCACGTCGGTGACGTACGCCTCCGGCCGGATCTCGCACCGGCCGGTCCGCAACGCGTGCCGTAGCGGAGCGACCGGATCTCCCTTCGCATCGATCGGGCATCCGTAGTAACCGCAGAAGCCACAGTTGTTGCAGGCGGGCCGGCCGTCGTACTCGACGCTGTTCACGCCGGTCGGCGCGCGGTACGGGTGGTAGCCGAGCCGCGTGGCGGCCTCGCCGGTGACCACCGCGCAGAACATGTCCGGCCCGGGCGGCATCGGATAGGGGTCGGCGCGCCAGGACGCGAACGGATTCGCGCCGGATTCGCCGGCCACGCCGACGGTCCGCTCGGCCGCGGCGTAATACGGCTCCATCTCGTCGTAGTCGACCGGCCAGTCGACGAGATCCGCACCGTCCACCGGCCCCGCGGTCGTCAGGATCTGGAAGTCCTCCTCCCGGAAGCGGGGGAGCTTGCCGTCGGCGTGGAACCCTCCGCCACCCACGGTCGACGGCAGGTTGTTCGCCTCGCCGATGTCGCCGCGCTCGTCGTCACGGTTGCGGTACACGCGTGGCTCGAGCAGCGGATCGGGACCGAGGAAGTGCCGGCGGCTGAACTTGATCTCGTCGTTCGAGACCTCGCCGGCCGGGCCGAACGGCGGCTCGAGCTCGAGCAGGTGGTTGCGGCCCTTCTCGAGCACGATCACGGACCAGCCCGCGGCGGTGAGGACCTCGGCCGCGGTCGCGCCGGCGGGCCCGCTGCCGACGATCACCGCGTCGCAGTCGAAGCTCTCGCTCATCGTGCCGCTGTGCCGGCTCGGCGCTCAGTCACGACCCGCCACCTCGACGTCCGTGTAGCCACGCGGCTGCACGTCGCCCGGGAACTGGATCGCGGCCCAACCGCGACCGTCCCGGTTCCCGCCGTACTCGGGCGCGCCGTACGCGCCTTCGCACGCGTGCTCGTACATGAGCTGCTTGAACTCCGGCACGGCGTCGAGGCGGCGACCCTGCTCGGCCGCGTCGACCGCGACGTAGTCCGGGCCGAGCGCGGCGATCCCGGTCTCGTACTGCTCCTGCCAGCCGAGGACCGGGCCGTTCAGCTCCCGCTCCGGAATCCCGCGGGAGCCCTCGATGCGCGTGCGCCACGCGAGCTCCTCGAGCCGCCCGAGCGGCAGGAAGTGCGCGAACTCGGCGTCTCCCCCGAAGCGGCCCGAGAACGGGCCACCAGCCCAGATGCGCGGCGGATCGACGAGGAACGCGCCGAGCAGACCGTCGATGTAGTCCGCGACTCCGAGCTCGGTTGCGCCCGGGTGGCCGTCGTGCGCCGGCATCAGCCGGGCACACGCCGCCTCGATGACCGCGTACGCGTCCGGGTCGAGAAACGGGGGCGAGGCAGGCACCCGGGCAAACTACCTGACGTGCATGTCAGCGTGTTCGCCGGATTTCTCGGTCGGAGAGCAATCCAACCGGCCGGCCGGACCGTAGAAGGGTTGCGGGGAGGCCCGGGCACGGACGCCCGGAGAACCCGCGTAGCAAGACCCGACCAGCTGGCTTCCCCACCCCGATGGGCTCGGCGCCTCCGCCCCGAGATGCGCCGGGCCCATCGCGCGCCCGCACCGCGCGGCGCGCGCGTCAGGCGAGGGTGAGCTCGTAGTTCCCGAGCTCGTCGAGGCGCGCGGTTGCCCCGGGAGGAATCACCACCACGGTGAACGGCTCGTCGATGAGCGCCGGGCCGTCGACGGCCGCGCCGGGGCCGAGCGCCGGGCCGTCGTAGACGGGAGTGTCGACGAACTCGACGCCGAAGTATGCGGGTCGGGTGCCTTTCCGGGCCAGGCTCGCTTCGCTCACCGAACCGAGCTCGGCGAAGTGGTCCGGCTTCGGGGTCGTGCCCCGGGCCACGAAGCGCACCCCGCGCACGAGCGGCTGCTGGCTGCGGAAGCAAAACCCCCGCTCGGCCTCGTGCTGGTCGTGGAAGCGCTCCGCCAGATCGAGCAGCCCGGGCTCGTCCAGCCGCTCGCCTTCGGGCACCGGCACGCTCATGTCGAAGTTCTGGCCCGGGTAGCACATCTGGGTGAAGAGCGTGACCTCCGTCTGCGCGTCGGTCAGACCCGTCGGCTCCATCTCCTTGCGCGCCTCGTCCGACACCTCGTGCATCAGGTCGCGCAACCGGCCGAGGTCCACCTGTGACAGGGGGACGACGTACGCCCTCACCAGGTCCACGACGTAGTCCGCGACGAGCACGCCGAGCGCCGAGAACGCAGGCGCGGTCTTCGGCACCAGGATCTTGTGCATCCCGAGCTCGGCGGCGATCGCCCACGCGTGCACCGCGCCGTTGCCCCCGTACGCGATGAGCGCGAGCCGGCGGTGATCTGCGCCGTGACCGGCGAGCACCCGTCGCGTCGCGTTCGCCATGTTGGCGTTGACGATCCGCTCGATCCCCCACGCGGCCTCGGCCACGTCGAGACCGAGCGGCTCCGAGACCTCGCGCTCGATCGCCGCGCGGGCCGCCGCGATGTCGAGCGTCATGCGGCCCCCGGCGAAGCCGTCCTCGGGGAGGTAGCCGAGCACCGCGTCGGCATCCGTGACGGTCGGGCGGTCGCCGCCGCGGCCGTAGCAGACCGGGCCGGGGGAGGCGCCGGCGCTCTCCGGCCCGACGAGCAGGGCGCCCTGGCGCACCCGGGCGATCGAGCCGCCGCCCGCACCGACGCTCTGCACGTCCACCATCGGGAGGCCGATGTAGTAGCGGTAGCGCCAGTTCCAGTCGGTCTTGATCTCGGGGCGACCGCCACGGACCAGGCACAGGTCGAAGCTTGTGCCACCCATGTCCATCGCCACGAAGTCCGGGACGCCCGCGCGTCCGGCGGCCAGTGCCGCGCCCATCACACCGCCGGTCGGCCCGCTCGCGAGGAGCGTGACGGCGCGCCGGGCGACGTATTCCGGCGGCATCACGCCTCCGGTCGCCTGCATGATGAGCAGCTGGCCCGCGTACCCCGCGCCGCGCAGCTTGTCCTGGAGCTGGTGGACGTACGACGCGATCCGCGGCGCCACGTACGCGTTGACGAGGGTGGTGGAGACGCGCTCGAACTCCGGTCCGCGCGCCATCACCTCATGGGAGAGCGACACGTGGTCGACGTCGGGGTACTCCTCCTGGATGATCTCCGCGGCCCGGCGCTCGTGAGCGGGATTGACGAACGAGAACAGGAACATCACCGCGATCGACGTGACCCCGAGCTGGCGGAGGCGCCGGACCCCGTGCCGGACCGCGTCCTCGTCGAGCTCGAGCATCACGTGGCCCTGGTGGTCCATGCGCTCGGGGATCGGGATGCGCGCGCGGCGGCGGGCGATCGGAGCCGGCGCCGGGTACGTCGGGTCCCAGATCTCCTCCTTGTGCACGCGGCGCATCTCGATCTCGTCGCGGTGGCCGGCGGTGACGAGCAACCCGGTCGGCGCGCCGTCCATCTCGATCATCGTGTTGTCAGCGGTCGTGGTCCCGTGCACCACGATGTCGAGCTGCGCGCACAGCTCGAGGAGCGAGATGTCGAATCGGTCGGCGAGGTGGGCCAAGCCGTTCATCACGCCCGTCGACTGGTCGTCCAGCGTCGTCGGGGTCTTGTCGAGGATGACCTCGCCCGACGGCGTCACACAGATGATGTCGGTGAACGTTCCACCGACATCCACTCCGACCCGGTAGCCCATGTCAAGAAGCTAGCTAGCTGCGGCGTTCCGCGCGCAGACGGTTGGTGGCGTCGTGGTCGACCGCGAGCGTGAGATCGTCGAGCGATCCGGTGAGCACCACGCCGTAGTCGCGCGTCGCGGCCTCGAAGCTGACGTACTCGTCGAGCACGTCGTCGAGGACCGCGTGTGGGTCGCGGTCCAGCGGGTTGCCCCAGCCGCCGCCACCGCCGTAGTCGTACATGACCCGCTCGCCGGCGGCGATCGGCACCCAGTCCGCGGTGTGCTTCACGACGAACGGATCGTCGGAGCCGTAGCGGATGACCATCTTGTTCGGTTCACCGTTCTCGCCGCCGCAGATCCCCGGCATCGGGTACTTCATGCCGACCACGTACGTGTAGACCTTCGCGTCGACGAGGACTTCCTTCTCGTAGTGGCTCCCGCAGAGCCCGCGCCACTGGCCCGGACCGCCGGAGTCGGTGCGGTAGTCACGGCCCCACTGCACGTGCGGGTAGAGGCTCTCGTTGATCTCCGCCGTCGCCTTCCAGAGGTTGCCGAAGCTCGCGTTCTGCGCGCCCCAGGCGTCCATGCCCTTCCCGGCGTTGCACCAGCCCGCGTAGACCTCGGCCGAGTGGTCGGTGAAGGACTGGCCGGTGACCGGGTCGATGCCGACGATGATCGTCGGGATGCCCGTCTTGTAGGTCTGGGGCACGGCCTTGTCCGGGAGCACGTGCTGCATCGCCACCGCGATGACCTCGCCGACGTCCGCGCCCGGGTGGTGCGTCCCCGCGCTCACCGGCTTGCCCGGCGGCGGGTTGAGCACGCAGCCCTCGGGGACCACGAGCTTGATCTGGTCGAAGAACCCCTCGTTCTTGGGGATCTCCGGGTCCATCATCGACGCGATCTGGCCGACCGTGTACCCGCGGGTGTTGCCGAAGGTGGACCACGCCTGCAGCTCGGGGCGCGTGTCGCTACCGCTGTAGTCGATGGTCAACCTCTCACCCTCGACGGTGATCTTCACGTGGAGGTGGACGTCCGGATTCCCGAGCGGGTCGTGGTCGACGTACGCGTCGGCCTCGTACACCCCGTCGGGCCACGCGGTCACCTCTTCGCGGAACCGGCGGGCCGCGTAGTCGATCATGAAGTCGACGGATTCCTCGACGGTGTCCGAGCTGTAGCGGTCGAGCAGGTCGCCGAGACGCTGCGCCGCGAGCTGCGCCGCGCCGATCTGGGCGCGCAGGTCCCCGATGTAGCTCGGGATGCGGTTGTTGACCTGCAGCGCGTACAGGATGTCGCGCCGTTCGATGCCGCGGTCGACGACCTTCACTGCCGGCCAGCGCACGCCTTCACCCCAGATGTCGTTCGCGGTGACGTTGTAACCGCCCGGGACACCGCCACCGGTGTCGCCGTGGTGGCACTGGATGCTCGCGATCAGGATCATGCGCCGGCCGCCGGGCGCGGTGGGGTCGTCGCCGTAGACGGGAGCGAAGACGTTGTAGTCGGGGAGGTGGCCGCCACCGTGATAGGGGTCGTTGGCGACGAAGACGTCGCCCTCCCTGAACTCGTCGGCGCCGAGCAGCTCGAGCGCGAAGCGCACCGGCAGGGTGGACGTGAGCATGAACTGCGGGATGCCGACCGAGAGCGCGGCCAGGCGACCTTGCGCGTCCAGGATCGTCGCGTTGCGCTCGTTGCTCTGATTGAGGATCGGCGTCGTCGCGGTGCGCGAGACGTAGACGGCCATCTCGAAGCAGATGGTCTCCATCGCGCCGCGGATCACCTCGGCGGTGACCTGATCGACGCTCGGCGCGGTGCTCAGCCGCCCCCGGCTGCCCGCCAGCTGCACCAGATCCACGTCGGCCATACGGACCCCCTCAGACGGTGCACGAACCTGACACCAGTGTCACAGAAAATCTACACCCCCGTCCCCGGGGGCGGAATTGGGCTGGTGCTGACCGTGGTGGGTGCCCGGAAGGGGCTCTTCTCACACTTCAGGTCTTTGCCGGAACCGGAAACCCGCTCATATCCGGGCGCGCAGACGTTGTCGATGAACTTGACGTTCCCTGCATCGCTGCACCCGACGGCGAGCGCCGAGGCGACGACGAGGAAAGCGCTAAAGAGCGAGGACCGAATACGCAACCCCTCGAGTATGCAGCGGGTAGACGAGTTGACCAACCACGAGCTCGTGGACGCGCCGGCGCTCGTCGTCACGGGCTGCGGCGGGCTGCGAGGCCTGACGCTCCTGCGCATCGGGTCCCGATCGAGCCGGTCCACGCTGACCAGCAAGCCCGAGCTGGTCGACGCGTTGCGCCAGCTGTTCGGCTTCGACGTGGACACGATCGGAGATGAGGCGCTCGACGCGCTCTGGGTCAGGGTCCACCGCGCGCATCTGGATTGGGAGGCTGCCGGCCGGCCCTAGCGGCGCCGTCGCGCCGGCGCGTCTACCGTCGTGACCGTGGGTGAGACCGTGCGGCTGGCGGCACGACCGGCTCCGCGCCTGCGAGCCCTCGTCAACCGGTACACGTGGCACCGGTACGAGGGGTTCGCCACCGGCGCTCATCAAGGGCTGCCTTCGCGGCATCTCACCGTGATGATCAGCCTCCAGGACCCGTTCGACATCACCGCGATGCCGGGACCACAGGCAGCCGGCTCGTTCCAAGCCTTCGTCGGTGGACTCCACTGCCGACCGGCCACCGTGGCGCACGACGGCCGGGGTTGGGGAGTGGGCGTCGAGCTGACTCCGCTCGGAGCCCGGCGCCTGCTTGGGGTCCCCGCGGGCGCGCTGGCTTCCACGGTGGTCGATCTGCGCGACTTCTGGGGGACGGCGGTCGACGAGCTCGTGGAGAGCCTGGCGACGGACGCCGGGTGGGGACACGGTGTCGGCGTCCTCGACGCGGTCCTGTCGCGCTTCCTCGACGACGCTCGCGACATCCCGGCAGACGTTGCCGCCGCTTGGCAGAGGCTGGCGTGGTCAGGCGGGACGGTGCGAGTCGCGTCGCTGGCGGACGACCTCGGTTGGAGCCGTCGCCACCTCTCGGCGCGCTTCAAGGCTGAGTACGGTCTCGCGCCCAAGCAGGCGGCTCGTGTCCTCCGGTTCGAGCGAGCCTCCCTCCAGCTGCTCGCCGGCGGATCACTGGCCGAAGTCGCGGCGCGCTGTGGCTACTACGACCAACCGCACCTCAACGAGGAGTGGCGCTCGCTGACGGGGTTGACACCACTCGAGTGGTTGGCGGACGAGCTGCGCGACCTGCCTGACGCCGGCTAGCTCCCGAAAGTCCAAGACGCCGGTGCAACCGGTTCGCGATGGTCTCGGTGCCCGGACCCCTGGAAGGAGCAAGGAATGACCAGCAGAGCCCAGTTCACGCAGCTCAATCTCGTCGTCTCGGACATGGATGCGTCGACGGCGTTCTACCGGTTGCTCGGTGCAGACGTCGACCTTTCCACGGACGAGTGGCCACCGGGCTCAGGTGCCCGCCACGTTCACACCCGTGAGTCTTCGAGCGGCGCCGACTTCGACCTCGACAACGAGCCGATGGCCGCGATCTGGGGCGATGATCGACTGCAGTCCGGCGACGCGGTGATCGGCTTTGCCGTTCCCACCCGAGCGGCTGTAGACGACAAGCACCGAGAGCTGGCCGCAGCCGGCTACCGGAGCCGGCGCGAGCCGTACGACGCGTTCTTCGGCGCGCGCTTCGCGATGGTCGAGGACCCCGACGGGAACCTCGTCGGCCTGATGAGCCCGGTCGACCCGCAACGCCGGTACGTACCTCCCGTCCCCTGACCCGGGAAGACCGTTCCCGTTTGGAGGTGCGGTCAGCCGATCAGGAGATCGGCGAGGCGGTCGTGGTGCCAGCCGGTGGTGCCGAGGAGGGCTTCGGAGGCGAAGGCGCGCCGCATGAAGAGATGGAGGTCGTGCTCCCACGTGTAGCCGATCCCGCCGTGGATCTGGATCCCGTCCTTGGCGGCGCGCTTCGCGGCCTCACCGGCCGCGGCCTTGGCGACGTGCACGGCGCGGTGGCGGTCGGCGTCATCGGCGTCGATGGTCATCGCGGCGAAGTACACCGCGCTCCACGCCCGTTCGACGTCGAGGCTCATGTCGGCCAGCTTGTGCTGCACGGCCTGGAACGACCCGATCGGCACCCCGAACTGGTAGCGGTCCTTGGCGTACTGCAGGGTCATGGCCAGGAGCCGGCGCGCCGTGCCGACCATCTCCGCCGCGAGCGCGACCGTCGCCCGGGCGAGCACGGCGTCGAGCACATCGAGGTCGATGCGACCGATCGAGGTCCCGCCGCCGGAGGTGTCGACGTCGTAGACCGGGCGCGTGGTGTCGATCGTCTCGACCCGCGTCATCGCGGGCGACTCGAGCAGGACGACGTTGCCGTCGCCATCGATCGCCGCCACGTGGTCGACCGTGGCGGCCTCGGGCACGAAGGTCTTGCCCGGCTCCGAGTTCGCCACCCACTGGCCGTTCGCCCCGGCGACGGCGACCGTCGCCGTCTGCTCGCCGCTCGAGACTGCGGGCAAGGCGTCGGCGCCCACGGCTTCGAGCACCGGCAGGCCGAGCACGGCGGACGCGAAGAACGGCCCCGGCGCGGCGACGTGACCGAGCTCCTCCTGGAACACGCAGAGATCGACCGTCGGGCCGGTGCCCAGCGCGCTGAACTCGCGCAGATGGGACCACAGCGGGTCGACCGCGCCGAGATCCGTCATGTGCGAGCGCAAGAGCTCGGGTGGGCACTCGCGGGCCAGCAGCGCGCGCGCGGACTCACGCAGCAGCTCCTGCTCGGGCGTGAAGGCGAAGTCCATCAGGCGGCCATCAGCGGGGGAGTCCGAGGACCCGTTGGGCAATGATGTTGCGCTGGATCTCGCTCGAGCCACCGGCGATCGTGTTGGCGAAGCTCATGAACATGCCGAGCACCCAGCGGCCGGAGTTGTAGCTGCGCTCGGCGTCGGTCACCGGGCCGTACGGACCCTGGATCTCCATGCCCAGCTCGAACAGCGCCTTCCCGAGCTCGGATGCCGCGAGCTTGAGATAGGAGTGCTCGGGCGCGGACGAGCCCCGCGCGAACGACGTGAATCCCTTGTAGCCGAGCGCCCGGAGGCTCGAAGCTCGTTGCGCGGCCTCGCCGATCCGGCGCCGCACGACGGGGTCGTCGGCCACCCCGACCTCGCGGGCCAGCTCGATCAGCCCGGCGATGCTCTGCTCGAGCCGCGAGACGCCTTCGACCCACAGCCCGGCCCGTTCGTGGGCGAGCGAGCCTTGCGTAAGCCGCCACCCGTCGTTGAGATCGCCGACGAGGTTCTCACGCGGCACCACGACATCGGTGAAGAACACCTCGGCGAAGTCGGCTTGGCCGTTGAGGTGGCGCAGAGGCCGGATCTCGATGCCGGGTCTGCTCATGTCGACGATGAGCATCGAGATGCCGCGGTGCTTCGGCGCGTCCGGATCCGTGCGCACGTAGCAGCAGCAGAGCTCGGCTTCCGTCGCGTAGGACGTCCAGACCTTCTGCCCGTTGACGACGAAGTGGTCGCCGTCGAGCTCGGCGCGGGTCTGCAGCCCCGCCATGTCCGACCCCGCGTTCGGCTCGCTCATCCCGATGCACCAGACCGTGTCGCCGCGGATGGCCGCGGGCGCGAGCGCCCGCTGCGCTTCGGTGCCGAACTCCAGCAGCGTCGGTGCCACGATCGCGTAGCCGGGGAAGTGCACCGAGCGGGGCACGGAGCGGTTCGCCATCTCCTCCAGGTACACGAGCGTCTGGACCGGCGTGGCGTTGCGGCCACCCAGCTCGGGCGCGTACCCGGGGATCATCCACCCGTGGTCGAACAGCTTCGCCTGCCACTCCCGAGCCCACTTCGGGATGATCTCGGTGTCCTCCGCCCGCCGGACCGCGACCGCGAAGTCGCTCCGCGACCGCACCTCGGGTGGCGTGCTCTCGTCGAGGAACGCCACGAGCTCCGCGCGGAACGCCTCTTCCTCCGGCCCCCAGGCGAGGTGCACTGCGTGCTCCCCGGTCCGCTCAGCCCTCGAGCGGAGGCATGAACGGCGGCACGCCGGTGTCGAGCTTTCCGAGCAGTGCGTCGCGGTTCGCCTCGATCGACTCGAGCGACCACACCTCGTTCGCCGTCGCCTCGGTGACCGGGCGCCACCCGCGGAGCAGCTGGGCCTGGCCGCCCTGCACCTTCACCACCTGACCGGTGACGCCGGCCGAGAGCGGGGATGCGAGCCAGACCGCGATCGCCGCCGGGTTCTCGGGAGCGAACCGATCGAACTCGCCCTCCTTCGCGTTCATGAAGTCGCCGGCGACCGCTTCGGTGAGCCGCGTGCGCGCGACCGGCGCGATCGCGTTGACCCGCACACCGATGCGCTCGAGCTCGCGCGCCATCACGATCGTCATGGACGCGATCCCTGCTTTGGCCGCGGCGTAGTTCACCTGGCCCGCGTTGCCGTACAGGCCGGACTCGGACGCCGTGTTCACGATGGTGGCCTCGACCGGGCTGCCGGTGTCCTTGCTCTGCTGCCGCCAGTACGCGGCCGCGAACCGGCTCGTCACGAAGTGGCCCTTGAGGTGGACGTTGATGACCGAGTCCCATTCCTCTTCGGTCATGTTGAAGCTCATCTTGTCCCGCAGGATCCCGGCGTTGTTGATGAGCACGTCGAGGCCGCCGAGCTCGTCGACCGCCTGGCCGATGAGCGCCTGGCCCCCGTCCCAGCTCGCGATGTCGTCGAAGTTCGCGATCGCCGTTCCTCCGGCGGCGACGATCTCGTCCACCACCTGCTGGGCCGGTCGCTGGTCCGCGCCTTCGCCGCTCGCCTCGCCGCCGAGGTCGTTGACGACGACCGCCGCCCCCTCGCTCGCGAGCAGCAGCGCTTCCGCGCGCCCGATCCCGCGACCGGCACCCGTGACGATCGCGACCTTGCCGTCGAGCTGACCCATGGACCCCCCTCGAACAAACCTGACGTAGCCGTCAGACACTACTTGCGCCCTACGGAACCTGGCGATCTCGCTCCCTCAGGTGCCGGTGAAGTCGGCGTCGCGCTTCTCCCGGAACGCGGCCATGCCTTCGACCAGGTCGTGGGACGCGGTCGCGAGGGACTGGTAGGCGCCCTCGGTCTCGAGCGACGACGCGAGATCGGTCTCGAAGCTCGCGTTCAACAGGCGCTTCGACAGCCCGAGCGCGCGCGTCGGTCCCGCGGCCAGCTTCGCGGCGAGCGCGTTGGCCTCGCCGGCGAGCTGGTCCGCCGCGTCGACGCACCGGTACGCCAGCCCGAGCTGCACGGCCTCCGCCCCCTTGCAGCCTTCCCCGAGCATCACCATGGCCTTGGCCCGCGGCAATCCGACGAGCCGCGGGAGAAGGTAGGCGCCGCCGGCATCGACCACGAGCCCCCAGCGGCTGAACGACCAGATGAAGCGCGTCTCGGGTTGGACGATGACGAAGTCGCAGGCCAGCGCGAGGTGAGCACCCGGCCCGACCGCGGTTCCGTTGACCGCCGCGACCGTCGGCTTGTCGAGCTCCCACAGCTCGCGGATGAATGCCTGCACGCCGGTCCGCAGCGCTTCGGCGGTGGTGCGCGGATCGAAGCCGGGCGATCCTGCGGCTGCGACGGTGGAGGCCGTGAGATCCATCCCCGCACAGAACGCATCGCCTGTCGCGGTGATCAGGAACGCCCGGACGGCAGGATCGGTGCGCCCGCGGCGCAGCGCATCGGTGATGGTGTCGCGCATCTCCGGAGTCAGCGCGTGCTTCGCCTCCGGCCGGTCCAGCGTGATGCGGCAGACCCCGTCTTCGCCGTGCTCGACCCGTACGGTCACCTGGGGGTGCTCACGGTTGGTTGGTCAGGATGTTCACGACGCTGACGCCCGACCCGCGGCCGCCGACGTTGTGCTGCAGCGCGAAGCCGTTGCGGATCGAGACCTGCCGCTCGTCCGCGTCGCCGCGCAGCTGCCACCAGCACTCGGTGAGCTGTGCGATGCCCGTCGCGCCGATCGGGTGGCCCTTGGCCAGCAGCCCGCCGGACGGGTTCACCGGGATGCGACCGGTCAGAGCCGTCTCGCCGTTGAGCGAGGCGACGCCACCCTTGCCCTTCTCGAAGAAGCCGAGGTCCTCGATGTCGAGGATCTCGGTGATCGTGAAGCAGTCGTGGACCTCGGCGACGTCGATGTCGCTCGGACCCACTCCGGCCATCGCGTACGCCCGCTTCGCCGCGAGCACCGTGGCGTCGAGCCCGACGAAGCTCGTCTTCTCGTGGAGGTACGGGTGGTCGGTGGCGACCCCGAACCCGGCGACGAACACCGGCCGGTCCGTGAACTCGTGGGCCCGTTCCGCGGAGACGAGGATGGTCGCAGCCGCACCGTCGGTCTGCGGGCAGCAGTCGAGCAGGTGCAGCGGCGTGCACACCGGTGGCGACGCGAGCACCGCATCCACGGTGATCTCGGACTGGAAGTGTGCGTAGGGGTCGAGCGCGCCGTTGTGGTGGTTCTTCACCGCGACGGACGCCAGCATCTCCCGGGTGGTCCCGAACTCGTGCATGTGCCGCGTCGCGAACGGGGCGAACAACACGGGCGCGGTCTCGCCCCGGGTGAGGATCGGGTGCCCGGATGCGGCCCGGGAGAGGAGGCCCTCGTCGGTGGACTTGTCGCGCATCTTCTCGACGCCGATGACCAGGACGACGTCGTGCACACCGCTCGCCACGGCCATCGCGCCGACCCGGAACGCGTCGGATCCGGACGGGCACGCGTTCTCGATCCGGGTGCACGGGATGCCGTTGAGGCCGATCGCGGTGGGAACGGTGTTCCCGGCGATGCCTTCCTGGCCCCAGAGCGTGCCGCGCTGGGTGGCGACGAACGCGGCCTCGACTGCGTGAGGGTTGAAGCCCTTGTCGACCGCGTCGCACGCGGCGCGGAACGCGCCGGCTGCCATGGTCTCGTAGGACTGGTCGAACAGCTCGCCGAACTTGATCAGCCCTGCGCCGACGACTGCGACCTTGTTCCAGCTCACCGGGTGCTCCGCATCTCTATCCCTCCACCGGCACTGCGCGTGCCTTCCAGCCGTAGACGGGGACGCCGCGCTCGTACGCGTACCGGCGCAGGACCAGCTCGACGTCCGCACCGATCTCGATGTCGTGACCGTCGCCCACGGCCTGCAACATGATCCGGGCGCCGTCTTCGAGGTCCACGACGGCGATCGGCAGCGGCGCGACGAACGGGGCCGGCATCGTCTGGTTGACGACGAACGTATGGACCGTGCCCCGCCGGGCGAGTGCCACCGGCTCGAGCTTCGCACCGCCACAGGCGGTGCACGCCGGGTGGATCGACGGGGGAGTGCTGATCGTCCCGCAGTCGGCGCACCGACCCCCAAGGAGCTGCAGCATCTCTTCCGCGCCGCGCGCGAACAGCGCGCTCTCCGGCGGGACGCCCATCGGGATCATCTCGCCGGCCGGCGTGAGCTGGCCCCGGGCGCGCAACACCTCGGCGTAGGTAGCTTCCCGCCCTCCGGCGAGCAGCTCCGGAACCGCCGCGGCGCCGGGGACCGGCGCGTCCACGTTCAGAATGACGCCACTGGTGCGGCCGCTTCCGGTACCCACGATCGCGACGACCCCGTGCGCGTCGAGCGCGCTGAGGCCGCCGAGCAACGCCGCCGCCGCGCCGGTGTCGCCGACCGCGGCGTACACCGCGGGGGAGACGGGGCTCGTGGCTCCGAGCGCGCGGGCGACGGTGCCGCCGAGCCGGCCGTCGGGATCGGGCAGCGACCACGCCGACACGTCGAACGCGGCGAGGTGCTCTCCGACTTCCCGCACCACCGGGAGGAACATCTCCTCGCGGAAGAGGCGTGGGTCGTAGAGGTCACGCGTTGCCGATTCGCCGTCGCCGCGGTAGCGGTCGAGCAGTGGCTGGGTCCGCGTGACCCGGGCCGTGATCGCCGCGGCGCCACCTTCACTCGCGAGGACGATCGCGGCCGCGCCCGCGCCGCAGCGGGCCTCGAAACCGGTGCCGAGCCCGGGTACCAGTGCGTCGGAGACGACGACGAGCGCGACGCGCGCCGACCCCGCCCCGACCGCATCGCACGCCGCGAGCAGCGCATCCATGCCCGAGTGCGCCGATCCCGACGCGAGGATCCCGCCGGACTCGTGCGTCATCCCGATCGCGGCCGCGAGCACGGCGTGGCTCGGTCCTTCCGCGAACGGGGGACGGCTCGTGCCCCACCACAGCCCGTCGATGCCCGCCGGGTCGATGCCGCCGGCCGCGAGCGCGCTGAGCGCCGCCCCCGCGGCGAGCGTGAGGGTGTCCTCGTCGGGGGCGCAGACACCCGTTCGGCCTTTCCCGCCCGGCCGGCCCCACGCGGCCGCGACATCGCCCGCCGCCAACCGCAAGCTCGGGGCGGCCGCGCCGACGGCCAGGATGCGCACCGGTTGAGCCACGAACCTGACTCTAGCGTCAGGCTTTTGAAGTTCTCCGCCCGCCGGATGGTGGACCGCGGTTGCCGGGCGGCGGCCGGCGGGTTCTTGAAGTTCTCCGGCCGCCGGGCCTCGGGTCAGCTGCGCCGGACGCGGACCGGGCCGGCGTCGCTGAGGAGGAAGGGATCGACGAGGCGCGGCCCGAGCCAGCCCGCGACCCAGTCGGCGCCCGGATCCGAGAAGTGGACGCCGTCGGGGCGAGCCCCGTCCACGGCGCCGAGGCGGTCGGTGAACTTCCCCTCGGGGCAGACCCGCGCAAACAGGTCGAGCCTCACGACCCCGTGCGCCCGGACGAGCGGAGGGAGGTAGTTCGTGTTCGCGTAGCTCGTGTCCCGGGTCAGGCCGGGGAGTGCGGAGCAGGGGCTGGTGAGCCAGACGACGCGAGCACCGCGCGAGCGGAGAAGGTCCGCGGCCCGGCCCCACTCGTCGACGATGTACTGGTCGAACGGTGGGTCGCCTTCGTTGAGGTAGCCCGGCCCCCAGACGTCACGCTGGCGCGCGCCGACGTCCCAGATGGTCGAGAGCATGACGACGACGTCCGGATGGACCCGGTCGAGCAGCAGCGGCCAGGTCCGGGACCAGTCGCCACAGGTGTTGGCACTCCGGCCGAGCGTGGCGCCGAGCCGGCCGCCGCGAGCGATCCCGCAGTAGTACCGCGCCGAGTTGACCACGACGACACCGTGGGCGGGGCCCCACCGTTCGAGGCCGCGGCCGAGGGTCTGCGCCACCGAATCACCGAGCAGGAGGATCCGTCGCACCGGCGGGGGAGCCGGACCGGGTGCAGGGGCCGGCGCCGGCCCGGTGACCGGCAGCGCGAGCCCGGCCGCCGCGGCGCTGGCCGCCGGAGCCGGAACCGGAACCGGGTTTGGAGAGGGAGCGTGCGCGCGCGACGCGCCGGCGAGCGCCGTGTTCGGGCTGCGCACCGCGCTGAAGACGACGCTCGGCTGGCTCGTCGCACCGGGGAGCGTGACGAACAGGACGGCGACTCCGGCGGCAGCCGCCGGTGCGATGAGCGCCGGCCGCCAGCCGGTGATGCGCCGGCCGTGAAGGATCGGCTGCTCGAGGTAGTACCAGGACAAGGTGGCGACGGCGACGGTGACGGAGAGGCGCAGACCGAAGAGCGCGGCGCCGTCGAGGCCGGTGCGCGCCGGGTCGAGCCAGAGGAAGATCGGCCAGTGGTAGAGGTACGCGCCGTAGCTGATGAGCCCGAGCGCGCGCAGCGGCCGGACGGAGAGCGCGGAACGGACCGGGCCGGGCACGAGCGCCGCGCCGATCACCGTCACGACGAGCAGCGCGTGCAGCGTCAGCCCGCCGCGGTAGAGCAGCCCGTCACCCTGGTCGACGACCAACCACGCGGTGACGAGCGTGAGCAGCGCGCCCGCGCCGAGGGCTGCGACGAGTCGCTGTGTGCGGGGGCGCTCGAGGCGATGGCGGCCGGTGAGGCAGATCGCGAGCAACGCGCCGACGAGCAGCTCGACGGCTCGCGTGTCGGTCCCGTAGTAGACGCGGGCCGGGTCCTCGCCGGGGTGGAACAGCACTGCGGCGAGCAGCGCAGAGACGACGCCCAGTGCAGCGACGACGATCGTGAGGCCCTTCCGGTCGCCCTTCGTCCGCGTGAGCGTGGTCACCACGATGAGCGGGAACACGAGGTAGAACTGCTCCTCGATCGCGAGCGACCAGAAGTGCTGCACCGGCGACGGGGCGGAGAACAGCGCCGCGTACGACTGGTCGCCGAGCACGAACCGCCAGTTCGCCACCTCCGTCAGCGCGCTGAGGCCGTCGGCCGGGAGGCGGGCCGCCTGGTGCGCGTCGGCGATCGTCAGGCCGTAGAGCGCGATCCCGGTGAGCGCGAGCAGCGCCGCGGGCAGGATCCGTCGTGCCCGCCGGCTCCAGAAGTGGCCGAGCCCGATGCTGCCCGAGCGGTCGCGTTCGGTGAGCAGCAGCGAGGTGATCAGGAAGCCGGAGAGGGTGAAGAAGATGCTGACGCCGAGGAACCCGCCACCGGCCCAGCCGAACCCGGCGTGGAACAGCAGGACCCCGGCGACCGCCAGGCCCCGCAGGCCATCGAGCGCGGGAACCCGCGCCACCTTCCGCTCACCAGCCCCCCACACCGGAGAGAGGATGCCACGTGACCACCCACCGTGGGAATAGGCCTTCTGTCCGCGCGCGCCCAGGCTCATCCGGCCCTTCTCGGCCCGCTCGACGGGACCAGAGCCGCTTCAGCGGGCCGAGAACGGAGCCGGGGGAGACCTAGCGGGGTTCGAGGATCCCGATGCCGTCGGGGAAGTCCAGGTGCCGCTTCATCGTCTGGGGCGGCTGGGGCCGGCCGTGCACGAAGTGGATCCGCCGGACGGTGCCGGTGTGGTCGCCCGGCCCGACGCCGTCGGCGCTGATGACGATCCCGATGTCGGCGTAGAAGAGGTCGCCCTTGTCGTCCACGCCGATCCCGAGCGGTGTCCCCGTCCGGTACGGCGTTGCGCCGAGGGTGTCTCCCGCCGCCGGCTGGAGCACGTTGCGCAGGAACTTCCCGTGCTCGTCGAACTCGGCGATGACGCCGTTGATCACGCTCGACACGTAGTAGCCGCGCGGTGAGCGCGTGAGCGCGTTCGGGCTCACGACGGACCCGCCGGTCGGGATGAAGAGCTTCTTGTGCACCGAGTCGGCGAGCGGCGCGCCGGTGACATCGCGCTTGCCGCAACCCCCGGCTGCGGTGTTCGACGTCGGGAACGGCCCGGTGTACCTCCACACGCCCGCGGTCGGCGGGCGAGCCGAGGCGAGGTACACGGTGTCGTGCTTGACGAGGATGCTGCCGGCGGTCGCGATCCCGGTGTCGACCTTGCAGTACCGCACCCTCGTCCGGTTGAACGGTGGGAACCACACGATGAGCTGCCCGTCGCCGTTCCCGCTGGCCTGGTTGCCGACGTCGGTCGTGAGCACACGCCCGTCGCGCAGGAAGCCGCAGCCGTAGTTCTCCGCGTTGTCCGCCGAGCCCTGGTACGTGGGCGTGAGCTTCCCGATCTCTTTCGCCTGCAGGTGGCCGATGCGCTTGCCCTTGAGCTGGAAGATGCCCCAACCCTGCGGCGGGTTGGGCTGCCCCGTGTCCTCACCCGCGATGAACCACTTGGTGTCGCCCCGCTTGACGCCGGGGAAGAAGCAGATCTGAGCATTGATGTCGAGGCCCTTCGGGTCGTCGGCCCGGGTGGTGATGACGCGCTGTCGCCGGAATGGGGGGACGCTGTCGTACGCGTTCAGGTTGTTGCCCTCGGCGCTGAACACGATGGCGCGCGGCTTCTCCCGAGCTCCCGAACCCATCGCCGAGCGCGGCATGGAACCGGCCGGCGCCGCGAGCGCGATGCACGTGGTGACCGCAGCGGAGACGGCGATCAGAACGACGAGTGAGCGGCGCATGAGTGCCTCACCTTCCGGGAGCCGGTTGGAGTGGTGGATCGAACGACTGGGTGGTCACGAGACGCTCGAAGCCGTCGGCGAGCGTGGGGAGCGTGTGCGGATCCTTCACCGCGACGATGCTGGCCCGGTTGTAGGTCGCGCCGCGGCGGGGGATGTGCGTCCCGGTGCAGTCGAAGCGGGCGTCGAGCACGCAGACGAGACCGCCCGTCGGGTTGTCGTCGCTCTCGGAGAGGAAGACGGCGTACGCGGTCGCGCCCGCCGTCGCCGTGGGCGTTCCCGGGCGCAGCCAGCCCATCGGCGGCCCGAGCCCTGCCGCGTGCACCCGGACGCGGAACGGTCGCGGAGTGATCTCGAGCCGGGCGGAGGGAGCGAGGCCGGCCGGCGGCTTCTTGAGCTCGAAGCCGAGGGTGCAGGGTGAGCCGACGCAGGGCTGCACGACGTTGGATGCCGGCTTCGTCGTGGCCGACGACGCGGGCGGGGGGATGTGGATGCGGGCGCGCTTGCCGTGCAGCGAGAACCGGTAGACGCCGCTCGAGCGGCTGCGCTTGCCGAGTCCCGGCTCGCGGATTCCCGCGACTGCGAACACGTCCTCGCGCGTGATCGCGACACCGCCGGAGACCGCGCCCTTCATCGGCTGTGACCACAGCTTCTTGCCGGTGCCGACCGCGACGGCGCGCAGCGTGAAGTCGGTGCCGCCGATGATCGCGGTGCCGTTGACGATGGCGCTCGCGGCATAGGTCGCACTCGGCTCCTGGTTCTGCCAGATCACCGCGCCACTCGGGACCGCGATGCCGTGCAGGTACGGCGCCGGACCGACCGCGGTGCCGCCCACGACGATGCCGTCCTGGTACGCCGCGGGACCGATGAACCCACCGGTGGAGAAGTTGCCGCCCGGACGGGTGAGGCCCGGTCCGGTGGCGACGGCCGAGGTGACCCGCTGCCCGGTCGTGCGATCGACCACGTAGTAGACGCCGTCCTTGTTCCCGAGCCCGGCGAGCGCCTGCCCGTCGATGTCGATGAGGTTCGGTGCGCCCGCGAAGTCCAGGTCGTCGCGGTTCGACTGGTGCGGCTGGAAGGTCCAGCGCAGCGCGCCGGTCCCCAGGTCCACGGCGACCATCGCGTCACTGAAGCGACCCCAGCGGTCCGGGGCGGTGCAGTTGCCGGTGCCAAAGATCACGAGCTCGCGCGCGCGGTCGACCGCGGGTGATCCCCAGACGTCACCACAGCCGGCGCCGGTCGCCCCCACTCCGGTGGACGGCGCGGTGACGAGCCTCCAGCGCTGCCGTCCCGTGCGCGCGTCGACGGCGACGATTCCCGCCGCGAACCCCTTGCCGGAGTTGTGCACGTCGAAGCCGAAGATCACCTTGCCGTCCGCTACGACCGGGGAGGACTCGATCTCGGTCGGGTCGTTCGCGGCGCCCTTCCGGCCCATCGTGTGATGCCAGAGCTCCTTGCCGTCGGACGCTCGCAGCGCATACATCGTCTTGCCCGACGGGACGAACACCGTGCGGACCCCGTCGACGGTCGCCACCGCCGGGGACGCGACGATCTGACCGCTGTACACGAGTCGCTCCGGAGCTGCGGTGAAGGTCCAACGCGCCCTGCCGTCACGCGCTCGCAGCGCGTAGACGCGACCGGACCAGTCGCCGACGTACACGGTGCCGTCGACGACCGCGGGAGTCGCAGTGACGACGTCGCGCGAGTTGAAGAACCACCGCAGCCGGAGCCGGTTCACGTTCGAGGCGGAGATCTTGCTGGCGCAGCGGGTCGCGAACGGCCGAGTGATCGCGTAGCCCCACATGGGCCAGTCGCACGCCCGGCTCGCCGCGGTCCGGGTCGGCGCCAGAGCGCGAACGGTTGCCGATGCGCCCGCGCCCGGCCGGCCGAGCCCGATCGCGCCGATCCCGAAGATCAACGTGATGACGAGCACCCCCCGCGCCCACCGCACGGCCGCACACTAGGTGCACGCCGGCTCAGACGCCGGGGAGCCGCTCGCGTCGGAGTGCGCGCGCATCGGCGACCGGACACGTGAGCGAGTGACTCCGTCGAGCGCGGCCACCGGTTGACTCACGTACGTCGACGGTTGCCGCGACCCGGGCCACTCCGGTCCGGGACGGCTGCGGGTAACCTCGCTCCTTCCGGTGGCGTAGCCGAGTGGTTCAGGCAAGGGCCTGCAAAGCCCCGTACGCGGGTTCGATTCCCGCCGCCACCTCGATCACCACCCACCCTTCTCAAGCTTTTGGCGTCGCCAGACCACCGCCGGGGTGAAGAAGCGACGCCAAAACGAGGTGTGGAGGTCCTGGAGTGTGGTGGGTCAGGACCGGGGGACGTCCTTCCACGGCAGTGCCTTGTCCGTCCGGGGCTCGCCAGGGAGGCCCAGCACCCGCTCGCCCAGGATGTTGCGCAGGATCTCGGACGTCCCGCCCTCGATCGAGTTGGCGCGCGACCGGAGGAACATCTTGCGGGGGTCGCCGCCACCGGTGAGCTGGGCGGCCTGGGGGCGCACGAACTCATAGGTGTCGATCAGGAGGCCGTCCGGGCCCATGAGGTTGACCGCGAGCTCGTAGATCCGCTTGTTGACCTCCGCGAACGCGAGCTTGCTCACCGACCCTTCGGGTCCCGCGATTCCGGCCTTTCGGTTCTGCGTCGCCCGGAGGTTCGTCAGCCGGAGCACCTCGGCCTCGGTCCAGAGCGCGGCGACCTTGTCGCGCGACACCGGATCACGACGGCGATCATCCGGGAGGCCACGCCACAACCGCATGAGGTCGCCGATCGGCCCCGACTCGCGTTGGGCGATCGCGCCGCCGATCGTCACCCGCTCGTTCATCAGCGTGGTCATCGACACGCGCCACCCGTCGCCGACGTCACCGATGCGGTCGGTGTCCGGCACGCGCACATCGGTCATGTAGACCTCGTTGAACTCCGCCTCGCCCGTGATCTGGACCAGCGGGCGCACCTCCACGCCCGGCGCGTGCATGTCGAGCGCGAAGTACGTCAGGCCCTTGTGCTTCGGTACGTCCGGATCGGTGCGGGCGACGAGCATCCCGCGGTGCGCCATGTGCGCGAGCGTGTTCCAGACCTTCTGTCCGTTCACCACCCACTCGTCGCCGTCGCGTACGGCACGGGTCGCGAGGGAGGCCAGGTCCGACCCGGCACCGGGCTCACTGAACAGCTGGCACCAGATCTCCTCGCCGGTGAAGAGCGGCCGCAGCAACCGGGCCGCGGTCTGCGGATCGGCGTGGCCGACGATCGTCGGCGCGGCCAGGAACAGGCCGAAGCCGTTCCAGCCGACCTCGTCGAACGTGATCCCCGCGGCGCGGATGCGCCCGTCGACGATGCGCTGGAGCGCCGGGTCCACGCCGAGCCCACCGAAACCGACGGGGAAGTGCACCCACCCGAGCCCGAGGTCGTACTGGGCGCCGCGAAACGCGACCCGATCGGACGGATCGGGCTGTGACAGCAGCTCGTCGGTGAGTGCTTCGACCTTGGCGGCATCAGGATCAGTCATAGGCGTGAGCGTAGGCCGCACGAGATCGCCAGCACCCCGGTCCCGCGGTCGAAGCGACCGGGACGGCCGCGTAGATTCCTCGGTATGACGACCGCATCGGAGACCGTGCTCATCGACGCCGAACACGGGGCGCGTCCGATCGACGCCCGGGTCGACGGCGACTGTCTGCTCGTCGAGCCCGGGGCGCTCGAGGACGCGACGGGTTGGACGCTCAAGCCGGAGGGCCTGTGCCGGGAGTCCGTGTGCATCCCGGTCCGCGATCGCGCGGCGCTCGTGGTGGACGGTTCGATCGACCTGGCCGCGTTCGCGGCCGCGCTGCAGCGTCCCGTCGTGGTCGACGCGGCCGAAGGCGTTGCCGCGATCGGCGTGCCGGCGGCGGAGCGGGTCGCGGCGATGGAGACGCTGGAGGCACCGGACTTCGAGCTCCCGGACCTGGCGGGGGAGACGTTCCGGTACTCGTCGCTCGGCCCACGCAAGACGCTGCTGGTCACGTGGGCGTCGTGGTGCGGCTGCCGCTACGACCTCCCGGCCTGGCAGGAGCTGTCGGAGGAGCTCGGCCCCGACGGCCTCGACATCGTGTCGGTCGCGCTCGACGACAGTGCCGCCGCGGCCAAGGAGTGGGTCGACGCCGCGGACCCGAGCCCGAGGTTCCCGGTGCTCGTCGACCGGGAGCATCTGCTCGGCGAGCTGTTCGGCATCACGAACGTCCCATCGGTCATCTGGATCGACGAGCACGATCACATCGTCCGCGCGCCGGTGATCGCGCCGGGCGACGACCAGTTCAAGGACTTCACGAACATCGACTCGACGGTGCACCACGAGCAGCTGCGCCGCTGGGTCCGCAACGGCGAGGTACCCGAGGACGACGACGGTGTGCGGTCCCACCAGCAGGAGCCGACGGAAGCCGAGCAGATGGCGCGGCTCGAGCGCCGGATCGGTGCGCACCTCGCGCGCGAAGGGAAGAAAGACGCCGCGGAGCGTCATTTCGGTCGCGCGTACGAGCTGGCGCCGATGGACTGGACGATCCGGCGGGGGTCGCTGCCACTGCGCGGTGAAGATCCCTTTGGGGAGCCGTTCTTCGACTTCTACGCCGAGTGGGAAGCGGCCGGTCGCCCGGGGACCGGCTCCGCCGACGCCGTATGGACGGGCAGTCCCTGACGATCTCGTGACGCGGTGCTACGTTCCGCGTCCCAGCACGACTCCGTGCTGCCAGGACTCGCAACACAACGGGGGTGAGCTCGGATGGTGGGCGCTGCGCTCGACGTCTTCTCGCGGGGTGGGTACGCGTTCCTCTCGCGGTACCTGCACGTGATCGTGGGCATCACCTGGATCGGGTTGCTCTACTACTTCAACTTCGTGCAGGTGCCGTCCTTCGCCGAGATGGAGGCCGCCGCCCGCAACAACGCGGTCGACAAGCTCGCGTCACGAGCGTTGTGGTGGTTCCGCTGGGCGGCGCTCGCGACCGTCGTCACGGGTCTGATGATCCTCGGCTTCCAGCGCGACTCGAGCGGCAGCACGCAGCTCTCGAGCATGGACTACTTCAAGTCGATGCCCGGCATCAGCATCGCCACCGGTGTCCTGCTCGGGCTCACGATGTTCGTGAACGTGTGGGGCATCATCTGGCGCAACCAGAAGGTCGTCATCGCGAACGCCCGCAACGTGCAGGCCGGTGGCGAGGCGGATCCGGATGCCGCAGCCAAGGGCCGGTTGGCGCTGATGGCATCCCGCCAGAACACGATCTTCTCGTTGCCCCTGCTCATCTTCATGGTGGGAACCGCTCACTTCCCGTACAACCAGATCCTCCCGCCCGACGGCAGCAAGCGGGGGATCTACTGGGCGATCACGGTGGTCGTCTGGGCCCTGTTCGAGGCCAACGCTCTCGGTTGGATCGGCGGGACCAAGCCGGGCGGGACCAACGCGATCTACGACACGCACAAGAACACGATCATCACCGGCTTCGTCTATTCCGCGGTGATGCTCGGCGTCTACGCGGTCGTTCTCGCCAACTAGCGGGGTCTCACATCCCGAGCGCGTCGGCCACGAGCTGACGGTGGTACGGCGCACTGCCGAAGAACGCCGCGCTCGACTGCAGCCGGCGCACGTAGAGGTGCATGTCGTGCTCCCACGTGTAGCCGATGCCGCCGTGGATCTGGATGCCTTCCTTGCCGATCCGCTTCGCCGCATCGCCGGCTGCCGCCTTGGCCATCGACGTCGCGACCGGCGCCCGCTCGTCGCCCTCGGCGATGGTCAGCGCGGCGAAGTAGCCGAGCGCGCGGGCCCGCTCGAGGAGGATGAGCATGTCCGCGAGCTTGTGCTTCGTCGCCTGGAACGATCCGATCGGCACCCCGAACTGCTCCCGCTCCTTGGCGTACGCGAGTGAGATGTCGAACACCTGCTGCGCGGTGCCGACACTCTCCAGCGCGATCGCGACCGTGGCCTCCTGCACGACCCGGCGCAACCCGCTCGCGGTCGCGGGTCCGGGCTCGCCGAGGACCCGGTCCGCGCTCACGGAGACGTCGGCGAGCGTGACGGTGGCGATGACCCGGCTGGCGTCGAGCGCGGCCATGGGCGTGACGGTGATGCAGTCGCGCGGCACGACGAACGCGCCGACGCCCTCCTCGCCCCGGGTGCCCGGTGTCCGGGCGACCACGACGACCTCGCCGGCCGTGTCCGCTTCCATCACGCCGTGCTTCTCCCCGGCCAGCATGTAGCTCCCAGCCGCCGCCGGAGTCGCGGTGGCGGTCACCGCCGCCGGATCGAAGCTCCCGGTCGTCTCCGCGATGGCCAAGGTCCCGGTCGCGCCCGTCGCGGCGACCGGGCCGAGGAACGCCGCCTGCTGGTCCGCGTCGCCGAGCGCCCGCACCGCGGGGACGAATTGGCTGATCGTCGGCAGGATCGGGCCCGGCGTGAGCGTCCGCCCGAGCTCCTCGACCACGACTGCGAGCTCCACCGGCCCGAACCCGAGCCCACCGGCAGCTTCCGGGACGGTCAGCGCGGGCCAACCGAGGTCCACCATCTGCTGCCACAGCCCGTCCGCCGCGACCGCCTTGCCCGCGACGCGCGCCTCGACCAGCTCCCGCACGAGCGCCGGTGGGCACTCCGCGGCGAGCACGGCGCGCACCGTGTCGCGCAGCTCTTCCTGGTCCGAGGTGAAGTCCAGCTCCATGCGGGGCGACAGTATCCGGCCGGCTCGCAGGAGATGGCGGTCGGGGGGGTCAGGGTTGTTCGAGGACGCGCGCGAGGGCGGGGCGGTCGACCTTCTCCGCCGGGGTGAGGGGGAGTGACTCCGCGATCCGGATGGCCTCCGGCAGCTTGTACCCGGCGAGCTGGTCGCGGGCGAACGCGCGCAGCTCGTCCAGTGCGGGGGGCCGCGACGCGTCGCGGGGAACGACGACCGCGACGCCGACCTCGCCCATCACCGGGTCCGGCCGGGGCACGATCGCCACGGCAGCGACGCCCGGGTGCGCGGAGAGCACGCCTTCGACCTCGACCGGGTAGACGTTGTACCCGCCGCGCACGTACATCTCCTTGCTGCGACCGACGAGCCGGAGCCGGCCCCGGTCGTCGACCCAGCCCAGGTCACCCGTGCGGACGAAGCCGTCGGCCGTGAACGCGGCCCGCGTCGCGTCCGGGTCACGCCAGTACCCGCTCATCACCGCTTGCGAGCGGATGCAGACCCGCCCGACCTCACCGACGGTCACCGCGGCATCGGACTCGTCCAGCACCGCGAGCTCGACCGACGGGTGTGGGCGCCCGACGCTCAGCACCGCGTCCTCGGCGGGATCGTCAAACGCGGTGCCGAGCCCGATGCCGGCCTCGGTGCACGAGTACCGCGTGGCGAGTGCCGCGCCGAACCGCGCGCGCGCCTCCTCGGCCAGCCCGGGCGTTACCGGTCCGCCGCCGACGACGAGGTACCGGACGCTCTCGAGATCGAAGCCGTCGAAGCCGGGATCGGCGAGCATCAGCGCGAGCTGCGTCGGTACGCCGGCGACCGTGGTCATCCGCTCGCGCTCGACGAGGCGCAACGCGGCGTCGGCCCGCCAACGCTTCATGATGAAGCTCGTACCGCCGCGGCGCAGGTTGCCGGCCAGCTTGGTCATGAAGCCGAGGTGTGCGAACGAGGTGCCGGTGAAGCTGCGCGTGCCGCCGCCCCAGGTCTCTCCGACGTCGGTGTGCGTGATGAATGCGAGCTGCCGGTTCGTGTACAGCGCACCCTTCGGCGCGCCCGTCGTGCCCGAGGTGAAGATGATCGCGACCGGCCGGTCCGGATCATCAGGCAGCGCGGGCGGGGTCTCGGAGGCTTGGGGAAGGTCGTCGAGCGAGGCGCAGCTGACGAGGCCCCCGGTCGTCGAGTCGGGTTCCAGGCCGGGGCCGGCAAGGACGAGCCGGGGATGCGCACGCGCCAAGAGGCCGTCGCGTTCCGGCGGCGAGAGACGATCGTTGATCCCGGTGGTGATCGCGCCGACCTTGGCCGCGCCCAGGTACGCAAGGAGGTACTCGGGTCCCGGCGGGAGGACGAGCGCGACGACGTCGCCGATGCCCACGCCGCGCGTCGCGAGTCCCGCGGCGACGGTGTCCGACATGCGGTCGAGGAATGTGTACGAGAGCGCCCGGCCGTCCTCGGTGACGTAGGCAGTAGCATCGCCGAACTGGCGAGCGGCCTCGCGCGTCGTCTGGGGAAGCATGGGCTCAGGATCGCACAACTCTGCACGCGGCCAGCGCGCCGCGGCCGGGACGCCGGCTCGTCAACGCGAGCTGCGGGCGCAGGGCCGCAAGACGATGCGCCGGCTGTCGGACGCGGGCATGCGCGTCTTCGCCGAGCGCGGGTACCACCAGAGCCGGGTGGACGACATCGTGCGTGCCGCCCGTACCTCGCACGGCACCTTCTACCTCTACTTCGCCAACAAGGAGGACCTGCTGCGGGCGCTCGCGGTGGACTGCGCGCAGGAGATGGACGCGCTTGCCGCGGAGATCGGACCGATCGATGCCACCGAGGACGGCTTCGTGCAGCTGCGCGCGTTCCTCGAGCGTTTCGTCACCACCTACCGGCGGTACGGGGTCGTGATCCGGGCGTGGATGGAGGATCAGGTCAGCGATCGGGAGGTGGACCGGCTCGGCGTCCGCGCGTTCACCAACATCGCGAGCGCGCTGGGCCGCCAGATGGAGCGGAGCGGGTCGCAACCGGGTGACTCCACCGCCGCGGTGGCCGCGCTCATGGCGCTCGTCGAGCGGTTCAGCTACGCGCTCTCCTCCCGTGATCTCGGCTTCGACGACGACAAGATGCTCACGTCGCTCACCACGCTCATCCACCGGGGCTTCTTCGGCGCCGCCGCAGCCTGACCCCACCCCAGAACGCTCCGCCGCTTGTGCCACTTGGGTCCTCAGGGGAACCATCCGACACAAACGGCGGGGGGGTCAGTCGAGGCCGAGGAGGAGGGTGGCGGCAGAGGAGAACCAGCCGCCGGTCCCGTTCACGCACGCGATCCGGGCGTCGGGAACCTGGCGAGCGCCGGCCTCACCGCGCAGCTGCTTCACCGCCTCGACCATCAGGAACATGCCGCGCATGCCCGGGTGGCACGACGAGAGGCCACCGCCGTCGGTGTTCGTGGGCAACGCGCCACCGACCCGCAGCTTGCCGTCCTCGACGAACGCGCCGCCCTCGCCCTTGCCGCAGAAGCCGAGCGCCTCGAGCGAGAGCAGCACCATCGAGGTGAACGCGTCGTAGATCTGGCACGTGTCCACGTCTGCCGGTGTGATCCCCGCCCGCTCGAACGCGAGCTTGCCGGACCGGATCGCGGGAGCCTCGGTGAAGTCCTGCCATTCGCTCATCGTGGTGTGGCTGCTCGTCTCACCCGAACCGAGCACCCAAACCGGCGGGCGCTTGAGATCCTTGGCCCGTTCCTCCGACGTGAGCACGACTGCACCGCCGCCGTCGGAGCGGATGCAGCAGTGCAGCTTGGTGAGCGGGTCCGCGATCATCGGCGACGACTGGACGTCCTCGATGGTGATCGGGTCCCGGTAGTACGCGTCGGGGTTCAGCCCCGCGTTGAACCGCGACGAGACGGCGATCTCGGCGAGCTGCTCGATCGTCGTGCCGAACTCGTACATGTGCCGGCGGGTCGCCATCGCGTACTTGGCGATCAGTGCGTGGCCGTATGGCGCGTCGAACTGCACCGGCCCCCGGGTACCGAACGCGAGGTTGGCCCGGCGCCGCTTTGCCTTGAGGTCCGCGCGCATCGTCGAGCCGTAGACGAGCACGATCGTTTCGGCGTGACCGGCCAGGATGGCCTCCACCGCGTGCTCGGCCATCACGACCCACGTCGCGCCGCCGACGCCCGTCCCGTCGATCCAGGTCGGACGCAGGCCGAGGTACTCGGCGATCTCCACCGGCGCGAGGAGTCCCATGCCGTTGGAGCCGAGTCCGTCGACGTCCGCCTTGGTCAGGCCCGCATCGTCGAGCGCGCGCTTGGCGCCCTGGTAGTGGAGCTCGAACGGAGACTTCGTGTCGACGCGCCCGCAGTCCGACAACGCGGCACCCACGATTGCTACCCGGCCAGTCACGATTTACCGAAGTCTCCAATCGATGCGCTTCCCGGATTCGAACGTCTTCTGCCCTTCGGCGATCGAATCGGGGTGGGTTCCCATCGCCACGTACGCGTAGCCCAGCTTCAGTGCCTGCCGCGCGCCGAGCTCGCGTGCACCCCAGATGGCGCGCACCGTTCCTTCGATCGCGAGCGCCGGCTGGGACGCGATGGCCTCGGCCGCCCACGTGGCCCGGTCCATGAGCTCGCCCGGCGGCGCGACTTCGGAGACCATCCCGATCTCGCACGCTCGCTTGGCCGAGAGGCGCTCGTAGTTGCCGAGCAGGGAGATCCGCATGATCTCGGTGAACGGCATGATCCCGGACATGTGGATCGGCTCGAAGGCCGCCGTCATCCCGTACGTCACGTGCGGGTCGAAGAAGGTGGCCGTCTCGGCCGCGATGATGAACTCCACCTCGCCGAGCATGTAGAACGCGCCGCCGCACGCCATGCCGTTGACCGCGGCGATGACCGGCTTCCAGAGGTCGCAGCTCTTCGGCCCGATGTTGTCGCCCGGATCGTTGAACATGAACGGGGTGCTGCCGGAGCCGATCGCGTCGTCCTCGGAGAACGTGGTCTCGCCCTCACCACCCATCTGCTCCATGCGGTCGATGCCGGTGCAGAAGGCCTTCTCGCCCGCGCCGGTGAGCACGACGCAACGCACGTCGTCGTGACGGCGGAGCCCGCGCCACAGCGAGCGCAGCTCGCGCTGCATCACCGAGTTGAACGCGTTCAGCTGCTTCGGCCGGTTCAGCGTGACGTACGCGACGCCCGCCCGCTCCTCGTAGCCGAGCGTCTCGAAGCTGAAGTCGGTGCTCAAGGGAACCGGGTTACGCCCGGCGCTGGGCGTCGATGCCGGGGTTCATCGTCTTGAAGTGGTACCGCCCGAGGATGCGACCGATGTCGGCCGGGTCCCACTGAGTGGGGTTCCCTTCCTTGTCGGTGGCGTAGAACTCCTCGCCCATCTCCCAGGGCTTGTAGACGCACAGCGAGTTGCCGACCATGCGCAGCACCTGGCCGGTGAGCGGCTTGGAGTCGTCCGACGCGAGGAACACGACGGCCGGCGCCGAGTTCCCCGGGTTCATCGGCGTGTACTCCTCGTACTCGTCGGGCTGCTTGATCTCGATGTCCGGCCGGGCGACGCCGACCATCCGGGTGAACCCGCCGGGGCCGATGCAGTTGGCCCGCACGCCGTAACGGCCGAGCTCGAGGCTGGCGATGATCGTCATCGCGGCGATCCCGGCCTTGGCCGCGCCGTAGTTGATCTGGCTCGCCTGGCCCTGGAGGCCGGCGCTCGAGACCGTGTTCACGATCGAAGCGCTGGGCTGGCGGCCTTCCTTCGACTCGTTGCGCCAGTACGCCGAGGCGTGGTGCATCGTGTTGAAGGCGCCGTACATGTGGACCTTGATGACGGCGTCGAAGTCCTCGGGGGGCATCGAGAACATCATTTTGTCCCTGAGCACCCCGGCGTTGTTCACGAGCACGTCGAGGCGCCCGAAGCTGTCGATCGCGGTCTTGACGATGTTCGCCGCACTCTCCGTCTCGGCCACGCTGTCGTAGTTCGCGACGGCTTCGCCGCCCCGGCTCTCGATGACCTTGACCACCTCGTCGGCCACGCGCTGGTCCGAGCCCTCGCCGCTCAGGGACCCGCCGAGGTCGTTGACCACGACCTTCGCGCCATGCGCCGCGAGCATCAGCGCCTCGCCCCGGCCGACGCCGTTTCCGGCACCGGTGACGATCGCGACCTTCCCGTCGAGCATGCCCATTTGCGCGTTCCTTCCCCCACATTGAAAACTGACGCCGGCGTCACGCTAGCGCGGCGTCTGACGAAACCGCCAAGACGCACGTACAGGGGAGCAACGCCACATGACCGTCGACAAGAGCGTCATCGGCAAGCCGACGGGCGCGTGGAAGATCACCGTCGAACGGGGTCCGGTGAGCGGCTTCGCGGCTGCGCTCCAGGACACGAACGAGGTCTACCGGAATGCGGACGCGGCGCGTGCGGCCGGCTTCGAGAACATCCCCGCACCGCCCACGTTCACGTTCGCGATGCAGTTCTGGGGCGCGTTCGCCGAGAACCAGCCGCCCGATCCCACCAGCGGGCAGAACCCGATGCACTCGATCATGGGTGAGCTCTTCGGGAAGGGCGCGTTGGTGCTCCACGGCGAGCAGGAGTTCGAGTACCACCGGCCGATCGAGGTCGGCGACGTGCTCACGGGCGAGGGGAAGGTCATGGACATCTACGAGAAGGAGACCGACTCCGCGCACATGACGTTCGTGGTCATCCAGACACAATGGAAGGACGCCGACTCGGGAGAACCGGTCGTCACCGAGCAGTTCAATCTCATCGCCCGGCTCAAGAAGTAGCCGGGGAACCGCACCACAACCGAACGGAGCGCAACGCGCATGGGTCGACTCCAGGACAAGGTCGCGATCATCACCGGGGCGGGTCAGGGCATCGGCCTGGCGTACGCCGAGCGGTTCCTCGCCGAAGGGGCCAAGGTCGTGGTGGCGGAGATCAACGAGGATCGCGCCGCGTCGGCCATGAAGCAGCTCGAGGGCTCCGGCGAGGTGGTCTTCCAGCTCACCGACATCTCGGACGAGCAGTCCACCCTGGACTGCGCCGCGGCCACGATCGAGCAGTTCGGCAAGATCGACATCCTGCTCAACAACGCCGCGCTCTACTACGACATCGACAACGAGAACAACGACTACGAGTACCTGCAGAAGGTGTTCGCGGTGAACCTGCACGGCGCCTGGCTGATGGCCAAAGCCGTCTCGCCGACCATGGTCGAGCAGCGGTGGGGTCGCATCGTGAACCAGTCGTCCGACGCGGCGTACCTCTACAACATGGCCCCCATGGGCGAGTTCCACGGCCTCGGCGCGTTCACGTACAGCCAGACCAAGTGGAGCGTGATCGGGCTCACGAAGTTCCTCGCCAGCCAACTCGGCCAGTACAACGTGACGGTCAACTGCATCTCGCCGGGCGTCACCATGACCGAGGCGACCAAGAAGATCGTGCCCGAGGAGTTCATCGGGATGCTGCCGATGATGAGCGCGATGAAGCGGCCGCTCGAAGCCGAGCACCTCACCGGCACCGCGGTGTTCTTCGCCTCCGACGACGCCGAGCTGGTCACGGGCCAGACCCTCTGCGTCGACGGCGGCACCTGCATGCCCGCCTGACGACTGAATCCGCGTCTCGATCGCGCTGGTGATCCCGCGAAACGAGCGCGCATACGTCCGTTCGCTCAGACAAGGCGTTCGCAAAGGGCGCTCACCCAACTCGCTCGGCGGACGCACACCCGTCCGGATCGCTGATGCCGGGATCGATTCGGATCTCGCGCGGGCGCGTCGGGGTGGGGACGGTTCTTTGGTTTGGCGGGAGGGTCGGGTCGGTCATGGGTCTGGTCCGGGTGATGGGTCTGGTCCGGGTCTGGTTTCGGGGAGGAGTTCGGTTCCGTCCGGGCGGTGGATGTGGAGGTCCTGGCCGTTGAAGGTGAGGGTCCAGTCGGGTTGGTGGACGACGCTGTGGTGGTGGTCGCAGAGGAGGATGAGGTTGTCGCGGTTGGTGGGGCCGCCGGCGTGCCAGGGGTGGATGTGGTGGGCTTGGCACCAGCCGGGGGGCCGGTTGCAGCCGGGGAATCGGCAGCCCTGGTCGCGTGCGACGATGGCGCGTCGCAGTGCGGCGGAGGGGCTGCGTCGGGCGCGGCCGAGGTTGATGGGCAGGGAGTCGGGTCCGGTGACGATGCGGCTGATGGTGGTGTCGCAGAGCAGTCGTTCGATGTCGTGGGGGTGGATGGGGCCGGTGAACTCGCCGTCGAGGCGGCCCGGCTGGCGTTGGGTGAGGGTGTTCCAGTCGATGACGACCGAGAGATGCGTGGTGTCTTTGTCGACGTCGCCGAGGTGGGTGAGCGCGACGCTGCAGATCTGGACGAGCGCGGCGGCGTTGCGTTGCGCGCTGGTGCGAGGGTCACCGGTGGTGGGTGGGTCGCGGAATGCGTGGAGGGTGGTGGTGACGGTCTCGGCGGCGAGGCTGTCGAGCTCGCCGTTGAGGACGGTGCGACCGTCGAAGGTCTAGGAGAGGTAGAGGCCGTCGCGTTCGCCGGGGTTCGTGCCATCGGCGAGGGCGAGGTGGCGGAAGTGGGCGATCGCGGTCCGCAGGCTGCGCAGGTCACCGGCACGGGCGTGGAACAGGAGGCGGGGCTCCACGGCGAGGAGCTGGCTGTCGTGGCCCTCGATCCGGGCGGCGATGATCGTGCGGGCGGCGCCGGTGGAGATCTCACCGGATCGCCAGGCCCGGCCGGTCTCGGCCAACACGCCGGTGGCCTCGCCGCATTCGATCGCGGCTCTCGCGTCGCCTTCGCGCATGCCGGCCCGGTGCCGTAACCACGCCGCGGTGGACGCCGCGCCATCCACCGCGCCGACCCCGCGGACATGCGCCGCCCAGGCGAGGCGGGCGAAGTCGGCTTCTTGGCGGTCCATCTCCCGGCGCCGCGCCACCAGCTCGTCGGCCAGCGCACG
>JBBSAM010000007.1:0-146061 GCA_038252255.1 Acidimicrobiia bacterium | reverse complement strand
GTTTGAACACGCTGGGGCGTGTTCAAACGACACCGAAACGAGGTCAGGGGGCGCGGCCGGTGATCACCACGTGCCGGTCGGTCACCGGCTCGACGGTGAACCCACCCAGTCCGGCCGCGTCCAGCTGGTCCCGGATCTCCGCCGGGGTGAACGCGGCGCACAGCGAGTTGTAGAAGTCGCGGCGGAGCACGTCGGGTTCGCCGGGCGCGTACCGGTCCACGAGCGCCTGAGCCGCGGTCGAGGTCTCGGGCCGCATGAGGTCCTGGACGAAGACCGGTGTGCCGGCCGCGGCCGCGGTCCGCATCGCGGACCAGAGGGCCGAGGGATCGTGGAAGTGATGGAGCGAGTTCGTGCACATCACCGCGTCGAACGATCCCAGCCCGGCCAGATCCGGATCAGGGAGGACGCGGTGCACGAAGGCGACTTGTGCGTCGAGTCCCTCGCGCTCCACCCGTTGCACGCCGAGCGCGAGCATCGCGGCCGACCCTTCGAGCCCGACGATCGTCACGCGCGGATACGCCCTCGCGAACCGAACCGTGATGTCAGCCGGTCCGCAGGCGAGGTCGAGGATCCGTCCCGAGTCGAAGTCCGGGAATGCCTCACCGAAGCGGGTCACGGCCGCCTGGTGCGACTCGGCGAAGTCGGCCTCCGAGTACGCGAGCGCCTGGTCGTCGTCGACCATCAGCTCGGGCTCGGTGATCCGCTCCATCCCGACCGCCATCAGGGGGCGAACAGCTCGTAGACCACCACGTCGAATTGGTGCTCGGGATGCGTGGTGGTGCGCTCCAGCTTCATCCCCAGCTTCTCCATGACGTTCCAGGAGTTGCGGTTCTCCGGTCTCGTGACGCTGACGATCCGGTCGAGGCCGAGCGGGCCGAACGCGAACGGGACGACCTGGCGGGCCCCTTCGGTCGCGAGGCCTCGACCCCACGACGCCCGGGCCAACCGCCAACCGATCTCGACGCACGGCAGGATCTCGGGCAGGAACCGCGGGATGGCGAGACCGACGAACCCGATGCACTCATCGGTGTCCTTCGCTGCCGCGCACCAGAGGCCCAGCCCGTCGGTCTCCCAGCGCTCCCGGAAGCTCTCCATCTGTTCGGCCGACTCGGCCCGGCTCAGCGGGTCGCCCCGGGCGCCGTGCCAGCGCATGACCTCGGGATCGGCGCACAACGCGGCGTACGCATCGAGGTCGTCGTCGCGCCAGGGACGGAGGCGCAGCCGTTCGGTCTCGATGATCGGTGGCTTCACGCACCCGCCTCGCGGACGAACGCGTCGAAGAGCGCCTGCTGGGTCGGGTCGCGCCCCGCGGTGTCCTCCGGGTGCCACTGCGCGCCGACGATCCACGCGTCGCCGTCGAGCTCGATGCCCTCGACCACGCCGTCGGGGGCGCGTGCGGTGAGGCGCAGGTTGGCGCCCATCCGGTCCACCGCCTGGTGATGATGCGACGAGCACTCCGCGTGAGTCGTCTCCATGGCTTTCGCGAACCGTGAACCCGGCTCCAGCTCGAGGTCGTGCAGCGAGGCGCCGCCCTCGACCCCGGGGATCCCGTGCCCGATGAGCCCGGGGCGGTCGGTGATGTGCTGGTCCAGGGACCCGCCGAGGGCGACGTTGAGGACTTGGGCACCGCGGCAGATCGCCAGCGTCGGTAGCTCGCGCTCGAGCGCCACCCGGATGAGCGCGAGCTCGAAGATGTCCCGGGTCTGGTTGACGCCGTACACGTGCGGGTCCGGCTCGGCGCCGTACGTGGCCGGGTCGAGGTCGGGGCCACCGAGCAGGAGCAGGCCGTCGAAGTGGACGAGCAGCTCTTCGGCGTCCATCGGGCCGATCTCCTCCGGCATGAGCACCGCTTCCTGCGCGCCGGCGCGCTTCAGCGCGGCGATGTACGGCTCGGGTACCGCCACGCCACCGTCGAGCCAGCCCTCGATCCGGCCGGGCCGTACCGGGTACGCGGGAACCGCGATCAGCGGCTTGCGGACCGGACCGACCATCAGAACTGCTCGAAGTTGCGGCGGAGCTCCCAGTCGGTGACCGCCTGGTTGAAGACGGCCCATTCCTGGCGCGCCGCGTGCACGAGGTGCCGGTGCACCGGCCCGCCGAACGCGGCGTGGGCGACCTCGCTGCGTTCGAACTCGGTGATCGCGTCGACGATGTTCCAGGGGACGTGCGGGATGTCGGGGGCTTCGTACGCGTTGCCCACGAGCATCGGTGGCGGCTCGATCTTGTTCTCGATGCCGTGGAGGCCGGCGGCGATCGTCGCCGCGAAGGCGAGGTACGGGTTGCAGTCCGCACCGGGGATGCGCGACTCGATGCGGAAGCCCTGGCCGTGCCCGACCAGCCGGAACCCGCACGTGCGATTGTCCCGCCCCCATGCGAGCGCGGTGGGAGCCCAGGACTCGGGCTGGTAGCGCTTGTAGGAGTTGACCGTCGGGGCGAACATCCACGCCAGCTCGCGCCCGGTGGCGACGAGGCCGCCGAGCCACCCGCGGAACGCCGGCGACATGTGGTCCGGACCGTCCTCCTGCCACATGAGCGACTCGGTGCCGGCGGTGTTCCAGAGGCTCGAGTGCACGTGGCACGACGATCCGACGTCGTCCATCGAGTACTTGGCCATGAAGGTGAGGGACCGACCGTTGATGCCCGCGATCTCCTTCGCCCCGTTCTTGTAGATGACGTGCCGATCGGCCATCGTCACCGCGTCGGAGTACCGCAGGTTGATCTCGTGCTGCCCGCGGCCCGCTTCACCCTTGGAGAACTCCACCGGGACGCCGGCCCCGTCCATCCCGTTGCGGATCTGGCGGATGAGGTACTCGTCGCGGGTCGTTTGGAGGATGTGGTAGTCCTCGATGAACGCGGAGTGGGGTGTGAGGTCCTGGAAGTGCTTCGCCTGCGCTTCCTCGTACGACTCGCGGAAGAGGAAGAACTCGAGCTCCGAAGCGCACATCACCCGGTAGCCGAGCGCGGCCGCCCGTTCCACCTGCTTGATCAGGATCTGGCGCGGTGACACCTCGACCGGCTCGCCGCTCTCCTCGTCGTAGAGGTCGCAGAGCACGAGCGCGGTCTTCTCGAGCCAGGGGACGATGCGCAACGTCGACGGATCCGGCACGCAACGGAAGTCGCCGTAGCCGGTCTCCCAGTTGGCGAAGTCGAAGCCGGGGAGCGGCGTCATGTCGACGTCGACGGCGAGGAGGTACACGCACGCCTCGATCGCACCCTCACCGGAAGCCACGTGGTCCAGGTAGAAGTGGCCGGTGACGCGCTTGCCGATGAGGCGTCCCTGCAGGTCCGTGAACACGACGAGCACGGTGTCGATGCTGCCGTTGCGGATCAGAGTCTCGAGTGCGTGCGGATCGAGCATGCCGGTCGTCATCCAGTTCTCCAAGTTCCCTCGGCCGATCGGGGGCCTGCGATGTCACACGGCCGAGGGCGGGCTCAGGCTATTCGTTGACGCGTTCACTCAGGCGCGGATGCGCTCACCACGCGGATCCCAGAGCGGCTCGGCCACGACCACGGCCGGGATCCACTCGCCGAACGCCTCGATCTCGACCGGGCGCCCGATCTCGGCCCGGGCCGCGGGGAGGTACGCGAACCCGATGGCTGCACCGACCCGGTACCCCGGCGCACCGCTCGTGACCCGGCCGACGATCTCGCCGTCGACCCGTACCGGTTCGGAGCCGAGTGGGACCGAGAGCGGGTCGGCCATGCGCACGCAACGCAATCTCCGGTCGATGCCGTCGGCCTTCACCGAACGGAGCGCCGCGCGTCCGAGGAAGTCGGCGGCCTTGTCGAGATTCACCGCGAAGCCGAGGCCGGCCTGGAACGGGTTGTCCTCCGGCGTGATGTCGCTGGACCAGACGCGGTAGCCCTTCTCGACCCGCAACGCGTCGATCGCTCGGTAGCCCCCCGCCAACATCCCGTGCGCTGCTCCGGCCTCCCACAGCTGGTCCCATAGCGCGGCGCCGTACTCGGACGGGCAGTACAGCTCCCAGCCGAGCTCCCCGACGTACGTGACGCGCAGCGCGACGACGGGGACGCGCCCGACGGAGATCCGCTGCGCGCTCAGGTAGGGGAACGCGTCGTTCCCGAGGTCGCTGCCGGTCAGCGGGGCGAGGATCTTGCGCGCGCTCGGACCCCAGAGCCCGAGGCACGCGTAGCTCGAGGTGGCGTCGATCGCCGTGGTCCGGTCGCCTTCCGGCAGGAGCTCCTGCTGCTTGCGCACCCAGCCGAGATCGTGCGGGCCGAAGGCGGTGCCGGTGACGAGCAGGTACCGGCGGTCGTCGAGCCGGGTCGCGGTGAGATCGCACTCGATGCCGCCCCGCTCGTTGCAGAGCTGGGTGTAGATCACGGAGCCGACCGGTTGGTCCATCTCGTTGGCGCAGAGCCGGTTGAGGAAGGCCACCACACCGGGGCCGGAGACGTCGAGCTTCGAGAAGCTGGTCTCGTCGAAGAGCGTTGCGGTGTCGCGGCACGCCAGGACCTCGGCGACGATCGCCGGGCTCCAGTGCTCACCGGCCCAGCCGCGTGGCCGTAAGGAGTCGTCACCGAGCGCGGCGTTGGGCTCGAACCAGTTCGGCCGCTCCCACATGCTCTTCTCCCCGAACGCACAGCCGAGCGCGGCGAGCCGCTCGTACGCGGGGGATTGGCGGAGCGGGCGGCCCGCGAGCCGTTCCTCGTTGGGGTAGTGGATGTCGTAGTAGGTCGAGTACACCTCGACCGAGCGGGCGACGGTGAGCTCGCGGCTGCGGTACTGGGGACCGAACCGGCGGATGTCCATGCGCCAGGTGTCGAAGCTCGGCTCCCCGTCCAGGATCCATTCGGCCATGACGCGACCCACACCACCTGCGCCTGCGATGCCGTGCGCGCAGAACCCGGCGGCCACGTAGAAGCCGTGCACCTCGCTCTCGCCGAGGATGAACTCGTTGTCGGGGGTGAACCCCTCCGGGCCGTTGACGAGCGAGACGATCGGCGCGTGCTCGAGGGCGGGCACGCGCTCGCACGCATTCGCCATCAGTGGCGCGAACCGGTCCCAGTCCTCCTGCAGCAGCTTGTTGTTGAAATCCTCGGGCACGCCGTCAACCGACCACGGAGCCGGGTCGCGCTCGTAACCGCCGACCACGAGGCCCCCGGACTCGCGCCGGAAGTACACGAGCCGGTCCGGGTCCCGAAGCTGAGGCAGATCGTCGGGAACGCCCTCGAGCGGCTCGGTGATGAGGTACTGGTGGGCCATCGGGACGATCGGCACGTTGACGCCCGCGAATGCGGCGACCTGTGGTGTGTACATCCCGCACGCCGCGACGACGGTTTCGGCTTGCACGGTGCCGTGATCGGTGACGACACCGACGGCCCGCCCGCGCTCGACCAGGATGTCCGTCACTCGCACGCCGGTCTCGACGCTCACCCCCGACGCCTTGGCGCCGCCGATGAACGCGTAGGTCAGGCCGCTCGGGTCGAGGTGGCCGTCGGTGGGGAGCCACACCGCGCCGAGCACGCCGTCGGAGCTCATCAAGGGGAAGCGCTGCTGCGTCTCGCGCGGGCCCAGGAGCTCCATCGGGAGACCGAAGGTCTTCGCCCAGCCGTGCTGGCGGGTGAGCTCCTCCATGCGGGCCGGCGTCGACGCGATGCGCAGCGAACCCACCTCGGCCCAGCCCGGCGACCGGCCGGTCTCCTCGGCCTCGGCCTGCAGCCGGCGGTAGACGTCGACGCTGTGCATCATCATCCGCGTGAGCGGCAGGCTGGCCCGGAGCTGGCCGACGAGCCCGGCCGAGTGGAAGGTGGAGCCGCTCGTGATCTCGGCCCGCTCGACCAGCAGGACGTCGGTGCAACCGGCCTGGGCCAGGTGCCATGCGATGCTCGCACCACCGACCCCACCGCCGATGATGACGACCTGCGCCCGGTCCCTCACCCGGTCGGGTCCGCATCGGGCAGGGCGGCCGTCTGCAGCAGCTCGCGGTAGTCGGGCGCGCCGGCGTTCGCGATGAGGCGATCGAGGTGCTCCTGCGCGTACGCCGGGTAGTCGAAGTCGATGATGCTGATGCCTTGCTGCACGAGCCCCCAGGTTGCCTCCCGCGCGTCGCTGACGATCTTCATCAGGCGCAGGCGGGCGAGCCGGCGGTCGGTGACCTCCCCGAAGTACAGCTCGACGAGCGAGACCTCGGCATCGGGCCCGAACGCGTTGTTGACCGCGAGGTTCGCCAGGTCGAAGTAGCGGTCGTTCATCCCCGCGTACTCCCAGTCGAGCAGCCACAGCTGCTCGCCGTCGCGGAGGAAGTTCGCGTTGAGCAGGTCGTTGTGGCACGGCACCGTCGGGTCCGGCGACTCCGCGAACGCGGCCGCGATCTCCTGCACGAGGCCCTCGACCACGCGGTAGGCGTCGGGGATCGGCACCGCTCGGGTGCGGGCCGCCGTGAGGTGGCGAGCCGGCACGCGGAACCCGTCGAAGTCGCCGGTCATCGGCCCGAAGTCGTGGAAGGTGCGCAGCATCTCCGCGATCCGGGCGAGCACCACCGGATCCGTCAGCGCGGCTTGTGGGAGCGGGTCACCGTCGACGAAGCGGGTCACGAGGTAGCCCTCGGGCTCGATGAACGCGACGACCTCCGGCGCGAACCCGAGGCCCGCGGCCCGAGCGTTCGCCTCCCGCTCGACGCGGCGGTCGATCTCGAGCAGGTGCGTGTCGACGCCCGGGATGCGCAGCACGAAGCGATCGTCATCCACCTCGATCAGGAGATTGCCGTTCGTCATCCCGCCGTCGAGCGGACCGACCACCCGGGCCCGCCCGGCCCAGCCCGGGACGCGCGGCACGATCTCCGCCGGATCGGGCGCGCTCACGTGTTCACCTGGCCGGGTCGCTCCGGTTTCCGCACCTCGCGCCCGCCACCTGCGCTCACTCGGGTGTGACGTACGCAGCGGTGATCCCACCGTCGACCACGAGCGACGCGCCGGTCATGAACGACGACTCGTCCGAGGCGAGGAACAGCGCGGCCTTGGCGAGCTCCTCGGCCTGACCGAGGCGGCCCATCGGGATGTGCACCATCCGCCGCTGCCGCCGGTCCGGGTCGCTCATCAGCTCCTCGAGCATCGGCGTGGCGATCGGCCCGGGGCAGAGGGAGTTCGCCCGTATTCCCTGCCGCGCGTACTCGACCGCGATCTCGCGCGTCATCGAGAGGACGCCGCCCTTGCTCGCGGTGTACGCGATCTGCGCGGTCGCGGCGCCGACGATCGCGACGAAGGACGCGACGTTCACGATGGATCCGCCGCCCGAGTCGAGCATCGCGGGGACCCCGTACTTGCAGCCGAGCCAGACCCCTTTGAGATTGACGTCCATGACCCGCTCCCACGTCGACTCCGGGGTCTCGGTGACACCACCGTCGTCGGCGGGGAAGATCCCGGCGTTGTTGTAGAGCACGTGCAGGCCGCCGAACTCCTGGACCGCGAACGCGATCATCGCGGCCACCTGGTCGGCGTTCGAGACGTCCACCTTCACGAACGCGGCCTCAGCGCCGGTGTCCGTGATCGCCACCACCGTGCCGGCGCCCAGCTGCTCGTCGAAGTCGGCGACGATGATCCGGGCTCCCTCGCTCGCGAACAGCTCGGCCGCGCAGCGTCCCATGCCGTTGCCCGCACCCGTGATGAGTGCGACCTTGCCGTCGAGCCGAGCCATGCACCCCTCCTAGGATCCCGGCGTGCGCCGGAGCCGCTGACGCTAGAGGCGCGAAACCTAGAGGCGGGGGAGCCAACGATGCAGATCTCGGTGACGGTCTCGGGATTGGCCCGTCTCTTCGGTGACGATCTCGGGGCGGTGGTCGATGTTGCCCGGATCGCCGACGACGCCGGCATCCACCAGATCGTGATGACGGACCACCTCGCGATCGGGCCGCGCACGGACCGGTACCCCTTCGCGGCGAAGTTCCCCTACCCCCCGCAGGAGCCCTGGCTCGAGCCGCTCACGGTGCTGGCGGCCTTTGCCTCCGTGACGAGCCGGTTGCGCCTCGGGACCGGGGTGCTGATCGGCCCGGTGCGCCCGGCGCTCGAGATCGCGAAGGCGGTCGCCACGATCGACGTCCTCTCGCACGGGCGCGTCGACCTCGGTCTCGGCACCGGTTGGCAACGCGAGGAGTTCACGGACGCGGGGCTGCCGTTCATCGGGCGAACCGCGCGCATGGAAGATGCGGTGCGCGCCTGCCGTGCCGTCTGGGAGGAAGAGCCGCCGGTGTCGTTCACCTCGGACACCGTGTCCTTCACCGACCTCTGGTGCGAGCCGCGCCCGGTGCAGGCCCGGCTGCCCATCTGGTTCTCCGGCGCCGCGAACGACGCGACCGTCCGCCGGGTCGCGGAGCTCGGCGACGGCTGGCTCCCGCTCACGATTCCGCTGGAAGACGTCGCCGCCACCGTCGAACGGATGCGCATCGCGTTTCGCGACGCCGGCCGGGATCCGGCGACGCTCGGTGTGCGCCAGAACCTCGCGGTGAGGACCGACGACGAGGGGCGGGTGGATCTCGACGCGACCGTCGCGCCGGTGCCGGACCTCGCGGCCCGTGGGATCACGACCGTCTCGGTCGCGCTCGGCCGGTTCCTGCGCACCCGCGCCGACGTCGAGCCCTTCCTGCGCGACCTGGGCGCCGCGTTCCCGCCAAACGGGTTACCTTGACTCCACTGACCGGGGGGAATCTTCATGGGACACGATCTCGTCATCCGGAACGGCGACGTTGTCGACGGCACCGGCGCCGAGCCGATCGCCGCGGACGTGGCGATCGACGGTGACCGCATCACGGCCGTCGGCGAGGTCGACGGGCGCGGCACCCGTGAGCTCGACGCGGCCGGCCGGCTCGTCACGCCCGGGTTCGTCGACATCCACACCCACCTCGACGCGCAGCTGGCCTGGGACCCGATCGGGTCGTCGTCGTGCTGGCACGGGGTGACGTCCGTCGTCCTCGGCAACTGCGGCGTCACGTTCGCGCCGTGCAAGCCCGAGGACCGGCGGTTCCTGGCCGAGATGATGGAGTCGGTCGAGGACATCCCCGCCGACTCGATCATGGACGGCCTGGCCTGGGACTGGGAGTCCTACGGCGAGTACCTGAGTGCGGTGGACCGGATGCCGAAGGGCATCAATGCCGGAGGCATGGTCGGGCACTGCGCGGTCCGCATCCACGCGATGGGTGAGCGCGCGATGGACGACGCGCCGGCGTCCGCGGCGGATGTCGCGGCGATGTGCGAGCTGGTCGCGGAAGCGATCGATGCCGGGGCGCTCGGCTTCTCCACCTCGCGCACCGCGCTCCACCGCGTGCCCGACGGCCGCGTGGTCCCGGGCACGAACGCCGATCCCCACGAGCTGCTCGAGATCGCGCAGGTGATGGGCGATCGGAACCGCGGTGTGTTCGAGGCCGCGCCTGCGCTCGGCGAACGCGGTGCGGACGGTGAGCGTCGCACGCAGCCGGAGGTCGCGCTGCTCGGTGAGATCAGCCGCCGCACCGGTCGTCCCGCGACCTTCGGATTGAGCCAGACCAAGCGCGTGCCCGGCATCCACACGGATGCACTCGAGACGGTCGACCAGCAGAACGCGCTCGGTGCGAACCTCCGGCCGCAGACGACCGCGCGCGGGATCGGCCTGCTGTTCGGCCCGGCTTGCCGGACGCCGTTCGACGGCGCACCCGCGTGGAAGGCGCTGCGCGACGTCCCGCTCGCGGAGAAGCTCGGGATCATGCGGGACCCGCAGAGGCGCGCCGACCTGGTGGCCGCAGCCGAAGGGCTCCCGACGATCCCGATGGACGAGCTCTACGTGCTGCCCGAGGGGGACGCGCGCTATGACCTCGGCGCGGACGACACGCTCGGCGCCCACGCGAAGCGGCGCGAGCTGAGCCCGGCCGAGACGTTCCTCCAGCTGGTGGACGAGCGGAACGGGAACGTCCTCGTGAACTGGCCCTTCCTGAACGACGACATGGACGCGGTCGAGACCATGCTGCGGGACCCGCACACGGTGATGGGGCTCGCAGACGCCGGCGCGCACGTCGGGATGATCATGGACTCGAGCCAGCCGACCTTCTACCTCACGTACTGGATCCGCGACCGCGAGCTCTCCGGCGTCGGCGAGGCGATCCGGCGGTTGACGTCCGACACCGCCGAGCTCTTCGGGGTGAAGGACCGGGGAGTCCTGCGACCCGGCGCGTTCGCGGACGTCAACATCATCGACCTCGACGGCATGCGGCTCCCGCAGCCCGAGTACGTGAACGACTTCCCCCGGGGAGCCGGCCGGTACGTCCAGCGGGCGACGGGTTACGACGCGACGATCGTCAACGGAGCGGTCTTCATGGAGCACGGTGAGCACACCGGCGAGCTCGCGGGACGCCTCTTGCGCTCGCAGTAGCGCCGCCTGCGGGCGGCCGAAGGAGACGGGGAGGAGACTCCGTGCGCTGGGACGACGACGATCCGGGTCTGCCGATCAAGTTCGGGCCGTGTGCCAACGACGAGTACGACCCGATGCCGCTGTCGCCGGTCGTGCGCGAGACGATCCGCCGGGCCCGCATCGCGTGCGAAGAGAACGCGCGCCGCGCCGGGATGAGCCGCCGGCGCTTCCTCCTGTCGGCCTGCGCGGCGGCGACCACGCTGCTGGTGCTCCAGGGCTGCAACGACGAAGCTGCCAAGAGCAAGGGCAAGCCGAAGTCCGGCGGCGCGTACAAGGTTCCGAAGGAGGCGACGACCGACCCGACCGTCGCCCACGATGCGCTCGGCGGCTCCGAGGTCATCTTCGACGTCCAGAACCACCTGCTCGACTACACGCTCGATCCGCAGAGCCGGGACGAGGCCTTCTTCGGGGCCGACTTCCCGCAGGCGCGCTGTGGTGACGCGGATCCCCACGACTGCTTCTCGGTGGATCACTTCCTCGAGGAGATCTTCATCAAGAGCGACACGTCGATGGCGATCGTGTCGTCGTTGCCGATCCGGCCCGAGCACAGCGCCGAGTCGATCCAGGTGCGCGACAAGGCGCGCCGGATCTCGCACGCGGTGTGCCACGACAACCGTCTGCTGATGCAGGGCGAGGCGCACCCGACGCTCGCGCCGGCTGCGGAGTGGCTCGCCGCGATGGAGCAGTCAGCGGCGACCTACCCGCTGGCCGCGTGGAAGGTCTACACGCACCAGCCGGGCCCGCCCTGGTGGCTCGACGACCACGAGGCGGGGCTCGCGCAGGTCGGGGAGCCGTTCATCCGCAAGGCCGTCGAGCTCGGGATCCCGCGCATCTGCGTGCACAAGGGTCTGGTGAGCGGGCACTACGGGTCCCCGATCGACATCGGCCCCGCGGCCCGCCGCCATCCCGACGTCTCGTTCCTCGTCTACCACTCGGGCTACGACAACGATCGGTTCGAAGGTCCGTACACGCAGGCCACCGCGATGAACGGCACGAACCGGCTCATCACGTCGATGATGCAGGCGGGGATCGGCCCGAATCAGAACGTCTACGCCGAGCTCGGCACGACGTGGTACCGGCTGATGCCCACACCGGACCAGGCCGCGCACGTGCTCGGCAAGCTGCTCAAGTACGTCGGCGAGGACAACGTGCTGTGGGGCACGGATTCGATCTGGTACGGCTCGCCCCAGGATCAGATCCAGGCGTTGCGTACCTTCGAGATCTCGCCGCAGCTGCAGGAGACCTACGGGTACCCGGCGTTGACGGATGACCTGAAGGCGAAGATCTTCGGCCGCAACGCGCTACGGGTCTACGACGTGAAGCCGATCACGACCAAGTGCACGTTCACCCGGGAGCAGCTCGCCCAGGTGCGCCTCACGTCGGCCCGCGGGCACCGGACCTATGGTCCGACGACCCCGGCCGAGGCCCGCGCGCTCCAGGCGTAGGCGAGCCGCGCCCCGACGTGGTTTCATGGGTGCATGACGACACTCGAGATTCCCCAAGCCCTCCACCGTGGTGAGGAAGAGCTGCCGTTCGTCGCGCTCGGCGACGGCACCCACCTCCAGCTCCTGCAGGTCGACGTCGAAGCCGGCCTCTGGGTGATCCGGACGAAGTTCGAGCCGGGAGTGGTGGTGCCGACCCACAAGCACACCGGCGAGGTCTTCGCCTTCACCCGCAGCGGCAGCTGGAAGTACCGGGAGTACCCCGAGGTCAACACGGCCGGGTCCTACCTCTACGAGCCCGCCGGGTCGATCCACACGTTGACCGTCCCCGAGGAGAACCACGACCTCACCGACGTGTGGTTCGCGATCTACGGCGCGAACCTCAACCTGGATGCGGACGGCAAGGTCGAGATGGTGATCGACGCCGGCCTCGTGCGCGACACCTACTTCGCGCTCTGCGAGGCCGAGGGCCACGGCCGCCCCCCGGTCATCGGCACCTGACCCCGACCCCCCACCCCACCCCCCACGGTTTTGGCGCCAGTCGGGCCCCCCTGCGGTTCCGTACTCACGCCAAAACGAGACGGGGGGAGCTACGCGGAGGAGAGGAAGAGGTTCTTCACCTCGGTGTAGTGCTGCATGGCGTGCATGCCGAGCTCGCGGCCGAGCCCGCTGCGCTTGTAGCCGCCGAACGGCGCCTCGGTGCGCACGCTGCGGTTGGAGTTGACCGACAGCACGCCCGTCCGGATCGCCTTGCCGACGCGCAGCGCGCGGCCCAGGTCCCGGGTCCACACGGAGCCGGAGAGGCCGTAGTCGCCGTCGTTGGCGATGCGGATCGCGTCGGCTTCGTCGGTGAACGGGATCACCGATGCGACCGGGCCGAAGATCTCCTCCCGGGCGACCCGCATGTCGTTGTCGACCTGCGCGAGCACCGCGGGTGTGAGGTAGCAGCCGCCGGCGAGTGACGGGTCGGTCGGGATCTCGCCGCCGGTCACCCGCTCGGCGCCTTCACCGGCCCCGATCTCCAGGTAGTCGAGCGAGACCTGGCGTTGGGCCGGCGAGATCATCGGGCCCATCTCGGTGCTCTCCTCGAGGGGCGCGCCGACCTGGATCCGCTCGGTCCGCCGGGCGAACGCGGCCACGAAGTCGTCGTAGATCGACTGCTGCACCACGATGCGGCTCCGGGCACAGCAGTCCTGGCCCGCGTTGCCGAAGACGGCCATCGCGGTGTCCTCCACCGCGCGCTCCCAGTCCGCGTCGCCGAACACCACGCACGCCGACTTCCCGCCCAGCTCGAGCGAGACGCGAGTGATGTTGTCGGACGAAGCGCGCAGGATCGACGCGCCGGTCGTGGTCTCACCGGTGAACGAGATCTTGTTGACCCGGGAGTCGCTGACCAGCGCGTCGCCCACGACACCACCCGGACCGGGCAGCACCGAGACGCAACCTTCCGGCACCCCCGCCTCCACGAGCAGCTCGCCGAGCATGAGCGCGGTGACCGGTGTGAGCGATGCCGGCTTGATGATCACGGCATTGCCACAGGCCAGCGCGGGTGCGGTCTTCCAGCACGTGATCAGCAGCGGGAAGTTCCACGGGACGATGAGCGCGCACACGCCGACGGGCTCGCGCAACACCACGTCGAGACCCGCGTCCTGGACCGGCACGACCTCGCCGAAGAGCTTGTTCGCGGCGCCGGCGTAGTACTCGAACGTCCCGGCCGCGGCTTCGACCTCCCAGCGGGCGTCTCCGATGGGCTTCCCGGCGTTGCGGGCTTCCGCGATCGCGAATGCCTCGGCGCGCTCGCGCAACAGGGTGGCGACCTTCATGAGCACGCGGCCCCGCGCGGTGGCCGACGTCCCGGACCACACGCCGCCCTCGAACGCGGCGAGCGCGGTCGTGACCGCGGCATCGACGTCGGCGGGACCCGCGCGCGCGACCTGGAGGAGGTCGGCACCGGTCGACGGCTCGCGCACGGTGAAGTCGCTACCGTCGAGTGCGGCGCGGGGGCGGCCGCCCACCAACAAGTCCTGGACCATGCACCGAACCTAGCGGGAAGAGCCCTGCCCGCCTGCTCTCCGGGTCGCTCCGGGCCTCCGCACTTCGTGCCCGCTCCGGCCTCCGCTCTGATCGAGCCCGGCCCGTGTGGCACGGTGGACGGCTCATGTCCCCCCGCCGCGCGGTCGCGCTGCTCGCCGCCGGCCTGCTCGCGCTCGCGGCCTGCTCCACGGGAAGCAGTGATTCGGTCGCGGCACCGGACGGCACCACCCGCGCCGCCACCTCATTGCACTGGGGGCGTTGCGGGAACGTGGAGTGCGCCACGTTGCGGGTGCCACTGGACCGCTCGCTGCCCCACGGGAAGCAGATCGGGCTGGCCCTCGCCCGCGTGAAGGCCGCGAAGCGAAGTGAGCGGATCGGGTCGCTGGTGGTCAATCCGGGCGGGCCGGGGGCCCCGGGGGCGGACTTCGTCGACCAGTTGGCGAGCTCGCTGCCGAAAGCGATCACCGACCGGTTCGACATCGTCGGCTGGGATCCACGCGGTACCGGCCGCAGCAGCCCCGTCGACTGTGGCAACCGGCTCGACTACCTGTTCCGACCGGACGCGGCCCCCGACAACGCGGCCGAGTACGCGGCGCGGGATGCGGCGGCGCGGCGCTTCGCGCAGAGCTGCAACCTCCGCAGTCCCGACCTCATCCGCCACATCGCGACCGCGGACACCGTCCAGGATCTGGACCGGATCCGCGCGGCAGTCGGCGACAAGAAGCTGACCTTCCTCGGCCTCTCGTACGGGAGCTACATCGGCGCCCTCTACGCGCAGCGATACCCGGGCCAGGTGCGCGCGCTCGTGCTCGACGGGGCGATCGACCCCGCGCTCTCGATCGACGACGTGTCCATCGAGCAGTCGAAGGGGTTCGAGCAGTCGCTCGCCGCGTTCCTCGCCGACTGCGCGCAGAACACGCACTGCGCGTTTCACCATGGCGGTAAGCCGCGGACGGCGCTCGACGCCTTGCGAGCTCGGATCGACCAGCACCCGATGCGCGGCGACGACGGCCAGGTGCTCGGCCCGACGCAGTTCGATGTAGCCGTCAGCGCGCCGCTGTACGAAGGTGCGGACGGGTACGGCGACCTCGCCGAATCGCTGCACCGGACGGAGCGCGGCGACCCGTCGGCGATGCTCGCGAACTTCGACGACTACGTCGGGCGCAAGTCCAACGGGACCTACTCGCCGGAGTGGGCCGCGTTCCTCGCCATCTCCTGCGCGGACGGTCCGAGCCTCGCACCGGCCGCAGTGCCCTCGCTCGAAGCGCATGCCCGGTCGGCCGCACCGATGTTCGGCGTCTCGAGCATCGGCCTGACGTTGGCGTGCGAGTACTGGGCGGTCGCACCGGTGAACCGGGTGCCTACGGCGGTGAGCGCGCCCGGTGCGCCACCGATCGTCGTGGTGGGGACGACGGGCGACCCGGCGACCCCGGTCGCGTGGGCTGCGGGCCTGGCCCACGAGCTCGGGCCGGAGTCCCGGCTCGTCACCGTCGACGGCACGAGCCACACCTCGACCATGTCCGGCAGCCCGTGTCTCGACGACGCGATGGATGCCTACCTCGTCCGGTTGCGCCCGCCCGCTCGCGGTCTCCGCTGCCCGGCCTGAGCGGTCCGCGACGCCGCCCGACCATCCCCGCTCGGAGGGTGCGGCAGGGCAGGGCGGTAATCTGACGGGTCGTCAGATTCGGGGACCAGGGCACGGAGGAACGATGACCGCAACGGCGGAGCAGGGCACCGAAGCCGGCATCGAGATCCCGCGCATCGTCAGCGTCGACGACCACGTGGTCGAGCCGGCCCACGTCTGGGACCGCTGGTTGCCGGCCCGATTCCGGGATCGGGGCCCGAAGGTCGAGCGGCGCGGCGTGGCCGGCATGCGCCACATCGGCGGCGGGAGCTACGAGCAGACCTTCGACGAGTCGAGCCCGAAAGCCGACTGCTGGGTGTACGAGGATCTCGTGTACGTCAACAAGCGTCACGTCGCGTCCGTCGGCTTCGATCGCGACGACATGACGATGTCGCCGATCACCTACGACGAGATGCGTCCCGGCTGCTACGAGCCCCAGGCCCGCCTCGACGACATGGACATCAACTGGGTGGAGGCGTCGCTCTCGTTCCCGACCTTCCCGCGCTTCTGCGGCCAGACGTTCCTCGAGGCGAAGGACCGTGAGCTCGCCGAGGCCTGCGTCTACGCGTACAACGACTGGATGGTCGAGGAGTGGTGTGGCGACAGCGGCGGCCGCCTCATCCCCCTCACTCTCATCCCGCTCTGGGACGCGGAGCTCGCGGCGGCCGAGGTCCGGCGCAACGCGGCGCGCGGCGTGCGCGCGGTGTGCTTCAGCGAGATCCCGCCGCACCTCGGGCTCCCGAGCATCCACACCGGGTATTGGGACCCGTTCTTCGTGGCGTGCCAGGAGACCTCGACCGTGGTGTGCATGCACATCGGATCGAGCTCGAAGATGCCCGCGACGTCGATCGACGCACCGCCGGCCGTCGCCGCGACCCTGAGCTTCGGCAACGCGATGGCGAGCCTCTCGGACTTCTTGTTCTCCGGCGTGCTCGTGCGTCACCCGCAGCTCAAGCTGGCGTACTCCGAGGGTCAGATCGGCTGGATCCCCTACATCCTCGAGCGCGCCGACGACGTGTGGCGCGAGCACCGGGCGTGGGGTGGCGTGAAGGACCAGGTCCCGGAGCCGCCGTCGACCTACTACTACCGGCAGGTGTTCGGCTGCTTCTTCCGGGACGTGCACGGGCTCGAATCGCTCGAGCGCGTCGGCGTGGACAACACCACGTTCGAGACCGACTACCCGCACACGGACTCCACGTGGCCCCACACCAAGGAGCTGGCCGCGTCGATGATGGCCGACCTCCCCCAGGACGTGGTCGACAAGATCTGCCGCGGCAACGCGATCCGCATGCTCGGCCTCTCCCTGTAGCTTCCGGTGATGCAGGAACGACTGATCCCGCTCGACGGGCCGGCGAACTTCCGCGACCTGGGCGGCTACGAGACCGAGTTCGGGGGGCGCGTCCGCACCGGCCGGCTGTTCCGCAGCGACTCACTGTCGTTCATGAGCGACGACGACGTCCGCCACGTGATCGAGGTGCTCGGGCTGCGCAGCGTCATCGACCTGCGCGGCCATGGTGAGGTGAGCAAGTTCACCCACGGTCCGCTCGGCTCGCTCGGTGTGCGCGTCTCCCACATCCCGATCATCGACGAGACCCGTCCGCCGCCGGACGGTTGGGACGACGCGCGCGAGAAGCCGCTGGACGATCTCTACCTGCTGATGCTCGAGCGCTTCGCGGACCGGTTCATGGCCGTGCTGCGGGTGATCGCCGACGAGGACGCGCAGCCGCTCGTGTTCCACTGCGCCGCGGGCAAGGACCGGACCGGGCTCGTCGCCATGCTCGTGCTCGGCCTGCTCGGGGTGGATGCCGAGGTCATCGCGGCCGACTACGGGCTGACCGACGAGCGGATGCCGCTGCTGCTCGAGCGCCACCAGGCCCGCGCCGTCGACGGCGCCATCGTCGAGGTCGCCGAGCAGCACTACGCGGTGGACGCCGTGGCGATGCGGGCGGTGATCGACCGGACGATGGCCCAGTACGGATCCATCGAGGGATACGTGCTCGCCCACGGTCTCGAGCCCGGCGCCGTCGCCGCCATCCGCGCCACCCTCCTCGCCTGACCCCTCACCCCTCGTTTTGGCGTCGCCTACGCCCCGTATAGGTGCCTACACGACGCCAAAACGGGGGGATCTCTGGCAGGATCGGCGGCATGGTGCGGTTCAGCCACGTCGGGCAGTGCGTTCGCGATCTCGAGGTCTCGCGCGCGTTCTACGTCGACGTGCTCGCGTTCGAAGAGGTGATGGACCTCGACGTCAGCGGCTCGCAGTCGGCAACGCTCCTCCGACTTCCCGATCCGGTCGGGCTGCGCGCGGTCTATCTCAAGCGCGACGGCTTCGTCCTCGAGCTCCTCGCCTTCACCTCGCCCGCGCCGCTGCCGCCGCGGGAGCGACCGATGATCGAACCCGGGCTCACCCACATCTCGGTGGGGGTGGACGATCTCGACGCCACCTGCTCGGCGGTGCTCGCGCACGGGGGGACGGTGTTGGAGGAGTCACGCCTCCCGACGGCGGTCTTCGTCGCTGACCCGGACGGCCAGGTGATCGAGCTGCTCGCCGGCGAGCAGCTCGCGCAGCGCCTTCACCGGTAGCACGCGTCAGCCGGGTTTGATCCAGACCCTGAGCGGCCCGAGTGGCGTGAAGCCGTAGCGCAACGCGGTGTCGAGCGATTCGCCGGGCTCGTACCCGACGATCGGGAGGCCGGGGAAGGTCTCGGTGATCGCGTCGAGGCAGCCGGGCCAGACGTCGTCGGGGGCCGCACTCGTGACGAAGACGTTCGACAGTCCCACCACGTGGGCACTGCGGTTCAGGAGCGCGCCGGCGACGAGGGCTCCGTTGACCGTTGCGCCGAGCACGACGATGTCGGGGTGGCGGAGGAGGGCCGGGCGGAACAGGTCGGTCGGGTCGTCCGCGTCGGCCCATGCCTCGGCCCAGCGGGCGAGTGCCCGGTCGCCGGCGATCGGGGTCCAGGGCGTGGAGCTCGTCTTGGTGCCGCCAGGCGCCGCGGCGGGCCGCTGGATCCATTCGGCCGGCATCAGGATCGAGAACCCGTCGGAGCGGAGATCGAGTTCGGAGAAGCTGTCCTTGATCGAGCATCCAGGAGCGGTGTCCACGCGGTCGAGCAGGTCGGCGACGACAACGCCGGGCTCGAGCGTGACCGCGTCGGGGTAGAGCGGGGGAGTGCGGCGGGCACTCGTCCATGCGTCGGCGGCGAACACTCCGGTCACACCGTGCGTACGACACACGATGTCGCACAGCTCGGCGTTGTTGCGTGCCGCGTCCCGGACCGTCACCGCGGCACTCAGGTGAACGTGAACTCTCGGTGGAACGCTTCGAGCACCGACTCGTCGCCGAAGCGGTCAACGTCGCCGTTCGCCGGACGTTGATAGAGCAGCAGCTCGAGGTCGCTCACCCGACCTTTGAGCGCGAGATCACCCTTCGCGTGCTCGTGGGTCAACTGCAGGCCGCCGGGATCGAGCACGACGAACCACTCCGCCGGCTCGAAGTCGGTGCCGTGGAGGTGGAGCGTCCGGCGGACCTCCGTGCGGCCGGCGCGCTGGGACCCGACCCGGGTGTCCGCGGCCGGGCTGGTCGCGAGCAGGAAGACCTCGTCGATCCCGTCCGCCGCGAGCTCGGCATCCACCGGGTCCGCAGGGCCCCGTGCGAGCTGCGCGTCGACGCGGTGCAGCGCCAGCTCGTGGCTCGTGCGCCGGGCCACGAACGAGGCCGACTGATCGGGCGCGTGCCATGTCCACACGACCGTGCCGGCCGGCGTCGCCCGCAGCTCCGACACGAGATGGCCGCCGAGGGCACGCAGCCACTCGACCCGACCCTCGGGCCCGACCTCGACGGAGTACGGCGTCTTGGGCCGTCCGGATCCTTCACACAGGTTGTGGGTCCACCAGGCGCAGAACTCGCCGACGTGCGCGGCCAGGTCGTCGACGGTGAACTCCGGGCACGTCGGTACCGGTGCATCGAGCGGCCCCGCACCTACGGCGGCAATCAGGCTCGCCAGCTCCCGTTCCACTGCCGCAACCTGCGCCCCGTACTCCACATCGCGAACCCTACCGACCGGCGCTGGATCAACCCTGCGGTTTGAGGAACGCGTTCGGATCAAATAGCGCCAGAGTGGTGCGCGCGGGTTCCTCATCGACGCGCTTCATCAGGATCGCGTTGTCGAGCTCTCCTGCGAGAAACGCTCCAGCACCGGGCGGGTGCTCGACCCGCACCCATGCGGTCGCACCGGAGGGCAGGAGGTACATCTCGTCTCCTCGCCCGTTCCAGAGCGCGCGGGTTCCGCCGAGACTCGACGGTTCGAGATTCGGAAAGCCGAGGGAACCGAAACGCGGGAGCGGTTCCCATCGTTGTTGGTCCGGCCGGTACCAGAGTGCACCGGCGTCCAGGCCGACCGGCGGCTGCAGGATCGGGAAGTAGACGAGGTGCTGCGGCGAGCAGTGCGGCTGACCGAGGAAGAGGGCAGGGCCGACGGTGTCTCGCGGGACGCTGGCCAGCTGCTTCCAACTCAGGGCGGCGTCGAGCTCGAAGGTCAGGATCGGGCCGGGATTGTCATCGCCAGTATGCGCGGCGATCAGCTTCTGGCCGGTCACGCACACCGTGTCGGTACCGGCGTCGGGCACCGTCACGAGCTTCGACGCGCCGGTGGTCGGATCGAGCAACAGCAGGCGACGGGGGTCGTTCACGGAGACGGTCGCATCGAACACAACGCGACTGTTCGCGAACCCGAGCGCGCGGATCGGGATCGGAGTCATCTGGCCGCCGTCGTCGGCAGTGAGTCCGGGCGGAACCTTGATCACTCGCCAAGTGCCGGTCGTGGGGGAGTAGGTCCCGATCGCGTGACCCCCGGGATGGCAGTCGAACCAGTCCCCGTCCGACTCGGGCGGCCCGGCACACGGCGTGCCGGTGATGACGAACTCACTACCGGTCCAGGTGCCGGAAGACGAGTAGAGCGGGTGTGGAAACGGGAGGTCAGGCAAGGCGGTCCACTCGCCCTTCGTCACGTCGTAGATCGCGCCATCGCCGCGCGGCCGCACTCTGTTGATGGAATCGTCGTATAGGCCACCGCCGTACACGAGGACGAAGTGGCCGCCGGCCACGATGGTCGGGGTCTGGCGGGGGCTGAGCGGAACGGTGATCGGCGCGAAGCCGTTGACTGCGCTTGTGGGTCCACGTCCCAGCACTCGCGGCTCGTCGGACTGGCCGCAGCCGGTGAGCGTCACTCCGATCAGGGCGACGGCGAACCCGATGACCGCGAGTCGCCTGCCTGGACCCTGCACATCGTCATTGTGGACTACCGCGGCGGCAAACCGAACGCGGGTCAGTCTGCGTCGCGAAAGGATGAGGCTACCTCGGTGATGAACTGGTCGCAGGTGCCCTTGGTTCGGTTCAACGAGCCCAGCGTCCAGTCCGGGACGATCAGCTCGTCGACACCGGCCGTCGCGTAGTCGCCGACCTGGTCCAGCACCTCGGCGGGAATCCCGATGAGGCGCGGTCGCGCCACGAGGTCGACCCGATGACGATCGAGCCACGCGGTGTCGTCGCTCAGGTAGAGCAGCGCCTGCGTGGAACGGGCGATCGTTGCCGGGTCGCGCCCGAACGACTCGCAGTGCCGATCCAGCACCGCGGACTTCGCGCGGAACACCTCCGGCGTGCACCAGCCGTTCCACTCGTCGGCAAAACGTGCTGCGGTGCGCATGGTCCGTCGCTCTCCCTTGCCGCCGACGAGAAGCGGTAGCGGTTGCTGGTTCCTCCCCGGCATCGGCCATGAAGTGATCGGCGAGGTAGGCGCGGTCCCATCCCGTCGCCTCGCAGTGGGTGACGAGGTCGGTGATCTCGGCGAACGGTCGCGAGGTGTCGGGCCAGATGCTGAAGCGCACGACCGGATCGCACGGGTGGTCATGCCGGTGGCGAGGGCCGAATCTGATGGGTCGTCAGGTCGGCCCGTAGACTCCGCCACCGCATGGATCTCCGTTACTCCGAGGCCGACGAGGCCTTCCGCGCCGACCTCAGGAAGTGGCTCGCCTCCGAGCTGCCCGAGCTGGCTCCCCAACCGGCCCGGGACGACTGGACCGCTCGTCGCGCCTGGGACACGGACTGGCAACGGCGACTCTTCGACGCCGGGTACGCCGGGTTGAGCTGGCCCAAGGAGTACGGCGGGCAGGATCTGCCCCCGAGCCAGCAGCTCATCTTCCTCGAGGAGACCACGCGGGCCCGGGCGCCATACGTCGGCGTGAACTTCGTCGGCCTGCTGCACGCCGGGCCGACGATCGTCGCCGAAGGGACCGACGCGCAGAAGCGGGAGCACCTGCCCAAGATCCTGCGGGGCGACGAGGTGTGGTGCCAGGGCTTCTCGGAGCCGGGCGCCGGATCGGACCTCGCGTCGCTGCGTACCCGCGCGGTGCGCGACGGTGATCACTACGTCGTCACGGGCCAGAAGATCTGGTGCTCCTTCGGCCAGATCGGTGACTTCGGCGAGCTGCTCGTCCGCACCGACCCAAGCGTGAAGAAGCACGCCGGGATCAGCTGGCTCATGCTGCCGATGAACCTGCCGGGCATCGAGGTGCGGCCGCTGAAGACCGTCCTCGGTTCCTCCGAGTTCGCCGAGCTGTTCCTCGACGAGGTGCGCGTTCCTGTTTCTTGCCGGGTCGGCGAGGAGAACGACGGCTGGCGCGTCACGAACGTCACGCTCTCGTTCGAGCGCGGCACCGCGTTCGTCAGCGAGCTCGTCGACGCGTTGCGATTGGTGGAGGACCTTGCACCGCTGGTCAAGGATCCCGCGCACCGGCGCGAGCTCGGCCACGTCGCCGCCGAGCTCGACGCGCAATGGGCGCTCACGAAGCGCAACGTCACCCAGTCGTCCCGGGGCACGCCCGGGCGCGGCGCGTTCATGATGAAGCTCGCGTACTCGGAGACCCGTCAGCGGCTCGGTGAGCTCTCCTTGCGGGTGCTCGAGCGCGACGGTCTGGTGGTCGACGGCAAGGGCGAGTTCGTCGAGGAGCGGCTGCGTACGCTGGCGCTGACGATCGCGGCCGGGACGTCGCAGATCCAACGCAACATCCTGGGGGAGCGCGTGCTCGGGCTTCCCAAGGAGCCGACCCCCCGATGAACTTCGACCTCTCCGAAGACCAGGTCGCGCTCCGCGACGGGATCGGGAGCTTGCTCGAGGGCAAGTTCCCGATGAGCCGGGTGCGTGAGGGCTTCGACCGCTCGACCTACGCCGACCTCAAGGAAGCCGGTGTGTTCTCGTTGCGGGCCGACGGGTTCGGGTGGGCGGACGCCGCGGTCGTCTACGAAGAGCTCGGCCGCGCGCTCGTGCCGGGACCGTTGGTCTGGTGCTTCGGCCGGGACGCGATCACCGGCGGGCTGGACCTGACCGTCGGCGGGACCCGCTACGTGGAGCACCTCGAGTCACTCGAGCAGCTCGTGGTGCTCGACGACACCGGCATCGCGATCATCGATCCGGCGACGCTCGCCGCGCCGGCGGCGGACTGGCCGCTCGACCCGCTGACGCCCGTCACCCCGGTCGAGCTCCCGCCGCTCACGCACATCGGGCGCGCCGACGCGCTGGCTGCACTCCGGGCCGAGGGCGCGATGCTCACCGCCGCGTTCTGTGTCGGGATGGCGGATGCGCTCGTCGACCTGGCCGTGGCGTACGCGAAGGAACGCGAGCAGTTCAACCGGCCGATCGGCTCGTTCCAGGCGGTGAAGCACCTCTGCGCGGACATGGTGGTGCGCGCCGAGGTGGCCCGGGCCGCGGTGTACGCCGCCGCGTGCGTGCTCGACGACCCGAGCACCGGTGATCTCACCCGGGCACTGAGCGGCGCCAAGCTGCTGGCGAACGAAGCCGCGATCACGAACGGGAAGTCCGCGACGCAGGTGTTTGGCGGAATGGGCTTCACGTGGGAGGTGGACGTGCACCTCTACCTCAAGCGCGCCTGGGTCCTGGACACCCACTTCGGCTCCATCGACGCGCACGCCGACGCCCTCGCCAAGACCCTGTAGCTGCTCCGCTCGGGCGGCCTTCGCCGAGTGGTCTCTTCCATGCCACGCTGGAGAGATGGCGTCGAGCGAAGAGCTTCGCGAGAGAACGGGCGACGGACCGATGTTCCATGTCACTGCAATCGCGAACCGGATGTCGATCTCTCGGTTTGGTCTCGATTGGCGGCGCATGGCCGCCGCGCGAGGTATCGCAGGTAGCGATGAACCCGAGCTCCCGGCGATCTTCCTCTGTGAGGAAGGGGAGACCGAGTTCTTCGCGCAGATGGCCGACGGGTCCTACGGATGTCTGGGAGGTCGACGTGGAAGGGTTCGAGGTCGAAGGTGAGCCCTGGGGATGGTTCATCGTCCGCTCGGTGATCGCCTCCGAACGGCTCCGCCCGCTCGACATGAGCTGACGACACAGGTGAGCGCGCAGACTGGCGGGGACCTCACAGTGGCGTACCGCGGGACGCCGCCCACAGGCGCCGGGTTATCCGCTACGGCGCGGAGTGAGGGTCGGAGCGCCGGTCAGCTGCTCGGTGAGGCGCGGGCTTAGCGGAAGCAGTCAATGAGAGACGGGCGACGCGGTCTGCACGCCGTCGCCGGTCCAGCGCACGGCCCCAGGGGCGGGCCACAGCGGCCCGACGAGGAGGCGGCCGTCGGCGAGCTCCCGCAACGCGGAGACCGCACCGGGCGCGTCGATGTGTGGTCCCGGCTCTCCCGACGCACAGTGCAACGGGCTCAGGGCGAGGTGCCCGATCATCGTGGCGTCGTCGCCGCCCGATGCGATGTGCACGACCTGGTGACCGGGTGCGTGCGCGCCCGTCCAGCGGGTCGAGACGTCGGTGGTGACCGGGTGCTCGTCGTCCACGCTGGTCACCGCACCTTGCGCATGGAGCGCGAGAAACGCATCGCGGCCCGATGGCCGGTAGAACCCGTCCTCGTCGAGGATCGCTTCGATCTCGCGGCGCGACACGAGGAAGTCGGCGTTGGGGAAGAACGGCGTCCAGCCGTCGTCGGTGCGCCACCCGATCATGCCGATCCCGTCGATGTGGGTCGCGATCACCGTGTCGATCGTCTCGCGCGCATACCCCGCGGTCGCCAGCGCGCTCGCGACAGCCTCCTGGTGTGTCACCGCGTCCGGGCCCTCACGCAAGATGGGGTCCGCCGCCTGTGCCGGGTCGACGACGATCCGCCGCCCTTCCGATTCGATGATCCAGACCGCGGCGCCCACCCGTACCTGGTTGCCCTCGGCCCAGGTCGGCGCGGCCCACTGCGCCGTCTCGACCTGGGCCGGAGTCAGCCCGACGACCTCGGCGTCGACGAGCACGTCGGCGTACGGGACCCGGACCAACGTCGCGTCACCGATCGCGTATCGAACCGTCCGCACGAGCACGAGTGTGCCAGCCCAGGGCCAGCGAACCCAGAGGTTTTGGGGAAGGAGCAGTCAGGCGGGCGAGGAGGTGGGGTGGAGGAGTGCGGTGAGCGTGGCGGCGTCCGCCGGTGCGGCGAGCAGGTAGCCGGCGGCGGCGGAGCAGTGGGCCCGGCGGAGTGCTTGCAGCTGGGCGTCGGTCTCCACGCCTTCGGCGCTGACCGCCACGTCGAGCAGCCGACCCAACGAGACGACGTGCTCCACGAGCGCGGCATCCGTCCGGCTCTCCGGTAGCCCGCCGACCAACGCGCGGTCGATCTTGAGCGTGTCGACGTGATACCGACCGAGCGCGCGCAGCGACGAGTACGCGGTGCCGAAGTCGTCGATCGCGATGCGACACCCGAGGTCCGAGAGCCCCGCGAGCACATCGTGCGCGCCCGGAGTTCGCTCCACCTCGGTGAGGACGGCCTCGCGGACCTCGAACCCCAGCGCGCGCGCCGGCAGCTCGAGATCGGACAGCACTGCGGCCACGCGAGCCGGAAGCCCGGGTTCGGCGATCTGGCGGGCCGAGAGGTTCACCCAGACCGGGGGAGTGCGCTCCGCATCGAGATCGCGCCAGGCCCGCGCCTGGGCCGCCGCCTCGCGCAGCACCCAGTCGCCGATGCGGACGTCGAGATTCATCTGCTCCGCGATCGCGAGGAAGACCTGGGGTCGCAGCAACCCCCGCTCGGGATGATCCCAGCGCAGCAGCGCCTCGATGCCGACGACGGACTGGTCGTCCAGTGAGAACGTCGGCTGGAAGTGGAGCCGCAGCTCGCCGGCCTCGACCGCCCGCGCGAGCTCGGCCGCGGTCTCGATCCGGGCCAGGAGCTGGCTGCGGATCCCCTCGTCGTAGATCTCGAAGCGATCGCGGCCGGCGCCCTTCGCCACGTACAGGGCGGTGTCCGCGTCCCGCAGGAGCGCCTCCGGTGTGTCGCTCGTTCGCGTGGCGAGCGCGATGCCGATGCTGGTCGAGAGACGCAGGTCCTGGCCCGAGGTCGCGAACGGCTCGCGCATCGCCCGCAAGATCCGCTCGGCCATGCTGATGGTCTCGGTGCCGCTGCGTACGTCTTCGCAGCACACCACGAACTCGTCGCCGCCGAACCGTGCCACGGTGTCGGAGGGCCGCACCGTGGCGCGCAACCGGGCGGCTGCCTCCATGAGGATCGCGTCGCCACACGCGTGCCCGAACGAGTCGTTGACGAGCTTGAAGTGATCCAGGTCGAGGAACAGGAGCGCGACACTCAGGTCTTCGACGCGCGCGGCGCGGCTGAGCGCGTGACCGAGGCGGTCCACGAGCAGGGTCCGGTTGGGCAGACCGGTGAGCGGGTCGTGCAGCGTCTGGTGGAGGAGCTCCTGGGCGTGCTCCCGCTGCTCTGTGACGTCCACCGCATGTATCACCAGAGAGGTGACGGAGCCGGTGCGATCGTGGGTCGCCGTCACATGGAGCCGTACGTCGAGGCGGGTGCCGTCCAGGTGCACGAGGCGATGCTCGGCGACCACCGCCTGCGCCTCGCCGGAGATGAGCGAGTGCAGGCGCCGATGCAGGCTCACCCGTTCGTCGGCGTGCACCACCTCGACGAAGCCGGCGAGATCGGCGTGCTCGCGCCCCAGCAGCCCGCACATCGCCTGGTTGACCGCGACGGTCTCGCCGCCCGGGTCGTGGATCGCGATCCCGACGGGCGAGTGGTCGAACGCGAGACGGAACGGGTCGTGCTCGACCGGCGTGATCAGCACCCGCCGCCGTCGCCGGCGTCGACTCGCAGCCTGGGCCATGCCCCTCCTCCGCCCAACCCCCGCGCCACCGGTCGTGGTAGCGCTCGGACATCGCGTGGCCTCGGCCATGATGCTCGGTTTGCGGCGCTCACACCAGAGTGAGCGGGCCTGCGAGGCGGCGCGGCTCCTTCCGGAAACATGACGGTATTGTCAGGTCATGAGCGAAGCGGCGGCGTCGTCGAGCGGAGAGGCGCAGACGACCGTCCTCGATGCGCTGGCGGGACGGCTCGCGAACGACCCCGACGGTCCCTACCTGGACTTCGACGGGGTCGCGCTCACCGCCCGCGAGGTCGATCGGGCGGCGAACCGCGCCGCGCACGGTCTCGCCACGCTCGGCGTCGAGCGTGGCGACCGGGTCGCGACGCTGCTCGAGAACTCCCCGGAGCAGGTGATCAGCTTCTTTGCCGCGCTGAAGCTCGGCGCGATCCAGGTCCCCGTCAACACCGCCTACAAAGGAGAGTTCCTGCGCCACGTCCTGGCCGACTCGGGAGCCCGCGTCGTCGTCACCCAGGCCAGCCTGGCCGCCCGGGTGGCCGAGATCTGCCGTGAACCGGCGGCTCGAGCGGCCCTGCCCGAGCTGCGGGCGGTGATCGTGGTCGGCCCGACCGACGGCGGGGACGTCGGGTACCCGACGGCGGACTGGGAGTCGGTCCTGGCGGCCGGCTCGGAGGACCCCCCGCCCGACGCCGAGGTCCGCGGGTCGGATCTGGCGTGCTTCATCTACACGGCCGGCACCACGGGTCCGTCCAAGGGCTGCATGCTGCCCCAGCACTACGTCGTCGCGCTCGCGGAGCAGATCGCCCGGGCCTGGCAGCGACGGGCCGACGACATCGTGCTCACGCCCTTACCGCTCTTCCACTTCAACGCCATCTCGGTGTGCGTCGTCGGGACGCTGCTCACGGGCGGCAGCGCCGCGATCGTCCGCAAGTTCTCGGTCAGCCGCTTCTGGTCCGAGGTGCAGCGCACCGATGCGACCATGCTCTCGATGCTCGGGTCGCTCGCGATCCTCGTGGCGAACGCGACCGACGGGCCCGAGACGGGTGAGCACCGGCTGCGACTGTGCGCCGCCGCGCCGATGCCACCCGACACGGACCGGATCTGGCGCGAGCGCTTCGGCTGTGCGACGTTCAGTGCCGGGTTCGGGCTGACCGAGGCGTCGCTGCTCTCGTTGCTACCCGCCGGGGAGCCGAACAAGGCGGGTGCGGCCGGGCGGCTCAACGACGTCGAGTTCGCGGTCCGGCTCGTCGACGACAACGACGCTGAGGTCGCGGTCGGCGAGATCGGCGAGATCGTCTGCCGGCCGACGGGCCCGAACTTGATGTTCGCGGGCTACTGGCGTCGGCCCGAAGCGACCGTCGAGGCGACGCGCAACCTCTGGTTCCATACGGGAGATCTGGCCCGCCTGGACGAAGACGGGTTCCTGTTCTTCGTCGACCGCAAGAAGGACTACCTGCGGCGGCGGGGCGAGAACATCTCCAGCTTCGAGATGGAGCGCACGTTCGTAGCCCATCCTGCGATCAAGGACGTCGCGGTGCACGCGGTGCCGAGCGATCAGGGCGAGGACGACGTGAAGGTGACGGCGGTGCTGCAGGAAGGCGCGACCGTCACCGAGGAAGAGCTGTGCCGGTGGTCCGTCGACCAGGTTCCGTACTTCGCGGTGCCGCGCTACATCGAGTTCCGTGAGGACCTGCCGCGGAACCCGGTCGGACGGGTGCTCAAGTACGAGCTACGGGAAGACGGTGTCACCGAGGCGACCTGGGACCGCGAGGCGGCCGGTTTCACCTTTGACCGTCGCTGAGCGGGAAGGCCGCGCGCTGCGTCCAGCCGCCTCCTTCACTGCCCTCCATCAGCCACACCACGTCGGCTCGACCCTCGACAGGCAGTCCGGTGCGGAGCTCGTCGGTCAGCTCGGCCACGGACACATCCGAGGGCATCGCGACGGTGAGGTGCGGGACGACCTCGGCGAAGTACCCGCCGTACGGCGGGTACTCGGGCCAGCGCGCCGCGAACGCGTTCGTGAGCGCGACGAACGGCTCGGCCGGGTCCGGCGCGAGATAGAGCACACCGTCGTCGAAGGAGCGGACGTCCCGGAGCGCGAACTCGAACGCAGCGAAGCCCTCGAGCACGCCCGTGACGCCGCGCTCGACGGATTCGTCGATCGCGTCGGGTGGGAAGAACGGGTAGAGCAGCGTGATGTGGGCCGGGACGCCGAGCGGGGCGACGGGGTCATGCGCTAGCCGATGGCGCTCGACGAGCGGTTCGGCGGCCGGCACCGGCACCAGCAACGCGGTCTCGGCAGCGCCGATCATCGCTTGCGCACCCGCCAGATCTCTTCGGCGGGCCAGCGCCTCGCCCACGTGTGGTCGACATAGTCGCCGTAGGTGCTCTTGGCGTGCTTCGGCGGGCGCAGCTCGAGCAGATCCTCGACGACGAGGCCGTGCTCGCCGAAGAGCGAGATCCACTCGCTGTGCGGGATCTGGAAGTCGATCGTCCCGTCGCCCCAATCGAACGCCCGCGCACCGAACCACTTGGAATGGAGACGGCGGCTCACGGGCGCATCGGGGTCGCCGGGTGGATAGCAGAGGTTGCGCAGCAGCGTCGAGATGTTGAACGCGAACAGGCCACCCGGGCGGAGGAGGCGCGCGACCTCCGGGACGGTGCGGTACGGGTCACAGAAGCTCATCGCGCCGTGATCGCAGAACACGATGTCGAAGGACTCGTCGCCGAGCGGGACCGCCGTCGCGCTCGCGCAGACGGGCTGGACGCCCACGCCGGCCGCGGCGATCTTCGTCGCGGCGTGACGCAGCTGGCCGCGTGACTGGTCGAGCCCGGTCACGCTGGCACCGACCCGCGCGAGCTTGATCGCCCACTGGGCCGCGCCGCAGCCGTACTCGAGCACGTCGAGGCCGTCGACGTCACCCAGCACCCGGAGCTCGGATTCGGGAAGATCCCAGACCCCCCAGCCCATCGTCTCGACATCGAGCTGCGACTCGTGCTCGGCCTGGTAGTCGTCCGCGTCCTCGTCCCAGAAGCCGCGGTTGAGGCGCTCCGGGTCCTTCCCGATCCGGACGTGGTGCTTCTTCGTCACTCCGGGATGTCGATCGGGAGGCGGGAGAAGCCGCGGACGTTGCCGGAGTGGATGCGGCTCGTCCCGCTCATGTCCACCTGGTACTCGCCGAGGCGCGGCAACAGCACCTCCAGCGCGACGCGCGACTCGAGCCGCGCCAGGGGCGCGCCCAGGCAGTGATGGATGCCATGGCCGAAGGCGAGGTGACCGGCAGGGTTGCGGCCGATGTCGAAGCGGTCCGGGTCGGGCCAGCGCCGTTCGTCCCGGTTCGCCGATCCGAACAGCAGCAGACCCTTGCTGCCGGCGGGAAGGGTGGTGCCGTGCAGCACGACGTCTCGGGTCAGCAGGCGGGCCAGGGCCTGCGTCGAGGTGTCGTACCGCAACGTCTCTTCGACGGCCGCGGGGATGAGCGACGGATCTCTGAGCAGCTCGGCCCGCTGGTCCGGGAGGGCGGCGAGCCAGTAGATCGCGTTGCCGAGCAGCTTCGTCGTGGTCTCGTTACCGGCGATGAGCAGCAGGAAGCAGAACCCGAGCACCTCCCCGGGCGACAACGACCGGCTCTCTTCCTCCGCGGCGACGAGTGCGCCGACCAGGTCGTCGCGCGGTGTGACGCGACGGTCGGCGATCACGTCGGTGAAGTACGCGTACAGCCGGGTCGCGCCTTCGATGCCGGCGCGAGTCAGGTCGGCGCTGCCTTCCTCGCGATGCAGCATCGCGTCGGACCACTCCCGCAGCTCGTCCTGGTCCTCACGGGGCACGCCGAGCATCACCGAGATCACCGCCATGGGCAGCTTCGCGGCGAAGTCCTCGATGATGTCGACGCGCCTCCGGCCGTCGAAGCCGTCGATCAGCTCCTCAGCCAGGGTGCGGATGGGCCCCTCGAGGTCCGCGATGCGACGCGGTGTGAACGCGCGGCTCACCAGGGCACGCAGCTCGGTGTGGCGTGGCGGATCCATCTCGATGAGCATCGGCTCGACGTCCGCGCTCCGTCGTTCGAGCGTGATGCCCCCGGTCGACGAGAACGTCGGCCAGTCGTCGATCGCGGCGCGGACGTCGTCGTGGCGGGAGAGCGCCCAGAACCCGTGCTCCGGGTCCAGGTACGCGGGCGCCTCGTCCCGTAGCCGCCGGTAGGTCGGATACGGGTCCTCGTGATGCTCGTAGCTGTAGGGATCGAACCGGACCACGGATGCAGGGTGCTTGATCAGGCGGTGGGGGACAGGTCCGTGATCTTCACGGGCCCGACGCGCTCCTTGCGCTTCGCGGTGGCGGCCGGGTGCGGTTCGACGTCCCATCCGATCGCTTCGCCCCGCAGGCGGCCGACGGTGCAGCGCTCACGCGGGCGGATCGGGAACGGGTCGTAGCGGAAGAACCGCATCGCGTTCTCGTGCGTGATCGCGTTGATCTCGGCGTCGGTGAGGTCGCTCGAGTCGAACTCCTCCATCATCCGCTCCGGCGCGTAGGGCCAGTTGGTGTCCGAGTGTGGGTAGTCGACCTCGACGGTGATGCGATCCACACCGATCTCGCGAGCGAGTCGCACCCCCACGCCGTCCGAGATGTAGCAGAGGACAACGTGCTCGAGGAACACCTCGCTCGGCATCTTCGACCCGAAGTCCGCACCGGTCCATGCCTTGTGGACACGGTACGAGTGGTCGAGGCGCTCGAGGAAGTAGGGGATCCAACCGATCCCACCCTCGCTGAGCGCGACGGTGAGGTCGGGGAACTTCTTGAACACCGGTGAGTGGATCAGATCGGCCGCGCACTGCACGATGTTCATGGGCTGCAGCACGATCATCACGTCGATCGGCGCGTCGGCCGCGGTCATCACGAGCTTGCTCGACGACCCGATGTGCATGCACACGATCGTTCCCTCGTCCGAGCAGGCCTGCCAGAACGGATCCCAGTGGTCCGAGTGCAGGCTCGGAAGGCCGAGCGGCTCGGGGTTCTCCGGGAACGTGACCGCGTGGCAGCCCTTCTTCGCGACCCGGTGGATCTCCGCCGCGCAGGCCTCCGGGTCCCAGATCATCGGGATGGAGAGCGGGATGAACCGCTCGGGCGCGTACCCGCACCACTCCTCGATGTGCCAGTCGTTGTAGGCCCGGGCGAGGACGATCGCGGCGTCCTTGTCCTCGAGCGCGGCGAACAGTCGTCCGGCGAAGCCCGGCAGGCTCGGGAAGTTGAGCGACCCGAGCACGCCGTTCGCGTTCATGTCGAGGATGCGCTTCTCGACGTCGAAGCAGCCGTCGCGGATCTCTTCGAAGGAGGTCGGGTCGATCCCGTACTCCTCCTTGGGCCGGCCGGCGACCGCGTTGAGCCCGATGTTCGGGACCTCGAAGCCCTGGAAGGCCCACACGTCGGTGCCGTCGTCCTTGTGGACGAGCCGGGGGGCGATGTCCTTGTACTTCGCCGGCACATGGCGCTCGAACATGTCCGGCGGCTCGACGACGTGGTCGTCGACGCTCACGATGATGAGGTCATCCAGCTGCATTCCTGAGAGCGTATCCCCGCGCCGCTCGGCCGGAGAGGTCCACGCAGGCGGGTGGCGAGCGTCCCCGGCCCGGCGGCTACGGGTCGATCGGTGCCTCGGGCTGCACCTCGATGACGTCGATGTGCACCCCCGGTGGCGATGTCACCGCGTAGACGACCGCGCGCGCCACGTCCTCGGGGCTCAGCGTGTGGAAGTGGCGCTGCACACCGAAGCGCGGCCAGTAGGTCATGAGCTCGGCGACCTGTTCGGGCGTCCAGCCCGACGCGAAGTCGGTGAGCGTCGGGCCGACGCGCACGGTTGTCGATCGGACGCCCGTGCCCTCCAGCTCCATCGCGAGGGTCCGCGCGACGACCTCGATCGCGGCCTTGGTCGCGCTGTACCCGAGGAGGCGGGGCCGAGGCGCACGAGCGGTGTCGGACGACACGAAGACCACGTCGCCCGTGCCGCGCCGGATCATCGAGCGGACGACCCGCCGGGCGCAGAGCATCGGGCCGAGCAGGTTGGTGCGCACCTCGCGGTCGAGCTGCTCGGGCGCCAGGTCCCAGAACGGACCTGGGATAGCGATCCCGGCGTTGTTCACGAGCACGTCGATCGGTCCCAGGCCGTCTTCGGCGGCGGTCATGAACGCGTCGACGGAGCGCTGATCGGTGACGTCCATCGGTTTCGGGAACGCCTCGCCGCCCGCCTCGATGACGATCTTGGCCGTCTCCTCGAGCTCGTCGCCCCGGCGTGCGCCGAGCGCGACCCTCCAGCCCAGCGCGCCGAGCGCAACGGCGATCGCGCGCCCGATCCCGGACGACGCACCGGTGACGACAGCGACGCGGGACGGGATGGTCACGAGCCCCACGCTACGACGGGACCGGCCGCCTCGACGAGCAACGCGGTCAGCGAGAGGTCGACGTCGTCACCCCAGACGTCGACCGTGACCGGCGCGGAGAGCGTGGAGGCGAGCTCGATCAGTGCCTGGGTGGTGGAGTCGACCGGAGCGACGGTCACCGCGGTCGCCGCCCGACCCGCCCGCGCCGCGGCGAGTGCGAGCGCGGTGGCGATGCCGGGCCACGAGGTTGCGGGCACGACGACCGTGCCGGGCCCGTCGGTGGGGAAGGTGCGCGCAACCCACAGCCCGGCGGGCCCGGGATCCGCGGTCACGATCCCGCCCTGGGGCAGCCGCTGCTTGGTCTCCATCACGGCTCGCGCGGGATGGCGGGGGAAGCGGTCGTCGACGTATCCGGGCTGCGCGACGGCGGCGAGCCGATCGAACAACGGTGGTCGCTCGATCGGGTACGACGACCGGGCGACGTGCTCGGCGAACGGGGCGAGATCTGCAGGGTCGATGCGAACGACGCGGGCACCGAGCTCGTAGCGGTCCGGAGGTGATTCCGCCGGGTCGATCCCGGTCGTCCAGAGCAGGTCGAGATCAGCGAACCCGAGCAGCTCGAAGTCCCGCGCCTGGAGTCCGCACGTGCCGAGGTGGTGGGCGCTGTCCCACGCGAACACACCCTTCGCGCCCCAGGTGTTGGCGACGCCCACGTTGGCGGCATCGGCAAACGCGCGCAGCCCGTCGACGGCGCGGTCGCGCAGCACCCCGGGCCCCGCGAGGATCGCGATCCGCCCGCGCGGCTGGTCGAGCCGCCCGACGGGCGAGCCCTGGCGCGGCGGGACCGCGAGCCCGAGCGCGAAGCGGAGCGCGCCGGGAATGGGGATCGCGTCGAACTCGGTCGCGAGGTCACGCGAGGCATCGCGCAACAGGTCGCCGACCGTGTCCATCGCCCCGCATCCTCGCATGGCCTGGCACCGCGGTCCGGTAGTGTCAGCGACCGTGGCCGGCCACCGCGACCTGTTCCTGCACGAGTACGTCGACATCGTCGGTGAAGGTGCCATGCGCTACATGGAGCACACCGTGGGCTTCGACGTCGAAGCAGCCGCGGGTCGTGGTCTGCAGCTGCTCGGCACCTTCTACGTGATGGGCTCCACGGGTCGGTGGCCCCAGGTCGTGAACATCTGGGAGTGCATCGACGGCCGGGCCGGCTGGCGGCGGCTGATGGAGTCCACCAACCTCTCGCGCACGAAGAACCCGACGCTGAACGAGTGGTGGCGGACCGCGCTCGAGGTGCGGTCCGGCGGGTTCGACCGGTTGCTCGCGGGCGCCCCCGGCTGCCCGACGATCGCCGAGCTGCGGCGCGACGGCGTCTCGGGCTCGGTCTTCGTGCACGAGCTCTCGCAGTGCCGCCCCGGGGCCGCGCTCGACTACCTCGCCGCGGTGCAGGAGCACTGGGCTCCGGTGCTCGGCGATCACGGCCACGCGCTCGTGGGCCTGTACGAGGTCCAGATGACGGACACCGAGGTGATGACGGTGTGGGCCACGGACCCGGCGGGCCAGGAGTCGCTCGGTGCGGCCATGGATGCCGGCGCGGACGGGAGGATCCCGCGGTGGCGCAACATCTCGCGCCAGTACCTCACCCGCTGGCGGGAGGAGCTCATGACGCCGTATCCCGGCACGCTCCTCTCCCGCGGCGATCCGCTCTGAGACGCCGAGCCGTTCCGCGTCGCGCCTACGCAGCGCGTTTGTTGTGACGTGATCGAGGTCAGAGACGCGCGCTGAACAACCTCGGCGCGGCAGTTGGGCACGCGGCAGAGCGCGAACGAGGCATCCGATGCTTCGCCGCGCACGCATCGGGGAAAGCTCTTGAGTAATGGGTGCATCCGCCAGAGCGTCGCTCCGGCGTGTGCCTGTGAGCAGCAAGGCGACGGAGCGCAACGGTCACGCCCGCGCACTCCCGAGTCGTCGCGGCGTCAGGGGTAAGGAGATCACCATGATTCGAAGAATCGCGATAGGGGCGACCGCGGCCGCACTGGCTTTGGGTGGCCTGGCGATGGTTGCCTCGCCGGCGTTCGCGGCCAAGCCGACCATTACGGCGACGGGTTCCGCGAACTGCTCGATTACCGGGAAGCTCAAGATCGACCCGCCGCTGCGGAACACGAACACGGCGCCGTCGACCGTCACCGGGAAGCTCAAGGGCGTGTGCAGTGGCTCCACCGAGAGCGGTGTGTCCCCGGTCAAGATCAAGATCGGTGTCGTGCAACACGGCACCAACGCCGGTACCTGCAATGCTCTCGCGACGGGCAACACTGACCCGTTCACTCTCTCCGTCATGTGGAAGGGGAGCGGCGGTCACATCAACCCGTCCACTGCGACCGTCAAGGGCTTCGAGCTCACGGGCACCCCGAACTTCGGGTTCAACCTGCCCAACTCGACCTCACCCAACCCGCAGTCGTCCGTGACCGGCTCCTACGCCGGGACGAACAACGTGACGGCGCACGCACACATCGCGGTGCCGGACACGAGCGTCTGCAACCCGACGACGAAGAACGGAAAGACCAAGCCGGCCAAGGGGATCAAGAAGATCGCGATCCTCCCCGGTTCGTCCGTCGTCTTCAGCTAGATCATCAAGCAAGCGTTATTTCTTCCCAAGGTTGGGGGGCGGGTCTTCGGACCCGCCCCCTGACGCGTCCGGGCCCAGCTCGACGTCCTCCGGAGAGAATCGGGAAAGCCGTCAGATACCCTGACCAGCCGTGACAGCGGTGGAGAACACGGTCGCGCTCGACGGGCGGGCACTGGGCAAGCGGGGCGCAGCGACTCGGCGCCGGCTGCTCGACGCCACCGCCGAGCAGCTCGAGAGCAACGGGCTGCGCGACCTGCGGGTCGTCGACATCGCACGCGCGGTCGGTACGTCGCCGGCGACGTTCTACCAGTACTTCCGCGACGTCGAGGAGGCGGTGCTCGCGCTCGCGGAGGCGGTCGGCGAGCAGACCGCGCCACTCGCCGAGCTCCTCGACGCGCCGTGGCGCGGCGACGAGGGTCTGGAGGCGGCCCGCCGGCTCGTGGACGGGTTCCTCCTGTACTGGGACGACCACCGGGCCATCCTGCGGACCCGGAACCTCGCAGCCCAGGAAGGCGATCAACGCTTCCGGGACGTGCGCAACGCATCGCTGCAGCCGATCACGCAGGGCCTGTCGCGCAAGGTCGCCGAGAACGAGGTGGAGGGCATCGCGCCCTACGCCGCCGCCGCGGCGCTCGTCGCGATGATGGAGCGCATGGCCGCGTTCCACGTCGATCTCGAGACCTACGGCGCAACCCGCGCCGAGGTGGTCGAGACCACGGCGCGGATCGTGTTCCGGACCGTCGCGGGGTAGAGGTATCGGCAGCAGTCCGAGGCGGTCAGCCGCTCGGGTGGGCGGTGAGCTCGAGCTCGCGGTCGAAGACCTTCTCGAAGAGCTCCCGCTTCCGTCGCGCACCCCAGAGCTCGAGCTCGGGATCGCCGTCCGTCTGCAGGCGCAACAGCACGAGTGACGGGCTGACCCGTGCCGTGATGTTGCGCACGACCTGCTTGCGGCTCCGGTCCAGGCCGTCGGCGATCCGGATCAGCGACGCGAGCCGCCGGACGCGTTCGCGCGTGTCGCCATCGAGCTCGCCGACCAGATCGTCGGAGGACTTCGGCTCACCGCGGCGATGCCAACGCACGAGCGCGGTGAGGACGAGGATCTCTTCGGGGTCGAAGCCGCGGAGCTGCCCGTGCGCGACGAGGTAGGCCGCGTGGCGGTCGTGGCCGTCGTGCGAGACGTGCTCGCCGATGTCGTGCAGCAGCGCGGCGTACTCCAGGAGCTCGCGGTCGGTGTCGCTCATTCCGTGCAGCTCGCGGGTCTGGTCGAAGAGCTCGAGGCTGAGCCGCGCGACCTGACGCGAGTGCTCCTCCGGCCACGAGAATCGACGCCCGAGGGCCTGCACCGATGCCCGCCGGATGGCCCGCGGGTCGTCGGACCAGTCGACCGGGTCGTGGCGGCCGATCGCGTCCAGGACCATGCCCTCGCGCAGCGCCCACTCGCTGATGGTGAGCTCGTCGACCTCGAAGAGCTCCATCGCGGTGGCGAGGAACTCCGCGCCGGCGACGATGAGGTCGATTCGTTTCGCGTCGAGCCCCTTGATGCTCTTGCGTTGCGCGGACGTCGACCGGACCAGCTCGTGGTGGAGGGGCTCGAATTCCTCGCGCGAGAAGCTGAGCTGGTTGAGCGAGCGGGGTACCGACTCGTCCCGGCGCTCGGCCACCATGTTCGCGATGTCCTCGAGCGTCCCGCTGCTGCCGATCGCGAGCTTGGGCTCGAAGCGCATGACGTCGACCGCGAGCGGCCCGAGGATCTCGACGAGGTGCTCGCGGAGCCGGCGCCGGTCACCCTTCGAGATGGGATCCGATCGCACGTACTCCGCGCTCAGGCGAGCGACACCGAGACGCTCGCTGGCCGCCCAGTGCAGCCCCGTCGTGTCACCGACCATGATCTCGACGCTCCCGCCGCCGAGGTCGAAGCAGAGCGCCGGTCCCGGATCGATGAGAACCGCGGTGCGGATGGCGGTGAAGATGAGGCGGGCCTCTTCGAGCCCGTCGATGACGTCCGCGACGACGCCGGCTTCGGTCTCGATCTGGTCGAGGACCGCGTCGCCGTTGGACGCGCTACGCAGCGCGCTCGTGGCGCAGGCGAGGATCTCGGTGGCGCCGGCGGCCTCGGCCAGCATGCGGAAGCGGCGCACGGTCTGGACCGCGGCCTCGGTTGCCTCCGGGGTGACGACGCCCTCCCGGCTGACCACGTCGCCGAGCCGCAGCATCTCCTTCTCGCGGATGATCGGCTCGAACGTGCCGTCCGCCCGCACCTCCGCCACCACGAGGTGGAAGGAGTTCGATCCGAGGTCGACCGCAGCGATGCGCACGCCCAGTTAGCGTACGCGTCGAGATCACGCCGGCTGGACACGCGCGAGGCCAGCCAGAGGAAGGAACGCGATCCATGCCGAGGACCATCGACAAGGAGCACGCCGAGCCGATCATCCGGGCGATGGTGGGCGCGGCGGACGTCGAAGGCGGGCCCACCGCGGAGCAGCTGGCCGTCATCGGCGCACTCGCGGCGTGCTACTTCGAGGTCGATCTCGATCCGACCACGGTCGAGGCGCTGGGCCCGGAGGCGGCCGGGGAAGCGTTCGTCGACCCGTCACAGAGACGGCGGGTGCGAGAGCTGCTCGTGCTGGTCGAGCTGTGCCGCCACCCGGTGAGCGCGAGCCAGGCGGCCCGTGTCGAGCAGTACTGCGCCGCGCTGGGGGAGTCGGGGCCGGGCCTGGACATCGCGCGCGACCTCGTGGACCGGAGCCGGGCGGAGGCCGCCGCCGACTACATGCGCTTCTTCGGTGGCCCGGCCGGTGACGCGCTGCTCGAGCCGCAGCTGGCCGACCGGTACGGAGACTCTCTCGACGCTCCCGCCCCGGAGCTCGCGGCGCGCCTTCTGGCCTTGGCGGACGCGCCCCCGGGAACGCTCGGACGTGCTTACGTGGAGTTCTACGAACGCAACGGCTTCGACCTTCCCGGGATCGCCCTGAAGAGCCCGGCGGTCTTCGTGTCGCACGACATGTGTCACGTCATCGGTGGCTATGAGCCGGTCGGTGTCGATGAGATCGCTCTCGGTGCGATGCAGATGGGGGTGTCCGATACCGACGCGCACTGGATGCAGTTCCTCGGCAACCTCGGCGTGCACGAGGCGGGCTACCTCGACGGCGGCGGGACGCTCGTGCCGAAGGAGGGCACGCTGAGCCGTCCGGGTGCACCGGAAACGGTCGCGCATGCGTTCCGGAGGGGTGCGCAGTGCACCGGCGACTTCACGACGATCGACCATCTCGCGCTCGCCCACGAGCCACTCGCCGACGTGCGTGCCTCGTTCGGCATCCCCGAGCGCGAGCGCTGAGTCCGCCGGCCCGCCGACGTTCGAGCGGGCCGAGAACGGTCGGTGGACGGCGGTGGGACCTGACTGCCGTGTCAGGTAGCCTCGGCGACGTAGGCCAGCCGTCACGAGGGAGACGCGTCATGGGGGAAGCGGTGAGCGGCGAGCACCGGATGTTGATCGACGGAGAGCTCGTCGAGGCGGCGTCGGGAGCCCGGTACGAGAACGTGAACCCGGCCACCGAGGAAGTGATCGGCACGGTCGCCGACGCGAGCCCGGAGGACATGGAGCGAGCGGTGGCCGCGGCCCGGCGCGCGTTCGAGGAGAGCGACTGGGCGAGCAACCACGAGCTGCGCAGGCGCAGCTTGCGTCAGCTGCACGAGGCGCTGGTCAAGGAGAAGGAGACGCTGCGGCCGCAGATCGTCGCCGAGGTCGGCTCGCCGATCATGCTCACGTACGCGGTGCAGCAGGACTCCTGCATCGACGACATGGAGTGGGACATCGAGTGCATCGATCGCATCGAGTGGGAGTACGACCTCCCCGTGCACGAGTTCTTCGGGATGACGAGCGCGCGGCGGGTGCTGCGTGAGCCGATCGGTGTCGTCGGCGCGATCACGCCGTGGAACTTCCCGTTCATGCTCAACCTCTCCAAGATCATTCCGGCGCTGGCGGCCGGCAACACCGTCGTGCTGAAGCCCGCGCCGGACACGCCGTGGAGTGCCACGCACATCGGCCGGCTCGCCGCGGAGTACACGGACATTCCGCCGGGCGTGCTGAACGTCGTGACGTCGGGTGACCCGGCGGCCGTGGGCGAGGTGCTGAGCACGAGCCCGGACGTCGACATGATCAGCTTCACCGGCTCGACCGCGGTCGGGAAGCACATCATGGCGAAGGGGGCGGACACGCTGAAGCGCGTGTTCCTCGAGCTCGGTGGCAAGTCCGCGAACGTCATTCTCGACGACGCCGACTTCCCGGCTCAGATGGGCAGTGGCGCGATGGTGTGCATGCACGGAGGGCAGGGGTGCGCGATCACCACACGCATGCTCGTGCCGCGCTCGCGCTACGACGAGGCGATCGAGCTGCTGAAGGCGGGGTTCGAAGCCTGGACGTACGGCGACCCGACCGACCCGGCGAATCTCCAAGGGCCTCTCATCAACGCGCGCCAGCGCGAGCGGGTGCTCGGGCTGATCGAGAAGGGGAAGAGCGAAGGCGCTCGGCTCCTCGTCGGTGGCGGCCGCCCGGCACACCTCGAGAAGGGCTTCTACGTCGAGCCAACGCTGTTCGTCGACGTGGATCCGGACTCGACGATCGCGCAGGAAGAGATCTTCGGCCCGGTGCTCGCGGTGATCCCCTACGAGGACGACGATGACGCGGTGCGCATCGCGAACAACTCGCGCTATGGGCTGTCGGGCGCGGTCAACGGGACGGATCTCGATCGCGCGTACGGGATCGCGAAGCGCTTGCGGACCGGCACGGTGGCGGTGAACGGCGGGCAGTGGTTCGGCCCCGACTCACCGTTCGGCGGCTACAAGGAGTCGGGCCTCGGGCGCGAGCACGGGATCGCCGGCTTCGAGGAGTACCTCGAGACGAAGACGGTCGGCCTGCCCGCCTAGTTCGCCGGCTTCGTCTCGACGAACACGGACCAACCCGTCGACGGCGTCGAGTCGGATCGCGTCGCCCCGTAGTTCGGGCGCGTCTCGACCGTGAAGCCGATGTCGGTCAGCATCGCTGTCACCGCGTCGAGGTCGTACAGATGGATGACGTGATGCTCGTCCACGCGCGTGTACCGGCCGTCGGCCTCGCGCGAGTAGATGGTGATGTGCCGGTCGAGCTGATACCCGGACTCTTCGGCTCGCATGGTGAGCATCCAACCGTCGCCCTCGTGGATCCTCTCGCGTACCGCGACCCCGGAGTTGCGCCCGGGTGTCGACACGTCGAAGAGGAAGACACCGCCGGGGGCGAGCGCGTCGTACACCCGGCGTGCGACTGACACGGTCGCTTCGAGCCCGGCCCGGGGGTCCGTCGCGTAGTTGAGCGCCTCGCCGATCGCGGTGACCGCGACGGATGGTGGGATCGTCGCGTCGAGGAGCGACTCGTTGCGGAACGTGGCGCGCGGCGCGTTGCGCGCGGCGAGCTCGACCATGTCGGCGGAGATGTCGTAGCCCAGCACGTCGTAACCCAGGCTCGACATGATGCCGGCGAGGATCCCGGATCCGCAGCCGAGGTCCGTGACGGTGCCGGTGGTGAGGCCGTGCGAGACGAGCTCACCGGCGAGCGCGGTGGCCGCGTCGGTGGCCAGGTCGCCGAAGCGCTCGTGATGGATCGCGGCCTGGGCCCGGCCGTAGAACCCGTCCTGGTTCATCGCCTTGACTCTCCCACGGCCTAGTTTGCAGTCATGGCCACGCTGATCCTGCTCCGTCACGGGCAGAGCACCTGGAACCTGGAGAACCTGTTCACCGGATGGGTCGACGTCCCGCTCACCGAGAAGGGTGAGGCGGAAGCGGTGCGGGGCGGTGAGCTGCTCACCGAGCACGGGGTGCTGCCCGACGTCGTGCACACCTCGGTGCAGATCCGGGCGATCCACACCGCCGAGCTCGCGCTGCGGGCGTGTGACCGCTCGTGGATCCCGGTGCGCCGGTCCTGGCGGCTGAACGAGCGCCACTACGGCAGCCTCCAGGGCAAGGACAAGAAGCGGGTCGCGGAGGAGTCCGGCGAGGAGCGGTTGCTCGAATGGCGTCGCTCGTACGACGTGCCGCCGCCCCCGCTCGAATGGGACGCGTCGGACGACCCCCGCTACCGCGATCTCCCCGCCGAGCTGATCCCGAAGTCCGAGTGCCTCGCGGACGTCGTCCACCGGATGCTCCCGTACTGGTACGACGCAATCGTGCCGGACCTCGCGGACGGCCGGGTCACGCTCGTCGCCGCGCACGGGAACTCGTTGCGCGGGCTCGTGAAACACCTGGACGGCATGAGCGAGGACGAGATCGTCAAGTACAACATCGGCACCGGCCAACCGTTGGTCTACGAGCTCGACGAACGCTTCCAGGTGGTGGACCGCCGCTACCTCGACCCCGAAGCCGCGGCCGCGGCCGCCGCCGCGGTCGCCAAGCAGGCGGGCTAGCCACTCGACACCGTTTTGGCGTCGTCTACGCACCTATACGGGGCGTAAACGACGCCAAAATTCGTTGCTGTCCCAGGTCGCGGGTGGAATCCGGGCATGGAGCTCGACACGGAAGTCGAATCGGACGCCGACAGATCACTCGCCCGGCATGCCGCGGAGCACCACGGGCTGTTCAGGGGAGAGCACGCTCGCCTGGCCGGCTTGACCAAGCGGCAGATCGAAGCACGGATCGCATCCCAGCGATGGGTCCTCGTGCACTACGACGTGTACCGCGTGAATGGAGCGCCGCAAACCTGGCACGGCGACGTGCTCGCGGCGTGTTGGGCGGGGGGATTTCGAGCCGTTGCGTCGCACCGGTCCGCCGCTGAGCTTCATGGGCTGCCAGGTGGTCGACGGGACCTGGTTGAGATCACCTGTCCCCGGTGGCGACGCGCTCGCCACGACGAGCTTGTCGTTCATGAGACCAAGGCACTCAATCCGATTGACCTCGTAGTCGTGTCGGGTATCGCCGCGACGACTCCTGCGCGGACGCTGTTCGATCTGGGCGGTGTCTGCCGGACCGGACTTGTCGAGCTCGCGCTCGAGAACGCGTTGCGACGCGGGCTGGCGAGCGAGGCAGAGCTGATCGCGGTCGTGCGCCGACTCAGTCGCTCGGGCCGGCCTGGCGGCCCAGTTCTACGGCAGCTGCTTCTCGATCGTGCGCCGGGGCAGCGGCCCACCGAAAGTGAGATGGAGACCCTCTTGTTCCGGGCGATCAAGGCACGCGGCCTTCCGAAGCCGGTCCCGCAGTACGAGGTCTGGCAGGGCGCGAAGCTCGTCGGAAGAGTCGACGCCGCGTACCCAGACGAACGGATCGCGATCGAGTACGACTCCGACGAGTTTCACACCGGTCGTACGGCGACGAAGCACGATCGCGCTCGACGTCACGAGCTCATCGCCGCGAGTTGGCTTCCCATCGACGTGGGCCCGACGGATCTCCGCAACGGCGGAGCCCTGTCGTGTGCGGCAATCCGTCAAGCCCTGCGCGACCGCGCCCCGCGATGATTTTGGCGTCGTCTGGGCACCTATACGGGGCCTAAACGACGCCAAAATCTCAGGTGGGTTGTTGTTGCTGTTGCTTGACCCAGGCGATGGAGCCGGCGAGGAAGGAGCCGACGTCGGGGAACTTGCCGCCGACGACGTCGGCGAACCAACCCGGCACGTAGATCTCGAACGTTCCCGAGTCCAGCTGCTCGAGCACCGGCTGGATCATCGCTTCGACGGGGAGGGCCTCGATGTCCGCGAGTGACTCGTCGTTGTCCGGCAGGTGGAACAGATCCGTGTCGATGACGCCCGGGTTCACCACGTGCACGCGCACGTCGCTCCCCGCGACCGCGAGATCGACCTGCATCGACTCGGACCATCCGGTGAGCGCGGCTTTCGACGCGGTGTACGCGGCTTCCGCGGGCGGGCCGAGCCTCGCCGCGACCGACGAGATGTTCACGATGCGCCCGGACCGCTCGATCAGCTCGGGTAGCAGGGCGAGGGTCAGGCGGACGGGCGAGAAGTAGTTGATCGACATCACGGCCTCGACTGTCGCCGCGTCGAGCTCGGTGACCACCCGGCGCTTCGGGATCCCCGCGTTGTTCACGAGCACGTCGACACCGCCGAGCTCGTCGCTCACCCGGCGGGCGAACGGCTCGATGCCGTTCAGGTCCGCGAGATCGATCGTCCAGCTCCGCGATGCCGGCGAGTGGGCTTGGAGACGGGACAACACGTCGCCCAGGCGGTCCGCCCGCCTCGCACAGATGCCGACGGTCGCGCCGGCGGCGGCGAACCCCTCGGCGAGCGCGGCGCCGATGCCCGAGGAAGCGCCCGTGACCAGCACGTTCTTGCCTGCGACCGAGTAGCCCACGTCGTGCTCCATCCGTCGGGGTCCGAGCGCGGGACAGCATATGACGTTGGCGTCATGTCCAGTGCGGGCGCCGCTAGCCTCCGCGGATGGCCCTCGGACCGGACGACGCCCGACTCGACGGCCGGGTCGCGATCGTCACCGGTGCCGCCGCCGGCATCGGGCGCGCGACCGCACTCGCCATGGCCCGGTTCGGCGCCGATGTGGCCGTCTGCGACCGTGACGAGGAGAACCTCGCGACCTGCGCGGGTGAGATCGAGGCGCTCGGCCGCCGGGCCGACCAGGGTGTGCTCGACGTGCGAGACGGCGAGCAGGTCAGTGCCTGGCTCGCCGCGGTCGCCGCCGAACACGCGCACGTCGACATCCTCGTGAACAACGCGGGTGGGGGATTCCAGGCCGCGTTCCTCGACGTCAACGACAAGGGTCAGGACGCGCTCATCCGCGAGAACTTCACCAGCGTCGCGTCGTTCGTGCGCGGCGTGGTCCCGCTCATGCCGGGCGAGGGTGGGTCGATCGTCAACGTGACGTCGATCGAAGCGCACCGGGCCGGTCCCGGCTTTGCGGTCTACAGCGCGATGAAGGCCGCGCAGGCGAGCCTCGCGCAGAGCCTGGCGCTCGAGCTCGGACCGCGGCTCATACGGGTCAACTGCGTCGCACCCGACGTGATCCCCACGCCCGGCATCGGTCAGGACATGGGCGTGCGCACCCCGCTGCCGCGAGCGGGTCACGTCGACGACGTCGCGGCGGCGATCGTCTTCCTGGCCAACCCGAAGCTGTCCGGGTTCGTCACCGGCACCACGATCCACGTCGACGGTGGGAACTCGGCCGCCGGTGGATGGCACCGCCAACCCGACGGCACCTACAGCACGTGAAGTTCGGCATCGCGCTCGGCGCGCTCAACCCGCACTTCCATCTGGACGCCGCCGCAGCCGCGGAATCACTTGGCTACGAGTCGGTCTGGCTGCCCGAGCATCTCGTCCTGCCAGTGCACATGAGCCGATCGCCCCGAGCCGGCGAAGACCATCCACCGGTCCCGCCGACCGCACCGGTCTTCGACGCGTTCACGTACCTCGGCTTCCTGGCCGGCCGCTTCCCGGCGCTGCGCCTCGGCACGCACGTGTACAACCTCGGTCTGCGCCATCCGTTCGTCGCGGCGCGTGCGGTGCAGACGCTCGACATCGTGAGCGGCGGCCGGTGCGAGTTCGGCATCGGTGCGAGCTGGCTCGAGGAAGAGTGGGTCGCCGCCGGGCTGGACTTCCGGACCCGCGGCCGCCGGGTCGACGAGTCGCTCGCAGTGTGCAAGCGCCTCTGGACCGAACCGCAGGTCGAGCACCACGGTGAGTTCTTCGACTTCGACGCCGTCGCGTTCGAGCCCAAGCCCGTACAGCAACCGTGGCCGCCGATCCTCGTGGGCGGTGAGAGCAAGACGGCACTCCGGCGCGCGGCCCTCGCCGCGGATGGTTGGATCGGGATGGCACATACGTTCGAATCGGCAGCCGCCCAGATCGACCGTCTCCGCGAGCTGCGCAAAGAACGGACGTCCGAGCACGAGCGCGGTCTCGACCGCGCGTTCCAGATCTGCGTCGGCGGTCCGGTGCGTTCAACCGATGACGTGGAGCGGTGGGAGGAGCTCGGAGTCACCCGGCTCGTCATCGCGCCGTGGACCCGGTCGCCGGACGCGGTCGAGGGGATGAAGCGCTACGCGGATCTCGTCGGCCTCACCCCGCGCTGATCTCGGAGCAGGCGGAGCAGTCGGAGCAGGCGGAGCAGGCGAGGCCCTAGCTCTCGGCGGAGTCGTCCGGGCTCGGCGCGCCGGCGAGCATCGTCTCGGGATGCGCACCGAAGTCGCGAATCGATCCGCGGTTCCGGAACGCGACCGGCATGATCTCCGGCTGCATCGAGTAGCAGATGCCGGTCATGATCCCGGCCAGCTCCTCGGCGACCGAGATCGCCTCGAGGTCCATCCCTCGCCCCATGCCGATGTCGCACGACCGCCGGAGCACGATCGCGGCCTCGGCTGCTTCGGGCGGCAGGTTGGCGTCGGCCCACTTCATGAAGCCGCCCCGCCAGGGCGCCTCGGTGAACGGCGGCGGGCTCACGAGGTCCCGGGTCCGGGTCGAGCCGACCGCCAGCTCCCATTCCAACGTGAGCTCGCCGTCGCGCCAGAGGCGCGTGGTCACGGTGCCGTCGGCCGGGGGCGGGAGCTCGACGTCGTACTGGCGCGTCCCGGCGGCCCGGGTGGCGTGCGCAACGCACAGACCGGCGAGGTCGAACTGGTGCGTGCAGTTCATGCGCGGGTCGGTGACGGCGGCGACCGCGGTCGACCGGTCCGAGAGCTCCATGCCCACGAGCGCCTGCAGCCCCTGCCCGGCGTCCGGGCAGGTCGCCCACGGCCAGCGGACCGCGTGCATCTCGATCGCGGTCACGCGCTCGCCGTCGTGGTGGAGCGTGACCTCGAAGTGATGGAAGTCGTCCTCGAGCCCACCCCACACGGTGTTCGGATCGAGCGTGACCAGACGGATCCGCCTCCGGTACGAGCCGTCGGGATCGCCCATCCGCACGGCCGGCGGATCGTGGGGTTGCTGCGGCGTCGAGTCGGTGGTCACGGCTGCATCTTGGTACCCGGGTACCCACCACCACCGAACCGGGCGTCGAGCGCGTCGTAGTCGATCGCGAAACCGACCCGGGGCAGCTCGTCGACGAATTCGATATCGCGCGGCTTCTTGTACGACGCGATCTGCGTGCGTACGTGCTCGATGAGCTCGTCGGCGGACGCGGTCGCGCCGTCCGCGAGCACGACGATCGCCTTGACGCTCTGCGTCCACTTCGGATCGGGCACGCCGATCACCGCGCACTGCGCGACGGCAGGGTGGTGCTCGAGCGCACTCTCGACCTCGGCCGGGTAGACGTTCTCCGCCGCGCTCTTGATCAGCCGCGTCTTCGGTCCGACGAAGGTCAGGCTGCCGTCGGCCTCCCGGCGGCCGAGGTCGTTGGTGTGCAGCCAGTCGCCGCGCAGCCGCGCGGCCGTCTCGACCGGTCGGTTCCAGTAGCCGTTCATGACGGTCGGGCCGCGGGCCACGATCTCGCCCGTCTCGCCGTCGGGCACCTCGACATCATCGGGATCGAAGATCCGTACATGCACGCCGGGTGCCGCACGCCCACTGGTCCCGATCGTCGCGTCGCCGAGGGTGTTGAACGTCAACATGCCGGTGACCTCGGTCTGGCCGTACCCGCCGGGGTTCCGCGCCATCGGGCTGGTGTCGAGCGTGATCATCTCGAGCCACTCCGGCCGGCGCCCCCCGGATCGCAGCGACGAGAGGTCGTAGCGGCGGTCACGGTTGGCCTCGACCATCTGCTTGATCGTCGGGCCCACGAGGAAGGCGCCGGTGCAGCGCTCCGCATCGACGAGACGGCACATCTCCTCGGCCTCGACCCGCCGGGTGAAGACGTTCGTCCCCCCGGCGACGAACGTTGCGAACGTCTGCATGAGTGTGGCGAGATGGAAGAGCGGACCGGAGTTCAGGTAGACGTACTCGGGTCCGATGTCGGCCGCGCGGCTCATCACCAGGCTCTGGGTTACGAGCGCGGTGTGCGACAGCATCGCCGCGTTCGGCCGTCCGCTGAACGCGGCGGTGTAGGCGAGGAGCACGGTCTCGGTTGGGTCGCGCGGCGTGAAGTCGTCGGCCGTGTCACCCCCGGCGAGGAACGACTCGTACTCGGCGCTGTCGTGCTGCACCCACCGTCCCGGCGCGCCGGCGACGTCACGCGCGGCCCGTACCGTCTCGCCGATCTCCTCCTCCTGCCACACCGTCACCGCGGGCTCCAGGTCGGTGACGACGAACGCGAGCTCGTCGATGCTCTGCCGCCAGTTCGCCGGGCAGCAGTAGGCGCCGATCTTCGCCGCCGCGAGCAGCAGCTCGAGCACCCGGAACGAGTTCTGCCCCAGCCACAACGTGCGATCACCCGGCCCGACCCCCGCCGCGGCGAGCGCGTGCGCCAGCTGCGACACCCGGTCGTCGAGCTCGCGGTAGGTGAGCCGGACGTCTCCGTCGACCACCGCAGTGCGGGTCGGCCAGCTCCGCCGGTGCTCGCGCAGCACGTCGGCCAGGCTCAGCCCGTGCAGCGCGTCCATCGCGTAGCTCTCCTTTCGGTGTCGATCGGACACGTTCTGGCGTGTCGAGACGACACCGAAACGGGTTGGTCGGGTGGTGGTCAGTCGGTGGGGGGTCAGTCGGTCTTGGGCGGGCGGACGTTGATGACGAGCGTGAAGGTCGACGTGCACACCGGGTCGCCGGTCCCGGCGTCCGACCAGACGGTCTCGGTGACGTAGAACTCGAGCTTTCCGCCGTTCGAACGTTCCTTCTCGTACACGTCCGTCACCGTGGTCACCCCGTCGAGCACGTCGCCGACGCGGGGATAACGGGTGAACTCGAAGCCCTGCTCCCCGTGGAGGATCGCCCGCCCGGGGCCGCGCAGCTTCTCGATCGGCAGCCCGGCCGCGCCTCCCTGGCCGAGCGAGCCCCAGAACGGCATGACGAACGGGAATGTGGGCGGAACCGGTGCGTCGTCGCCGTCGTACACCGGGTCGTGGTCGAGGAGGGCCTGCGCGAACACGCGCACCGGGCCTCGCTCGATGCGCACCTTCTGCGAACCGGTCTGCTGGCCCTTGAGCTCGGTGAGTGCCACGTTCCCCCCTGGATGACGCCGGTGTCAGGTACGGCGGGCGAGGCTAGCGCGAGGCTTCGTCGCCGGTCCCGTTGCCCACCGGGACCTGCAGCAGGTGCTTCATCACCTTGCCCGTGGCGTTGCGGGGGAGCTCGTCGACGACGTGGAGCTGGCGCGGGCGCTTGTAGTCGGCCAGGCGCTCGGCGCAGAACGCGAGCAGCTCGTCGTCGACCAGTGCCCGCTCGGGGCGGGGGACCACGAAGGCGGCGACGTCCTCGCCGAGCACCGCGTGCGGGATGCCGACGACCGCGGCTTCCTGCACGGCCGGGTGCTCGAGCAGCACGGCTTCGACGTCGGTCGGGTAGATGTTGTTCCCGCCCCGGATGATGAGGTCCTTCTTGCGGCCGACGAGGTACAGGAACCCGTCCTCGTCGAGGTACCCGAGGTCGCCGCTGCGTAGCCAGCCGTCCTCGGTCCAGGTGCGCGCGGTCGCCGCCTCGTCCTTGTAGTACTCACGCTGGCGGCCCGACATGCGGGTGAGCACCTCGCCCACCTCACCCGGGTCGCACGTCGACTCGTCGTCGCGCACGATCCGGAGCTCGGTCGGGCCGACCGGCTTGCCCACGGATCCGATCCGCTTCCGGACCTCTTCCTTCGGCATCAAGATGAACGCGGGCCCGGCCTCGGTCATGCCATAGGAGTTCGACACCACCGCGTCCGGCAGGCGCTCCTGGAGGGCGAGGAGCGTGTGTGGGGCGAGCGGTGCGCTGCCGATCGAGAGCATGCGCAAGCTCGTGAGGTCGCGCTCGGACAGCTCCGGGTTGGCGACGAGCAGCTCGGCCATCGCCGGCACGAGAAATGCCATCGGCGGACGTTCCCTCTCGACGATCTCGAGCCACCGCGACGCGTCGAATTTCGGCAGGTACATCCCGTGGAGACCCATCTTCATGGGGTTGTAGATGAACGCGATGCCGGCGAAGGTGAACAACGGCGCGCCGTGCAGCCAGCCCGCCCCGGTCCACTTCGGATCGTGGTTGGGGAGCATGGCGACGTTGCGGTGACGGACCGCGACTCCCTTGGGGAGACCGGTGGTACCCGACGTGTACATGATGTCGGCGAGATCGTCGAGGTCTCGTGGCACTTGGATGTCCGACCCGTCTTCGTGCAGTGCTTCCTCGTACTCGAACACCGTGCCGGTCGCGCCGCCCGCGGTCACGACGAGGCGGAGGCTCGGAAGCTGGTCGCGCACCGTGACCGCGGTCTCCACCAGAGACTCACACGTGATGCATGCGACCGCCTCGGCATGCCCGAGGATCGTCACCAGCTCGGGCACCGAGAGCCTCGTGTTGGTCGGTACGGCAACGGCGCCCGCCTTGTGCGTCGCCGCGTAGGTGATGATCCAGCGCAGGGCCTCGTCGCCGGGCAGGTAGATCGAGATCCGGTCGCCGGGCTCGACGCCCTGGTGCACGAGGAACCGGGCCAGCCGGTTCGACTGCTCGTCCCACTCCGCGAACGTCAGCGAGGTACCGGCGTCCAGGACCCGGTACGCGACCTCCCCGCCGTACTTCGTCGCCATGTACCGGAGCTGGTCGACCTGGAGCTCACCCCACGGAGGATTCATAGGCCGAATCCCATCGCCGGGATCTTGCTGCCGCGCTCGACCGGCGCGAAGAGCTCGCCCTTTCGCGCGATCAGGTCGGCGACGGTGAAGCGCTGACCGCCGGCGTCCAGGTCGTTGGCGAGCGACCACCCGGACATGAGGTAGGCGTGCGCGCCCCACATCACGAAGACCTGCCCGCTCACGTCCGCGGCATCGTTAGACGCGAGGAAGCCCACGAGTGGCGCGACGTTGTCGGGATGCCAGGGGTCGTACTCTCCTTCCTTCGCCTGCATGAACTGTTCGGCGCCGCCGACTGTCGCGGTCATGCGGGTGCGCGCGCGAGGCGCGACGGCGTTCACCGTCACGCCGTACTTCTTCATCTCCCGCGCGAGCACGAGCGTCATCGACGCGATGCCGGCCTTGGCGGCGGAGTAGTTCGCCTGCCCGACCATTCCGAAGAGGCCCGACTCGCTCACCGTGTTGATGATTCGCCCGCCGGTGGGTGCGTTGTCGTTCGCCTTCGCCTGCTCACGCCAGTACGCGCACGCGAAGCGGCTGGGCGCGAAGTGGCCTTTGAGATGGACACGGATGACCGCGTCCCAGTCGTCTTCGCTCATGTTGAAGCTCATCGCGTCGCGCAGGATGCCCGCGTTGTTCACCAGGATGTCGAGCCGGCCGAACTCGCCCACCGCGGCCGCGATGAGCTCCTGGGCCCCGGACCACGACGAGACGTCGTTCCCGTTGACGATCGCCGTGCCCCCGGCCGCGACGATCTCGTCCACGACCTCCTGAGCCGGAGTGCCGTCCGCGCCGTCACCCTCGCGGGCGACCCCGAGATCGTTCACCACGACCCGGGCGCCCTCCCGGGCCAGCAGCATCGCCTCGCCGCGCCCGATTCCCCGGCCCGCGCCGGTGACGATCGCGACCTTCCCGTCCAGCGTTCCCATCGAGCTCCCCGCTCCGCGACTCGTGCTCCGAGCCGCCCCAAGTGGAACCGAAACTATCGGAACCCGTCTGGCAGGCTGGAGGGATGCGGGTGACGTTCCTCGGCCACGCCGGGATGTACGTGGAGACCGAGGGCGGCAGCGTCCTCTGCGACCCCTGGTTCACCCCGGCCTACTTCGGCTCCTGGTTCCCGTTTCCCCGCAACGACCGGCTGGATCCCGCGGCCTTCGCCACGCCGGATTACCTGTACATCTCGCACCTGCACCATGACCACTTCGACCCGGCCTGGCTGGCCGAGCACGTCGACCCTTCCGCCACCGTGCTGCTGCCCGCCTTCGAGCTCGACCACCTCGAACGCGCGCTGCGCGATCTCGGATTCGCCCGGTTCGTCCACACCGAGCACGCGAAGCCGGTCCAGCTCGGGGCGCTCGAGGTCGCCATCATCGCGATGACCGCACCGGCGGACGGGCCCGCGGGTGACTCGGCACTGGTGCTCGCCGACTCGACGGCCCGGATCCTCGACCAGAACGACGCCCGGCCCCGGGACCTCCACGAGCTCGAGGCGCTCGGGCCCTTCGACGCCCACTTCACCCAGTTCTCCGGCGCGATCTGGTACCCGATGGTCTACGACTTCCCGCCCGAGGAGAAGCGCGCGCTGGGCATCCGCAAACGCTCCGACCAGATGGACCGAGCGATGCACTACCTGCGCGGGGTCCATGCACCGCACATCTTCCCGATCGCCGGCCCGCCGTGCTTTCTCGACGACGACCTGTTCCCGTTCAACGACCTTGACGGTGACCCGACCAACATCTTCCCCGACCAGAACGTGTTCCTCGACGTCATGGAGCAGGCCGGGCTCGCGGGCGGCGAGCTGATCGTGCCCGGCAGCGTCGTGACGCTCGTCGACGGTGCCTGCACGATCGAGCAGCCGGGCGGGGATGCGGACCCCGCGGTGATCTTCGGCGACAAGCGGGCCGCGCTCGAGCGGTACCGGAACGACTGGCGCGAATGGCTCGAGCACGAGCACGCGTCGTGGCGCTCCCCGCGCGTCGGCGGCCCGCTCGACGTGGTCGCCGCGCTGGCCGAGTGGTGGGAGCCGTTGCTCGACGTCGCGCCGTTGACCCGCGCCGGGGTCGGCGCGCCCGTGCTGCTGCACCTCGGAGACGTCGGGGTGCTGATCGACTTCCCGGCCGGCACCGTGCGCGAATGGGCCGGCGAGCCGGTGGGGTACCGGATCGACACGGATCGCGCGCTCGTCGAGTCGTGCATCGACCGGCACATCGAGGACTGGGTGAACGAGCTGTTCCTCTCGTGCCGGTTCCGTGCGCATCGCGACGGCCAGTACAACGAGTACGTCTACACGTTCTTCAAGTGCCTGTCCGTGGAACGGATGGCGTACTGCGAGGGGCACTACGCGAGCCGATCCGAGCCGAGCGACGAGATGTTCCGCTGCGGCGAGTACATGGTGCAGAAGCGGTGCCCGCACCTCCGGGCGGACCTCGAGCGCTTCGGGGTCGTCGAAGATGGGGTGCTCGAGTGCATGGTCCACCACTGGCAGTTCGATCTCGAGACCGGCCGTTGCCTGACGTCCGACGACGACGAGCACCGGCTGCGCACGACCCGGATCCCCGAGTAGCCCGGTTTCACTCCCGCGATGCTCATCGACCTCCACGCTCATACCGCGCCACGCTCCAACTGCTCGCGCACGACGCTCGAGGAGCTGGTGGAGACAGCGCGCGCACGTGGGCTCGACGCGCTCTGCATCACCGAGCACGACGTGCGCTGGCCGGGGACGGAGCTCGCGGATGCGTCGCGGCTGCTGGACTTCCCGCTCATCCCCGGGGTCGAGCTGACGACGGACGTCGGTCACGTGCTCGTGTTCGGCCCGCTCCGCAAGCCGCTCTGGCTCGGCTACAAGCTCGAGGAGCTCGTGGAGGAGTGCGAGCACTCCGATACGGCGCTGGTGCTGCCGCACCCGCTGCGCCGGCTCGCGGGGGAGCGCGCGATCAAGGGCGGACGGACGCCACCTCTTCCGGCTGACGTCGCCGCGCTGCCCCAATGGGAGGCGGTGCACGCGATCGAGGTGGCGAGCACGCAGACCACCACGCTTGAGCACACCCTCACCGCCGCCGCGCTCGCGGTGGTGCCACGGCCCGCGGTCGGCGCGAGCGATGCCCACGGCCCCGGCCTGGCCGGGACGTACGCCACCGAGCTGGACCGGGTCGTGCGCACCGCCGAGGACCTCGCCGCGGAGATCCGCGCCGGCCACGTGAAGCCCGCGCACCTCACCTGACCCCCCTCGCCCGACCCCCCTCGCCCGACCCCCCTCGCCCGACCCCCCTCTTGCCCGCCCCCTCTTTGCCCCGCCGTTTGTGCCAAAACGATCCGCATGGGACCCGAATGGAACAAACGGAGGGTGGTGGGGGGCCCGTGAACCGAGGACGGGGGTTCGGGCAATGTCTGGGTGATGGGGATGAACGGGGGCGGCCACGACGGTGACGTGATCGCCGCGTCGCTTCACGATCCCGATTGCTTCACCGAGATCTTCGAGCGCCACTTCGACGCCATCTACGCGTTCACCGCGCGCCGGCTCGGCCGGGAGCTGACCGACGATCTCGGCGCGACCGTGTTCGTCGTGCCGGTGCGCCCCGCGGCCGACGGCGCGAGTGTGGTGCTCTCACAGCCCGAGGCCGACCAGGCACTCGCGCTGTTCCGCGGCGAGGCGCCGTCGTCGGCTGCGCCCTCCGGACAGGCGGTGGGGCCGTCGACCCCGCCGGCCCCGGCGTGCTGAGCCGTCTCGGCCGAGCCCCCGGGGGAACCTGACGCAGGCGTCACGCTACGATCTCGATCCTCAACGCCCAACGTTCTCAGGGGGATTCGACCATGGGTGACGCCGTCATCATCTCCGCGGCGCGGACCGCGATCGGTACGGCTCGGAAGGGCACGCTGCTCGACGTCACGGCCTTCGACCTGGCCAAGGAGTCGATCGGCGAGGCGCTGAAGCGCTCCGGCATCCCGTCCGACGACATCGACGACCTCCAGATGGGCGAGAGCCTCCAGGGTGGCGGGGACATCGCTCGCTACGCCGCGGTGGAGCTCGGGCTCACCAACGTTCCCGGCGTCGCGCTCAACCGGCACTGCGCGTCGGGCATGGCCGCGGTGCAGGGTGCGGCCGCGAGCATCCGCGCCGACATGGACACGGTCGTGATCGCCGGTGGTGCCGAGTCGATCTCTACGTCGCCCTCCGCGATGAAGCGCGTGATGGGCACCGACGACATGGTCCCGTGGATGTCGCCGAGCCACCCCGAGACGGCTGATGCCCCGGCGTTCGACATGTCGATCACGGTCGGGTGGAACACCGCGCAAAAGGCGAACGTCACGCGCGAGGAGATGGACTTCTGGGCCTACGAGTCCCACCGCCGCGCGGTCGAGGCGATCGACGAGGGTCGCTTCGAGGAGGAGATCTTCCCGCTCGAGGTCAAGCGGCGCGACGGCGAGACCGTGATCTTCCAGGTCGACGAGCACCCACGGCGTACGACCACGCTCGAGAAGCTCGCGACGTTGAACCCGCTGCACCCCGAGATCGAAGGCTTCAGCATCACGGCCGGCAACTCGTCGGGGCTCAACGACGCCGGAGCCGCGATGGTGCTGGCCGACTCCGGGTACGTCTCCGCCCACGGGCTCGAGCCGCTTGCGGTCGTGAAGTCGTGGGCGTCGTCGGGCGTCGCGCCCGGTGACACCGGCCTCGGGCCGACGTTCGCGATCCCGAAGGCGCTGAAGCGCGCGGGCCTGGAGATCGAGGACGTGGACCTGTTCGAGATCAACGAGGCGTTCGCGTCGATGTGCGTGGCGAGCACGCGCATCCTCGGGATCCCGCACGAGATCACGAACGTCAGCGGCAGTGGTTGCAGCATCGGCCACCCCGTCGCGGCAACGGGCGCGCGCATGATCGTCACGCTGGTGCACGAGCTGCGCCGGCGCGGTGGCGGCATCGGGGTCGCGAGCATGTGCGCCGGTGGCGGCATGGGTAGCGCAACCGTCCTCGAGGTCATGCCGGCCTGACCCCACCCCCGATCTCGGGGTCAGCTACCCACGGGATGTGGCGCGGGCCGCCGGTCGTCGCTCAGCAGCCGAGGCCGAGGTCGGAGCGGATCTGGGACGGCGCGTCGCAACCGGAGTGGCCGGACTCGTCGACGTCCATCACGTTCCAGAGCGAGCCGATGCGTTGCAGCACGACGGTGAAGCGAGGGATGACGACGCCGGGGTTTCCCACGATCTGCGCCGCCGCCCAGATCGGCGACGACGCGGCCAGATGGCAGGCCTGGACCGTGAACTGACCCGCGCGCGTGTTCAGTCCCTGGGTGTCGGTCGCGTTGATGGCGGCGGTGATCGCGGCGGTCTGGTTGCCGCATGTGCCCGGGTCGTTCGGGGGCGGTGCCGCGGATGTCGGCGGTGTGGGCACGGTGCTCGTGGTCGCGCTGCTGTGCGACGTCGACGTGCTGCGCGGCGACGAGCTGGTCGTGGACCGGCGCGGGCTGCTCGCCTTGCCCGAGTCGTCGTTGCACGCGCTGAGCGCCAGCGTCACGAGGACGGCAAGCGCGGCGGCGATGACGGGGGAGCGGCGGCGGCGGTTGATCGCGATGCACCAGCATGCCGCACCGTCATCCAGCGACCGCGTACCAAGGCACTAGCGTCGCCGGATCGACGCCGATCTTGCCCTCGCCCTCGAGCTCGCCGCTCACGCCGATCAGGTCACTCTGCGCCGGTTCCGTGCGCACGACCTGAAGGTCGACACCAAGCCCGATCTCACCCCGGTCTCGGAGGCGGACCATGCGGCCGAGCAGCTGATCCGGGACGAGCTGGCCTGGGCCCGGCCGGGGGACGCGCTGCTCGGCGAGGAGTTCGGCACCGAGGGGGACTCCCGGCGCCGGTGGATCATCGACCCGATCGACGGAACGAAGAACTACGTACGGGGCGTGCCGGTCTGGGCGACGTTGCTCGCGCTGGAAGAGGACGGCGAGCTGCGCGTCGGCGTTGTGTCCGCGCCGGCGCTCGGGCACACCTGGTGGGCCGTGCGCGGCGGCGGGGCGTTCGCGGACGGCACGCCGATCACGGTTTCGGGCGTCTCGGCGCTGGAGGACGCGCACCTCTGCTACAGCGACTTCAAGTGGTGGGGTGAGTACGGCTTGCAGGACGAATTCGAAGCACTGGCCCGCCAGGTCTGGCGCACCCGCGGCTTCGGCGACTTCTGGAGCCACATCCTCGTGGCCGAAGGCGCGGCCGATATCGCCGCGGAGCCGGTGGTCGCGCTCTGGGACCTGGCGCCTCTGCTGGTGATCGTGGAGGAAGCGGGTGGTCGCTTCACCGACCTCGCGGGCAACGTCACCGCGGACGGAGGCAGCGCCGTATCGACGAACGGCCTGTTGCACGACGCCGTGCTCGACGCGTTGCGCCCGGCCGGGAGGTAGCCCGCGATGCCGGCCGAGATCACCGTCGGGCTCGACATCGGCACGAGCTCGGTGAAGGCGATCGCCGCCGACGCGGACGGCAACGTCGTCGCGTCGTCGCGCATCCCGCACGAGATCCAGATCCCGGCCGCCGATCGCTTCCAGCACGACGCGCGCGTCGCCTGGCGTGAGGGCCCGGTCACCGCGCTCGAAGCGCTGGAGCTGGACGCGCCGCCGCTCGCCGTCAGCGTGTCGGCAATGGTTCCGTCGCTCACGGCAGTAGATGCCGACGGCGTGCCCCGCACCCCCGGGTTGCTCTACGGCGACGGCCGCGGCCGTTCCGGGGCGAGCGGCGCGAACCCGGTGGAGAGTCGCGAGCTGCTCGAGTTCCTCCGCTGGACCCGGGCCGAAGACCCCGGAGCCGCGGCCTTCTGGCCCGCGACGGCCGTCGCCAATCACGCCCTCTGCGGCGAGGCGGTGCTGGACACCTCGACCGCGTCCACCGCGTTCCCGCTCTTCGACTGGACGAGCTGGGACCCGGAGGTCGCGGCTTCGCTCGGCATCACCGTCGACCAGCTGCCGAGGCTCGTGCCGACGGCCTGGGAGTGTGGGCGGATCGGCGGTGCGGACGGCCCGGTGCTCGCGTCGGGTTGCATCGACGCGCTCGCGGACCAGATCGTGGCCGGCGCCGACCACGACGGAGACGTGCTCGTGCTGTTGGGCACGACGCTCATCGTCAACACCGTCACGGCGAGCCACGAACCCGTACCGGGCTACTGGGTGATCCCACACACCGCCCGGGGCAAGTTCCTCGCGGGGGGACCGAGCAATGCGGGCGGCCTGTTCGTGAACTGGGCGACCGCGCCGCTGATCGACGCCGCCGGTGAGCTGCCCGATCCTCACCGCGTACCGGTCTGGGCGCCGTACCCGCGCGGCGAGCGCGTCCCACTGCACGATCCGGACCGGCGCGGCGTGCTGAGCGACCTCGATCTGACGCACGGCGCGCCCGCGCTACGCCGCGCCGCGTTCGAAGCCTCGGGCTTCGTGGCGCGCCGGATGATCGACGCGGCACGCGTCGCGCACGGCACCAACCCGCGGCGGATCGTCGCGACCGGCGGGGGAACGCGAGTCGACGAGTGGGTCCGGGCCCTCGCCGACTGCACCGGGTTGCCCGTCGAGGTCACGCTGGTCCCGGAAGGCGCGGCGCTGGGGTCGGCGTTCCTGGCTCGCTGTGCCGCCGGGCTCGAAGAGGGCGGGATGCTGAGTGCGGCCCGCTGGGCCCGCCCGGGCCGCACCGTCGAACCGTCGCCGGCGTGGGTCGAGGCCACCGCGCCCCGGTATGAACGGTTCCTCGAGCTGTCCACGTAGAATGTGACACCGGCGTCAGGGAAGCGAAGAGGGGGAGTCATGACCACAGCGGTCGATCGTCCGTTCGATCCCATGGGCCAGTTCACGGGGGTGGCCGGCGATGTCCGCGACCCCTACCCCGGCTTCCACGCCCGGCGCACCGGGACACCGGTCGTCGAGCACGGCGACGGCTCGTTCGAGGTCTTCCCCTACGACCTGAACGCTGCGGTGATGCGCGACAACGTCACGTTCTGCTCCGGGAGCATCCGCGAGCTGATGAGCGTGGCAATGGGGCCGTACCCGCTCGTCGGGATGGACGAGCCCGAGCACAAGCGGCTGCGATCCCTGGTCGCGCAGGCGTTCCGGCAGCGGATGCTCGCGCACTGGGACGAGGAGCTCGTCGTCCCGGTCGTCGACGGGATGATCGACCGGTTCGCGGACCGCGGCTCGGCCGAGCTCGTCAACGAGTTCACCTACCGGTATCCGGTGCAGGTGATCGCGGAGATCCTCGGCCTGTCGCGCGACGACCACGAGTTCTTCCACCCGCGCGCGCTCGCCCTGATCAACGTCGCGGTGCGGCCGGACGAGGGAATCCTCGCGAGCACCGAGCTGCGCGACTACTTCGCGAACGTCGTGGAGGAACGGCGCGCCAACCCCGGCGACGACCTGATCTCCGAGCTGTGCCAGGCCGAGCTCGACGGCGAGACGCTCGGCGACGAGGAGATCTTCTCGTTCCTGCGGCTCCTGCTTCCCGCCGGCGCCGAGACCACGTATCGCGCCACGGGCAGCTTCATCTACGGCCTGCTGATGCACCCGGACCAGCTCGAAGCGTTGAAGGCCGATCGCTCGCTCATGCTGGCGGCGATCGAGGAGTCGATCCGCTGGGAGAGCCCGCTGCTCATCACGTCGCGAGAGTGCTCGCGTGACACCGAGCTCGCCGGAGTCGCGATCCCGAAGGGCGCGGGCGTCATCACGAACGTCGGCTCCGCCAACCACGACCCCACCCGCTGGCCGGACGGCGACGAGTTCGACATCTTCCGGGAGATCAAGCCGCACATCGCGTTCGGCGTCGGCGTCCACATGTGTCTCGGCATGCACCTGGCCCGCATGGAGATGGCGAGCGCGATGAACCGACTCCTCGACCGGTGCCCGAACCTGCGGCCGGATCCCGACCGCTGGGACGCGGACGACGTGCACATCCACGGCGAGCGGTTCCGCTCCCCGACGACGCTGCCCGTGCTGTTCGACGCGTGAGCGAGATCGAGGTCGTCGCGGGCAAGCCGCGCAAGAAGCCGCGCGTCTGGCGGATGGTGCTGGTCATGGGTGGGGCGGGAACGACGCACTTCACCAACCCGGGCTTCTACGAAGCGATCGTGCCGGACTGGATGCCGGGCCCGAAGCGCTTCTGGGTGCAGGCCAGCGGTGTCGCCGAGCTCGCGTGCGCCGCGTTGCTGATCTCGCCCCGCACGCGCCGTCTCGGCGGCTGGATGACGGCCGGCACCCTGCTCACCGTGTGGACCGCGAACGTGCAGGTCGCGATCGACGGCGGCATGCCGGATGCCAAGCCCCCGTTCAACTCCGCCGCCGCGGCCTGGATCCGCCTCCCGCTCCAGATCCCGATGATCTTCGACGCCGTCCGAGTCGCCCGCTCCAGCTGATTCGAACCTGTGGATGCGGCCCCGCGGGGCCGTCTTCTGTGGAAATGCACAGGGGGTCAGCCGCACCCTGTGGACGGCGCCCCGCTCCACGCCGTCGCCGATACTGGTGCGCATGCCCGCTCGCTCCCTCCCACTGCTTCCGGGGCGCGTAGCTGTCGCCATAGCGACGCGTACGCGCCCCGAAACGAGCTCGGAGGGTCAGCGGAGGCCGGCGGCGTGGGGGCTGCCAACCGGAGGCAGGGGATGGCGGAAGAGGCGGGCGGCGTTCTCGTGGCTGATCTTGGCGACCCAGTCCTCCGGGAGGGTGCCGAAGACGTCGTGGAAGACCTGCTGGCTGTCGGGCCAGGTGCCGTCGCCGTGGGGGTAGTCGGTCTCGAACATCACGTGATCCACGCCGACGGTCGGCAGCGTCGACAACGTGGACGGGTCGTCGATGGTGCAGAACCAGAAGTTCCGGTGCAGCACGTCGGCCGGGGTGAGGCCGGGCGCGAACTTCCTGCCGTAGCCCGAGCGCTCGACCAGGTTCTCGAGCCGGTCGTGCAGCATCGCGACCCACCCGATCCCCCCTTCGCTCATCGCGATCTGCAGGTCCGGATGGCGCACGCAGCACTTGGACCACAGCCATTCCGTGCACGAGGTCAGGGCGAGCTGGCCGAACAGGGTCGCCGCGAGCTCCTTCATCGGCGCGCCCTTGGGGAAGTCGATCACTCCGCTCGATCCGGTGTGCAGGCAGATCACCGTGCCCGTCTCCGCGCACGCCTCGAGGATCGGCTCCCACCAGTCCGAGAAGATCGGCTCCATGTCGATGCGGTGCGGCTGCTCCGGGAGTGTCACAGCGACGAATCCCCGAGCCGCGTTCCGGCGGATCTCCGCGGCCCCCACCTCGGCGTCACCGAGGAACGTGATGCCCATCGGCACGATGCGCGAAGGATGGCGTGAGTACCACTCCTCGAAGAACCAGTCGTTCCACGCCCGGGTGACCGCGAGGCCGAGCTCGGGATCGGAGCACCGCGAGAACACCGATCCGCAGAATCCGGTGATCTGGCTCGGGAAGTTGACCGAAGCCCACACGCCGTTGATGTCCATGTCCCGGATGCGGGAGTCGATGTCGTAGCAGCCGAGCCGCATGTCCTCGAACCGGGTCGGCTCCACCCGCCAGTCCTCTTTGGCCCGGCCGACGACGGCATTCAGGCCGACCTGGAAGTAGATCCTCCCGTCGAACTCCCAGACCTCGTGGCCCTCCACGGTCTCGACCACCTTGGGCGCGAGCTCCCGGAACCGGGCGGGCAGGCGGCCGGCGAACATGTCCGGTGGCTCGACGAGGTGGTCGTCGACCGAGATCAGCGTGTACCGGATCGGCCGCGGCTCGGGGTCGGGCAGCAGCCCGTGCGTCTCGCTCCGGCGCCAGTGCAGCTCCCACTGCTTGCTCACGGGCGCCAGGCTAGGGGACGCCCGCGGCCGCCGGGCGTCCTCGGTCCACCGCTCGGCCGCGGGAGATCTGGGAGCGCAGTCTGACGGGTGCGTCAGGTCCCGGGAGCGGCGCTAGCGTGGCCCCGGCGCGACACGTTGGATCAGAGGAAGGACGACGCCGTGACGCTCGAGATCGCAATCGACCGCGAGGTGTGCATGGGTTCCGGGAACTGCTCCTTCTGGGCGCCCGGCGTGTTCGACCTCGACGACGACGGTGTCGCCTACGTCACCGATCCCGGTGGCGCCACCGAGGACAAGATCATTCTCGCCGCGCAGGGATGCCCGACCCAGGCCATCTCGCTGACCAAAGACGGCGAGAAGATCGTCTAAGCAGGTGTCCGACATCGAGGCCGATCGTTCAGGTTCGCCGTCGGCCGAGCGGGGGCGAGCGGCTGCCCTGGTCGCCGACGGTGCCCCCGCCCGATGGGTCCGGGCCGCCCGCACGAACGTGCGGCGCCGGATGGCCCGCAGCCCGATCGCGTTCGCGATGAGCGGCGGCGGCTCGCAGGGCAGCTTCGAGACCGGCGCGTTGCGCTTCCTCTACGACGACCTCGGACTCCGCCCCGCCATCCTCTGCGGCAGCTCGGTCGGGTCGATCATCGCGGCGAAGCTCGCCGAGGGCGACGACCCCGAGACCGGACGGCGCGCCATCGACGAGACCGAGGCCATCTGGCGCGGCCTGCGCAACAACGACGACATGTGGCTGGCGGAGCCATGGCTGGAGAAGCTGCGGTCGCAAGCCAACTGGGCCTCCGAGCTGCGCGGTCGCGCGGCCGAGAACGGCACCGCGGGGAGCCAGGCCCGCGTCGTGTTGCGGATGCTCTCCGAGGTGGTGCGCCACCCACCTGAGACCGACGGCACGCTCGAGGCGCTGCGCCAGGCGATGCGAGCCCGATCGCTGCTGAGCATGGAGCCCGTACGCCGGCTGGTCGAGACGAACATCGATCCCGAGCGGATCGCGGCCTCCGGGATCGTGCTGCGCATCGGTGCGGTCGGGCTGGAGAGTGGCGAGCTGCGGTACGTCACCGAGCAGGGTGAGCTGCTGAACCGGGATGGTGACCCGCTCGGGCGCGACCCGGTCTCGCTGACCGAGGCGGTGCTCGCGTCGGCATCCATCCCGCTGGTGTTCCCGCCGACGCGGCTCGGCGACGAGCACTACGTCGACGGGGGAGTGCGAGAGATCCTGCCGCTCGAGCTCGCCTTCAACCGGCTGGGCGCGGGCCACATCTTCGCGGTGGTCGCGTCCACCCCCGGCGTCGAGCACATTCCCGACGTCGGCGACAAGGGCTTGCTCGAGCTGGCGCGGCGCGTGACCGCGGACATCGTGCCGGACGAGACGTTGCGCAAGGAGATCAGCCCGCCGCGCGGCTGGGGCCGGCGTGTCACCGTCATCGCGCCGGAGGTCGACGTGCACGACGCGCTCACCGTGGACCGGGAGCTGATCTCGGCGTCGATCGACTACGGCTACATGCGCGCGGCGGACATCCTGCTCAGCCTCGGCCCCGAGCAGGCCGCGCTGAGCACCGGCATCGCCCAGGCCCGGATGCGGATCCGGAACCTCGAGGGCCCGATCACTGGGCCGTTCACGCCGTTGCCCGAGCTCCCACCGCCCGCGCCGGACGTGATCCAACGCGAGCTCGAGACCGCGAGGGCCGAGCTCGACGCGCTGATCGACAAGCGACGCGAGACCGGTGCGCCCCTGCCACCCGATCTCGCCGGATCGGCCGGCGGGCCGAGCCCGAGGAAGCCCCGGGCCCGCCGGGTGAAAGCCAGCAAGTAACCGGCCGCCAATGGAGGGCTGGAGCGTTAGGGGCGGGCGCGGCGGATGAGGGCGCCGGGGCGGGCGCCGGTGTCCTCGCCTTCGACGAGCGTCACCTGGCCGGCGACGACCGTCGCGACGTAGCCGTCGGCCTCCTGGACGAACCGGCGCGCGCCACCGGGAAGGTCGTGCGCCATGTGCGGCGCGTGCAGCTGCAGGCGGGCGTGGTCGATGACGTTCACGTCGGCGCGCAGACCGGGCCGGATCGCGCCACGGTCTCCGAGGCCGTAGAGGGACGCGGTCTCGGACGTCATCTTGCGCACGACCCACTCGAGCGGCAACCGGTCGTGGTCACGGTCGCGGGCCCAGTGGGTGAGCATGTAGGTGGGAGTGGACGCATCACACGTCGTGCCGCAGTGCGCGCCCCCGTCACCGAGACCGAGCGCGCTGGTGGGGTGGAGCAGCATCTCGCGCACCGCGTCGAGGTTGTTGTCCGTGTAGTTGAGCAGCGGCCGCATCACGAGTGCGTGGCCGTTCTCCTCCATCAGCAGGTCGTAGTAGAGGTCGTAGACGTCGCGACGTTCGGCCGCGGCGCGGGCGGCGATGCTCGTCGACGGGTCGGGCTCGTAGTTCGGCGGGTCGCCGAGCGGGAAGGCCTTGGCCGGGTCCAGGAACTGCACCATCGCCGGGTCCGGGGTCTGGGCCTCGGCGACCAGGCGGCGACGGGTCTCGGGGTCGCGCATCGCGACGATCCGCTCCTCGATCGTCGGCAGGATCCCGACCGCGCCCCAGCTGGGGCAGTACGCGAACGGGTGGAAGGTCTGCAGCCCGAGCAGCAGGGTGACCGGTCGACCGGCGACCTGCGGCCGGATGCGCGCACCCTCGGCCACCGCGTCGCCGGCCAGCGAGAGCATCCGCCGCCACGACTCCGGATCATGGTCGTTCTGGGTGAGCGCGAACGTCACGGGCCGGTCGATCGCGGCCGAGAGCTTGCGCATCCACGCCATCTCACGCTCCGGCGCGGCGAGGTCCTCACCGAGTGCACCCGCGGGTGCGAGCTCGAAGATCCCGGTGCCGAGCTCGCCGAGCGCGCGACCGATGCCGAAGAGCTCGTCTTCGGCGGCGAACGTGCCGGGCACCGGCTCGCCGTCGATCGCCATGTGCGCGATGGTGCGCGACGTCGACACGCCGAGCGCGCCGGCCTCGATCGCGCCGTGCACGATGACGGCCATCGCCTCGATGTCGGCTTCCGTCGCGGGCGCGTTCTTCGCCCCACGCTCACCCATGACGTAGCCGCGCACCGCGCCGTGCGGGATCTGCGCGCCCACGTCGAGCATCTTCGGCACCCGGTCCACCGCGTCGAGATACTCCGGGAACGTCTCCCAGCCCCACTGGATCCCGTCGGACAGCGCCGCGCCGGGGATGTCCTCGACGCCCTCCATGAGTCCGATCAGCCAGTCGTGCTTGTCGGGCTGCACCGGCGCGAAGCCCACCCCGCAGTTGCCCATCACGACCGTCGTCACCCCGTGCCAGCACGACGGCGTGAGCATCGGGTCCCAGGTGATCTGGCCGTCGAAGTGGGTGTGGACGTCCACGAAGCCGGGGGTGACCACCATCCCACCGGCATCGATGGTCTGGCGCGCGCCCGAGTCCTCGAGGTCCCCGACCTCCGTGATCCGGTCGCCGTCGATCGCCACGTCTGCTCGCCGCGGCTGCGCACCGGTGCCGTCGACGAGCGTTCCCCCACTGATCACCAAGTCATGCATGGGGCACAGAGTAGGTCTGTCGCAACCGGAGGAGAACGGAGCGCAAGCCGGAGCGGGCACGAAGTGCGGAGGCTGGAGCGACCAGGAAAGCAGTTCTCTAGGATCTGGCGCATGCCGATCGGAATCACCGACGAACACCTGGCCCTGCACGCCGCCGCGCGCGGCTGGGTCGAGCGCCACTGCCCGCCGTCCGTGCCGCGCGCGCAGCTCGAAGCCGGCACCGAGGAGCTGCCCGCGTTCTGGCCCGATCTCGTGGCACAGGGTTGGACCGGCCTGCATCTCGAGGAGAGCTTCGGCGGGGAGGGCTACGGGATCCCCGAGCTCGCGGTCGTGCTCGAAGAGCTCGGAGCCGCGGCGGTACCCGGTCCCTTCCTCCCGACCGTCCTCGCGAGCGCGGTGCTGCAGAGCGCGGGCAAGGAGGCCGCCGCGGCGTTCGGTCCGGGTCTCGCGGACGGGTCGCTCGTCGGCACGGTGGCGCTCGAGGCGCCGCTCGCCGCGGTTCCACAGGACGACGGGTCGCTACGGGTCAGCGGGACGTTGCGACCCGTGCTGTCGGGTCATCTCGCCTCCCTGCTCGTCGCGGACGCCGGCGGTACCTGGGTGGTCCTGACCGCCGGCGAGTTCTCGGCCCGCGAGCTCGAGAGCGTCGACCCGACCCGGCGGGTCGCCGAGGTGACGGTGAGCGGTGCGGTGGTGCCCGCGGCCCGCCAGCTGGCCGGGTTGTCGAGCGCGTCCGTGATGGGGTTGGCCGCGGTGATCTTCGCGGCCGACGCGGTGGGTGGGATGCAGTGGTGTGTCAACACGGCGTCGGAGTACGCGAAGGACCGCCGGCAGTTCGGCCGGCCGATCGGCCAGTTCCAGGGCGTGAAGCACCGCTGCGCCAACATGGTCGGGCGCACCGAGCTGGCGCGCGCGGCCACCTGGGACGCGGCCCGCGCGGCCGGTGACGCGGAGACCGAGGCCTTCGCCGCCGCGGCCGCCGCGTCCCTCGCGATCGACGGCTACTTCCTCACCGCGAAGGACTGTGTGCAGACGCTCGGCGGCATCGGCTTCACGTGGGAGCACGACGCGCACGTATATCTCCGGCGAGCGATGGCGACGCGCGCCCTGCTCGGTTCCGCGTCGTGGTGGCAGATCAGCTCGGCGAAGCTCGCGCTCGGTGGAGCGAAGCGCCGGCTCACGGTGGACCTGCCGCCCGAGGCGGAAGAGCACCGGGAGGAGCTGCGTGCGCGGCTGAGCGAGCTGAAGGAGCTCGATGCCGTCGAGCAGCGGCTGCGAATCGCGGAAGCGGGGCTCGTGCAGCCGCAGTGGCCGAAACCGTGGGGAAGGGAAGCGGACGCGCTGGAGCAGCTCGTCATCGACGACGAGTTCCGCCACGCCGGGATGACCCGGCCGAACATCGCGGTCGGCGGCTGGGCGCTCCCCCCACTCATGGTCTACGGGACCGAGGAGCAGCAGCAGCGGTGGATCCCACCGACGCTCCGGGGTGAGATCGAGTGGTGCCAGCTGTTCAGCGAGCCGGGCGCCGGTTCGGACCTCGCGTCGCTCTCGACGCGCGCCGAGCGCGTCGACGGTGGCTGGTTGGTCAGCGGGCAGAAGGTCTGGACGTCCATGGCCGAGCGCGCGCACTGGGGCATCCTGCTGGCGCGCACGGATCCGGAGGTGCCGAAGCACGAAGGGATCTCGTTCTTCATGCTCGACATGAAGACCCCCGGCATCGACGTGCGGCCACTGCGCGAGCTGACCGGTCACGCGATGTTCAACGAGGTGTTCCTCGACGAGGTTTTCGTACCCGAGGACTGCATCGTCGGGCGCGAGCACGATGGCTGGCGGGCTACCCGCACGTCCCTGGCCAACGAACGCGTGTCGATGGGCAGCGGTACGACGATCGGCTTCGGCATCCGCGGCATCCTCGACATCGTCCGGTCCAGCGGGCGCGAGGACGACACCGCGGTGCTCGCCGAGGTCGGTGAGCTCGTTGCCCGCGGCTACGCACTCGCGGTGCTCGGCTTCCGGCTCACGCTGTCCGCGCTCACGGGCGCGGACCCGTCCGGCTCCGAGGCATCGGTGAAGAAGCTGCTCGGCGTCGAGCACGACCAGCGGGTCCAGGAGGTCGGCCTCGGCCTGCTCGCGGGGGAGGGTGCGGCCGTCGACGGCGCGGCCAGCTCCTGGGCCCAGCAGTTCCTCTTCACTCGCTGCCTGACCATCGCGGGCGGCACGAGCGAGATCCAGCGCAACATCATCGGGGAGCGCGTCCTCGGGCTGCCGAAGGACCCCTGACCCATCCTTTCGTTTGTGCCGTTTGGTGCCGTGACGGCCCGAACCCGCACAAACGGCGGGAGGGTGTGGGCAAGTTGACGTTGGTGTCAGGGAAAAGGTAGGAAACTGGGGCGATGACCGAGCAGAAGGTGTTCTTCGAGGACGTGGCCGAGGGCGACGAGGCTCCCGAGTTCTCGCACACGCTGACCCGCACGGACCTGGTGCAGTACGCCGGCGCATCCGGTGACTTCAACCCGATGCACACCGACGAGGTGCAGGCCCAGGCATCCGGTCTGCCGAGCGTGTTCGGGCACGGGATGTTCACCGCCGGGATCCTGGCCAAGGCGCTGACGGACTACGTCGGGGTCGGCAACCTGCGGAACTACAAGATCCGCTTCACGAAGCAGACCTGGCCCGGCGAGGTGCTCACCACGCACGTGAAGGTCGCGAAGGTCTACGCCGAGGGGCGCGAGCACCGGGTCGATCTGGAGTGCTCGGTCACGAACGAGTCCGGCGAGCCCAAGCTCACCGGTGTGGCAGTGGCCGCGCTCCCGTCTCGCGGCTGAGCCGCCGCCATCTAAGGTCGCTGACTGATGACGGACATGCGGTTCGACCTGCCCACGCCCGATCTCGAGACGCAGCCCTTCTGGGACGCGGCCCGAGCGGAGCGGGTCCTCATCAAGCACTGCAACGCGTGCGGCAGGTACCACTTCTACCCTCGCCCGTTCTGCCCGTACTGCTGGAGCGACGACGTCGAGTGGTTCGAGGCGAGCGGCCGGGCGACGCTGTACACGTGGTCCGTCGTGTATCGCAACGACCTGCCGCCGTTCCCGTCCTGGATCCCGTACGTCGCCGCGGTCGTCACGCTCGAGGAAGGGCCGCGGATGATGACGAACATCGTCGGCTGCGAGTTCGATGCGCTCGAGATCGGCATGGCGCTCGTGCCGTCGTTCTACGCGACGAGCGAGGACGTCACGATCGTCCAGTTCCGGCCCGCCCCGAAGCCGTGAGCCCGCACGCATGACGCCGAACAACCCCGACTGGAGCTTCCCCTTCGAGGAACCGCTCCACGAGGTCTTCCCGGCGCTGCACGACGCGCAGAGCTCCTGGCTGAGCCAGATCGACTCGCTCGCCGCGCCGGACCGCAAGACGCACGAGCTCATCCGGCTCGTCTGCACGGTGATCCTGCGCAACCCGGCGGGGATCCGCCGGCACGCACAGCTCGCGCGCGAGGTCGGCGCGGAGTGGGACGAGGTGCTCGGCTCGATCATGTTGACGACTCCGGCGTTCGGGATGGGTGCCGCGGTCGAAGCGATGACCCACGCTCGGGCAGGGTTCGACGCGGCCCGTCCTCCCGAGGCCGACTGACGATGGCGGGCTGAGCATGGCCGGGGCGTCGACCGAACCTGAGCTTCCGTTCCGGATCCTGCCGCGGCTCACGGACCTCAACCGGGACTTCTGGACCGGCGGGCGAGCGGGGGAGCTCCGCTTCCAGCGCTGCCGGCAGTGCGGCTACTACAACCACCCGCCGACACCGGTCTGCCCGAGCTGCCACTCGAAGGAGCTCCGCTTCGAACCGGTGTCGGGACGGGCCACGCTCTGGACGTTCACCGTGAACTACCAGCCGTGGATGCCGGGCCCCGAGCTGCCGTTCGTGGTGGCGATCGTCGCGCTGCCGGAGCAGGAGGGCCTGCGGCTGACGACGAACCTCGTCGGCGTCGAACCGGACCAGGTAAAGATCGGGATGGAGCTCGAGGTCACGTTCGAGAACCACGACGACGAGGTCTGGATCCCGCTCTTCCGCCCGGTGGCGGCCTCGTGATCGACCCGAGCCTGGTCATCGAGAAGCGCGCGCTGATCTCCGGCGTGGGCCAGTCCGACGTCGGTCGCCGGCTCTACCGCGATCCGCTCGAGCTGACCCTCGACGCATGCCTCGCGGCGATCGCGGACGCCGGACTCACCACCGCGGACATCGACGGCGTGGCCACGTACCCCGGTCCGATGGCGCAACCGGCCGGGTTCTCAGGCGCGGGTGTGGTCGACGTGCACGACGCGCTGCGGCTCGAGCTCGGTTGGTGGTCCGGGGGGATCGAGTCACCGGGCCAGCTCGGCTCGGTGATCAACGCCTGCCTCGCGGTGGCGTCGGGGCTCGCCACCCACGTGCTCTGCTTCCGCAGCGTCTACGAAGGCAGCGCGCAGGGGGAGAAGGGCCGCGCCTCGGTGATGCCCGGTGGCGACGGCGGGAGTGGCGGCTTCCGGGCGAGCGGCTTCATGGAGTGGACGCTGCCATTTTCGGCGCCGTCCGCCGCGATCTGGATCGCGATGATGGCGCAGCGCCACTTCTACGAGTTCGGTACCACCCGCGAGCAGCTCGCGCAGATCGCGCTCAACGCGAGGAAGAACGCGGCGCTGAACCCGAAGGCGATCTACCGCGACCCGATGAGCATGGAGGACTACCTCGGGATCCGTATGATCTCGAGCCCGTTCTGCCTCTACGACTGTGACGCGCCGTGCGACGGCGCGACCGCCGTGATCGTGTCGCGCGCGGATACCGCGGCCGACCTCCGCAAGCCGGGGATCCAGGTCGAGGCGGTGGGGACGGCGCTGCGCGGCCGCCCGTCGTGGGACCAGTTCGACGACCTCACGACGATGGCATGCCGCGACGCGGCCGCGCAGATGTGGACGCGCACGGACCTGAAGCCGTCGGACGTCCAGCTCGCCGAGATGTACGACGGCTTCTCGTTCATCACGATGGCGTGGCTCGAGGCCATGGGGTTCTGCGGCAAGGGCGAGTCGGGGCCCTTCGTCGAGGGGGGCGCCGCGATCGCCCGCGACGGTGTCATCCCGTTGAACACCCACGGCGGGCAGCTCTCCGCCGGCCGGCTCCATGGTTACGGCTTCCTCCACGAGGCGTGTGTGCAGCTCTGGGGCGAGGGGGGCGAGCGCCAGGTGCCGGGCGACCCCGAAGTGGGTGTCGCCGCGGCCGGCGGCGGACCGCTGGCCGGCGCCCTCTTGCTCACCCGCCGCCGGTAGGGTCCGCGCGGTGAAGTCCGCCGGGTCGCGCCGCTTCCTCGCGGTGCTCGGAATCATCCTCATGGTCGCGGCGGTCGTGCGCGTCGCGTACATCCTCGGGGAGGCGCAGAACGACGAGCAGTTCTACGACGCGGCGTACTACGAGCTCGAGGCCCGGGCGGTCGTCGACGGGCGCGGCTACGTGGACCCGTTCCCGCTGCTGCCCGGTGGCTCGCACCAGGTGCGCCAGGCCGCGGACCACCCGCCGCTCACCGTCTTCGCGCTCATGCCCATGGTCGTCGTCGGCAACGTGCTCGGGCTGGCCGACGAGGACTCCCAGCTCGCGATGCGGTTCGAGATCGGGGTCGTCGGGCTCTTCGCGGTGTTCCTCATCGGGTTGCTCGGCCGCGAGCTCGTGGGGGACCGGACCGGGCTCATCGCCGCCGGCATCGCCGCGGTCTACCCGTACCTCTGGGTGAACGACGGCCTGATCATGTCGGAGGCGTTCGCGGCCGCCCTCGTGACGGGCGCGCTGATCCTCGCCCTTCGGCTGTTCCGGCGGCCGGCGCTCGGATTGGCGCTCGCGCTCGGTCTCGTGTGCGGTCTCGCCGCCCTGACCCGCGCCGAGCTGGTGCTCCTCGCGCCGCTCCTCGGTCTCCCGTTGCTCCGGAGCTTCCGGGCGAAACCCTGGTCGCGCCGGTTCGCGATCGTCGGGACGATCGCACTCGGCACGGCGGTGGTCATCGGCCCCTGGATCGCCTACAACTTGAGTCGCTTCGACGAACCGACCTTCATCTCGACGAACGACGGCACCGCGCTGCTCGCGTCGAACTGCGACAACGTCTTCTGGGGCCCGTCGACCGGGCTGACGTATCTCAAGGGCTGCATACCGAAGCAGGCGCCGCCGGGCGACCAGTCCGTCGTGTCACGGATCTACCGCCAGCGCGCGCTCGACTACGTGAGCAAGCGGAAGAAGCGCGCGGCCGTGGTGGAGCTGGCGCGGATCGGGCGCGACTGGGGCTTCTTCCGACCGGTCGACATGCTGACGTGGAACGAAGCGGAAGGGCGCCCGAGCTGGGTCACCGGGCTCGGCCTGTACTTCTACTACCCGTTGCTCGTGCTCGCGATCGGCGGGATCGTCGTGTTGAAGCGCCGGCGCACCCGGCAGTGGCCGCTGTTGATCCCTCCGGTGATCGTGACCCTCGGAACCGTGCTCGCGTACGGCCAGACGCGCTTCCGGGTACCGGCCGAGCCGACGATCGTCGTGCTGGCTGCAGTCGCGCTCACCGCGCTCTCACATCGATGGTGGCCCGAGGCGAGCCCGCCCGCGCCACCGTCATCCGGCGACGAGCCGGATGAGGACGCGCGTGCTCCGGGGGTGAGCGATCAGGTGCCGGAGTCGAGCACGATCGTGGCCAGCTCCTCGAGCTGATCCACCGTGCCGCCGGCGTGCTGCTGGAGGGTCAGCAGGCGCTTGTAGAAGAGATGGATGTCGTGCTCCCACGTGAAGCCGACGCCCCCGAACACCTGGATCGCGGTCGCACCGACCTCGTAGAGCGCGTCGGCGGCGAATGCCTGGGCCATGGTGGCGGCCCGGTGGCGCTCGGCGTCGTCGGCCCCGTCGCACGCCCAGGCCGCGTAGTACGCCGACGCCCGGGCGAGCTCGACGGATCGCAGCATGTCGGCGCAGAGGTGCTGCACCGCCTGGAACGTCCCGATGGGGACGTCGAACTGCTTGCGCTCCTTGGCGTACTCGACTGCGAGCTCGAGCGCACGAGATGCCGCGCCCACTCCGTCGACCACCATCGCGACCCCGAGCCGGTCGACGGTCTCGGCAATCGCGGCGCGGGAGTCTCGGTCGCAGATCGCTTGCGCTGCCGCGCTCTCGAGCGTGACGGTCGCTTCTTTCCGAGTGCCGTCGACGGTGGGTGTCCCCGTGATCGCGACGCCCGGGGTCTGCGGCGTGACGAGGAAGACGCCGGGCGCGCCGTCGGGCAGGGTGGCGACGACGAGGATGATGTCCGCGCCGATCGCGTCGGGCACGTGCACCTTGGTCCCGTCGAGCACCCAACCGTCGCCGGCCGGCGCCGCGGTGGTCTCGGGCTCGGCCCACCGGGCGCGCCGGCCGGGCTCCCACAGCGCGACCGTGCCGACCAGCTCTCCCGATGCGAGGCCGGGCAGGTGCTCGGCATGGTGCCGGGGCTCGCCGGCCGCCGTGATGAGGCTGACCGCGCCCACGGCACTGGCGAGATACGGACCCGGATGGACCGACTGGCCGAGCGCCTCGAGCACGACCGCGGCGTCGACCATCCCCATCCCCGCGCCGCCGTGGTCCTCGGGGGCCAGCAGGCCGATGACGCCGAGCGCGCCGAGCCCCTCCCACACTTCGGCCGTCGTGCCCCGGTCGGAGTCCAGCCGGCCGCGCACGTACGGGGAGATCGGCGCCTGCTCGGCCAGGAAGCGCCGCATCGTCTCCGCCAGCAGCTCCTGATCCGCCGACCGCTCAAAGTCCATGTCCCGAAGATCTCCCTCGGCCGGCTTTCGGAAGCTCTCCGGAGGGCGAACGGGCTGGCCGCGAATGGAAGGGCGCCCTCCGGCGGTCCTCCCTGACGTCTACGTCAGGTCGTGAACCTAGCGGGTAGGTTTCGGGCCGTGCGACTGCGGTACGGAGACGCCGAGGAAGCCTTCCGGGCCGAGCTCGTGGCGTGGCTGGAGGCGAACCTCCCGCCCCGCGAGATCCTCCGCCAGCCCAAGCAGTCGAGCGCGGACCTGCCGCCGTGGGCCCGGGAGTGGCAGCGGACGCTCTTCGACGCCGGGTGGCTCGTCCCCGGCTGGCCACCCGAGCTCGGCGGGCGCAACGCCAACGCGATGCAGCAGATGATCTACTTCGAGGAGATGTCGCGCCGGGAGATCCCGCGCAGCCTCAACCCGCAGGGCCTCGGGATCATCGCGCCGTCCATCCGCGACTACGGGACGCCCGAGCAGCGCGAGAAGTTCCTGCTCCCCACGCTCCGGGCCGAGATCGCGTGGTGCCTCGGGATGAGCGAACCCTCGGCCGGCAGCGACCTCGCGAGCCTGCGCACGCGTGCGGTGCTCGACGGCGATCACTTCGTCGTCAACGGCCAGAAGGTGTGGACGTCCGGCGCGCATCACGCGGACTGGTGCCTCTGCTTCGTACGCACCGATCCCGATGCTCCGAAGCACAAGGGCATCAGCGCGCTCATCGTGGACATGAAGACGCCGGGCGTCGAAGCGCGTCCCTTCCCCGAGCTCTCCGAACCGGACTTCCTGGACTTCAACGAGGTGTTCTTCACCGACGCGCTGATCCCGCGCGAGAACCTGCTCGGCGAGCTCAACGCGGGCTGGCCGATCACCCAGGGATCGCTCGCGCACGAGCGGGCGATGCTGTGGGTCGACTACGCGTACAGCCTGGACCGCGCGTTGCGTGCCCTCGTCGCCCTGTCCGACGATCTCGGTCCCGACGGCCGGCGGCTCGGCGATGACGAGGTCTTCCGCGACGAGGTCGCCAGCATCGCGATCGACGCGCAGGCGTTGCTGTGCATGGGCTACCGCGGCTTCTCGAAGTTCATGGCCGGGAAGTCCGCGTCGGAGCACTCGTTGTTGAAGCTGTTCGGCAGCGAGAGCGTGCAGCGGGCGATGCAGATCGGCCTGGAGGCCGAAGGCATTGCCGGGCTGGACATGACCCACCTCGGCCCGCAGATGTGGCGCGAGGGCGCATGGGGCCAGCAGTGGCTGCGCTCCTTCGGCGGCACCATCCCCGGCGGCACCAGCGAGATCCAGCGCAACATCATCGCCGAGCGCGTGTTGGGTCTCCCGCGCCGCTGACTCGCGGTCTGTGGGCAGCCGAACCACTTCTCGGCCAGACTGCTTCCGTGGTCGGCTGGTTGGAACCGACGGCGGGGGACGGCATGGAGACGCTGGGCAGGAAGCGCGAACCGCGTGAGTTCGATGCCGTGCTGGCGGCGAAGCTGCTCGCTTGGCTCGGTGCGATCGTGATGGTGCTCGGCGTCGTTGCCGTCGTGTACCTCGTCAGCCAGACGTACAACCGCAACGGAGCGCTCTTGTTCGGGGGCGGTGCGGTCGGGAGGGTGTACACCGCGGTCACCATCCTGCCCAGCACGTTCATCGCCGCCGGAGTGCTGTGGGGAGTCGCCGCGCTGCTGTGGACCCGGCGGGGCACCCCGTGACCGAGGACTGACGGCGTGGCGGGCGGCTACCGGCGCCGTCGGCGCTTCAAACGACGGGGGTACAACCGCGGCGGTGGTGTGACCGTCGGCAACCTCCCGTCCAGTGGAGTCCCGATCAACATCATGGACGGTGGCCATGACGCGCCACTCGGCCCGGACTCACCGCGCACGCGGACGATCTGCTGGTTGGTCCTTGCCGCGGTCGGCCTCGCCTGGCTCGTCTTCTTCGTCACCAAGGTCGCGTAGTCGCGCCACCTCCACGGCATCAGGCTCTACTGTCGGCGCAACGGACGAGGAGAGACTGATGGTGGACCGGGTGTTGAGCGACGACGAGATCGCGAAGATCGAGACGCCGGTCTGGGAGCAGGCGAAGCGGGCGCTCGACGCGGGGGACCACGACGCCGCGAAGGCGCTCATCGATCGCGCGGTCACGCAGTGGGGGAGCCTGAAGGACTACTCGATCAACTGGATCACCAGCCTGCTCACGTTCGTCGCCGAAGAGCTGGGGGAGGATGCGGTCGAGCGCGCGCTGCGCAAGACGGGTGAGGAGTTCGTCCGGCCGCGGCGGACGACCGGCACCGAGTGGGGCTCTCTCCCCGCGGCACAACGAGCCAAGGTCATCGCACGGGCCATGGTCGCGAACATGGGTGAGGTCGAGGTCTCCGAGGACGACGAGAAGATCGTGCTCTCGTTCCAATGCGGCACCGGCGGGAAGCTCATCAACGACGGCCGCTACGAAGGCGACCACCCGTACTGGACGTTGCGCGAGCCGGGTGGCCGCACGTTCGGTCGCGACGAGCTGCCCGTCTACTGCGCCCACTGCTCGGTGAACAACGAGATCCAGCCGGTCGAGTGGGGCTCCGCGCCGACGAGCATCGAATTCCCGCCCGAGCATCCGGGTGAGCCGTGCGTGCACCACATCTACAAGGACGTGCGCGACACCCCCGACGAGGCGTTCGTGCGTATCGGCCGGACGCCACCCGCCTCCGGTCGCTGAGCGGGAGGCTGCCGCCATGGACATCCGGAGCATCGGCGCGGGGAACGTCGCCGCCGTCGTCGCCGCATCGCCCTTGTTCGACGCGCCGGCCACGGCCCGGATCTCGCAGCGATTCCTCGACTCCGAAGGTCACCACCTGCTCATCGCCTACGAGGCCGGCGCGCCGGTCGGGTTCGTGAGCGGGGTCGAGATCACCCATCCGGACAAGGGCACGGAGATGTTCCTGTACGAGCTGGCCGTCGACGAGGCGTTCCGGCGGCGCGGCATCGGCAGGGAGCTCGTGACGGCGCTGCGGGATCTCGCCGTCTCGCATGGTTGCTACGGCATGTGGGTGCTCACCGACGCCGGCAACGTGGCCGCGCTCGCGACCTACGAAGCAACCGGCATCGACGAGCGCTCCACCCACGTCATGCTCACGTGGGACCTCCGCCAGGATCGATAGCCTTCTGGTGTGACGAGCGTCGAGGTGTTCGTGGACCCCAGTTGCCCCTGGGCGTGGATCACCACTCGATGGATCAAGGAAGTGGCACCGCACCGTGATCTGGCCGTGACCTGGCGGTCGTTCTGCCTCGAGATCCGCGACGACTACGGCGTGGCGCCCACCATGCCGGAGGAGCGTCGCGAGGCCGCGATCGCGGCGCATGCGCTGTCGCACCGGATGCTCCGGATCTTCGAGGCGGCCCGGGCCCGGGCCGGCGAGGGCGCGGTCGACGCGCTCCTCACCGAGTGGGGCCGCCGGTTCTTCGCCCGTGGAGCGGTGCGTGACGAGCCGCTCCTCTCGGAGTGCCTGGCGGCCGCCGGGCTCGATGCCGATCTCGTCGAGGCGGCCGACGACGAGAAGTGGGACGAGCCGATCGTCGAGGCGATGGAGATCGCCTACGCGTTCGGCGGGCCGAAGACCCAGACCCCGACGATCGTGGTCGGTGACGATCCACCGCACGGCTTCAAGGGCCCCGTGATGGCCCCGGCCCCCGTCGGCGACGCCGCCGTCCGGCTCTGGGACGCCGTCCAGGTGATCTCCCGTGAGCCCGGCTTCTTCGAGATCACGCGGCCACGCGCCAACCGGCCCTACCCGCCCGCGCTCGACTGATCGACGACCCGTCAGAGCAGCGCGCGGATCCCGTCGTCGAGCGAGACCTCCGGTGCCCAGCCCGGGGGTGGGTCCGACACAATCCATGGCCGCGTCATCTCCCGCGGTCGGGCGGCGCGTGCACCCCACTGCGCGTCGACGGTGAGCCCGGTGACTGATTTGAATCGCGCGACGAGCTCGCGCAGCGTCAAGGTCTCGCCGCCGGACGCGCCGTAGGTCCGGCCCGGAGCACCGGCCGCGGTCGCGAGGAGCGCACGTACCGCGTCGTCGACGTGCAGGAGGTCGATCAGCTGCGTGCCGTCCGTCATCTGGAGCTGCGTTCCCTCGCGAGCGGCGCGCAGGAGGATTGGGAGCAGCTTGGGTCGTGGGTCTCCGGGCCCGTAGGTGTCCGTGAGCTCGAGCGTCACGACCGGCAGTCCCGCGACCTCCTCGTAGTAGCGCAGCACGTCGGTGAAGGCCTGCTTCGTCGCGGCGTAGAGCGACACCGGGCTGTAGGCGCGGGCGTCGTAGTGCTGCCACACGGTCCCGGTGTTCACGAACATGCAACCACCCGCCTGGCTCACCGCTTCGGCGAGCGCGGTGCCGAACCCGACGTTCGCGACGACCATCGGCTCGATGTCTTCGGGAGTGTGGACGCCCCGAAAGGCCGTGGCCAGGTGGAAGCACACGGTCGGACCGATGTCGGCGACCAGGGAGATGAGCGCGTCGATCGGCTCCGGGATCTCGTGCGAACGCACACCGTCCGGTAGCGCGGCCGCGGGATCGCGGACCAGTGCATCGACGGTCCACCCGTCGGCCACCAGGCGCCGCACCATGTGGCCGCCGACGAATCCCGTCGCCCCCGTGACGAGCGCACGTCCAGGCGAGTCACCGGCCGCAGGCATCGCCGGATCGTACGCGACCCCCCAGACCCCCCTGCGTTTGTGCCGAACCGTTCCCCAGGGGACCCGAATGGCACGAACGGGGGAAGGGTCGCGGGGCTCGGGGCTCGGGGCTCAGGAGCGGAGGACGTGGCCGGGGCGGGCGGCGAGGCCGTCGGGCACGGATTCGCCGTCGACCCGGATGGGGACGCCGTTCACGAGGGTGTGGGTCATGCCCTCGGGCGCATCGGCGGTGAGGCGCTCGCCGCCGGCGGGGAAGTCGTGGATGCGGCGCAACGGTCCGGGGGCGACGGTGTCGGCGTCGAACACGGTGATGTCCGCCGCCATCCCCTCGCGCAACAGCCCGCGTCCACCAGCGGCACGGTCGAGACCGAAGACGCCGGCAGGCTCGCCGGTCAGCTTGTGCACCGCCCGCTCGAGCGAGATGACGTCGCGCTCGCGCACCCAGTTGCCGAGGAGGTCGGTGGGGAGGCACGCGTCGCACAGCTGGCTGACGTGCGCGCCCGAGTCCGCGAGGCCGAGCAGCACACCCTCCCGGCCGAGGAGCCAGGCGATCGCCTCCGGATCGTTGTTGGCGAGCACGGAGCGGAAGCGGGTCTCGAGGTTCTCGTCGAGGGACGTGTCGAGCATCACGTCGAGGGCAGTGCAGCCACGCTCGGTCGCGATATCGGCGACGCGCCGGTCGATGAGCTCGGGGTGCGCCGTGCTCTCGGCCACCTCCAGCGAGTCCCAGTTCGGGCGGAGGAAGGCCTTGTTGTTGAGGTCGGCTACCGCCTTCTCCCGCCAGGCCGGATCGGCGTAGCGCTCGAGCCTCACCGCGTCGGGCTCGGCCATCAGCTCGGCGAACGCGGGCGCCATGTTGAACGTGAACGGCTCCCGCAGGTTCATCTGGAACACCAGCGGGCGCACCGACACCTGCGGCCAGACCTCGCCGCCGCCGGCGCGGGCCGCGTCGTTGTCGCGGATGATGTCCTCGTGCCAGGGGAAGCCCTTGATCGTGAGCAGCGCGGTCCAGGTGAGTGGACGCCCGAGCCGCTGCTGGATCTCGTGGACGTCGGCATGCTTGATGCGCTCGCCCGGTAGCAGGGCGGCCACACCCTTGTTCAGGTCGTGCAACGGCTCGAGCAGCGCTTCCAGCTCGGCGCGGGACGCCAGCCGGCTCGGGACGGGACGGCCGCCGTCGCCGTTGTGCGTCGCCGACGAGCTCGTCGCGAAGCCCATCGCCCCGGCGTTCATCGCGTCGCGCACGACCGCTTGCATCTGTGCCAGCTCGGCGTCGGTGGGCGTCTCGCGCTCGTAGCCGTCCTCACCCATCACGAAGAGCCGCACCGCGGTGTGACCCACGTACACGCCGTAGTTGAGCGCGGTGCCGTGGCGCGCGACGGAGTCGAGGTACTGCGGGAACGTCTCGAAGTCCCAGGGGATCCCCGCTTCGAGCGTGGCCAGGTTCATGTCCTCGACGTGCTGCAGCGTGCGGGCGAGGAGCGCGCGGTGCTCGGGCCGGCACGGCGCGATCGAGAACCCGCAGTTGCCGGCCACGACGCTCGTGACGCCATGGAAGCTCGAGGGGGTGAGCGCGGGGTCCCAGAACACCTGCGCGTCGTAGTGGGAGTGGATGTCGATGAAGCCGGGGGAGACGATCTGCCCCGAGGCGTCGAGCTCTCGATGCCCGTCGAGCCCGTCGCCGATCCCGGAGATCGTCCCGTCGGTCACCGCGACGTCGGCGCGCCGGCCGGGCGCACCGGTCCCGTCGACCACGGTCCCGCCCCGGATCACCAGGTCTGCGGACATGACATCCCCCCTCAACGACTGCAGGCTCACGTTATTACGATGCGCTCATGCCCCTCACGCTGACGGCGGGAACCGCCGGTCGGGTCGATCGGCTGCTCGAACCCGGTCCGGACGGGCGGCTCGGTGCGGCGCGGGTCGACGGGCCGGTGCGGGGCGACCTGCGCGACGGCGTGGCGTGGGTGCTGATCGAAGGTGGAGTGGGCGGGCTGACCGTGGGCGACGAAGGAACGCACGTCGAGGGCCGGGACGACGTGTTCGAGGGCGCGGGTTGGTCCGCACTCGTCGGCCGGGACACCACGTTCGAGCTGCACGGCGATCTGCGCGCCACGATCGTCTGGCGGCAGGAGTCACGCGCGATCCCGAGCCGGCTCATCGCGCCGGAGGACGTGGTGGACGAGGAGCGCGGCGAGGGAGCGACGCTCCGTCGCGTTCGCACGTACGTGGACTCGGGGCCGTTGATCGTGGGCGAGACGCTCAACCCGCCCGGTCTCTGGTCGAGCTACCCGCCGCACCGCCACGAGCACGAGGAGATCTACCTCTACCGGTTCGACCCGCCCGACGGCTTCGGCCTGCAGATGCGCTCCGAGTCCGACGACGACGAGCGGGCGGTCGTCGTGCGCGACGGTCGCATCGAGCGGATCACGTCGGGCTGGCATCCCGTCGTCGCCGCGCCCGGCTCCGACACCTACTACCTCTGGGCGTTAGCCGGCGCCGACACCCTCGAAACCGAGCTCGACCCCCGCTACACCTGAATCCAATCCAGCTTTGGCGTCAGTAGGGACCCGCAGAGGTGCCCTACTGACGCCAAAACCGGTGGGGGGTGGGCAACCTTGACGTGCGTGTCAGGTTTGGGCGACGCTTCGCGCATGGGGGAAGCGCTCCCCGCAACCATGCGGGCGGCCGTCTACAAAGGTGATCGGCGGGTCGAGGTCGAGGACTACCCGGTCCCCGAGCCCGGCCCGGACGACGTGCTGCTCCGGGTCAGCCACTGCGGCGTCTGCGGGTCGGACATCCACTTCGTGCTGGAGGGCTGGGGCCAGCCGAACTCGGTGGGCGGCCACGAGTACACGGGGACGGTCGCCGCGGTCGGTCCGAACGTGACCGGTTGGGCGGTCGGCGACGCCGCGGTCGGGGGCCCGTCGGTGCGCTGTGGCGAGTGCGAGCTCTGCCTCGCCGGACGGCCGAGCCTCTGCTCCGGTCGCAACGCGGTGGGCGAAGGCGGCGGCTTCCAGGGAGCGTTCGCGGACTACATCAAGGTCCCGGCCGCGGAGCTGCTGCGCCTGCCCGACGGCCTGTCGATGCGCCACGCCGCGCTCACCGAGCCACTGGCCGTAGCGCTCCACGGCATCTCCCGGGGCGAGGTCCGCCCCGGTGAGCGGGTGCTCGTCACCGGCGGCGGCCCGATCGGCACGCTCACGATCGCGGCGCTGGTCCAGCTCGGCGTCAGCGACATCGTGTTGAGCGAGCCGTCGCCCGTCCGCCGGAAGCTCGGGGAGCAGCTCGGCGCCCGCAGCGTCACGCCCGACGAGCTCGTCACGCCGCGCTCACCGAACCGGCTGGTGGACGAGCCGTTCGACGTCGCGCTCGAGTGCTCGGGCCACGCTCCGGCCATGGAGCAGTGCCTCGGCCAGCTCAAGCGGACCGGGCGGTTGGTGCTCGTGGGCGCGGGCGTCAAGCCGCCGCGCTTCGACCCGAGCCGCATCCTGCTGAACGAGCTCGTGATCACCGGGGCGTTCTGCTACGACGCGGACGGCTTCGAACGCGCGCTCGAGCTCCTGAGCCGGCCGGAGTTCCCCCGCGACCTGCTCGTCGACCCGACGGACGTCGATCTCGGCGGCCTGCTCGGCGCCATCGAGATGCTGGGCGCGGGGGAGATCTCGGGCAAGGTCATGGTCGCACCGAGGGGCGCATGAGCACCGAGCTGCGCAAGCCGCGCTTCAACCACGTCGCGATGAGCGTCCCCGCGGACCTGCTCGACGAAGCAGGCCGCCGGCAGCTCTGCGACTTCTACGGCGACGTGTTCGGCTGGGTCGAGCTCCCCACCGAGACTGTCGACCGCCGCAAGCTCGTCTTCGGCGTGCACGCCATCGAGCAGTTCGTGTTCCTCATCGCCGACGACGCGCCGATGACCGCGCCGCGCCTCGATCACTTCGGTCTCTCCGTCGGTACCGAGGCCGAGCTCGACGACGTCCTCGCGAAGGCCAAGGCCCGCCAAGCGCACGACGACCGCGTGGACGTCATCGACAAGAAGACCGAGGACCACGGCATGCTCGCGATCACCTCCATCTACGTGGGGTACCTGCTGCCGATGATGGTGGAGATCCAGTACTGGGACTTCAAGTGACGCTGCGCTACGGCGCGTTCGTGCCCCAGGGCTGGAAGCTCGAGTACACGGGCTGGGGCGCCGCCGACGCGTGGGCGCGGTCGGTGGAGCTCGCGCAGGTCGCCGAGCGCGTGGGCTACGACCACCTGTGGGTCTACGACCACGTCGAGACGGTGCCGCGCCGGGAGCCGACGCACTGCTTCGAGGCGTTCACGACGCTGGCCGCGCTCTCACAGGTCACCACGAAGATCGAGCTCGGCCAGCTGGTGACGTGCTCCGCCTACCGCAACGCCGGCCTCCTCGCCAAGGAGACGGCCGGCATCGACGTGTTCTCCAACGGTCGGCTCATCCTCGGGCTCGGCGCCGGCTGGTACGAGCGTGAGTACGAGGCGTACGGCTACGACTATCCGTCGGCGAGGACGCGGCTGGCGATCCTCGAAGAGACGATCACCGTGATCCCGCGGCTGTGGTCCGAGGAGACGGTGACCTTCGACGGCGAGCACCTCCACTTCAAGGGTGCGTACTGCGACCCGAAGCCGATCCGCGAGCCCCGGCCGCCGATCTGGGTCGGGGGCGGCGGCGAGAAGGTGACCCTGCGGATCGCGGCGCAGCATGCCGATGCGACGAACTGGCAGGTGGGCCTGGACCAGTTCGTGCACAAGTCCAAGGTGCTCCAGGAGCACTGCGAGCGGGCCGGTCGGGACTTCGGCTCCATCGTGCGCACCCACGGGCCCGACTGCCGGCTGTTCGACAACGACTCGGACCGCGACGCCTGGCTCGACTCCCCGAGCGGTGGCCAGCTGTGGGGCCGGACCCCGCACGAGGACTACATCCGCGACAACTTCGTCGGGACTCCGGACCAGGTGGCGGAGCAGGTGCAGGGCTACGTCGATGCCGGGTGCTCGGAGTTCGTCCTGTGGTTCCGGGACTACCCGTCGAGCGAGAGTCTCGAGCGCTTCGTCGCCGAGGTCGTACCGCAGATCCACGGCTGAGGCCCACCGCTAGGATGTCGCCCCCGGTGTGCAGATGAAGCTCGACCCTGCCGCGCCCACGCCCGAGGCGCCTCACCCGCCCGCTCCAGCTGCTGGAGACGGCGCGCGGTCTCACGCGCTCGTCGTCGGGATCTTCATCGCGGGCGTGCTCGCGGTCGCCGTTGCACTGCGGTTCGTGACGAAGTCGGATCTCTGGCTCGACGAGGCCCTCACCGTCAACATCGCGAAGGTGCCGCTCTCCGGTCTCGAGGGCGCATTGAAGCGCGACGGCGCGCCGCCCCTCTACTACCTGCTGCTGCACTACTGGATCCGGATCTTCGGCTCGAGCGACGCCGCGGTGCGGGCCCTGTCCGGGGTGCTCGGCGTCATCATGCTGCCGCTGGCGTACCTCGCCGGCCGCCGGCTGGGCGGGGGAGACCCGGCCCGGTCGCGCTGGGCGGGGTGGACTGCGCTGCTGGTCGTCGCCTCGTCGCCGTACGCGATCCGGTACTCGACCGAGACCCGCATGTACATGCTCACGATGGTGCTCGTGCTGCTCGCGTATCTCGCGGTGTGGTGGGCGGTGCGCAAGCCGAGCTTCCTGCCGTTCCTCTCGGTGGCCGTCCTCACCGCGGCGCTGCTCTACACGCAGTACTGGGCGTTCTTCCTCGTGGGCGCGTTCGCGGCATCCCAGATCTGGGTCGCGTGGCGCAGCGGGGGCCAGGCCCGCCGCACCGCGATCCTCCTGCTGGTCGCCCTTGGTGCCGCGGGGCTGTTGTTCGTCCCGTGGATGCCCGCGTTCCTCTACCAGATGAAGCACACGGGTACGCCGTGGGACACGCCGACGAGCCCGCCGACCAACGCCGCGCTCGGCATCATCGACTTCTCCGGTGGCCGGATGATCGAAGGTTGGACGCTGGTTCTGCCACTCGTGCTGCTCGCGCTGCTGGGCCTGTTCGGCCGCGCGCGCGACACGCGCTACATCGAGCTCGATCTGCAGACGGTCCCCGGCGTGCGATGGGAGTGGTTCATCGGTGCCGCGACTCTCGTCGGCGGGCTGACCCTTTCCTTCGTGGCCGGGACCGGCTTCCAGTCCCGGTACGCGGCGGTGATGTACCCGTTGTTCGCGCTCGCGGTCGCGTTTGGCATCACGGTGCTCGGCGATCGCCGGATCCGTTACGCGCTGGTCGTGCTCATCGTCGCGGTCGGTTTCGTCGGCGGGGTCCGCAACGTCATCACGAACCGCACGCAGGCGTCGCAGGTCGCCGACAAGATCACCGCGGGCGCCAAGCGCGGTGACATCGTCGTCTACTGCCCGGACCAGCTCGGCCCGGACGCCTCGCGGCTCCTGCCGGCCCGGCTCGGGCTCCAGCAGGTCGCGTTCCCGAACCTCCAGTCGCCGAAGTTCGTGGATTGGGTCGACTACGCCGACCGCAACGCGAAGGCGTCGGTGGACGCTTTCACCCAGCGCCTCCTGCAGAGCGGGGCGGGCCGGACGATCTGGTTCGTGTCGTCGCCGAACTACCGGACGTTCGGTGGGAAGTGCGAGCAGTCCCTGACCCTGCTGGCCAAGGCCCGGCCCCACAACGAGGGCCTGGTCTTCCCCGACGACACGATCTACGAGTTCATGGGCCTGAATCGTTTCGATCCATGACCGGGATGGGGACAACCCCGGAGGCTCCGGGGTCCCGGGCCGCGCCCGCGTCGTTTCCCCGTCTGGGGCTCGGAAGGGGTGGCGAAGTAGGATTCCGGGGTTTCGAAATGTCCGAAAGCATCCACGCTCACGGGGTCCGGATCGTGCCAAGCGCAGCCAAGGGGAATCGGTGAGCCTGCCCGATCCCGTCGTCATCATCGGAGCCGGACCCGCCGGTCTCACGGCGGCGTACATGCTCTCCAAGCGCGGCGCGGCTTCGACGGTGCTCGAGGCGGACTCCATCGTGGGCGGCATCAGCCGGACGGTCGAGCGGGACGGGTACCGGTTCGACATCGGCGGGCACCGCTTCTTCACCAAGGTCACGCCGGTCGACGATCTCTGGTTCGAGATCCTGGGCGAGGACGAATTCCTCCAGCGCCCCCGGATGAGCCGGATCCTCTACAAGGGCAAGCTCTACGACTACCCGCTCGTCCCGCTGAACGCGCTGAAGAACCTGGGTCCCGTCGAAGCGACCCGGTGCATCGCCTCGTATGCGGCGGCGCGGGCGAAGCCGCCGAAGGACCAGTCCAACCTCGAGGGCTTCTTCGTGGCGCGGTTCGGCTGGCGGCTCTACCAACACTTCTTCAAGACCTACACCGAGAAGCTCTGGGGGGTCCCCGCCACGGAGATCACCTCGGACTTCGGTGCGCAGCGGGTCAAGGACATGTCGCTGATGCGCGCCGGGATCGACGCGCTCACGCCGAAGCGGATCAAGAACAAGCGTGACCGGACCGAGCAGACCACGAGCCTGATCGAGGAGTTCAACTACCCGAAGTACGGGCCGGGCCAGATGTGGGAGAAGGCCGCGGCGCTCGTCAGCGATGCCGGAACGAAGATCGTGTTCGACTCGAAGGTCACGGGTGTGCGCCTCGAAGGTGGTCGCGCGGTGTCGGTCACGGCCGAGACCGACGGCCTGCCCGCGACGTACGAGTGCGCGAACGTGATCTCGTCGATGCCGATGGGCGCGTTGTTGAAGGCGATGGACCCGCCGGCGCCGCCCGAGGTGATCAAGGCCGCGGACGGTCTCACCTACCGGGACTTCATCACCGTCGCGTTGGTGCTGCCGCAGGAGTACTCGTTCCCGGACAACTGGATCTACATCCACGATCCCGGGGTCGGGGTGGGGCGCATCCAGAACTTCGGCTCGTGGTCGCCGTACCTGGTGAAGGAAGGCCGGGCGTGCCTCGGGCTCGAGTTCTTCGTGAACGAGGGCGACTCGATGTGGACGAAGCCCGACGCCGAGCTGGTCGAGCAGGCGAAACGTGAGCTCGAGCGGCTCGGCCTCGGTGACGCGTCGAAGGTGGAAGCCGGTTACGTGGTGCGGATGCCCAAGGCGTACCCGGTCTACGACGAGTACTACGTGGAGAACGTCGAGGTCATGCGCCGCTGGATCGCCGAGAACTGCCCGAACGTCTACCCGGTCGGCCGCAACGGCATGCACCGCTACAACAACCAGGACCACTCGATGTTCACCGCGATGCTGTCCGTCGAGAACATCTTCGGCGCCCACCACGACGTGTGGTCGGTGAACGTGGAAGACGAGTACCACGAGGAGGCCGTGGCGAAGTCCCCGAACGGCGCCCGCACCGGCCGTGACGCGCCGGTCCTGCCGCGTGAGGCCATTGATGCCGCCGCCGCCAGACGTCGCGAGCAGAGCGCCTCGTGACGCGAGTCCTGGTCTGCACGCCTACATACGACGAAGCCCTGAACATCGAAGAGCTGTTGCACCGGGTGCGGGCCGCGCTCCCGGACGCGGACATCCTCGTGCTCGACGACAACAGCCCGGACGGGACCGCCGACCTCGCGGAACGGGTGGGCACCGCCGTCGGTCACGTCGAGGTGCTCCGGCGCCCGGCCAAGCGGGGTCTCGGCGAGGCCTACCGGGCCGGTTTCACGGTCGGCATCGCGCGGGGCTACGACGTGGTCGTCCAGATCGACGCCGACCTCTCGCACGATCCCGCGGTGCTGCCCCAGCTGGTGGCGGAGATCGAGAAGGGCGCGGACGTCTCGATCGGCTCGCGCTACGTGCCCGGCGGTGCGATCCCGTTCTGGCCCTGGCGCCGGCGGGCCTTGTCGAAGTACGGGAACCTCTACACGCGCTTCATGCTGCGAACCGACGTGAAGGACACCACCGCCGGCTTCCGGGCCTACCGGCCGGACATCCTCAAGGCGATCGACTACGAGAGCAGCCGGTCCAAGGGCTACGGCTGGCAGATGGAGCTCACGTACCGAGTGAAGTGCCACGAAGGGCGGATCGTCGAGATCCCGATCACGTTCACCGACCGTGTCCGCGGTTACTCGAAGATGCCGTTCAGCGCCATGATCGAGGAGATGAGCCTCGTGACGTGGTGGGGCATCCGCGACCGGTGGCGCAACCTGCGGCTCAAGCGCTCGAGCTGAGCGGGGGGCGGGGCTAGATGCCCTTGGGGTGCGGCTTCGTGGTGCCGGGCGGGCAGGGCTCGCCCTTCGGCCGCTTCTTCAGCAGCTCGTAGAGCGGGTCGCCGGTGCGGTAGACGCCGTACGAGCCGACGAGGCAGAAGTCCCGGGCGAGCACCCGGTTGGGCTCGGGGGAGCCGAACTTGCGGGAGTCGTTGGGCTCGTCCCAGTCGTTCCACGCGCCCGACAGGATCGCGAAGTCGGCGGAGCGAAGGTCCGACGCCAGGCGCGAGCCCTTGGCGTTCGCCACTCCCGGATCCATCTCGATGTAATAGGTCGCCGGCGGGTACTCGGGGAGCAGGTAGTACAGGTACGCCTCGGAGACCGGGGTCTTGCGCAGGTCGGTGGTGCCCACGAAGAGCCGGTCGCCGGGCTTCGCGATCTGCGGGACCTTCGCCAGCATCTCCCGCGCCGCCCGCGCGACTTCCAGCCGGCCGTAGTAGAAGGTGCGTCCGTTCCGCTCGATCGGGAACACGAGGCGGTGCCGGTCGAACGTCTGCGCCACGTAGTCCGTGTACGCCCAGCCCGTGAACTGGGGGATCGCGAGCAGCATCACGAGCATCGCGCCGCCACCGCTCAGGATCGCCTGGCGCCGGTACGACTTGTTCGGTGAACGGGCGCGCCACAGCTCGAGCACGGCGACGGGGACGAAGGCGAACGGCACGCAGCTCACCCAGGCGAAGTGCGCTGAGTCCACCCGCTGCAGGCCCTGCGGCACCAGCCCAAGGCTGAACAGCGCAACCGCGAGCACCACGCGGGACTGGAACCGGGTCCGGTCCCTGCGCACACCCCGGATCCCCACGAAGAGGAGGAACGCGACCGAGAGCAGCAGCAGGTAGAACCACACGGTGAGCTGAGCGGACGTGGTGAGTGCGGGAACGGGCCAGTGGTTCGGCATGTAGTTGCCGGACCGCTGCAGGAAGCCGTCGAGGTGGTCCCACGGGGGTGGTACCGGGAGCCGCCGGCCACCGCGCAGGTAGATGACGGGGTCGAGCACCATGCCCTTGAAGACCGTGTACGGGCCCGCGGTGGCGAGATGGACGAGGTAGCCGACGACTCCGACCATGAGTCCCGTGCCGAACCGCACCTTGAACCGCCGGGACGTGCCCCAGGCCGCGGCGAGGGTCGCGAGCCCGACCGCGACCACCAGGTCCAGGCGGAACAGCAGCGCGCAGCCGGCCAGGACGCCACCGACCACCGCCCAGCCGAGTCCCCGTGTGCTCTCGGGCGCGGCCCGCTTCCGGGCGACGAGGGTCGCGAGCAGCGCGAGGAGCCCGAGCCCCACGCCGCCGACCCACGCGAGCGCGGTGAGCCCGATCGGCGGCACGATGATGACGAGCGCGATGACGCCGCAGAACAGCGCGATCGTCCGGCCCCAGAACCGGGCCAGGCCGAACATGCCGAGCACGATGCTGATCTGCTGTCCGAGCGCGAACAGCCGCTCGTTCAGGAGCTGGACCCCGAACACCTTGTAGACCGCCGCGAGGGCCCACAGGCTGCCGGGCCCGTAGAGATGCAGGAAGTCCTTGTTCGGGAGATCGCCGTGCAGGACCCGCTCGGGGAAGACGAGCATGAAGCCCTCTTCCATCGGCGGGCCCTGTGCCCGGAGCAGGCCGCGCAGCGGCAGGGCGAGCAGCAGACCGAACCCGATGATCACGAGCGCGGTCTTCTGGCGGGAGGAGAGGTTCTTCAGCCTCTTCACGACGCAGGTGCGGGATGGGCCGACGGGCCCGAGGCGGCGCCGGCGAGGGCGCCCGCACCGTCGCCGGCGCCGTCACCGACCGGCTCGCCGTCGCCCGGTCGCACACCCAGGTGCTGGCGCCCGAACAGCAGCGCGAGTCCGTACAGCGCCGCCACGAGGATGAGCAGCGCGCGGTAGCCGGTGATGAGCGCGGTGTACTCGAGGATCCCGCCGACCATTGCGCCCAACAGGTTGGCACCGAAGGCCGTCCCCGAGCCCGCGACGTCCTTGAAGCGCTGGGTGAAGATCAGGTTCGCGATGAAGATCGGGAAGAACGCGAGCGTCGAGGCGGCGACGAAGCGGGGGAGGATCGCCAGGGAGAGCAGGCTGTCGGCCGGGATGAGCCACGCGACCACCAGGCCGATCAGGAGGAGGGCGTAGAGGCGCGCCGGCTGCTTGAACGTGACCCGTTTCGAGACGGCGACCGCGAGCAGCACGCTCAAGAGGACGCCGAGGAACACGAGCGCATTGACGAACCATGTGGTCCCGAACAGCAACGCGAATTGCACCACGCTCTTGGTCTCCAGCAACAGGAACGCGGCGCCCATGAAGAACAGGTCCGTGTAGCGGAAGATGGACTTGACCTCGCGCCCGAGGCCCGCGCCCCACGGGTACAGGGCGAGGAGGATCAGCCCGATCGACACCGCGAGGATGATCGCCATCGTCACCGAGTAGACGCTCGGGATCGAGTTCGTCTTGAGATACGCGAACGGATGGTCGTCGGTCGCCGGCTTCACGACTGCTCCCGTGGGCTTCCAGGTCCCGTTGGCGCCACAGTGGTACGCCGAGGTGTCCTTGCTCACGACGAGGACGGCCAGGTCTGCCTTCGGCCCGAGCCCGAGCACGCACGGCGTGCGGTGGAAGACCTCCTGTGCGGTGCCCGCGTACCGGTCGATCAGCCACTTGGTGCGGTAGTAGTTGTAGAGAGAGAAGACGCCGCCCGGCTTGAGATGGTCGCGGGCCGCCTCGAACGCCTCCTTGGTGAACAGGAAGCTCTCGAGCCGCAGCGCGGAGTTGCCCGACACGAGCGTCAACGAGTCGGGAAGCGCCAGGACGATGAGGTCGTACTTGTTGTCGGTGCCCTCGAGGAACGCGCGGCCGTCGCCGATGTGCGCACTGACACGGGGGTCGGAGTACGGGTGGTCGGGGTGGCGCGACTTGCCGAGGTCGTACAGCCGCGGGTCGATCTCGACCGCGTCGACGTGCTTCGCGCCGCGCCGGAGCGCGACGGCGACGTCGTTCCCGCCGCCGGCGCCGATCACGAGCACGTTGTCGAGCTTGTGGCCCTTGATGCTGTCGTAGGTCAGGTTGTAGACGGGGTTCGTGTAGCCCTTGGGGCCGACGGCGGGGAAGTAGGCCTGGTGAGGGAGCCCGTTCACGTCCACGAGCAGGGCGCCGGAGACCTCCTGCGAGGGGCGCGCGTAGATCTTGTAGTACGGCGACCAGCTCGTCCCCGCGCTGAACGTCTCCAAGCCGAGCACGACGAGGATCGCGAGCGCGCCACCAACCTGGAGCGCGCCGGTCAGCGTGAACCGGGGTGCCTCGAGCGCGAGCATCACGACCACGACCACGGCGCCCCACGCCAGCGGCGGAGCCCGGAGGAACGACAGCGCCGAGAACCCGACGATGCCGGCGACGCTTCCGATGAGGTCCAGCTTGTAGGCCTGCAGCGGCGGGAACTTCACGAACGTCCGCGCCACACCCTGGCCGATGAACGTCATCACCGCGGCAACGACGATGAAGATCACCGCGAGCACGAGCTGGCGGGGCGGCCCCGAGGTTCGGAGCTCGCCGAAGTACAGGAACTCGCCGCCGCCGCTGTTGATCTTCACCGGGAAGAAGCGCACGAAGAAGACGAGCGCCGCGAGCGCGACGGGGGCGAACGGCCACAGGTCGGGACGGCGCTCGCCCCGGAGGAACCCGAGCCCGATCCCGAGGAAGCTGCCGAGCAGGACGAAGTTCGAGAAGTAGGAGAGGTAGACGACGTTCGAGCCCGTCCAGCGGATCAGGGCGAGCTCGACGAAGAGCATCAGGAAGCTCAGCAGGACGAGGCGGGTCCGGCTCGCCTCCACGCGACCGACCTCGGTCGGCGCTGGTGTCGCGGTCATCTCCCCCGTTCCTCGGTCGAAAGGCTGGTCGTCACGGCTTCGCTGTCATCGGATGCCCCGAGGCCACGTGGAGCGGCCACGTCGGCTGGAAACCGGAGCGACCCGGAAGGACGCGGTCCCCCGAGCGCGACACATGGGCGCGGCACGCTACCAGGGCCGTTCCGGGCGTACCACGCGTCGCCCGAGCCCGCTCGCAGCGCCCGGGAACCGGCGGGACCCGCCCGTATACTTCGCCCCGATGGCACCCTCATCTGGTTCCGGGGTGTCGGTCGGGGACGTGGAGGCCACCGGAGAGGGCTCCGGGGGCGCGATCGGCACCGAGCCGGTCGCCGGCGGGGCATCCGGACCGCCGCGCGCCGCGACGATCCGTCCCGCCTGGTGGGCCGCGGTGGGCCTGTGGGTCCTGATCGCGGTTCCGTTCGTCGTCGCCGTCGTCGAGCTGGCCCGGCCCCGGTGGTTCCCCGTCCTGGACCTCGCCCAAACCGAGCTGCGCATCCGTGACGTGGCGAGCAGCCACCCGCCGCTCATCGGGCTGCCCGGCCGGATCGGGAACCTCGTGGTGCAGGGAAGCCACCCCGGGCCGATCAGCTTCTGGGCGCTCTGGCCGTTCTACAAGATCTCCGGCGGCACGGCGTGGGCCATGGAGGCCGCGACCACGGCGCTCAACGTGCTCGCGATCGGTGTCGTTCTCTGGATGACCAGGCGGCGCGGCGGTATCGGGCTCCTCTTCGGGATGGCCGCCGCCATCGCGGTGCTCATGCGCTTCTACGGGCCCGAGGTGCTGACCCAGCCGTGGAACCCGTACCTGCCCGTCGTCTGGTGGCTGGTGTTCATCGTCGCGGTGTGGTCGATCCTGTGCGACGACTTCGCGATGCTGCCCGTGGCCGTGCTCGCAGGGAACTTCTGCATGCAGACGCACATCTCGTACGTGGGCCTGGTGCTCGGGCTCGGTGCGGTCGGCGCGGTGTCCGTGGTGCGCTCCGCGTACCTCCAACGCGCGGACCGGGACGCGAGGAAGCGGATCATCCGCTGGAGCCTGTTCGCCGCCGCGCTCCTCGTCGTGCTGTGGATCCCCGCGGTGATCCAGCAGCTCTCGAACAACCCCGGCAACCTCGACATCATCTACAACCACTTCACCCAGCCCCCGGAGACTCCCATCGGGATGGGGGAGGGGATCCGGATCTTCCTCGTCCACCTCAACCCCTGGCGCCTGATCGCCCAGCAGGACGGGATGCGTGGCTCGGGGATACCCGGCGCCCTGTTCCTCGTCGGATGGGCGGTGTCGGCCGTCGCCGCGTGGCGCATCCGTGAGTCGGTCCTCGTCCGCTTCGACGTGATGCTCGGCGCGACGCTCGTCCTGTCGCTGATCTCGATGAGCCGGATCTTCGGGTACCTGTGGTTCTACCTGGTGCTCTGGTCGTGGGCCGTCACCGCGCTCATGCTCGTCGCGGTCGGGTGGACGGTCGTGGCGTTCATCGCGCCGCGGGTCGAAGCGGGGGCCCGGCCGAAGCTCGCCCGGATCGGCGTCGCCACCCTTGGTGGAGTCCTCGTCCTCGCGCTCGTGCTGTTCACCATCGACTCCACCGTCGTCGAGTCACCGGACCCGAAGGTCTCCGAGGTGCTCGGTGAGCTGGTGCGACCGACCGTGCGCGCGCTCGACAACGGCACGGTGCCGGGCGGCGGGCCCCACGGTCGCTACCAGGTGACCTGGGTGGACCCGGTCAACATCGGTGGACCTGGTTACGGCCTGCTCAACGAGCTCGAGCGGTCCGGCTTCAAGGTGGGCCTCCCCGACGTCTACGGCGCGATCGTCACGAAGGACCGGGTGATGGACGCGAAGGACTCGACCGCGGTCGTGCATCTCTCGGTCGGTCAGCGCGACATCGACATCTGGCGCGCGAAGCCGGGGGTGGTCGAGGTCGCCGCGGTCGACCCGCGCAACGCCCGCCAGCAGGCCGAGTACCAGCGCCTGCGCAAGAAGGTGATCCGTGAGCTCACGGCCGCCGGCCTGCCGGACCTCGTCCAGAACGTGGACAACAACCTGTTCATGGCGACGTTCCAACCGCAGGTGCCGGAGGAGATCCAGCCGCCATTGATCCGGATGATCAACCTCGGCCAGCCGTCGGCGATCTTCGTGGGCCCGCCGGACTTCACACCGCCCGTCCGTACCTGAGCGCGGCGCGCGCCGGCGTGGCCGGCCCCGGCAGGTCCCTCAGCGCTCGGCGACCGCGACGCAGAGGACGGACGTGCCGAGTGGGGACGACACCCGGCCGATCAGCCCCCGTTCGAGGCGCGTGAGCACCATCGCGACCCGGTCGAGCAGCGGGGAGGTCTGGTCGAGGCCGAGCTCTGCCTGCTGGCTGCTCGCGAAGCGGCGCTTCAGCCAGACGGGCAGGACGAGCCAGCTGAAGACGTGGGTCAGCACGATCGGCCGGAACCCGGCTGCTTCCAGGTCACGGCGGAGCGTGCGCTTGGTGTAGCGCCGGGCGTGTCCCAGGAACTCGTCGGCCGAGCTCCAGAGCCACATGTGAGCGGGCACGTTGACGATGAGCCGACCGCCGGGCGCCAGCACCCGCGCGGCCTCGCGCAGCGCCGGGAGTGTGTCCCCGACGTGCTCGATGACGTCGAGCAGGCAGACGACGCCCGCCGCGCCGTCCCGCAAGGGCAACCGGTCGATCACCGCGCGCGTGCCGTCGAGCCCGTGGGCGCGCATCGCCTGGCGGACCAGGTCTTCGTGGCCCTCGACGACCAGCATCCGTTCGGGGTCCCAACCGATCAGCGCCGTCACGCCACCCGATCCGGCGCCGACGTCGACGAGCCAACCGTCCACCGGCGCGCCGGAGTTGGTCCGGCGCAGCCCGGTGGAGACGAACGCCGCTTTGCTCCGGAACCACCAGTGGTCCCGGTCGGCGTCCATCAGGAGCTCGGCGTTCGCGTCGTTGAAGACCTCGCCGGCGGCCGGCGATTCGCTATCGGTCGCCACTGCACTCCTCACGTTGCGCCAGATGCGCTGGGTCGCCCACACCATCCCGACGCCGTCGCGCAGGACATTCACCTTCGACCGGTCGTCGTGGCGCCACTCGATCGGCACCTCGTGCACCGGGATGTGCATGGCGCGCGCGAGGGCGATGACCTCCGCGTCCCACGCGTACCCGACCTCCCGGCAGTGCGGGAGGATCGCGTCCCACACGCCACGCGCGGCCACCTTCGCTCCGCACTGCGTGTCCACGACACCGGGCGTGATCGTCGCCTGGAGCAGGCGGTTGTACGCGCGGCCGAGCGTCTCGCGCGAGTGGCTCTGGGAGCGGAGCAGCTTCGAGGCGGCGAGGTCCCGAGATCCGACCGCGAGCGCCCGGGAGCGCATCGCGACGTGCAGGACGTGCTCGAGCTGGTCGAGTGGCGTGGAGAGGTCGAGATCGCAGAACCCGGCGTACGGAGCGGCAGCCACGCGGAGGCCGGCGGCGACCGCGGCGCCCTTGCCGGCGTGCGGGCACCGCATGAGGCGGACCGATTGACCGGGGCTCGCGTCGATCAGGTCTTCGACGGCGCGGATGGTGCCGTCCGTGCTGCCGTCGTCGACGAAGATCACCTCGCTGCCGGGTGGCTGGTCGGCGACGAACTCCACGATGGCCTTGCCGTACTCGGCAAAGCGCTCTTCCTCGTTGAAGAGCGGTACGACGATGGAGAAGCCCGCGGTCACGACCAGCCACGGTACCCCGTCATCCCTAGAATCAACCGGTGCTCCGTGGCTCGCCCGAGGTCAGTGCTGCGCCCGGAGATCCCCGGGCCGCGGCGGCGCGTGTGCGGGCGCGGCTGCGGCCCCGAGGTCCGAGCCCCCAGACGGAGGCGTATCTCCTCCGGAAATCCCGGTTGTTGTTCTTCATCGCGCTGGGGGCCGCCCTGCTCCCGATCGTGGTGGCCACCGTCCGGACGCTCGTCCGCCACTGGGTGCCGATCGGCGACGACTCGTTCTTCTCCATCCGGGCCTGGGACGTCTTCACGTCGCACCCGCCGCTGCTCGGGACATGGACCTCCGCGTCGCAGAGCGTCGGAACGGACATCAACAACCCCGGCCCGCTGTTCTTCGATGCGCTCGCGGTCCCGGTGCGGCTCTTCGGCTCGATCGACGGGCTCGCCATCGGGAGCGCCCTGCTGAACCTGGCTGCGGTCAGCGGGATCGCGGTCGTCGCCTACCGGCGCGGGGGAGCGGTGCTCGGGAGCGCGGCGATGCTCGTGACCGCGGTCATGTGCTGGGCCATGGGGAGTGAGCTGCTCTACGACCCGTGGCAGCCGCACAGCCTGTTGCTGCCCTTCCTGTTCTTCATGATGGCCACGTGGGCGCTCAGCTGCGGCGACCTCGTCATGTTGCCGTGGGCGGTCGGGGTCGGCAGCCTCGTCGTCGAGACCCACCTCACCTACGCATACCTCGTGCCGGCGCTCGGGCTCTGGGGCGTCGCCGGATACTTTCTCACCAGCCGGCGGTGGGCCGGGCACGAGCGCTCCAACGCGGTGAGGAAGGGGCGGCGGGCGAGCTGGTGGCGGGTCGTGAGCGTCACGGCGGTCGTCGTGGTGCTGGGTTGGGCGCAACCGGTGTGGGAGCAGTTCACGGGCCCCGGCGACGGCAACATCACCCGGCTGGTCGAGAGCCTGAGCACTTCCCACGCGGCGCCGATCGGGTTCGACCGCGGCACGCGGTTGGTGGCCACGGTCCTCGCCCTTCCGCCATGGTGGCTGCGCCCGTCGTTCAACGACGCGTTCGCCCCGGCCGAAGGTGGGTCGCACGCCGGTCCCGGTGGCATCGGGGTCGCGAGCCTCCCGTCACTGCCGCTCGCCATCGGCGGCCTGCTGGTGATCGCCGCGATCTTCGTGATCTGCGCCCGCGACGCGCGCCGACGACGAGATACCGAGGCTCGTCGCGCGGTCACGACCGCGGCGATCGCGATCCTCGTCGGCTTGTACACCGCGGGGACGGTCCCCCGCACCGTGTTCGGGGTGGCGCCACACCAGTTCCGTTGGATCTGGCCGGTCGCCGCGTTCATGACGTTCGCCGCGCTCGCCACGTACGGGGCACGTGTGCTCCAACTCTCGTCGGGCCGTCGCGCCGGCGTGCTCGTGGTGAGCTTCGTCGGCATCACCGCGCTCGTCGCGGTGCTCAACCTCCCGACGTACCGCGCGCATGCCGGCCCCACCGCGGACTCGTACGCGATCCCGGTCGTCCGTGATCTGGACAGCCAGCTCGGTGGGCTCAAGGGTTACGGCACCCTGCTCTACGACTTTCACAACGTGCAGTTCGCCGAGCCGTACAGCACCGCGATCATGGCCGAGCTCCAGCGGCGCGGCGTTCCGTTCGTCGTCGACGTCCCCGGCCTCGTGCGCCAGCTCGGTGAGAACCGGCGCTACGACGGGACGAACGCGCGGTATCGCATCCTGTACCGCATCGGCGAGGACACGCTGGACCCGCCGCCGAGCTTGACGGAAGTGGCGTTCCACCACGGCCTGGGCATGAAGGAGCACGCCCAGATGAACCGGTTGAAGGCGGAGATCGCCGACGAGATGGATGCCGGCCGGTTGAAGCTCACCGCCTTCGGCCGCGCCGCGATCGCCCAGGGGCGGTACGCCGTGCTGGCCGCGGGTCTGCGCGGTGACGCGAGTGCGGCAGACGTGTTCAAGTCCCGCCAGTTCACGAGTGGGTTCGAGGACGGGGTGCTCGACGTCAAGCCGCCGTGGACCGCTCGGTTCAAGCGCTACGTGACGCTCCAGCGCGAGTGGGACCGCGCGGAGGTTGCGGTCTACGTCGCCCCGATCAACTGAGCATGAGCGGCCCTCGGCCCCATGGCTTCACGCGGTTCAGCGATCGGCCGAGGGAGATCTTTGGCTGGGCCGGCCTGCGCTCCCGAGCCGCTTGAGCTTCAAGACCGGCCGCTCCACCGCGAACCAGCTCATTGAGGCAGCGGCGATCGTGAGCGCCAGCACGGCCAGCAGCATCGAGAAGAACGGGACGCTGATGTATCGCGACGTGTGCCACGAGAATGGCGTGTCGCTGCCGTAGACGGTGAACGTCCGCAGGTTCGTCCAGGCGAGATAGCGGTCGATGAACGGCTCGTGCCAGAGATAGATGCCGTAGGAGATGACGCCGAGGTACACCATCACGCGGTTGGTCAGGAACCGGCGCACGAGGCTGGTGTCGCGACGCTGCGGTCCGAACACCGCCGGCAGGACGAGCAGGGCGGCGGTGAGCCCGTAGAGATAGTGCTGGCCCCAGAGCAGGTCGAGCGGGATCGCCGGGGTGGTGTGGGGGAGCCCGATGCCCGCGGTGACCAGCCAGAAGCTCGCGACGGCGAGGAGCCAGCACACGCCGGGCGCCCACGGCCGATCGAGCCGCAGCGGGGTCGGCCAGGAAAGCTCGCGCACCGCGACACTGCCGACTGCGAAGAGCATCCCGACCGCGAAGAGGTCCAGCCACCATGGCAGCCAGAGCTTGAGCTGCCCGATGCGACCGTCGGAGAAGCCGGCGCTGAGGACGAACGCCTTCCACGCGACGGAGGTGAGGGCGAGGATCGCGATGCCGATGACCTGGCGGATCAGGCGTGCATGCGGAGTGCTCGCGCGAACGCGCGCCACGAGGTAGGCCCAGATCGGGACGAGCACGTAGAACGCGACTTCGGTGGAGAGCGTCCAGGACTGCAACAACGGCCCGAACGCGTAGCCCGAGAAGTAGATGTTCATGAGGCTGTAGTCGAGAACGAGCGCCTTCGTGGTCGCGAACGACTTGTCGGCGAAGATGTAGACGACGACGGTGAGCACGACCCAGTACGCGGGGTAGATGCGCAGGAAGCGGCGCCAGAGGAACGGGCCGGCAGCGGGGCGCGGGCGTTCGCGCAGGTGCGCGAGGACGAACGGCCGGTAGAGCAGGAAGCCGGAGAGCACGAAGAACACGGCGACGCCACCGTCCATCCGGGCGAAGAACGCGCCGAGGACGTTGGGGCTGTTGGCGCCACTCGCGAACGCGACGTGGGTGAGCACGATGGAGAGCGCCGCGAGGGCGCGTAGCCCGTCGAAGCAAGGGAAATGGCCGCCGGGGGCGGCGGCCACGGTCTGCTGCCGCGCTGGTCGCGCCGTCGCCATCGGGCGGGAGTCTAGGGCCGGCTTGGTGCGGCAGGGTGGTGTCCACTAAGCAAGGCGCGTGCCTACCGAGCCCGCCCGCTCCGTTCCTCGCGTCGCCGCGCCGCCGATCGCCGTCGTCACCGGTGCGTCCGGCTGGCTCGGCAAGAACCTGGTGCGCGCACTCGTCGAGACGCGTGACCGCGTGCGCTGTCTCATCCACAACGCAGACGAGGCGCCGCTCCTCGAGCTCGTGAGCCCGAAGGTCGAGGCCGTCGTCGGCGACGTGCGGGACCCGGTCACGGCCGACCGGCTCTTCGACGGCATCGACGGCGCGACGGTGTTCCACGCGGCCGCGGTGATCCACCCGGTAGCGCGGACCCGAGAGTTCTTCGACGTGAACGTCGGCGGCACGGAGATGGTGCTGGACCGGGCACGACGCGCGCACACCGCACGCTTCGTGCACGTATCGTCGAACTCACCGTTCGGGGCGAACCCGAACCCGAGCGCCCGCTTCACCGAGGACGCGCCGTACAACCCGTACATGGGGTACGGGCGCTCGAAGATGGAGGCCGAGCAGCTCGTGCAACGGAGCCATGACCGCGGTGACCTCCCGACGGTGATCATCCGGGCGCCGTGGTTCTACGGCCCGTTCCAGCCCGATCGCCAGACCCAGTGGTTCGCCGCGGTGCGCAAGGGCCGGTTCCCGCTCGTCGGCCCGGGGACACAGATGCGGTCCATGGCCTTCACCGCGAACCTGGTCGACGGGCTGCTGGCGGCCGAGACCGCGGTGGCGGCGCCCGGCAACGGCTACTGGGTCGCCGACGCCGAGCCGTATTCGCTGGCCGACATCCTCGAGACGGTTCGGGCTGCGCTCGCCGCGGAGGGACTGGAGGTGTCGAGCCGGCGCGGCCCGACGCTGCCGCCGATCGCCGGCGAGATCGCCGCGCGGCTCGACGGCCTGCTGCAGAGCCGCGGCCGCTACGTCCAGGCGTTGCACGTCCTCGGTGAGCTCAAGGACACGATCGCCTGCGACATCTCCCGGGCGCGCGCGGAGCTCGGCTACGACCCGCAGGTGAGCCTGTTCGAGGGCATGCGGGCGAGCGTGCGGTGGTGTCTCGAGCGCGGGCAGCCGATCTGATGGCGCGCTCGATCCTGATCACCGGGGGCAGCGGCTACTTCGGCAGCGTCCTGGCCGAGCAGGCCATCGCGCGTGGCGACGCCGTCCGCATCTTCGACCTGAACCCTCCGGGAGAGCTCAGCGGGCCCGCCGACTACGTAGAAGGCGACGTGCGCGACCGCTCGGCATTGCGAGCTGCGTGTGAGGGAGCCGACGCGGTTCTGCACAACGTCGCGCAGGTGCCCCTCGCGCGCGACCGGGAGCTGTTCTGGTCGGTCAACGTGGTGGGGACGGCCAACCTGTTGCTCGCGGCACGGGACGCCGGGGTGGCCAAGGTGGTGCACACGTCGTCGAGCGCGATCTTCGGGATCCCGGAGTCCAACCCGGTCACGGAGGACACTCCGCCGCACCCGCTCGAGGACTACGGCCGGGCGAAGCTGGCCGCCGAGCTGTTGTGCCGGGACGCGATCCGCTCCGGTGCGGACGTGACGATCGTCCGTCCGCGCACCATTCTCGGCCACGGCCGGCTGGGCATCATGGCGATCCTGTTCGAGTTCGTGGCGGACGGCGCGCCGGTGTTTGTGTTCGGGAGCGGCGACAACCGGTACCAGTTCGTGCACGCGAACGACCTCGCGGACGCGTGCCTGCGCGCCGCGGGCCGCCCCGGTCCCGCCGTCTACAACATCGGCGCGCAGTCGTTCGGGACGATGCGCGAGACGTTGCAGGCGTTGGTGGATCACGCGGGCACCGGATCGCAGGTGCGGTCACTCCCTGTCGGGCCGGCGCGGAGCGCGATGCAGGCCGTCGCGAACGTCGGGCTCGCGCCGTTCGCGCCGTACCACTGGCTGCTCTACGGCGAGTCGTTGTGGTTCGACGTGACCCGGGCGCGAACGGAGCTCGGCTGGGAGCCGCGGCACTCGAACACGTCGATGGTGATCGAGTCGTACGAGTGGTTCCTCGCCCACCGCCACGAGCTCGGCGGCAAGACCGGATCCGAGCACCAGTCCGCCGCGAAGCTCGGCGCCCTCAAGCTCGTCAAACGCCTCCCGTAGCCCCGAGAAGCTACGAAGGGGAGCTCGTGAGGGCGCTCTCGACCCACTGCTGCAGCTGCTCGGCTCCCCGAGCCCCGACCGTGCGGTCGACGAGCTGGCCGTTCCGGAACAGCAGGAGCGTCGGGATGCCCTGGACCCCGAAGCGGGCCGAGACTCCGGGGTTGTCGTCGACGTTGACCTTGACCAGCTTGATCTGCCCGCGCAGGCGGTGGGCGACCTCTTCGAGTGCAGGGGAGATCATCCGGCACGGCCCGCACCACGGTGCCCAGAGATCGACGACGACCGGCAGCTTGGCCCGTTCGACGACGTCTGCGAAGTCGCCCTCGTTCGCCGCCGCGATCCAGGGGAGGTCCTGATGGCAGCTCGCGCAACGGGGCTTCCCGCTCGCCGACGCGGGAACCCGGTTCTTCTTCCCACAGTTCGGGCACTGCACGATCACACCCCGATTGTGCCCGACCCTTCGCGCCCCCGCCACCGCAAGGTTTTGGCGTCGCCTACGCCCCTATACGGGTCCTAGATGACGCCAAAACGGGAGGGAGGGAGGGGGAGGGGGTTACAGGTGGGAGAGGAACTCGTCGGCGTTTCTGGCCGCGATGGTCATGATCGCGGCTTGGGGGTTCACGCCGGGTGCGTCGGGGAGCAGTGACGCGTCGTTGATCCGCAGGTTGCGGTACCCCCACACGCGCCCGTAGCTGTCGGCGCCGGTGCGGCTCTCGTCGTCGCCCATCCGCACGGTCGACGTGAGGTGCACGGTCATCAGGTTCGCCCGGCTCGGTGTGAACGCGTCCCACCAGTCGACCAGGTCTTCGGCCCGGCGGGCCACCGTCCCGCCTGCCAGCGACGGGTACAGCTCTGTCGCGCCCGCCGCGAGCAGCACTTCACCGAGATGCAGCAGTCCCCGGGCGAGGCGGCTCTGGTCCGCGTCGGTCATCCGGTAGGTCACGAGCGGCGCCTTCAAGCCCGGGAGCGCGGTGACCCGGCCGCTGCCGTCGCTTCGGATCGCCGCGTAATAAACGACGACGTCCTCCCAGCTCGCCAGCGCGTCGCGGTAGTCGCTCGCGGAGTCGGCCAGCGCGAGCGCGACGTGACCGCGCCGGCTGGCCGAACCGCCGATGGTCAGGAACGGGGCGAACTCGGTGACCCGGTGCATGGGGACGTCCGCGTGGTCGTACGCGCGGGGGAACCGGGCGGCCACCTTGATCGTGGGGTGGAACTTCAACCCGACACCGATCTGCTCCCGGATGCCGCTGTGCTGCAGCAGCGTCGGGGTCTGGATCGCGCCGCCGCACACGAAGACGTGCTCGGCCCGGATCGTCAGCGATTCGATCTCGCCGCCGGGCAGCTTGCGCGTGCAGCGGGCCCCCACGATGTGGTCGCCCTTGCGGATCAGCTTGGAGACGCGGCACTCGGCGATGATCTGCGCGCCCGCGTCGACCGCTCGGGGCAGGAACGTGCGCGCCATGGTCTGCTTCGTGCCCCGGCCCGCGCTGTCGTAGGTGAACACCCGCGCGAACTCGACCGCGCGCCAGCCGAGCTTGGCCGCGCCGCGTTCCAACGCAGCCGAGGACGGTGGTGGCGCGCCGGGGAGATACGAGACCGACATCTCGCTCTCGATCTGGTCCGAGTACTTGTCGAGCACGTCGGGCGTGAACTCCGCGATGCGGTAGGTCTTGCGCCACTCGTCGGCGAGCTCGGGCGGCAGACGGTGGTACAGACCGCTGTTGATCTCGGTGCTCCCGCCGACGCAGCGGCCCTCGGCGTACGCGATGCCCGGCGAACCGAGCGCGGCGGAGGCACCCTGATGGCGGTACTTCAGCACCATCTCGTCGATCGAGAACGGCTCGACCGCGTCGGGGTCCACCCACGGGCCTTCCTCGACCACCATGACCGACCGGCCGGCTCGAGCCAGCTTCGCCGCGGTGACCGCGCCGCCGGCTCCGGAGCCGATGATGAGGATCTCGGTCTCGAGCGTCGTCACTCGTCGTCCTCGTCCGGCGGCTCGGGTGCGAGCTCCTCGTCGGCGAAGATCACGAGCGACGAGAGCAGCCGGACGTACTGGCGGATCGGTCCGATGCGGCTGCGCTCCCATCCGCCGATCCGATCGGCGAGGCTGCGCCGGGAGCCGAGTCGCCGCGAGACCCACTCGCCGCTTCCGAGCACGATCGACTCCGCCGCAACGCCCATCCGGAGGTGCTCGGGCATGGCGCGGAGCACCCCGTCGACGTAGCCCTCGAGGGCGAGTCGCCGCCGATGATCGACATCGGAAGCGAGGGTTGCGACCACCTGGCGCTCCAACCAGAGCATGGGCGGCAGCATAGCGACGACCCGCCCGAAACCACCGTGTCGACCGGCGCTCAGGCCGGGTCCTCGACCGCGGGCACGACCGGCTTGGAGTCGGTCACCAGACGGCCTGCGAGGGCGGCGATCGCAGCGGCGGCCAGCACGAGGATGGCCGGCTCCGCAGTGATGCGGAACCGCTGGGTCCCGTAGGTGATGACGGTCGACACGACCACGGTCACGAGCGCGGCCACCAGCGGCCACATGGTCGCGCGCCGGCGGATCAGGACGACGAGACCACCGATCGCGAACGGCGCCAGCGTCCAGTACATGTACGTGCCGGCGCGCTCCCAGCCCAGTGGTCGACCTTCGAGCGCCTCGAGCTCGGTCTGCTGCGCGGGCCGGAACAGCGCGAAGGTCCGGAGCAGGCGCGCGACGGCAACCTTCGGCACGCTGCTCAGGTAATTGCCGATGTAGTTCAGCCCGTCGCGGCGTGAGACGTCTGCCGCCTTCGCCTCGTCGAACCCGGGTTGGCTGCCGTTGAAGCCCTCGAAGCACTCGGTCCCGTGCGCGTCGGCGTTCCCGAACGTCGAGCGCCAGGAGCCGAGGAACGGCCCGGAGTAGGTGAGCCGGCAGTTCGCGCCGTCCACGATCTGCACCAGGCTGTTCGACACCGGGACGAACTCGTGGAAGGTCCGGGCGTTGCGCACCGACCACGGCACCACGACTACCGCCGCGACCGCGAACACGAGTGCGGCCATGCCGATCCGCCGCGCGACGGTGGAGTCGCGCAGGCGCCAGACGAGCGGGGCGACGAGGAACACGGCGAGGACGATCGCCTCCGCCCGCGTCAGGGTCGCGACTCCGAGCACGATGCCGAGCGCGGCGAACCGCAGCAGGTTCGGCCGGTCGGCGCAGGCGAACGCCAGGAGCAGCGCGGCCGCGACGAGGAAGACGAAGAGCGACTCGCTCATGAGCGTCGCTTCCGCGAGGAAGAGCATCGGGTACACCGCCGCGAGCACGCCGGCGATCACCCCGACGGCCGCACCGCCCACCCGCCGGCCGATCAACGACACGAGCACGACCGTGCCGCTTCCCACGACCGCCATGACCAACCGTTGCGATTGCACCGAACGCGCGCCGAGCCGGGCGAACAGTGAGAGGAAGAACGGGAACATCGGCGGGTACTCGGCCGTGGGGACCACCCGGCCGAACTTGGCGAGGTCGAACGGGCGGATGTAGCCGCGGCCGTCGGCCAGGTTGTTGGCCAGCAGGTGGTACGCGCTCGCGTCACCGACCTCGGGCACGTGAGGATCGACGAGCAGGATCACGAGCACTCGCACGACGAGCGCAGCCAGGCCGATCAGGATCGCCCAGCGCAGGAAGCTGGGGGACCGGGTGGCAAGCGGAGTCGCGGTGCCCGCTACGGACACGCTGCGTCAGTGCTCCGGGAAGCGCCGTGGCTTACGCGCGATGGCGAAGAGCACCGGCGTGGTGGGGACGATGACGTCCGTCATCGAGAAGTGCGAGTCGTCCAGGCCGGAGCCCACGCCGCTCGCTTCGCTGCCGAGCACCTTGTACACGACCGGCAGCGCGCGCTCGTAGCTCCACACGTACCAGCTCCGCGGCATCTTCTGGCGCAGGTTCAGCACGTCCAGCTTCAAGATGCGCTCGCCACTCGTGCGCCGCGCCGCGAAGTCCGCCTTCAGCTCGTCGTCCCCTTCGAGGCCCCACACCTCGACGTCGTCGAAGAACAGCCGGAGCATCGACGCGAGCTCGGCCGCTTCGAACAGGTACACGTGGAACGGGTTCTCGAAGTCCGCCGGGCGGTTCGGCGTGATGACGAAGGTGGTGCCCCCGTCGGTGGAGACCCGGGCCAGCTCGGACACGTGCAGCTCGGGCCCGGTGAAGTGCTCGATGATGTGGGAGGAGCAGACGTAGTCGAACGATCCGGTCCGGAAGCCGAGCCGGGCGCCGTCCATGGCCGCGAACTCCACGTCGGTGCCCCGCGGCCCGCCGGGACCCCATTCCTCACCGGCCATCACCGCGGTCTCGGAGTCGTAGTCGATGCCCACGACCGTCCGGTCGGGCGCCTCCAGCCGGGCGGTCTCGAGCCCCACGCCACAGCCCACGTCGAGGACGCGTCCGGGGCCCAGCCGGGGTAGTACCTCGCGGTACCCGGCGTCGTGCAGGGCCAGGAGCGAGTCGGGGGTCGAGCCCTCCATCGGGCGCTCGCCGGTGAGTCTCACGCGGGCTCTGCTCCGGTCTCGGCAAGGTCGATGGGCGGTCGGGGACGGGCTCGGGGCGCAGGGACGCGCATCCGCTCCCAAATTGGCCTGTGTAGACTATCTGCGCTCCCCGGGGGGTGGAGCCCGACCCGAGCCGCGCGCAACGTGGTGGTCACGCCGAGCTGCGTGGCCGACCGATCGGGACGGACAACGGGGGGACGGGCCGATGGTGAGGGGCACAGGGCTGGCGGCGGCGTCGGAGATCGGCAAGCTCGGCGATCTCGCGGCGGAAGCGGGACTGCACCGGGTGGCGATGCTGGCCTGGCGCGACCTCGACGACCCCGAAGCGGGTGGCTCCGAGGTCCACGCGTCGACGATCGCGGCGCTGTGGGCCGAAGCCGGGATCGAAGTGACCATGCGCACCTCGTTCGCGGCCGGCCAGGCGCAGATGAGCTGGCGCGACGGGTACCGGGTGATCCGCAAGGCCGGTCGCTACATGGTGTTCCCGCGTGCGGCCTTCAGCGAGATGATGGGCTGGCACGGTGGCCGCGACGGCCTGGTCGAGATCTGGAACGGGATGCCGTTCTTCTCGCCGCTCTGGGCCCGCACGCCGCACATCACGTTCCTGCACCACGTGCACGCCGAGATGTGGAACATGACCCTTCCGCCGCAGCTCGCGAAGATCGGCCGCACCCTCGAGTCGCGCATGGCGCCGCCGGTGTACGGGCGTACGCCGATCGTGACGCTGTCGAACTCCTCGAAGCACGAGCTGGTCGACGATCTCGGCTTCAAGGACCATCTCGTGCACGTCGTTCCGCCGGGCATCGATCCCCGCTTCTCTCCCGGCGGCGAGAAGTCGCCGACCCCGCTCGTCGTGGCGGTCGGGCGGCTCGTGCCGGTCAAGCGCTTCGAGGTGCTGATCGCCGCATTGCTCCAGCTCAGGGCCACGCACCCCCAGCTCGAGACGGTGATCGTGGGGGAGGGCTACCGGCGCGACGAGCTCGAGACGCAGATCCGCGAGGCGGGCGCGGAGCGGTGGATCCACCTGCCCGGCCACCTCACCGACGACGAGCTCATCGACCTCTACCGCCGCGCCTGGTTGCTCGCGAGCGCCTCCGCCCGCGAGGGTTGGGGGATGACCGTCACCGAAGCCGCCGCTTGCGGCACGCCGTCCGTGGTCACGCGGATCGCCGGGCACAGCGATGCTGTGGCCGAGGGCAAGTCCGGGCTGCTGGCCCACGGGCCGGACGAGCTGTGCAACGCGCTGGACCGGGTCCTGTCGGACGAGGACCTCCGGGACCGGCTCGCGGCCGGCGCACTGCAGCACGCGTCGCAGTTCACGTGGGCAGCCACCGCGCGCGGGACGCTCGAGGTGCTCGCCGCCGAGGCGATGTTGCGACGGCGCCACCCGTGACACCCAGCGCTTCGTGACCGTCCGGTGTAGCCGAGCACGGGGTGCCTGAGTCGTCCGTGGCCGGCGACCTCGCGACGCGCGTCGATCAGGTTCCTTCGCGTATCCGGTACGGGATCGGGTACGCCGCCCTCGCCCTCCTCGCGTACGTCCCGCTGCTCCTCACCGCGCCCGGCAAGGTCGCCGCGGACACCAAGCAGTACCTCTACCTGGACCCGGGCCGGTTGCTCGCGCGTGCCTGGTCCATGTGGGACCCGAACATCGGCTTCGGGACGGTCACCCACCAGAACATCGGCTACCTCTTCCCGATGGGCCCCTTCTACTGGGTGCTCGACGCCATCGGCGTCCCGGACTGGGTCTCGCAGCGCTTCTGGCTCGGCACCATCATCCTGTTCGCCGGGCTCGGGGTGCTGTACCTCCTGCGGACGCTCGACCTGCGCGGCCCGGGTGCACCGGTCGGCGCGCTCGCGTTCATGCTGAGCCCGTACCTGCTCGACTACGCGGCGCGCATCTCCGTCATCCTGCTGCCGTGGGCCGGGCTGCCGTGGCTGCTGGCGTTCGTGATCCTCGGGTTACGGCGCGGCGGGTGGAAGTACCCCGCGCTCTTCGCGCTCACCGTGCAGGTGATCGGGAGTGTGAACGCGACCGCGCTCGTCTTCGCCGGCATCGCGCCGCTGCTCTGGATCCCGTACGCGGTCTGGGTGCTGCACGAGGTGTCGTTGCGGCGCGCGTGCGGGACGGTGATGAGGATCGGCGGGCTCACGCTCGTCACCTCGCTGTGGTGGATCTCGGGTCTCTGGGCGCAGGGCAGCTACGGGCTCGACATCCTGAAGTACACCGAGACGCTCGCGGCGGTGTCGCGCACGTCGCTGCCGAACGAGGTGCTGCGCGGGCTCGGCTACTGGTTCTTCTACGGGCGCGACAAGCTCGGGCCCTGGATCGAGTCCAGCGCGGACTACTCGCAGCGACCCTTCTTCATCCTGGCCAGCTACGGCGTCGCGGTGCTCGCGCTGCTCGCGGCCGGGTGGGTGCGCTGGCGGCACCGGGCGTACTTCATCCTCCTGACGTTCGTCGGGGTCGTGATCGCGGTCGGCGCGCACCCCTACGACACCCCGACACCGTTCGGATCGGTGTTCAAGGAGCTCGCCAACACGTCGACGGCGGCGTTCGCGCTGCGGAGCACCGGCCGGGCCACGCCACTCGTCGTACTCGGGCTCGCGGTGCTGCTCGCGGCCGGGGTCAACTCGTTCGCCGCATGGTTGACGGAGCACGGGCATCGGAGCCGTGGTCTCGTCATGGCGGCCTTGGTCGGTGCGCTCGTGATCGTGAACCTGCCCGCGTTGTGGAACGGCACGTTCTACGGCAAGAACTTGCAGCGGCCCGAGGCCATACCGAAGTACTGGACGGATGCCGCCGCGTATCTCGACGCGCAGAGTCACGACACACGCGTGCTCGAGCTTCCCGGCGCGGACTTCGCGTCATACCGGTGGGGGAACACCGTCGACCCGATCACGCCCGGGTTGATGGACCGGCCGTACGTGGCCCGCGAGCTCATCCCGTACGGCTCGCCCGCTTCGGCGAACCTGCTCAACGCGTTCGACCTCCGCATCCAGGACCGCCAGCTGCCTCCGGACGCGATCGCGCCGATGGCGCGGTTGATGAGCGCGGGCGACATCGTCCTGCGCAACGACCTGCAGTTCGAGCGCTACCGGATCATCCGGCCCGTCTTCTTGTGGCGGCTGTTCAACCCGCCACCGGCGGGGCTCGGGGAGCCGAAGGGGTTCGGCCGGCCGGAGGTCGCCAACGACACGCCGTACCCGTTCCAGGACGAGCAGGCACTGGGTGCGCCGCCGAACCTCGAGATCCCGCCGCCGGTAGCCGTGGTCCCGGTCGAGCAGCCGAAGCCGATCGTCCAGGCCAAGCCGGCGACGGCGTCCGTGGTGATCGCGGGCGACGGTGACGGGACCGTCGACACGGCGGAGACCGGTCTCCTCGCCAAGGACCCACTCGTCTTCTACTCGGCCGGCTTCGGCCGGGACACTGCCGCGTTGCGGGCCCAGGTCGCCCGCGGGGCCACGCTCGTCGTCACCGACAGCAACCGGGACCGCGCCCGCCGATGGAGCACCGTCACCGACACCGTGGGCTACACGGAAGGCCCGGGCAGCCACCCGCTGACCCAGGACCTCTCGGACGCCCGTCTCGATCTGTTCCCCGACGCGTCGTACAACGCGTACACGACGACGCAGCTCGTCGGCGTGAAGGGCGTGGCGGCGAGCGACTACGGCAACCCGATCAGCTACAACCCCGAAGACCGAGCGGCCAGAGCATTCGACGGCGATGTCGACACCGCGTGGCGGACGGGCGCGTTCGACGACGTGCGCGGTGAGCGCATCCGGGTCGTGCTCGACCACCCGATCACCACAGACCACGTCAACCTCGTCCAACCGCTGAAGACACCGAACGAGCGCTACATCACGCACGCCGTGATGACGTTCGACGGTGGCGCGGACGTCCCGTTCGATCTCGGCAAGCCGTCGCGTAGCGCGGCAGGTCAGACGGTCCACTTTCCCGAGCGCACGTTCCGCACCTTCGAGATCACGATCCAGGACACCAACCTCGGCCAGCTGCTCAACTACGGCGGCGTGAGCCCGGTCGGGTTCGCGGAGATCCGCCTGCGGGGCGACGGCCCGGGCGCGCGGCCGGTGCGCGTGCAGGAGATCACGAAGATGCCGTCGGACCTGCTCTCCGCGGTCGGCAGCGCGTCGCGGAACCGCTCGCTGGTGCTGCTCATGAACCGCGAGCGGGTGATCCCGGTGCCGCCCCGCAGCGACCCGGAGCTTGCCATGACGCGTTCCTTCCAGCTGCCGACCGCGCGGACCTTCGGCGTCGGTAGCGACGTGGGCCTGTCGCCGTACCTGGCGGACGACGCCGTGGACCGGCTGCTCGGTTACGCGGGTTCGGTGGTCGCGAGCTCCACCGCGCGGCTCCCGGGGGCACCGAAGGACCGCGCGTCTGCGGCACTGGACGGGGATCCGTCGACCGCGTGGGTGACTCCGTTCTCGGACGTCAACCAGTCGGTGAACGTGCGGCTGCCGAATGAGGTGACGCTCGACCACCTGGATCTGCAGCTCGTAGCCGACGGTCGCCACTCGGTGCCGACGAAGATCGAGGTGCGGAGCAGCACCGGAGAGCACCGTGTGGTGGACGTTCCCGCGGTCGCCGACCAGGCCGCACCCGACGCCGCCGTCGCGGCGCCGGTGCAGTTCCGGCCGATCACCGGTTCGAACTTCACGATCACGGTGCAGGACGTGCGCCGGGTCACGACGCGTGAGTGGTACTGCGAGTGCGACCTCACCATGCCGGTGGGTATCGCCGAGCTCGGGATGCAGGGTGTGCCGCCGGTGCGGATGCCCGACCGGCTTCCCGGTGACTGCCGCGACGACCTCATCACGGTTGACGGCCGTCAGGTTCCCGCCCGCGTCGTCGGAACGACCGCGGACGCGCTCGCGCTCCAGTCACTCTCGCTGGTCAGCTGCACGGGAAGCGGTGTCCCGCAGGTCTCCCTCGCGGCCGGCCGCCACGTGCTGCGCACGGCCCGCGGCGAGAAGGTGGGCTTCGACGTGAACCGGCTCGCACTCGCGTCCGAGGCCGGCGGTACGCCGTGGACCAGCTTCGATGCGAGCGGCGCGCTGGTGGGCACCGGCGCGCCGGCGGCCGGGAGCACATCACCCCGGGTGGATGTCGTGTCGTCGGGCCGGACGAAGACCAAGGTCCGGATCACGGGGGCGACGAACCCGTTCTGGCTCGTCATGGGCCAGAGCACGAACGCGGGCTGGCGGGCCACGGTGAACGGCCATGAGCTGGGCGGGTCCACGTTGACCGACGCGTACGCCAACGGCTGGCTCGTCCGGCCCGATCCGGCCGGGGGCGCGATCGAGGCGACGATCGAGTGGGTGCCGCAACGGACGGTGAATCGTGCGATCGCGCTCTCGGTGCTGGGTGCGCTCGCTTGTCTCGGGATCCTGGTCGGCGCCGCGATCCGCCGGCGTCGGCGCCGCGGGGCCGACGCGGCAGTTGAGCCCGAGGGTGAGATCGATGATGACGAGGACGCCGTGCTCGCGTCGCCGTTCGTCGCACCCGGCCGGGCCCCCGGCGGCGTCGGGATCACGCTCACCACGTTGATCGCGTTGATCGTCGGCGGCGTGTTCGTCGCGCCGTGGGTCGGCGTCGTGTTCGCGATCGTGGTGCTGCTCGTGTTGCTGAGGCCGCGATGGCGGGTGTTGCTCAGCCTGCTGCCCGCACTGATGCTCGCAGCCTGCGGCGCGTACATCGCGGCGAAGCAGTGGCACGCGAGATTCCCGCCGACGTTCGAGTGGCCGACGTTCTTCTCGCGGGTGCGGACGCTCGGCTGGCTCTCGGTCCTCTTCCTGGCCGGGGACGCGCTCGTCGAGATCGTGCGGTCCCGCCGGGATCAGCGGCCCGAGGACGGGTGAGCCGCAGCTCGGCCGACTTCTTTCGGGGCGCGTTCGTGTCGCTATCGCGACGGCGTGACTCCCCGAAACGCGCACGACCCGGCGTTATTTGCGCACACTGGCCCGCGACGGAGTTGCTCCTCTCGCGACGCGTGTGAACGCTCCAGAACGGGCATCAGGCGTGCTGCAGTCAAGGTTGACACCCCCGTGCCGTTGATTACCTTGAATGAACGAGTTGGCCGCACCTGGTTGGTACCCCGATCCCGAAGGGTCCGAGGGCCTTCGGTACTGGGACGGGATGCGGTGGAACCCGCGCACTCCTCCGGGTGTCGTTCGGGCGGACAACCTGCGGGCTGCGTCGCTCATTGTGGCCCTCCTGCTCTGGTTCCCGATCGGGATCCTTTGCGGTATCGCAGGGATCAGGATGTCGAGGCGTGCGCGTGACGCTGCGGCCTCTGGCGACGCGCCAACCGCGACCCGGCTGCTGAACCAGGTGCGCGCGTTGCTGATCTTCTCGGTCGTCGTGACCGCGATTTGGGGCATCGCTTTCACCGCATACTTTGTTTCCCGGGGTAACCGCTGAGCGCATGACTGCCGATCTAGGTCGTCGGACGACATCAACGCCCTAGCCGGCCGACCCAGCGCGCAAGACGTCCTTTCCGCCCGAACACGCCGGGCGTAAGAGGTGTCAACTGAACCTGCGAAGACTGCGCGTTTGGCACCGGTCCCGGACGTCGAAAGGACGGCGCGAGACTGCGGATATGAGCGAACCGTTCGATCTCGAATCAACGGTGGTGCACCTCGGCAACGGCGCGACGGCGGTGCCGTTGGGCGGGGCTGACTGGTCGCCGGAGTGGCTCCGGCGCTACCAGGACGCGTTCGCCGCGGACGGCACTGACGGGCGCATGGTGTGCGTGTTCCCGCAAGGCGCGACGTGGACGACCTGGGAGCGTCACCCGGCCGGAGAAGAGCTGGTTGTGCTGCTCAGCGGGCGGGTCGACATCATCCAGGAGATCGACGGCGAGCATCGGATCGTCGCGTTGCGACCCGGGCAGGCGATGATCAACCCACGTGGGGTCTGGCACACCGCGGACGTCCACGAGCCGGGCGACGGTCTGTTCATCACGCCCGGTATCGGCACCGAGCACCGGCCCCGCCGCTGACCGAACGCGAGGCGGGTCAGAAGCTGAGCGTCATTTCGCCGTCGCTCGTCAGGATGCCGACGCTCCAGAGCCCGGGTTCGGCGCGCGGCTCGATCCGGAGTGGGACGTCGGCGCCACGCGTCCACTCGCGGAACCGATCAGGGTCGCGTGGCGTGACGCTCAGGCCAGAGACGCGCTGCGCCCCATTGGGATGTGCAGCCGGCATCAACCCCGGATACTGCTCGGGTCGGTCCCACTGCATGAAGAACGGGATGGTCGCGTCGTCGAGCGCGAGGTCGATCCCGGCGGCGCGCCACGTGAGCAGCTCCCCGTCGGGGCGTTCCCGGCGCCGATTCTCGACGGTGATCCCGAGACGGGCCGCCACCTCGTCGATGACGTCCGTGCGCAGTGACCAGCGAACCAGCCGGTCCCCGGTCGCGATCGCCTGCAACAGCGACCTCCCGTAGTGGCTCTCGCGCGCCTGCGGGACCGAAACGACACCGAGGAGCTCGAGGTACTGGTCGCCCAGGGGGATCACCCGGTTCGCGGTTCCGATCCCCGGGTGGACGCCGCCGTCGAGCACGTCGAAGCCCCGCGACCGGAACCGCTCCGTCGCCGCATCGAGATCCACGACGCCGACGATCACCTGGCTCAGTGACAACACGACCACCATCCTGTCGGAACGGCGCACCCGCGTCCCCAACCCGGGGTATGGCTGAGACACTGGTCCCGTGATCATGGCGACCGGGCGGGGGTTCGTCGGCTTCTTGGCACTCGCAGTCGTGATCGCGGCCGGGTGCAGCGGGGAGTCGGACCCGGGAGAGGCCTCGGCGCCTATCCGCGCGCCGGGCACGGTCTCGGCGCCCCGGCGCCCGATCATCGTGCAGCCGCTCCCCGACGGTTGGTCCGTCAGTAGCGCCGAGCTTCCGACGTACGTGATGGGCCGGCGAGAGATACAGACGATCTACCTCCCACCGGGCAGCACGCCTGAGCACGGCCCTGCCCTCGCGGTCGGCCACTTCGGCCAGGAAGACGGCTACACGCTGTGCCCCGCGGGCGAGGCTCGGATCGCGCCGCGAGTCACGTTGCGCGGCTCATATCCGGCGGCAATGTGGATGGCTCGATCAGGCCGCTTGGTCATGATCGAGGGCGAGATCAGCACCGACGAGCCTGGTTACGTGTTCGGCCGCGGCGTCACGAACGAGGAGATACGAGCCGCCGCGCGAGCGGCACAGTTTCCCGACGACGGCATCGCGGAGATCGCCCGCTTCGGGCTCCCGCCGAGGTTTCGGCGCTTTGCCTCGGCGCCGGTCATCCCAAATGGCACGTTCGGCGAGGTCATCGCCCTGGAGGGCCCGGCCCGCGATCAGTTCGTACGAATCGGCGCGTACAACGGCAACGCGGCGACTGGAGTTCTCACGCGGTTCTGGAACGCGACGGTGGAGAATCGATCGTGCGGTGACTCGAGTTACCGGGACGGGCACCGGAGGGTGGGCAGTACCGAGGTAACCGTTCGAGGTGGGGTGCCGAAGGCCGTGGTTGACCAAATCGTCGCGAACCTCAAAGCGGTGGACCAGCAACGGCTTGATGCGTTCCGATCCCAGGTTGGGTAGATGCGGGAGTCGACGCGGCTCGGGAGCGTGCCGGTACGCGGCGCGTGTCGGCGATCTCCGATGGCGCGGGCGCGACGTCGCCCGAAGGTCCGTTCCGGGGCGTGTACGCGTCGCCCTGGCGACGGCTGCGCGCCCCGAAAGGGGTAGGCGAGCGCGAGGGGACGGGTCGTCGGTCAGTTGGAGAGGTGGACCCACTTGGCGACCGACGGGACGCCGTTGCTGTCGACGACGAAGAGCATGTACCAGCCCGGGGGAGCGAGGTTCTGGTTCCCGGTCACGGTCACCGACACCCCGTTCGCGGTCGTCGTGAACGGCAGATCGATGAGCCGCTGGTTGCTGTCACTCGAGTGCGTGACCGCGGCCGGCCGGACGAGCACCGCCGAGCGGATCGGCGACGCCTGGCCGGTACCGAGCGCATAGGTCTTACCCAACGCGATCTCCGTCGCACCGCTCGTGATCACCGGCCGGGGCGTGTTCTTCTGCAGGTACGGCGGCGTGTAGATCTCGACCCGCATCTCGAAGCTGTCCTCGGGATTGCCGCCGAACGTGGCGACCCGGCCGTCCGGGAGCAGCAGCGCAGACGAGTGGTACACGCGGGGGACCGTCGGCGACGCGGCCTTGCTCCAGGTCGACGTCTTCGGGTCGTAGATCTGCGCGCTGAACACGGGCTTGTTGCCGTTGTGGATCGTTGTCGACGCGCCGCCGGTCTCGAAGACCGTCGAGTCGGGCAGGATCACCGCACTGACGTACATCTTGGGGGTGTCGAGTGGCGGACCGGGGACGTACGCCGGGTTCGCCGACTTGAGGTCGACGATCGCGGTGGACGCAACCGCGTCGACCGGCAGGTCCTGGTGCCCACCGCCGATGATCATGACCTTCTGGTCCTGCGCCGGGGGGAGGAGCACGCTCATCGCCTGGTCGCGACGATCCGGGGTGGTGAGCCCGGGTACCGCCGTCCACGCGTTCGTCGTGAAGTTCCAGATTCCCGGCAACGCCGGACCCGGGCCGAAGACGTTGGCGCCGGAGTAGAAGAGGCGACCGTCCTTCAGCAGGTGCAACGCCGGGTACATCGGCATGAACGACAGCTGCGACGGTGGCGGCTTCGAAGCCCCCCAGGTGGAGCCGTTGAAGATCTGGCTGGTGTTGGTGCGGAGCCCCTTCTCGTCCAGGCCGGCGACGGTGAACAGGTTGCCGCTGCCGAGCTCGACGACGGTGGGGTACCAGCGGGCGGTGGCCATGTTCGGGCGAGCCTCGTAGCTGCTCGTCGCCGGGTTGAAGACGTAGGCCTTCGTCGAGCCGGCGTTGGCGTTGTTCGTGTTCGGTCCGGGATACGCGGTGTTGCCGCCGGCGACGAGCAGCTCGCCGTCGGGCAGGAAGGCGTGCCCCGCGCAGAAGGCGTCCCATGGGGTGGCGACCGACTGGAACGTGTCCGTGGTCGGATCCCAGAGGCTCGTGGTGAACGTGCCGGCGTTGAAGTCGTTCTGGTTGTTGCCGGAGCCGGAGACCAGCAGGACCTTGCCGGTGTGCAGCAGGGCGACGTGAACCGCGCGGACCGGGGACGGGTTGGAGAGGTGCCACTCGCCTTGGCAAGCCGCGGCCACGGATGACGCGACCGCCGCGATCGCGATCGCACGCCCTACCCTCCCCCAACCACCCATCCCGGGAAGTATGCCAGGTATCGCCCGGTATTCGGCACACCGGATCGGCGTCGGGCCGTTCGACCCACCTCGCGCCGGCGGCGGCACGACCTGAGCGGCCCCACCTACGCTCCGCCGATGGCTGACGGACCGAAGTCGTTCTTCCTCTCTCCCGAGATCCAGCGGTACCTCGTCGCACACGGCACCGAGCCCGACGCCGTGCAGGAGGCGTTGATCGAGAAGACCGCGGAGCTTGGGGGAATCTCGATCATGCAGATCTCGCCCGAGCAGGGGGCGTTCATGACGCTGCTCACCCGGCTCGTCGGCGCCAAGTCCGCGGTGGAGGTCGGCACCTTCACCGGCTACTCCGCGCTCTGCATCGCCCGGGGGCTGCCGGCGGACGGCCATCTGCTCTGTTGCGACGTCAGCGAGGAGTGGACCTCGGTCGGGCGCCCGTACTGGGAGCAGGCGGGGGTCGCGGACCGCATCGAGCTGCGCATCGCGCCGGCGGTCGAGACGCTGCGGGCGCTCCCGCTCGAGGAGACGATCGACCTGGCCTTCGTCGACGCGGACAAGCCGAGCTACGCGGCGTACTACGAGGAGCTCCTGGCCCGGCTACGCCCGAACGGCGTGATCCTGGTCGACAACGTCCTGTGGGGCGGCAACGTCATAGCCGCCGACCCGAACGACGAGAACCGCGTCGCGATCCGCGCCTTCAACGACGCCGTGGCGCAGGACGACCGCGTCGACACCGTGATGTTGCCGCTGGGCGACGGGTTGACCCTGCTCCGCAAGCGCTGAGCCGGCTGACTAGAACTTCCCGGTGCGGCCGAAGCGGTAGTACCCCTGGAACGTCGTGTTCACCGACTCCGGAATCGGCACGATCTCGCCGAGGAGGCGCGCGCCCCACACGATCTCGGCGGTGCGTTCCACGAGATGCGCGTTGTGGAGGACCTGCTTCGGGTCCTTGCCGACCGCGAACAGCCCGTGGTTCGCCATGAGCACGGCGCTGCGGTCCGCCACCCGCTTGGCCACCTCCTCGCCGAGGTCGTCGGTGCCGGTGGTCTGGTAGTCCGCGCACTCGACGTCGCCGCCGATGTACACGACGAACTCCTCGATCACCGCCGGGATGCCCTGACGGGTGAGGGCGAACATCGTGGCGTACTTCGCGTGGCAGTGCATGGTGGCGTGGATGTCCTCGTGCAGCCGGAGCGCGCCGAGGTGCAGCGCCTTCTCCGTGGTGGGGGAGCGTGTGCCCTCGAGGACGTTCCCGTCCAGATCGCAGACGACGAGATCGTCGAGCGTCATCTCCATGTAGTCGAGGCTGCTGGGCGTGAGGACGGCGTTCCCGTCCGGGAGCCGGGCCCCGATGTTGCCCGCCGTGCCTTCCACCAGGTTGGTGCGCAGCATCTCCTGAGCGGCCCAGAGCACCTGCTCCTTGACCTCCAGGGCGCTCATCGTCACCTCATTGCTCACCTGAGCACCTCCGGGTTCACGAGGTTGGTGGGCCGGCCACCCTCGAAGAGGACGCGCAGGCCGTTGGCGATCAACCGCGAGTGATTGACCTCGGTGTCGTACGTGGCTCCGCCGATGTGCGGCGTGAGCACGACGTTGCTCATCCCGCAGAGCGGATGGTCGGGCGGCAGGTTCTCGCCGACGAAATGGTCCAGGCCGGCGCCGGCGATCTCACCGGCCCGCAGCGCGGCGACGAGATCGTCCGTGTCGTGCAGCAGCGCGCGGGCGCTGTTGATGTAGATCGCCTCGTTCCTCATCATCGCGAACTGCTCGCGCCCCATCAGCCCGTGCGTCTCGAGGTTCACGGTCGCGTGCATCGAGACGATGTCGGCCTCGGCGAGCAGGTCCGGCAACGTGTAGGTGGCCTCGGCCGCGAAGGGGTCGTGCGCGATGACGCGCATGCCGAGCCCTTCGAGGCGCCACTTCGTGGCCCGGCCCACCGCACCGAGCCCGACCAGGCCGGCGGTGCGGCCCTCGAGCTGCCAGGCACGGAACCGTTGGTAGGGGATCGTTCCGTCGCGCCACACCTGGCCCTCGCGGACGTCTCGATCGGCCTGCAGGATGCCGCGGTTCACCGCGAGGATGAGGCCGACCGTGAGCTCGGCGACCGCGTCGGCGTTTCGTCCCGGCGCGCGCAGCACCGGGATCCCACGTTCGGTCGCGCCCTCGACGTCCACGTTGGTTGGGTCGCCGCGACAGGACCCGATCGCCAGGAGCGGAAGGTCGAGCACCGGGCCCTTCACGGAGTCGCTCTCGACGATCAGCAGGTTCGCGCCTTCGGCTTCGATGCGCTCGGCGAGCTGCTCGGCCCGGTAGAGCCGGAGCGGTCGATGGTCGATCCAGGGATCGAGCACCACCTCCGAGCAGAGCTCGTGCAGCGTCTCGAGCCCCTCGCCGCGGAACGGCGCGGTCACCAAGACCTTCGGGCGGTCAGTCATCCGCGCAGTCTCGCACGTACGTGACGCCAGCGTCAGGTGCAGATGCTACGGTCACGGCCTTCGTGAACACGCCGCGCACATCGAGAGATCCAGCCCGGTGGTGGCGATGAAGGTCCTCGTCACCGGGGGTGCCGGCTTCATCGGCTCGCACGTCGTCGATGCGCTCGTCGAGGCCGGGCACCGCGTCCGCGTCCTCGACGATCTGTCGACCGGCGTCCGGGAGAACGTGCATGCCGATGCCGAGCTCCTCGCGGAGTCCGTGGCGGACCCGGACGCGGTCGCCCGGGCTGTCGCCGGTACCGAGCTCGTCTTTCACATCGCCGCGCTCGGTGCCGTCTCCCGCTCCGTCGCCGACCCGCTCACGACCGACCGGGTCAACGTCCACGGCACGCTCGCAGTGCTGACGAAGGCCGCGCAAGCCGGTGTGCGGCGGGTCGTGTTCGCTTCGTCGAGCAGCGTCTACGGCGGCGCCGAGGTGATCCCCACTCCCGAAGACACGCCGTTGCGACCGCGCTCGCCGTACGCGGTCAGCAAGCTGGCGGGGGAGTGGTACGTGCGGAGCTTCCCCGATCTCTTCCCGATCGAGACCGTGGCGCTCCGGTACTTCAACGTCTTCGGGCCCCGCCAGCGTCCCGACGCGACGTACGCCGCGGTCATCCCGATCTTCGCATCCGCACTGATGAATGGTGAGCGCCCGCGCGTGCATGGCGACGGGCTCACCACTCGTGACTTCACCTTTGTCAGCGATGTCGTGGCCGCGAATCTCGCGGCCGCAGACGCGCCGGCCGCGGTGAGCGGGAACGTCTACAACATCGCGCCCGGGCACAGCTCCACGCTGCTGGAGCTCCTGGACCTGCTCGGCGGCATCATCGGCCGCGACCCGGACCCGGAGTTCGTCGACCCGCGCCCGGGTGACGTGCCACGGGCGTGCGCCGATGCCGGCGCGGCCGCGCGCGATCTCGGCTGGAGCGCCAAGGTCAAGCTCGCCGACGGCCTCGCGACCTACGTCGACTGGCTCCGCCGTTAGGCGATCACGAGGGAGCAGGCGAGGTCCGCCGGCGGGTTCGGTTGGCTGATCGTGAGGCTCCAGGGCTTCGCCTCGCCGGGCTGCAGATCCATCAGCCCGCTCTGCTGCGCGAGGTCGCGGCTGTTCTGGAGCCAGTGCATCGTCATGGTCCACGTATGACCGGTGGCCATGGTGCTCGTGATCGTGCCCGCCGCCTGGAGGGTGCCACCGAGCTGCCACCGGCACGAGGTCAGGGTGGCGGTGACGCCGGCCGGGAGCGGAACCGGCTGGTACGGAGGCTGCGCGGCGTCGGCCGTGGCCCTCGGCGTCGGGGGAGTGGCCGCGACGACCGGAGTCGACGAGCCCCCTGAGCTGGCGGCCCGGGTGGTGGCGGTCGTGTTCGCGGTCGTCGTCGAGCTGGTCGGCGCGGCCGTGGTGGTCGTGGTCGTCGTCGACGATGACGTCGAGCTCGACGACGTGAGCGTGGCGGCTGCGCTCAGCTCGGACTTCCCGAGCTTCGGTCCGCCCTTCGATCCGGCGGCGAACACGAGGCCGGCCCCGATCGCGATCGAAGCGAGCGCGATCGCGCTGCCGACGATCAGCGTTCGCCGGGAGATCCGGGCCGGCGGCTTGACGTACGTCGTCTCCGGCACCTCGTCGATGCCCGGGACCCGGCGGCTCGACCAGTACCCCTCGAGCGAGACCCAGCCGTCGCCGCCCTCGCTCGCCTGCTTCTTCGGTCCTTCTTGGTCGGTCATCGCTCGTTCCTACCGGCTGGGCGGCTATTCAACCTCGAGGGCACATCGGAACGGCTCGGCCGGGGGCAGCGGAGCGCTGGTCGTGAGAGTCCACGGCACGGTCTGGCCGGGATCAGGGTCGTAGGAATCGAACTGCTCATCGAGCTCCCGCTCATTCTGCAACCAATAGACCGTGACAAACCAGACGTCATCGGTCGTGGGGGACGCGGTGAGGGTCCCCGAGGCCTGGAGCTGGCCCCCGTTCGCGGGCGTCCACGTGCAGCTCCCGGGGGTGATGGACGCCGTGATGCCCGGGGGGAGCGCCAGGCCGACGAAGGGCGGGTCGGTCGGGTCGGAGTAGGCGAGGTCCGGTTGCTGGGCCCCGCCACCGGGCGACGCGCCGTCCCCGGCGGTGCTGGTGGTGGTCGTCGCCCCGGTCCCGGCACCGGTCCCGGTCCCGGCGCCAGCGCCGGCGGGGGACGTGGTGGTCGTGGTCGTCGACGAGGTGCTCGACGTGGTGGTCGTGGGCGAGGTCCGGTCGGTGGCGCTGGCGCGGGCGGAAGCGCCGTCGCCGGAACCGGCCGTGGCGTAGACCACGAGCCCGATCCCGATCGCGATGGTGGACACGGCGACGACCGCGCCGATGAACAGTGCGTTCGGATTCGCGCGACCGACCAGTCCCGGTCCCTCGTTCATTACCCCCCCTGATCCTCCTCCAGCATCGCGGAAATTCGGAGGGCCGCGGCATCGGGGGCCAGGCCGGGGCCCAGGACGAGGTCCGGGCGGGTCGGCGCTTCGTACGGATCGTCGATCCCGGTGAAATGGGTGAGCTCACCGGCCCGGGCCTTCACGTAGAGGCCCTTGGGGTCACGGCGCTCGCACTCGGCGAGCGGGGTGTCCACGAAGACCTCGACGAAGCGCAGGCCGGTCTCCTCGTGGCGGACGCGGACCCGGTCCCGGTCGGCGGCATACGGGCTGATCAGGGGCACGATGGCGATCACCCCGGCGTCGGCGAACAAGCGGGCGACCTCGCCCGCCCGCCGGACGTTCTCGGTGCGGTCCGCGGCGTCGAAGCCGAGGTTCCCGTTCAGCCCGTGGCGGAGATTGTCCCCGTCGAGCATGTACGCGAGCAGGCCGCGGCCCACGAGATGCTTCTCGAGCTCGGCCGCGATCGTGGACTTCCCCGACCCCGAGAACCCGGTGAGCCAGACCGTGGCTCCGGTGTGCCCGGTCGTGGCCCGACGTTCTTCCCGCGTGACCGTGCTCTCGTGGAAGACGACGTTCGGGCTACGCGACGACTCCGGCACCGGACGACTAGTCGGTGGTTCCGAGCACCATGCCGGCACCCACCGTCTCGTTCGTGCCCTCGTCGACGAGGATGAAGCTCCCGGTGGTGCGGTTCCGGCGGTACTCGTCGACGAACAGCGGCTCGGTGATCCGCAGTGACGCCCGGCCCATGTCGTTCATGCCGAGCGAGCCGGTGGTCTCGTCGCGGTGCAAGGTGTTCACGTCGAGGCGGTAGTGCAGGTCGCGGACCAGGCACTTGACGCTGCGCGTCGTGTGCTTCAGCACGTACTTGGACCGTTCCTGCAGTGGCCGCTCGCTGAACCAGCAGATCATCGCGTCGATCTCCTGGGTGACCGTCGGCGCGTTGTTGGGCCGGCAGATCATGTCGCCGCGGCTGACGTCCAGGTTGTCGGCGAGCCGCATCGTGACGGACTGCGGCGGCATCGCTTCCTCGAGCTGGGTGCCGTAGAGATCGATGCCTTCGATCGTCGTGGTCAGACCGGAGGGCAGGATCATCACCTCGTCGCCCGGCCGGAAGATCCCACCGGCGACCTCACCCGCGTAGCCGCGGTAGTCGTGCCACTCGTTGGACATCGGGCGCACGACCCACTGCACCGGGAAGCGGGAGTCGATCAGGTTGCGGTCCGAGCCGATGTAGACGTGCTCGAGGTGGTGGAGCAGGGTCGGACCGCCGTACCAGGGGGTGTTGGGGGAGTGCTGGGTGACGTTGTCCCCGTGCAAGGCGGAGATCGGGATGAACGTGAGGTCGGGGATGGCGAGCTTCGCCGCCCAGTCCGTGAACTCGTCCGAGATGCGCTCGAAGATGTCCTGGTCGAAGTCGACGAGGTCCATCTTGTTGACGCACAGCACCAGGTGGCGCACCTGCAGGAGCGATGCGATCACCGCGTGGCGCCGCGACTGCTCGAGACTTCCCTTGCGCGCGTCGAGCAGGATCATCGCGAGGTCCGCGGTCGACGCGCCGGTGACCATGTTGCGCGTGTACTGCACGTGGCCGGGAGTGTCGGCGATGATGAACTTGCGGCGCGGCGTGGCGAAGTACCGGTACGCGACGTCGATGGTGATGCCTTGCTCGCGCTCGGCCCGCAGACCGTCGGTGAGCAGCGCGAGGTTCGTGTAGTCGAAGCCCTTCTCGCGACTGGTGCGCTCGACGGCCTCGAGCTGGTCCTCGAAGATCTGCTTGCTGTCGAGGAGCAGCCGGCCGATGAGCGTGCTCTTGCCGTCGTCGACGGACCCGGCGGTGGCGACCCGGAGGAGCTCCATCAGAAGTAGCCCTCCTTCTTCCGGTCTTCCATGGCCGCTTCGGCGAACTTGTCGTCCGCGCGGGTCGCGCCGCGCTCGGTGATGCGCGATGCGGCGACCTCGATGATGACCTCGGCCGGGGTGTTCGCGGGCGACTCGACCGCACCCGTGCAGGTCGCGTCGCCGACGGTGCGGAAGCGGACGACCATCTCCTCGATCTCTTCGTCGTCCTGGATGCTCACGAACTCGGTGACCGCCAGCAGCATGCCGTCGCGCCGGAACACCTCGCGGCGGTGCGAGTAGTAGATCGACGGGAGCTCGATCTCCTCGCGCTCGATGTACTGCCACACGTCGAGCTCGGTCCAGTTCGAGATCGGGAACACCCGGATGTGCTCGCCCTTGCGGTGCCGGCCGTTGAAGAGGTTCCACAGCTCCGGCCGCTGGTTCTTCGGGTCCCATTGCCCGAACTCGTCGCGGAAGGAGTACACGCGCTCCTTGGCCCGGGCCTTGTCCTCGTCCCGGCGGCCGCCGCCGAACACGGCGTCGAAGCCGTGCTCCTCGATCGAGTCCAGGAGCGTGACGCTCTGGAGCCGGTTGCGGATGGCCTTCGGGCCCGGGTCCTCGGTGACGCGACCGGCGTCGATCGACGACTGGACGGACCCGACGACGAGCTCGACCCCCAGCTCCGCGACCCGGCGGTCCCGGTAATCGAGGACCTCGGGAAAGTTGTGGCCGGTGTCGACGTGCATCAGGGGGAAGGGGATGCGGGCGGGCCAGAAGGCCTTCTCCGCCACCTTCAGCATCACCGCGGAGTCCTTGCCGCCCGAGAAGAGCAGCACCGGGTGCTCGAACTCGGCCGCTACCTCGCGGAAGATGTGAATCGACTCGGCCTCGAGCGCGTCGAGGTGCGAGATCGTGGTGTCCGCCATCTCGCTACTCCTGCTCCCAGATCGAGGCCCAAACGGAAGGCGCGATTGTAGCCGCTCTCCGTGAGGTTACGGACGGTTGGTGGTCCCACTTGAGCGCGCGATCTCGATGACCCGGTCGGCCAATTCCGGCCGGCAGACGAGCAGATCCGGCAGGTACGGGTCGGATTCGTTGTACCGCAACGGGGAGCCGTCGAGCCGGGAGGTGTGGAGGCCCGCGGCCCGGGCGACGGCGACGGGCGCGGCGGAGTCCCACTGGTACTGGCCACCGGCGTGCGCGTAGACGTCGGCGTCGCCGAGCACGATGGCCATCGTCTTGGCCCCGGCGGAGCCCATCGGTACGAGCTCGGCCCCGAGTGCCCGTTGGAGGTCGTCGGTCACGGCGGGCGGGCGGGTGCGGCTCACGACGAGGCGGACCGGTCCCGGGCCGGCGGGGGCGAGCCGCGGTGCGGGATCGGTCGAGAGCACCATGCCCCGGGCCGGCAGGGCCACGGCGCCGATCTCGGCCACACCGTTGATCGCGAGCGCCACGTGCACCGCCCAGTCGTCACGATCCTTCTCGGCGTACTCGCGGGTGCCGTCCAGGGGGTCGACGATCCAGGCCCGCTCGGATCCGAGCCGCGTCCGGTCGTCAGCCGATTCCTCGGACAGGATCGGGTCGTCGGGCCGGGCCCGATGGAGCGCGTCGAGGATCAGGACGTTCGCCTGCGCGTCGCCTTCGCGCTTCAGGGTGGCGGGATCGTCGGTCGTCGTCCGCAGCTCGACCAGGAGCCGGCCGGCGGCTTCTGCGATCTGCGCGGCGAGCTCCGCGTCGCCTTTCACCGTCGGTGCCGAGCGTCGGGGTCGGCGATCATCTTCTCGATGCTCTTGGGGAGCTTCTCGGCCGCGAGGTCGGCAAGCGTCACGTTCTCGAGGACCGAGCGGAGGGCGGCGCGGGCGGCGATCCACACGTCCACCAGGCGGCTGGCCGGCCCGGGATAGTCGAACGCCTCGGGGGCCTCGCCCCGGACGGCGCCGAGCGGGCCGTCGACGGCCCGGATCACGTCCGCGACCGTGATGTCCGCCGCCGGCTTCGCGAGCAGGTAGCCCCCGGAGGCTCCACGCCTCGAGGCGACGAGACCGGCGGTGCGCAGCGCCCCGAGGATGTTCTCGAGGAACTTCAGCGGCATGTCCTGCGCCTTCGCGAGCTGCTCGCCCTTCACCGGCTCACCGGGGGGCGCGGTCGCGAGCTCCGCCGCGACCCGTACCGCATAGTCCGCCTTCGCCGAGATTCGCACTGCTTCGCAACCTATCCGAGTCGGAGAGGCCGCCCGTCGACAAACACCACAATCTCTAGTACAGTAGTGAACAAGCGCAAGCGACCGTGCTTCAGCCAACCGTCCTTGGCGTCGAAGCCACTACGACCGCAAGGTGCGGGAGGAATGGGCGTCATGGACTGGGGAATCTCGCTCGCCGGACTCGGGGTCGGGTTCGTGGTCGGGCTCACGGGCATGGGCGGTGGCGCATTGATGACGCCGATCCTCGTGCTGTTCTTCGGCATCAACCCGCTCACGGCGGTCTCGAGCGACCTCATGGCATCCCTCATCATGAAGCCCTTCGGGGCGAGCGTGCATGCTCGTCGCGGCACCGTGAACTGGAAGCTCGTCCGCTGGCTCGTGATCGGCTCGGTGCCCGCCGCGTTCGCCGGGGTCGTGGTGCTCAAGGCGCTCGGCGGTGACAACCTGCAGGATGTCCTCAAGGTGCTGCTCGGTGCCGCGCTGGTCGTGGCGTCGATCTCGATCGTCGTACGGCAGAAGATCCAGCAGGGGCGGGATCACGGCGCGCCGGTGGACGGCGCGCAACACCGGATCGTCCTGCGGCCGATGCCGACGATCCTCATCGGTGTCATCGGCGGCTTCATCGTCGGCATGACGTCCGTCGGGTCGGGCTCCCTGATGATCGTGATGCTCCTGCTCCTCTACCCGACGTTGGCGGCCGGGCAGCTCGTCGGCACGGACCTGGTGCAGGCAATCCCGCTCGTGGCCGCGGCCGCGTTCGGTCACCTGCTGTTCGGGGACTTCGAGCTCGGGCTGACGCTGGCGCTGCTGGTCGGCGCGATCCCGGGGGTCATCATGGGCGCCCGGATCTCGTCCCGCGCGCCCGACCACGTGATCCGCCCGATCCTCGTCGTCATCCTGGCCGCGTCGGGAGCGAAGCTTCTCGGTGCGTCGGACGCGGTGGTGATCGCGATGCTCGCGGTCGCCGCGGTGGGGGCACTGGTTATGGCAGCGAGATGGCGGCACCGATCGCGTCGTCCGTTGGAGGCGCAACCCGACCTCGTGTGACTCCGGTGCTCACCGGCTGGTCGGCTTCCTCGTCCGTGAGGTCATGGGTGACGAGCAGGCCGTGCTCCGCGAGCGCGCCAACCGCGATCTCCGCGAGCTGTTCGACGTTCGTGCCGTGCTCGTCGGTCCAGGTGGGATACGACTGCACGAGTGCTCGAGCCACCACCAACATGGCGAGGGTGTCGTCCACGCACTGATCACCATCGCGCCATCGCGGCGGGATGTGGTGTCTTTCCGTGATACCGCGCGGACCCTGGTCCGGGTCGGTTGCGTGGTGTGTTCGGAACCCTCGATCGGGTCACGGAGCGTGCTCGTGGTGGGTCGATTCGTACCTGACTAGCGTGTCAGGTATGCCGATTCACTACGAACAGGACGACGAGCACATCGTGCTCATCACGATCGACCGGCCCGAGGCGCGCAACTCCGCGGACATGGAGCACTTCAAGCTCCTCCGGGAGGCCTGGGACCGTTTCAACGACGACGAATCGGCCTGGGTGGCGATCATCACGGGTGTCGAAGACACGTTCTTCGTCGGCGCGGACCTGAAGAGGTACATCCCGGAGATCACGAAGTACCAGAAGGAGATCGCCGAGAAGGGACTGAACGAGATCGGCGGGTACCGCCTCGACGACGGGACGAAGGCAGTGCTGCGCGGGGCGAAGATCTGGAAGCCGATCATCGCCGCGGTGAACGGCTTCTGCGCCGCCGGCGGGATGGAGATGCTCGGCGGTTGTGACATCCGTGTCGCGTGCCCCGAAGCGCAGTTCGCCGTCATGGAGCCCAAGCGCGGGCTCTTCGCCGGCGGCGGTACCACGGTCCGCTTGCCCCGCCAGATCCCGTTCCCCCTGGCCATGGAGTTCCTGCTGTGCGCAGACCTCATCCCCGCCGAGCGGGCCTACGAGATGGGGCTGCTCAACGCGGTCGTCCCGCGCGACGAGCTGCTCGACGCGGCGTACACCTACGCGCGCCGCATCACCGCCAACGCACCGCTCGCGGTCCAGGCCACGAAGCAGAGCGTCTGGGAGGGCCTCGGCATGAACCTGCGGGAGGCCTACAAGAACGAGAGCCGGATCTCCTCGGTGATCTTCCAGACGGAGGACGCCAAGGAGGGCCCGAAGGCGTTCGCCGAGAAGCGCAAGCCGAACTGGCAGGCGAAGTGATCGCGGGCCGAGCGCAGACGGGAGCGCACGAGGTGCGGACGCCGGAGCGATCCGGATGACTGATCCGCGGTCGCCGTGCCTGATCGGGGTCGGGACGCGTACCTGGCACCCGGCGGAGGTCGGCGACGCGGGCGCGCCGGAGCCGCTCGTGATGTGGGAGGACGTCGCTCGCGCGGCGGCGGATGACAGCAGTCTCGGCCAGTCGGTGCTCGGCCGGCTCGACGCGATCGACGTCGTCTACACCCAGACCTGGCAGTACGACGACCCCGCCGCACGCCTCGCCGCCCGGCTCGGCGTCGAGCCGAAGCGCCAGTTCTATTCCGGCATTGGTGGCACGACCCCCCAGCTGCTGGTGCAGGACCTGGCCGAGCAGATCCTCCGCAGCGAGCTGGACGTCGCGCTCGTCGTCGGTGCCGAGGCGCTCGCGACCCAGCGGAGGTTCAAGCGGCGCGGCGAGCGGTACGAGTACTCGTACAAGCCGGAGGAGAAGCGGCCGTTCCCGTGGGAGGCGCCGTTCCATCCCGCGGAGGTGGCCCACGAGGTCTTCCAGGCCTGGCTGACGTTCGCGGTGTTCGACAACGCCCGCCGCGCGCATCTCGGGATCCCACTCGACGAGTACCGGTCCCAGCTCGGTGACCAGTGGGAGCGGTTCACCCGCGTCGCGGCCGCGAACCCGCAGGCGTGGTTCCCGGTCGAACGGTCGGCGCGGGAGATCATCACCCCGACGCCTACGAACCGCATGGTCGGGTACCCGTACACGAAGTACATGGTCTCGATCATGGACGTGGACATGGCGGGCGCGCTGCTTCTGGCGAGCCACGAGGCCGCGGACGACATGGGGGTGCCGCGCGACCAGCGGGTGTACCTGCGCGGCTGGTGCTACGCCAGCGACCCCGTGTACGTGGCCGAGCACGTCGATCTGTGGCGCTCACCGGCGATGGCGGCAGCTTCGGCCGCGGCGCTCGCCGGCGCGGGCATCGGGATCGACGACGTGGCTCACCTCGACCTCTACTCGTGCTTCGCGTCGTCGGTGAACTTCGCTCGAGACGCGCTCGGCATCCGCGCCGACGACGCCCGCCCTCTCACGGTCACCGGCGGGTTGCCGTACCACGGCGGCGCCGGCAGTGATTACCTGACCCACTCGATCGCGACCATGGCCCGCCTCCTGCGCGACGACCCCGGGTCGTTCGGGATGGTGAGCGGGGTCGGCATGCACATGACGAAGCACGTGTTCGGCGTCTACTCCACCGAGCCCGGGTCGAGCGCGCCGGCCCCGCCGAACCCGTCTCCGGTGCAGCCGGTGGTCCCGATCACCGATACCTACGCCGGGCCGGCCGAGGTGGCGGCGTACTCCGTCGTGCACGGTCCCGACGGGACACCGGACTGGGGGGTCGCCGTATGCGACCTGCCCGACGGCACGCGCGCGTACGCGAAGATGCTCGCCGGGGATCTGCTGCGATCGGCCGAGGAGGAGGAGCTCGTGGGGCGTGCGGTGACCTTGGCCACGAGCGAGAACCTCAACACGGTGGTCCCGTGAGGGAGTTCGACCCGCTCTCCGCGGACTTCTTCGACGACCCGTACGACACCTACCGCTGGCTGCGCGACGAGGCGCCCGTCTACTACAGCGAGCGCTACGGGTTCTGGGCGCTGTCCCGCTACGCAGACGTGGTGAAGGCCCACCGCGACTGGCAGACCTTCACGAGCACGAAGGGGATCACGCTCGACCAGCTCGCCGAGAAGGACATCGGATCGCTGGTGACGGGTTCGATCATCTTCATGGATCCACCGGACCACGAGCGGCTGCGGCGGATGGTGAGCCGGGTGTTCACGCCGAAGGCCGTGGCCGACCTCGAGCCGATGATCCGGGGCATCGTCACGAAGTACCTGGACCGGTTGGTCGGCGACCCGACGTTCGATCTCACCGCGGACTTCGCCGGTCCGTTCCCGGTCGAGGTGATCTGCGTGATCCTCGGCGTCCCGGAAGGTGACCGGCAGCAGATCCGGCACTGGACCGACGAGATGCTGCACCGCGAGCCCGGTGACCCCAAGCCGACGCAGGCCGGCATGGAAGCCGGCCTCAACGCGATCGTCTACCTGTACGACCTCGCGAAGGAGAAGCGGCGCCACCCGACCGACGACATGCTGTCCGGCCTCGTGGCAACCGGCCTCTCCGATGAGGAGATCGCCGCGTTCGGTGTGCTGCTCGCGGGCGCGGGCAGTGAGACGGTGACGAAGCTCGTCGGTGGCGGGGTCGTGCTGTTCGAGCGGAACCCGGGGGAGTGGGCGAAGATCCTGGCGGATCCCGACGGCGTTCTGCCAGGTGCCGTCGAGGAGGTGCTGCGCTACTGGGCGCCGTCGCAGTACCAGGGGCGGCGGAGCACGGTGGCGTCGGAGTGGCACGGGGTGACGATCCCCGCGGACGAGCCGGTGCTGCTCGTGACGGGCGCGGCCAGCCGGGACGAGCGGGAGTATCCCGACCCGGACCGGTTCGACATCTCCCGCCCGCTGTCGATGTCCGTCGGCTTCGGCCACGGCATCCACACCTGCCTCGGCGCGGCACTGGCCCGGCTCGAGAGCCGCATCGCGTTCGAGGAGATCGGCCGGCGCTGGCCCCGCTACATCGTCCAGGACGACGGCCTCCGCCGGGTCCAGATGGCCAACGTCGCCGGCTACAGCAACGTCCCCGTCACCATCCCCGCCTGACCGCCCCCAACTTCGGCTTTTGGCGTCAGTAGGGACCCGTATGGGGTCCCTACTGACGCCAAAACGGGGGTTGGGGTGGGGTGGGGGGCGTTACTTGCGGGGGAGGCCGAGGATTCTCGTCGCGAGGATGTTCTTGTTGACCTGGGTCGTGCCGCCGGCGATCGTCAGCGCGCGCATGTAGACCCGGTCGCGGCCCCACGAGCCGGAGTTCGCATCGGCGCCGAGCACGTCGCCGGCCACCTCGCCGAGGTGCTGCTCCGCCTCGCTCCACACGAGCTTGGCGATGCTGCCCTCCGGGCCGACGTCCCGGCCGTGCAGCGCGCCGGAGATCGCCCGGTCGCTCACCAGCTTCAGCAGCTCGCCCTCGAGGTACAGGCGGGCCAGGCGTTGGCGCAGCACCGGGTCCGACGCGGCACCGTTGTCCTTCGCGGTGTCCAGCAGCCGGCGGATCTTGCCCCTCAGACCCAGGTGCAGGTTCGCCACGGTGGCCCGCTCGTAGGCGAGTGTGGTCATCGCGACGCGCCAACCCTCGTTGAGCGGCCCGAGCAACGCGTCCTTGGGGACGAGCACATCGGTGAAGAACAGCTCGTTGAACTCGCGCTCACCGGTGATGGTGACGAGGGGACGCACCTCGACGCCCGGGAGCGTCATGTCGACGAGCAGACACGAGATCCCGCGGTGCTTCGGCGCGCTCGGATCCGTCCGCACCAGCAGCTCGCACCAATTCGCGAGATGGCCGAGCGTGTTCCATGTCTTCTGCCCGTTGACGACGAAGTGGTCGCCGTCGAGCACCGCGGTCATCTTCAACGACGCGAGGTCGCTGCCCGCGTCGGGCTCCGAGAACCCTTGGCACCAGATGTCATCGCCGCGCAGCATCCGCGGGAGCAGCCGGCGCTTCTGCTCGTCGGTCCCGTGCTCGATGATCGCCGGCGCAATGTTGGACAGTCCGAGGGGGTTCAGCGTGCCGGGCGCGCCCGAACGGTGCATCTCCTCCGCGAAGACCAGCTGCTCCATGATCCCGGCGCCGCGGCCCCCGTACTCCTCGGGCCACGCGATCGCGGCGTAGCGCGCGTCGGCGAGCTCGCGGTTCCAGGCCCGCAACGTCGCGAGCCGCTCGGGACCCATCTCCATCGAGAACCCGAGGCCGTCGCCGCGGTGCTCGTCCGTCAGGTGCTCGTCGAGCCAGGCCCGGAACTCGGCTCGGAACGCCTCGGCCTCGGGCGGGTAGTCGAAGTCCATCAGGGATCGATACCACCTCGAGCGAGCGCCTGTTCCATCTCCGCGGCCTTCCGCACGTTCTCCTCGTGCAGCTCCTCGGTGGACTTCACGACCCCGTCGGCTTTCAGCTCGCCCATGATGTGGACCTCGCCGAGCGTCGCGCTCATGTAGTCCGGCCCCTCCGCGGTCGGGATGAACCAGCCGGTCGGGCACATCGTCAGCACCTCGACGAACGAGAAGCCGCCGTCGACCTGGGTCTGGAACGCGCGCTTGAACATCCGCTTCGTGCGGGCGACCGCGCCAGCGTTGTGCACCGAACCGCGGGCCACATACGTCGCGCCTTCGAGCTGCGCGAGCAGGTCGCCGATCAGGATGGGGTAGCCGTGGTACCCGGCTTCGCGACCGTCGAGCGTGTTCTTCGTGCGCTGGCCGAGGACGGTGGTGGCGGTCATGTGCCCGCCGGTCTCGCCGAAGACCCCGTTGTTCAAGAGGATGCACGTGATCGCCTCACCGCGCGCCGCGGTGTGCAGCACCTCCTGCAGCCCTTCGTTCACCATGTCGCCGTCGCCTTGGAGGGTGAAGACGACAGAGTCGGGCTTCATGCGCTTCACCCCGGTGGCAACCGACGGCGCGCGACCGTGCAGGGCCTGCACGAGGTCGAGGTCGGTCGTCATCGAGAAGCTGGTGTAGCAACCGATGCCCGCGACCGCGATCGTCCGCTGGCCGAGCCCCAGCTCCTGGATCGCCTCGAGGTACCCGCGCAACGCGAGTGGCTCACCGCAACCGGGACACATGTGGTGCGTCTCGGTGAGGAGCAGCTCGGGCTTCTGCTGTCCGACGAGCTTCATCACATGATCCTCTCGTTGTCGGGCAGGGGTGGCATCGGCTCGTCACGGTGGAGCGCCAGCACCCGCTCGCGGATGAGCTCGGCGTCGAGCAGGGGACCGACGCCGAAGCCGGAACCATCCGTCGAGATCCCGCCGATCCCGCTGACCGGAGCGCGGCCGAGCACGCCGAGCCGCACGTCGTCGATCATCTGGCCCGCGCACATCTCGAACACGCCGACGCGCTGCGCGCCGTCCGCCGCGCTGCCGACCGCCTCGTAGGGGAACGGCCAGAGCGTGATCGGGCGGACGTAGCCGATCTTCTCGCCCTCGGACTGCAGCTGCTTCACGACGTAGCGCACGAACTTGCCCGGCGAGCCGAACGCCACGACGACCGTTTCGGCGTCCTCCACGCCGCCGGTCTCGACCCGGACCTCGCTCGCGGCCATCGCCTCGTGCTTCGCGGAGATGGCGCGCAGGTGACGCTCGATGCCCGGCGACGGCTGTCCCGCCTTGCCGAACCCGAGCGGCGAGACGAGCCGCGACTGCCCGCTCCCACCGAGCGAGCCGTCGACGGCCCAGTCCTTCTCCGGGAGCGGATCGAAGCCGACGGGCGCGATGTCGACGGCTTCTTGGATGTGGGCGAGCAGGTAGTCGCCGTATACGAGGACGGGGTTGCGCCACTTGTCGGCGAGATGGAACGCGAGCTGGGTGAGCTCGACGGCCTCGCCGATGTCCATGGGCGCGAGCACGATGTGGCGGTAGTCGCCGTGCCCGCCGCCGCGGGTGGACTGGTAGTAGTCCTGCCCGCCGCGGGCCATGTTGAAGATCACGAGTGGCAGCTCGGCGAGCGTGATCTCCGAGAACGTCTCCTGCATGAGCGAGAGGCCCTGACCGGTCGACCCCGTCGCGGCGCGGGCGCCGGTCGCGAGTGCGCCCCAGGCCATCCCGGCGGCCTCGAGCTCGCTCTCGGCGTTGATGCAGACGCCACCTTCTTCGGGCAGTCGCTTGGCGAAGTGCTCGAGGAGCTCGGTGAACGGTGTCATCGGGTAGCCGGCGAAGAACCGGCAGCCCGCGGCGATCGACGCCTCGGCGATCGCTTCCGATCCCTCCATCAGCTTCATCGGGGCGACCTCACGCGCTCGCGGTCGCGGCCGGCGGCCGCGCCTCACGGAAGACCTCGAAGACGAAGTCCGGGCAGACCAGCAGGCACGCGGCACACCCGGTGCAGCCGTCCAGCAGCTCGGGGTAGTGGTAGCCGAGGTGGTTGACGGCACTGCTCATCTCGAGCACGCGTGGCGGGCACGCCGGGATGCACAGGTCGCAGCCCTTGCACGTCTCGATCGCGATGGTGACCGTTCCCTTGCTCTTCACCACTCCGCCGGTCATGCGGCGGCCCCCCAGGCGTGGCCGGTACGGATCGCGGTCTCGTTGGCCGCGATGTGCTGGACCCGGTAGGGCGGGATCGACGCGCGCATGCCCTCGAGCAGTGCGTCCAGGCCGACGAGCCCGCTCGTGGCCGCGTACGCCCCTGCCATCACCATCGATCCACCGAGCGGGTTGCCGAGCTCGTCCGCCACGTCCGTCGCGGGCACACGCAGGACCCGGTAGCGCGATTCGTCGAGCTCGGTCTCGAACGTCGCGTCGTTCACGAGCACGAGCGCGCCGTCCCGGAGCTTCTTCGCGACCGGTGTCCAGAACTTGTCGTGCATCCCGATGGCCGACCAGGTGTGCGAGACGAGCGGCGGGGACACCAACGGCTCGTCGCCGATCACGACGGTTGCGTCGGTGTTCATCCCACGCATCGCGCCCGCGTACACGCCGAACAGCATCACGTAGCTGCCTTCGAGCGTCGCGCCGCGCGCGAGCACCTGCGCGGCGAGCTGTACCCCCTGCCCACCGATACCCGTCACGAGCAGCTCACGTTCCAAGGCCGGCTCCCTTCAGTGCGAAGCTGACGACCGCGTCCACCTCGACGCGCGCGGGCGTCCGCCGTTCGACGAGAGCGTCGTGCACCGTGCCCATCGCGACGTGATAGATCGCCATCGCATTCGACTCCCCGACGAGCTCGCGCAACGGCTCGACCAGCCGGTCACGCGATCCCTGGGTCTCGGCGGGGAACTGCACCGCGAGCCGGTCACCGTTCAACGCGAACGGCCGGGTCGCGGCAGCTGCTTCCGGATCACGCGCCTGCGCGAGCACGGCTTCGACCCAGGCGCGCACCTGCTCCGTGATGCCGGCCGCGCGCGCCATGCGGCGTTCGATCGTCGCGAGCAGCCGTTGGCGCCCGTCGTCGAGCAGCGCGACGAGGAGCTCGTCCTTGCCCCGGAAGTGCCGGTAGAAGGCCTGGTTCGACAGGCCGGCCTCGCGAACGATGTCACTGACCCGGGGCTCGATGGTCTCGTCCCGCCGCATGACCGTGAGCGCGGCGTCGAGGAGGGTGCGGATCTCGGTGGCGTACGCCTCGTGGCGATCGGCCAGCGACCGGCCGGCGAGGGTCGAAACGACGTTCTCCACGCCGGGAATGCTATTCCAGATCGGCGGTCAGGCGCTCGACGAGCAACGTCCGCTGGATCTGGCCGGTGGCGGCGGTGCGGGGGAAGCCGGAGACGCAGTGGACGCGCCGGGGGTGCTTGAACGCGGCCAGGCGCCCGTCGCAGAACTCCCGGAGCTCCTCGACGGTGGGAGGCGCGTTGCCCGCGGTGGAGACGACCACGGCGCAGACGATCTCGCCCCACTGCGGATCGGGGAGCCCGACGACCACCACCTCGGCTATCGCGGGATGCGCCGCGAGCACCGACTCGATCTCGGCCGGCGCGACCGTCTCGCCGCCGGTGCGGAGCACGTGACGGAGCCGGCCCACGATCGACAGGTACCCCTCGTCGTCGAGCACCCCGAGGTCGCCCGAGTGGTACCAGCCGTCCGGGTCGAGCGCGGCCGCGGTTGCCTCGGGGTCGTCGAAGTAGCCGTCCATCAGCAGCTCGCTGCGCAGGCACACCTCACCCTCGTTCGAGAGTCGTACCTCGACGCCGGGCTGGGGGAGCCCGACGCTCCCCGGCTTCCGGGCCAGGTCGGCCATCCCGAGGATCGTGCCCGGACCGGCTTCGGTCGAGCCGTAGAAGACGCGTGTGACCGTCTGCGGGAGCGCGGCAAGGATCGCGTCGACGAGCTCTGGAGGAGTGGCCGACGTACCGGTGTCCGCTTCCCGCAGGGCTGAGAGGTCGTACCCCTCGACCCCATGGTCGAGAATGCGAGCCCAGACGGCCGGGATCGCGTACAGGCGCGTCGCGCGTCGCGTCGCCGCCACGTGCAGCAGCGTCGCCGCGTCCGGGGTCCGGACCAGATGGATCGGGCGCCGGGCCTGCCAGGCGCCGAGCGAGAGGGACCACCCGGCCATGTGGAACAGCGGGAACATGCAGACCGTGCCGCCGTCGCGCTCGGCGCCGAGGCTCGGGAAGCTGCGCAGGCAGCTGACCCGATGCGAGAGGACGACTCCCTTGGAGGCGCCGGTGCTGCCACTGGTGAAGAAGATGACGTGCGGGTCGCGCTCGTCGAGCGCAGGCTCGTGCACGTCTCCGTGGGCCAACCCCGTGAGATCGGCGTGCGCCACCCGCCGCAGCTCCGAACCGGAGATGCTCTCGGCTCGTGCTGCGTCGGTGACGACGAGCGATGGAAGCGCGAATTCGAGGATGTTGAGTGCCTCGTCCGCGCTCAGCCGTCCGTTCACCGGCGCGAACACCGCACCGAGCTTCGCGAGTGCGACGAAGAGCTCCACGACTTTGAGGCTCGTCTCGCCCCACCAGACCACGCGGTCGCCGTACCCGATGCCGAGCTCACGCAACGCGTGCGCGGTGCGGTTCGCCGCCGCGTCGAGCTCTGCGAAGGTGAGCTCGTCGTCCTCGAGGGTTGCCGCGAGCGCGTGTGGAGTCACCTGCGCCGCGTGCCGCAGGATGTTCCCGACGAGCAGACCCCCGGTCACGCGGGATCGCGAGGCGCCGTACGGTCGCGTGGAGCCTGCTTGAGCTCGACGATGACCGTCCGGTACGGGGTGGTCCCGACGTTGATCGCCCGCTCCGTGGACCCGGCGCGCAGGGAGTAGCTCTTTCCCGGCCGGACCGGGGCCTCGATGTACCCGCCGTAGTCCGCGCCCGAACCGGGGAGCGGGTCGGCTGCGATCCGCTCGCCTTCTACGTCCACGATCACGTAGTCGAGGTCATGGCGGTGGAGTGGGCCCGCCTCGCCCGGCTCGAGGTGATGTGTCCAGATCCGGACGTGCTCGTCCTCGTAGACGATCTGCGTCGCGATGGGGCCGAGATCCGGATCCTCCACGCGCGGCATCATGTCACGGATGGACGCCGGACTGATTGCCCAAGCCCGCCTGCGGCCGGAGCAGATCGCGCTCCGGCTGGGCGATGCGACCCGCTCCTATGCCGAGCTCGACGACCGCGCCCGCCGCGTCGCACACGCCTTGCACGCGCTGGGTGTGCAACGCGGCGATCGTGTCGCGGTCATGCTCCCGAACAGCATCGAGTTCTTCGAGGCCGCGCACGGCGCGGGACGGCTCGGCGCGATCACCGTCCCGGTCAACATGCACTTCAAGGCGGATGAGGCGGGATGGATCGTCGCGGACTCGGGCGCGACCGCGGTCATGGTCGCGCGGGACCTGGTGCCCGCGCTCATCGGAGTGCCGGACGTACCGCGCCTCGTCGTCGGCGACGGGTACGAGGAAGCGCTGGCCGCCGCGCCCGCCGGCGAGGTAGAGCCGGTCGACGTGATCGGCGACGGGTGGCCGACCGTGATGGCGTACACCTCGGGCACGACCGGTCGCCCGAAAGGTGTGGCTATCGGAGCCGATGACTTCCGCCGGCGGGCCGAAGGTGTGGCGGCGGGTGGAGAGCGTTGGGGCCTCGGTCCGGACGACGTGCACCTGGCGGTCGGGCCGCTCTACCACTCGGGGCCGTCGTACTGGGCGCAGATGCACCTCGCGCTCGGCGCGACCGTCGTGGTGATGGTCCGGTGGGACGCGGAAGAGGCCCTCGCGATCATCGAGCGGGATCGCGTGACGAGCACGCACATGGTGCCGGCCAACTTCCAGCGGCTCCTGGCCCTGCCCGAGGCGACGAGGAGCCGGTACGACCTCAGCAGCCTGAAGCTGGTCCTGCACGCGGCAGCGCCGTGCCCGGTGCCGTTGAAGCGCGCGTTCATGGACTACGTCGGCGCGGACAAGGTGTGGGAGTACTACGGCGCGTCGGAAGGTGGCGGCACCGTGATCTCGCCGGCCGACTGGTTGGAGCACCCCGGCAGTGTCGGCAAGCCGTTCCCGGGTAACGAGTTCGTGATCCTCGACGACGATGGCCACGAGCTGCCCGTGGGGGAGGTCGGCACGGTGTGGGTCAATCCCGCCGCGTCGAGCTTCGAGTATCACAACGACGAGGAGAAGACCGCCGCGTCACACCGCGACGGCTTCTTCACCGTGGGCGACGCCGGCTACCTCGACGGGGACGGGTACCTCTACCTCGCGGATCGCAAGAGCGACATGGTGATCACGGGCGGTGTGAACGTCTACCCGCGCGAGATCGAGGAGTGCCTGCTCCTGCACGATGAGATCGTCGACTGCGCCGTCCTCGGGCTGCCGGACGACGAGTGGGGAGAGGTGCTGTACGCGCTCGTGCAGCGGCAGCCGGGGTCGACGCTCGACGCCGACGGGGTGGTCGCCTACGTGCGGGAGCACATGGCCGACTACAAGCGCCCGCGGATCGTGGAGTTCGTCGACGAGCTCCCACGGGACCCGAACGGGAAGGTGCGCAAGCCCAAGCTCCGCGAGGCCTACCTGGCCCGCCGGGTCTAGGCCTCCCCGAGTTCCTGACAACGGCTTGCTAACGACAATGATTGTCGATAGCATGGGCTCCGATGAAGACGGCCGACGAGCTCACCGGGCTCTTCCGAACCCAGGGACTGCGGGTCACGCCCCAGCGCCAGGCGATCTTCCGCCTGCTGCACGGCAACGACCGCCATCCCACGGTGGACTCGCTCTACGACGCGGCCCGGGCCGAGATGCCGACGATCTCCCTGAAGACCGTCTACCAGACCGTGCACGATCTCGAGGCGCTCGGCCAGGTCAGCCTCCTCGACCTCGGTACCGGCAGTGTCCGGGTGGATCCGAACGTCGAGTCCGACCACCAGCACCTCGTGTGCAGCAGCTGCGGGCTCGTCCGCGACGTACCGCTCACGGACATCCCCAGCCTGCCCGCCCGTTACCGGCGCGACTTTCGCGCCGACGCGGTCGAAGTCATCTTCCGCGGCGTCTGCGAGCAGTGCGCGCCGCGGCCGACCAAGAAGTAATTCGTCACCCGTCCAGCACCACGATCCATAGAAGGAGCACCATGCCCGACCTCAAGGGAAGCCAGACCGAGAACAACCTCAAGGAAGCGTTCGCCGGTGAGAGCCAGGCCAACCGCCGGTACCTGTACTTCGCGCAGAAGGCGGACATCGAGGGCTACCCGGATGTCGCCGCGCTCTTCCGTTCGGTAGCCGAGGGTGAGACCGGACACGCGTTCGGCCACTTCGACTTCCTCGCCGAGGTGGGCGACCCGGTGACCGGCGTGCCGGTCGGCCCGACGACCGACAACCTCAAGTCGGCCATCGAAGGCGAGACCTACGAGTACACCGAGATGTACCCGGGCTTTGCCAAGACGGCGCGTGACGAGGGCTTCGACGAGATCTCGGAGTGGCTCGAGACGCTCGCCCGGGCCGAGAAGAGCCACGCCGGACGCTTCACCCAGGGTCTCGAGAAGGTCAGCTAGACCCCGGCTCGGAGTACCGGAGAGCGGCCCCGGGGACTCGACCCGGGGCCGCTTCCACGCTCGGCCGGTTCAGAAGGACACCTCGGAAGGAAGGACTGTTGTGTCGGCGCCCCACCTGTACGACCCGCTCGACCCGACGTACTTCGACGCCGCCGGCGTGCGCGCCGAACGCGACCGGACGTTCCAGATCTGTTCGGACTGCCGCATCTGCGTGCGGTTCTGCCCGAGCTTCAAGGATCTGTTCAAGATGATCGACGAGAACGAAGACGCGGCGGACGTCAGCATCCTCACCGACGAGCAGCACGAAGTGGTCGTCGACGAGTGCTACCAGTGCAAGCTCTGCTACGTCGTCTGCCCGTACACGCCGGGCAACGAGCAGGAGTGGGTCGTCGACTTCCCTCGCCTGATGCTGCGGTCGCTCGCGATCGAGGAGCGGGAGGGCAAGGTCTCGCACAGCGCGAAGCTCCTCGCCCGTACCGACCTGCAGGGCAGGGTCGCCACCACGCTCGCGCCGCTCGTGAACCGCTCGAACAACATCGGCTTCGTGCGCGGGATCATGGAGAAGACGGCGGGAATCGCGAAGGACCGGCTGCTGCCGACGTTCGCCAAGGTTCGCTTCTCGAAGTGGTTCCGGATGCACAACAGCGCGGCGTCCGGCGGACCGGGAACCTCTCGCGGTGAGGTGACGCTGTTCCCGACGTGCCTCGTCGAGTACCAGGATCCTGAGATCGGCCAGGCGATGGTCGGGGTGTACGAGCGCAACGGGATCAGCTGCCGCCTCCCCGAAGGCGAGGTCTGCTGCGGGATGCCCTGGCTGGATGCCGGCGACGTCACGAGGTTCGAGGAGCATGCCCGGCGCAATGTCGCCGTGCTGGCCGAAGGGGTCCGGCTCGGCCGTGACGTCGTCGTCCCCCAGCCCACGTGCGCCTATGTGCTGAAGAACGAGTACCCGGACTTTCTCGGTACCGAGGACGCTCGTCTCGTGGCCGAGCACACCTTCGACACGTCCGAGTACCTCATGGCGCGCCACCGCGAGCAGCCGCTCGACACCGACTTCTCGGCCGGCGAGACGTACGACGCAATCACCTGGCATGCGGCCTGTCACTACCGGGCGCAACAGATCGGGCCGAAGAGCCGTGACCTCATCGCGCTCACCGGGGCGAAGGTGACGATGGTCGAACGGTGCTCGGCGATCGACGGTACGTGGGGACTGCGGGCGGAGAACGTCGAGATGGCGCGCAAGATCGCCAAGCCGCTGATGGAAGCGGTGACGAAGGCCGACACCGACCTGGTCGTCGGCGACTGCCATCTCGCGAACACCGCGATCAAGGAGGGGACCGGCAAGACGCCGGTGCACCCCTTGCAGGTGCTGGCGCGGGCCTACGGGATCCAGGAGAAGCAGACATGAGAAAGCTCACCAACGCCGACATCAAGGATCTGCGTGAGTACGAGCGCGAGCGGGACGCGTTCCTTGCCGAGGTCATCTCGATGAAGAAGAAGCGTCGGATCGCGCTCGGGGACCTGATGACGATCGTGTTCGAGAACGCGACGACGATGCGCTTCCAGATCCAGGAGATGGCCCGGGCCGAGCGGATGCTGCGTGACGAGCAGATCGCTCACGAGATCGAGACCTACAACGAGCTCGTGCCCAACGACGGCGAGCTCGTCGGTACGTTGTTCATCGAGATCACCGACGTGGACCTTCTCCGGGAGTGGTTGCCCAAGCTCACCCGGATCCAGAATCACATCTCGATCGAGGTTGCGGGCGCGTCCATCCCCGGTCGCGAGATCGACCTCGAGCGGCTCACCCGCGAGGAAGAGATCACCACGACGGTGCACTACCTGAAGTTCGCGTTCTCCGAGGCGCAGCGGAAGGCGTTCGCGGACGGTCCCGTTTCGCTGGTGGTCAACCACCCGAACTACGAGGCCCGCCTCGAGCTGAACGAGGACCAGCGCGCCGAGCTCATCGGCGACTTCGCCGTCTAGCGCCACCCCCCACCCCGTTTTGGCGTCGTCTCGGCACCTCTACGGGGCCTAAACGACGCCAAAACTTGGGGGGCGCGTAGTCTCCGGCGGTGCACGTTCCCATCACCCGGCTCGACCCGGCCGTGGCGCTACCCGTGCAGGCACACGACGACGACGCGGGCTACGACCTCTGCGCGCGTGAGGACACCCGGATTCCGGCGCGGGGCGGCCGTGCCCTCGTTCCGACGGGTCTCGCCGTCGCGATCCCGTCCGGTTACGCCGGCCTGGTGTTGCCGAGGTCCGGCCTCGCGATGAAGCACGGGATCTCCCTGCTGAACACGCCGGGCCTCATCGATCCCCAGTACCGGGGTGAGCTGAAGGTGCTGTTGATCAACACCGACCCGAATGAGGACTACGACGTGCGACGCGGCGACCGGATCGCGCAGCTCGTGATCCAGCGGGTGGAATACGTCGAGTGGGTAGAGGTCGACCAGCTCGACGAGACCACCCGCGACACGTTCGGCTTCGGCAGCACCGGCCGGTAGGTCCCGCGCGCGTGGCTCACGACCGGAAGTTTCGTTTCGGCGTCATCGCGAAGCGCGCTCGCCCCGCGGCGGAGTTCCGTGACCTTGCCCGCCAGGTCGAGGGCGCGGGCTTCTCCACCTTCTACGTGTCCGACCACTTCGTCGATCACCCGCTCGCGCCGATCCCCGGGATCATGGCTGCGGCCACCGCCACCACCACGCTCCGGGTCGGGACGCTCGTGCTCGGCAACGACTACCGGCATCCCGTCGTGCTCGCGAACGAAGCGGCCACCGTCGACCTGCTGTCGGACGGGCGGCTCGAGCTCGGCGTGGGCGCCGGATGGATGACCGAGGACTACGACCGCGGTGGCTTCCGGCTGGAATCCGCCGGGGTGCGGATCGCGCGGCTCGACGAGTCGCTCACCGTGCTGAAGGGGCTCATGGCCGACGGTCCCTTCACCTTCCATGGTGATCACTACCGGATCGACGCGCTCGACGGGGAGCCGAAGCCGCTCCAACGCCCGCACCCACCGATCGTCGTGGGCGGCGGCGGGCCCAAGGTGCTCGCGCTCGCCGCGAAGCACGCTCAGATCGTCGGGATCAACGCCAACCTGCAAGCCGGCGTCGGGACGCATCCGGATTCGATCGCGTCGCTGACCGCCGCCGCGACCGACGAGAAGCTGGACGTGCTCCGACGCGCCGCCGGGGTCGGGTTCGCGGACCTCGAGATCCAGACGCTGACGGGGATCGTGCTCGTCACCGACGACCGGGATCCGATCGCCCAGGGCATCGCGTCCGCGTTCGGGGTTCCCGCCGAGGTGGCCCTCGAGACGCCCGCGGTGCTCGTGGGGAGCACCGAGCAGATCATCGAAGAGCTCGAAGCGCGCCGCGAGCGGTGGCAGATGAGCTATGTCGTAGTGCCGGAAGAGTTCGTCGACGCCATGGTCCCGGTGGTCGACCGGCTCGCCGGCAGGTAGACCGAGGGCCTGCGAGGGCCAACCCGAAGACTGGAGACGTAATGGCGAAGCCGTTTCGGTTCGGAGTGCAGTGTGGCGGGGATCGCGACCGGACCGGTCTCGAGCAGCTGGCCCGCAAGATCGAGGCGCTCGGTTACTCGACGTTCTACGTACCCGACCACTTCGTCGACACGCAGATGGCGCCGATGGTCGCGATGGCCGTTGCGGCCGAGGCAACCACGACGTTGCGGGTCGGCGCGCTCGTGTTCGACAACGACTACAAGCACCCCGCGATCCTGGCCAAGGAGATCGCGACGTTGGACCGGCTGTCGGACGGCCGCGTCGAGCTCGGGATCGGTGCCGGCTGGCAGCTGGTCGACTACGACGCGCTCGGGATCCCCTACGACGCCGCGGGGGTGCGCGTCGACCGGCTGGAGGAGGCGCTCACGGTCATCAAGGGTTCGTGGGGACCGGAATCCTTCAGCTTCAGCGGGACCCACTACACGATCACCGACTACAACGGCAGCCCGGCACCGACCCAGCAGCCGCACCCGCCGATCCTCGTCGGTGGTGGCGGACCCCGGGTGTTGCGGCTGGCCGGGCGCGAGGCCGACATCGTGGGCATCAACCCCAACCTCCGCGCCGGCGCCGTCACCAATGACGCCGCCACGAACTCGGTCGCGGAGATGATCGACCAGAAGGTGATCTGGGTCCGCGAAGGCGCGGGCGCGCGATTCGACGACATCGAGCTCCAGATCCGGTACTTCTTCGCCGCGATCACCGACGACCGCCGGTCCCTGGCCGAAGCCGTCGCACCCGGGTTCGGGCTCGGAGCCGAGGCGATACTCGAAGCGGGCACTACGTGCGTCGGCACGATCGACGAGATCTGCGACCAGCTCGTCGCGCGTCGTGAGCGGTGGGGCGTGAGCTACGTCGTGATCGGTGACGACCTGTTCGAATCGTTCGCGCCGGTCGTGGAGCGACTCGCCGGAACGTAGTGACGATCTGCGACCCAGGGCCCGCACTCGCTCCGGCGCGGGCTCGTGACCTGGTCAGGAGGTCTCGGAGAAGCGCGCCGGGATCCAGGCCCCGAGGCGCTCGCGGAGCTCGTCGTGCGCCTCGGTCAGCAAGTGCCCGGCGCCGGGGAGGATCTCCAGATCACCGTGGCCGACGATCATCTGCACCACTGCACTGGTGTCGGGCGGCAGGATCTCGTCGCGATCACCGTGCAACAGGAGCAGGGGAGTCGAACCGAGGGCTGCGCCGTCCTCGCAACCCGCGGACTGGGTGGAGAGCGTCACCACACCGGCACAGTGGTCCCCGAGGATGATCCCCACCTGCAGCGCCACCGCGCCGCCGAACGAGTGTCCGACGGTCACGAAGCGCTTGGCTCCGGTGCGCGACGCGAGGTCGGCCGCGGCGGCGACGTCGAGCACGCAGCGGGTGAGGTCGTTCGGCTTCCGGTACCCGACGCGGATCGTCCCGATGCCCTGCGCCGCGAGCCGCTGGCCGAGGTCGTGATAGAGGCCGCCGGCCGGACCGAGCAGGCCGCCCATCCCGCCGCCGCCCATCACGACGACGTGCTCCGCCTGTGGATCGCCGTGCCAGAGCAAGGTCAGGAGGCCCTTGAGGGTGTAGATCTCGAGGTGGTGGACGTCGGGTGCGATCTCGACGTCTTCGGTGGCGAGCGCTTCGAGCAGCTCGAGAGGCGAGCGGGGTTCGCTCACAGCATCGACTGGAGGAGCTCCCGGGTGCGGGTCCGCTCGTCCGCGTCGCCGGCGAACTCGGCCGCCACGAAGTCCGTGACACCGGCATCGGCGACCCGCCCGATCGCGGCCCGGACGTCGGCTTCGTTGCCGATCAACGCCGCGTCCTCGGGCCCGGCCGCGCCCTCGCGGTCGAGCATCGCGCGGTACGACGGAAGCACTCCGTAGACCTGGAAGACGGTGGCCGCGCGGGAGCGGGCTGCGTTGGGGTCGCCCGTGACGCAGACAGGGAGACTCGCCCCGACTCGCGGCGCGGGGCGGCCCGCGGCCGACGCGGCCTTGGTGATGGTGGGGACGGTGAGCTCGGTGAGCGTGACCGCACCGGTCATCCACGTCAGGGTGCCGTCGGCGAGGGTGCCGGCCAGCTCGAGCATCTTCGGGCCGAGCGCGGCGACGAGCACCGGGCACGGAGTCGCGCCGGGAACGTTGATCGAGCCGTTCGCACTCACGGTCTCGCCGGTGACGGACGCGGCCCCGGTGTGGATCAGCGACATCAGAATCGTGAGGTACTCCCGCATGTGCCGCACCGGCTTGTCGAACGAGTAGCCGAACATGTTCTCGATCACGACCTTGTGGCTGAGCCCGATCCCCAGCGCGAGCCGTCCGCCCGACGCGGCCTGGGTGGTCAGCGCTTGGGCGGCGAGCATCATCGGGTGGCGCGGGTACGTCGGAACGACGGCGGTGCCGAGCTCGATGCCCGGTACCTCGCGCCCGATGATCGCCAGCACGGTGAGCGCATCGGCCCCGAAGATCTGCGGGATCCAGTACCCGCTGAAGCCCTGGTCGGCGGCGGTGCGTGCCGCATCCACCGCCGCGTCGATGCTGGTCGGCTCGCCACCGAAGATCCCAATGCGCATGAGCGGCAGGCTAGACCGGGCGCGCTAATCTCGGCGCCCACGCGGACGTAGCTCAGTTGGTAGAGCGCAACCTTGCCAAGGTTGATGTCGCCGGTTCGAGTCCGGTCGTCCGCTCCAGCGGGGCTTTGTTAGCGTGCTCGTCCATGGGTGAGACGATCGAGTTCGCTAGCAATGGTGGAACGGCCTCCGGGTATCTGGCGGCGCCGGCGCAGACCCCGGCACCGGGTGTGCTGGTGATCCAGGAGTGGTGGGGCCTCGTTCCCCAGATCAAGGGCGTGTGCGACCGCTTGGCCGCCGACGGGTTCGTCGCGCTCGCACCGGACCTGTACCACGGTGAGATCGCCGAGCACACCGAGATGGACAAGGCGGCCGCGTTGATGACGGCACTTCCCATGGACCGCGCCGCAAGGGACATGCACGGTGCGATCGACGCACTGCTCGCGCGGCCCGAGGTCTCGGGTGACACCGTCGGGGTCGTCGGCTTCTGCATGGGCGGCATGTTGACGTTGGTCATTGCCGCGCAGGAGGGTGACCGCATCGGTGCGGCGGTGCCCTACTACGGTGCTCCGCTGGGCGACAACGCACCGGACTGGTCGGGGCTCAGCGCGCCGGTCCTGGGCCACTTCGCCGAGAACGACGACTTCTTCCCGATCGACGCCGTCCGCGCGCTGGAGTCGGAGCTTTCGGGGATGGGCAGGGACGTGACCTTCGAGGTCTATCCCGGGGCCGGGCACGCGTTCGGCAACGAGGAGAATCCACTCGGTACCCACGAGCCGGACGCGACACAGCGCGCATGGGAGCGGTCGGTCGCGTTCCTGCATGCCAAGCTCGGCTGAGCGCCCCCGGGGGCGGTCCGAACCGGCACCCTGTGGCGTCTACGATTGTTGTCTGATCGCGCCGCGTTCCTCACTGTTACCGGCGTTTTCCGTGGCTGGCCGCGACCCGAAGAGGCACGTAACCGATGGTGTCGATGCAAGACGGGATCGATCTCGGCATCGACGGGATCGACGATGGGGTAGAGGTCGGTCACGGCGGGTTCGGCAGCGTCTTCCGGGCTCACCAGCCGGACCCGGGCCGCACCGTCGCCGTCCGCATCCTTCCGGTCCGGCCCGAGGCAGCGCTGCGGGATCGGTACCGGCGCGAGTGCGGTCTCATCAAGGCGGTGTCGCAGCACCCGAACATCGTGACGCTGTACACCGCCGGGTTCACCCGGCTCGAGCAGCCGTGCTTGATCATGGAGTACGTCCCGAACGGGTCCTTGGCCGATCGCATCCAGCGTGACGGTCGGGTCCCCTGGGCGGAGGCCGTCGGCATCGCGCTGAAGCTGACGGACGCGATGGCGATCGCCCATGCCGCGGGCATCCTGCATCGCGACATTCGGCCGGAGAACGTCCTCATCTCGTCCGGCGGCGAACCGTGCCTCTCGGACCTCGGGCTCGCGCGGGTGCTCGACGTCATCGAAGCGCGCACCGCGACCGTCACGTTGTCGCACACGGCGCCCGAGGTGGTCGACGGGCGGCGACCGACGGAGTCGGGAGACATCTACGCGCTCGGCTCGATCCTGTTCGAGATGCTCGCCGGCGCGCCGGCGTTCGTCGACGGCAACGATGAACCGATCAACGCGGTCATCTCGCGCATCGCCAACTCGCCCGTTCCCGACCTGCGTCGGCGAGGAGTCCCCGACGGGGTCTGCTTCGTCGTCGAGACCGCGATGGCGAAGAACGCGGCGGCGCGCCCGAAGTCCGCGGCCGCGTTGGCCAAGCTGCTGACCGCCGCGCTCGATCCCGAATGGACACCGCCGGTAGACGTCCAACCCGAGCCGGTCGCGCCCGTCGAGCCCGTCGAGCCCGCGCCGGAGCCGGAGCCCGAGCCGGTCGCGCTCGTCGAACCCGAGCCGGAGCCCGAGCCCGAGCCCGAGCCGGAGCCCGAGCCCGAGCCCGAGCCCGAGCCGGAGCCCGAGCCCGAGCCCGAGCCGGAGCCCGAGCCCGAGCCCGAGCCCGAACCGGAGCCCGAGCCGGTCGCGCTTGTCGAACCCGAGCCCGAACCGCAGCCCGAACCGGTCGTGCCGCCAACGGCTCATGTGTTCCGGGACACCACCGGGTGGCGCTACCGCCTCGTCGCGGCGGACGGGGGGATCACCCGGGGGAGAGGCTCGTACCGGCGCCGCAGCCAGGTGAGGCGAGCGGTCCAGGCCCACGACCCGACCGCGAAGATCGAGTTCGAGGAAGAGACCGGGCCGGCGGCCGCGCGTACGGTCGAGCCCGTTCCCGTTCCGCGGGCGACGTCGGTCCCCGAGCAGGAGCCCGTCCCGACGCCCGATCCCACGCCGGCCCCGGAACCGGTGCTCAGCGCGGTCGTGTTCCGGGATCCGGCCGGCTGGCGCTATCGCGTCGTCGCGCCTGATGGTTCGGTCACGGTGGGCGAGCGGTCGTTCGGGCGGCGGGCCTCGGCGGAGCGCGCGGTCCGCAGGGATCATCCGACGGTCTCGAAGGTCGACGTCGAGGCGCCCGTGCCGGAACCGAAGCCTGCCCCGAAGCTCGAGGCGAAGCCGGAGCCGAAGCCCGAACCCGCTGCGAAGGTCGAGCCGGAGCCTGCTGCGAAGGTCGAGGCCGCGCCACCGCGCGAGGCCGCCGCGAAAGTTCAGCCGGCACCCGAGCCGGAGCCGGAGCTCAGCGCGGTCGTGTTCCGGGATCCGGCCGGCTGGCGCTATCGCGTCGTCGCGCCCGACGGATCGGTCACGGTGGGCGAGCGGTCGTTCGGGCGGCGGGCCTCGGCGGAGCGCGCGGTCCGCAGGGAACATCCGACGGTCTCGAAGGTCGACGTCGAGGCGCCCGTGCCGGAACCGAAGCCTGCCCCGAAGGTCGACTCGAAGCCGGCACCGCCGGCGACACCCACTCCCACGCCTACTCCCACGCCCGCACCGAAAGCGGAGCCGACTCCGGAGCCGGTGCTCAGCGCGGTCGTGTTCCGGGATCGGGCCGGCTGGCGCTATCGCGTAGTCGCGCCTGATGGTTCGGTGGGGTTTTGAGAGGGGTGGTTCTCGCTGCGGGCCTCGGCGGAGCGCGCGGTCCGCAGGGATCATCCG
>JBBSAM010000006.1:0-153651 GCA_038252255.1 Acidimicrobiia bacterium | reverse complement strand
GGTCTTCACCAGCAACGCCGAACGCACCGCCGCGCTTGCCCCGTGGCTCGAGTACTACAACACTCGCCGACGCCACAGCGCCCTCGGAGGCCGACCCCCGATCAGCCGACTGTCACCAACCTGATGACCGGGTACACCTAGCGGGTGCGGGTGGAGCGGCGGGACTGCGAGTTGCGACGGGGTGGGCGACCGGACCGCGTGTTGGCCCGGTTGCGTCCCGGCCGCTGCTCGGACCGCGGGTCCGGGGTGGTGTCACCGATGCCCAGCTCGCGCTGCATCTTGCGGCTGTCCCGCATCTGGTCCGCGGCGATGAACGACACCACGACCCCCGAGGCACCCTTGCGGGCGGTGCGCCCGGATCGGTGCACGTAGGTCTTGGCATCGGTCGGCGGGTCGAAGTGCAGGACGCATGCGACGTCGTCGACGTGGATCCCGCGCGCCGCGACGTCGGTGGCGACGAGCGCGTGGACGGAGCCCCTGGTGAAGGACGCCAGGGCACGATCGCGCTGACCCTGCGACAGGCCGCCGTGGATCGGCGCGGCCGGCACGCCGGCGGCTCCGAGCTTCTTGGCGATCTTGTCCGCGCCGTGGCGCGTGCGGCAGAACACGATGGTCGGCCCCTCGGTGCCGATGACCTCGGCGGCGCGTGAGAGGCGGTCGCCGGTCTGCACCGACTCGAACCGGTGCTCCGCATCCATCGCGTCCGACTCTTGGCCCGGTACCTCGTGCCGCACCGCGTCACGCTGGTAGCTGCGGGTGATCACGCCGACGTCACCGTCGAGCGTGGCCGAGAACAGAATCGTCTGACGCTCCTTCGCCGTGGCGTCGAGGATGCGACGGACCGCGGGGAGGAAGCCCATGTCGGCCATGCGGTCGGCCTCGTCGATCACGACGATCTCGACCATGCCGAGGTCCACGACGCGCTGGGCGATGAGGTCCTCGAGGCGCCCGGGGCAGGCCACGAGAACGTCCACGCCGCGGCGCAGGGCCCGGCGCTGCGGCTCGTAGCCGACACCCCCGTAGACGGTGAAGACCGTGCGGTCGCGGACGTTGCCGAGCGGAGCGAGCTCACGCTGGATCTGTGCGGCGAGCTCACGGGTCGGTGCGAGCACGAGCGCGCGGGGCCGCTTCGGCTTGGACCGTCCTACGCGGTCCACCAGCGGGATGCCGAACGCGATCGTCTTGCCCGAGCCGGTGGGCGCGCTGCCGCAGACGTCGCGGCCGGCCAGCAGGTCGGGGATCGTGAGGGTCTGAACCGGGAACGGCTCGGTGATGCCGCCGTGGGCGAGCACGTCGACGAGATCGGCAGGAACGCCGAGGTCAGTGAAGCTGGACACGTGAGAACTCCTACCCCCGCGTGGGGGGACATGGCCCCCGTGGGGGCTCGTTACGGGCCGGCGCACTTACTCGAGCAGCGCGGCACACAGGCAACGAGGATCGAGACGGACCCGAACACCTGCGAAATGAGGTGAAGGTCCTGAAGAGCGAAGGTTCGCAGTTGCGAACGACGTCACGGTAGCAGGTGGGTGGCCACCCTCTGACACCGGCGCGCAATCCCGAAGGTCGCACCGGCCGTATCCACGATCGCCCCCCTGGACGATTGACGAGGATTGACCATGCGCCGAACGAGAAACCTCCTGTTGCTCTCCATCTCCCTCATAGCCGTCGTGGCGCTCGCCGCGTGCAGCTCGGACAGCAAGTCGACGTCATCCACGACGAAGGCCACCACCGCCCCGGCGAGCTCCGGCTCGACGGGGAAGGCCGTCGTCGTGGCCGCGACGGTTCCGAATGTCGGCAAGGTCGTCGTGGACGATCAGGGTCGGACCGTGTACACGTTGACCGACTCGGCCGGGAAGGCCGTCGCCTGCACCGGCGCATGCCTGTCCGCGTGGCCCCCGGTGATGATCGCGGCGTCCGAGACGGCGACCGGCAGCGGTGGGGCCAAGGACGTCGCGACGGTCGCGGTCTCCGGCGGCGACCAGGTGACGATCAACGGCCTGCCCGTCTACACGTTCTCGGGTGACTCGGGGCCGGGCGTCGCGAACGGTGACGGTCTCGTCAGCTTCGGTGGGACTTGGCACGTCGTGAAGGTCACCGGTGGAAGCGCCGGTGCCGGCACCACGCAGACGACGAAGCCGGACACCTCGACGACGTCGTCCTACGGCTACTAGTCCCGCCGGTACTCGCCCCGCCGGCAACGTCTCCCGAGCCGCCGCGGCCACCGCGGCGGCTCGGGTCAGGTCGGGTCGGGTCAGGTCAGGTGCACCCACGACGCAACGGACGGCACACCCTCGCTGTCGACCACGAAGAGCATGTACCAGCCCGGTGGCGCGATGTTCGGCTCGCCCGTCACCGAGACCGACAGGCCGTTCGCGGTGCGGGTGAACGGCAGGTCCACGAGCCGCTGGTTGCTGTCGCTCGAGTGCGTCGTCGATCCGGGTCGCACGAGCACCGCCGACTTCAGGGCCGACGCCTGCGAGGTGCTGATCGAGTAGTTGGCCCCGTAGTGGATCTCGGTAGGTGCGCTCCTGATGGTCGGGCGCGGCGTGCCGGTCTCCAGATACTGCGGCGTGTAGATCTCGATCCGCATCTCGAACGAGCCGGTCGGGTTCCCGCCGAAGGTCGCGACCCGACCGTCCGGAAGCAGCAGCGCCGACGAGTGATACACGCGCGGCACCTTGTGGGTCGCCGCCTTGCTCCAGGTGTCGGTCTTGGGGTCGAAGATCTGCGTGCTGAAGACGGGGGTGCTGCCGTTGTCCTGCCCGGACGCCGCGCCCCCGGTCTCGAGGACGGTCGAGTCGGGGAGGATGACCGCGCTGACGTAGAGCTTCGCGGTGTCCATCGACTGGGTCGCCTTGTAGCGGGGGCTGGCCTTGCCCAGGTAGGCGATCGCAGCCGAGCTCGTCGCGGCGATGGACGAGAGCGTCCGCCCACCGCCGAGGATCAGGACCCGCTGATCCTGCGCGGGCGGCAGCATGACGCTCATCCCCTCGTCGCGCAGCGCCTTCTTCGGCAGGCCCGGGACCTTCTGGTACGCGTTGGTGGCGAGGTTCCACTTGCCCGGCGGCGTCGTCCGGCTGCCGTAGACGCTCGCCCCGCTGAAGAAGAGCCGCCCGTCCGCCAGGAGGTGCAACGCGGGGTACGTCGGCATGAACGGCATACCCGCAGGCGGGGCTTTCGGTGCGGTCCACGTGGACCCGTTGAAGATCTCGTAGTCCCGGGTGTTGTTCCGGTTCTCGTCGTACCCACCGACGGTCAGCAGGCGACCGTCGCCGAGCTCGACGACGGTGGGGTACCAGCGCGCGATCGCGCTGTTCGGCGCGGCTTCGTACTTCGACGTCTCCGGATTGAAGGCATAGGCCTTGTTCGTTCCCGCGTACCGCCCGCTCGTCGCGTCGGGATAGGCCGAGGTTCCCCCCGCCACGAGCAAGCGGCCGTCGGAAAGGAAGGCGTGCCCGGAGCAGAAGGCGTCCCACGGCGTCGAAACCGACTGGAACGTCTCGGTCTTGGGGTCCCAGATGCTGGTCTTGAACGTGCCGGCGGCGAAGGTGGCCTGGTCGGCGCCGGATCCGGCCACGAGGAGCACCTTGCCGGTATGGAGCAGCGCCACGTGCACCGCCCGCACCGGCGACGGTGTGGCCGTGGTCCGCCAGGTCCCACAGGCCGCGAGAACCGCGACCACGAGCACCAGGAGCACCAGAGTCCGGGCGCGCCGCATTCCCCCCATGCCCGCAAGTCTCTCGCGTCCGGGAGGGCCCATCCAGGTCACCCCGGCTCATTTCTGCCGGATCCAGCCCTGACCTGCCCGAACCGCGGCATCAACCCTCGCGCCGACCCGGGCACCTCCACCGGGTCTCGGACGGCGGGGGCTCGGATGGGCCGAGCCGGCCGTCCGGAGCTAGAGCTTCCTCCCGGCGAAGGCGAGCAGCCGGTCTTCGGGGGACGCGTCGGCCGCCACCGGCTGCTCCGGGTCGAACACACCGGGGATCCGCAGGTCGGGGCCGATCATCTGGTGCCCCATCGTGAGTGCGGTCTCGAGCAGCTCGGGGTCGTCGACGCTCTGACCGCTCGCCCGGGCGATGTCGACTGCGTGAGTGAGGACGTCGAACACCGCGATGTTGAGCGCGACACCGCCGGGCATCTCACCGAACGGCAGCTTGACCACCTTGTCGAGCGCCCCGGGCTGCTCGAACGCGAGCATCGCCCGGTTCGCGGCGACCAGCCACGCGCCCTTCGGGTCGTCGCCGAGGTTGTCGCCGCCCATCAGCTGGCCGAGCAGCTCGTCCGGCACCGACCCCTGCTCGGCCGAGATGGCGAACATCGTCGCCCCGCCGGTGATGTGGTTGAGCACGTCACGGACGGTCCAACCGTCGCACGGCGACGGGTTGGCCATCTGATCCTCGGTCACGTCGTTCACGACATCGGTGGTCTGGTCGACCACCCGTTGCAGGAGCTTGACACTGTCCACGGCTACCTCCACGGCGAAACTCCAGGGCTGGTCCAGCGGGTCTGGCTGATCTGAGAGGTCTTCGCCGTGCCGACCGTCGCGGATCACCCCTCCCGGAGGCAAACCAGGCGACCCCGGGTCAGCGGCGGGCGAGGACCTCCCCGTGCAGCACCGCGTAGTAACCGTCGGGCCGGTCGGCCCACCGGCGCCACGCGGCGGCGATCGCCGCCAGCTCGGCCTCGTCGCTGAACCCGTGTTCGAGAGCCTGTTCGGCGAAGGCGGACTGCTCGACCCGGTCCGCCCAGAGGCTCCCCCACCAGGCTCGACGCTCGGGGTCGGCGAACGTCCACGTCGAGCTGCCGGCGCGCACGTCGGTGAAACCCGCCGCCCGCACCCAACCGAACAGGTACCGACCGGCATCGGCCTCCGCGCCGTTGCGTTCGCTCAGCTGGTGGTACAGCGCCAGCCACCGGTCGAGCATCGGATCGTCGGGCGCCCAGACGAACGCGGCGTAGTCGCTGTCGCGCACCGCGAGGATGCCGCCCGGGCGCAGCACCCGGCGGAGCTCGCACAACGCGTCGACCGGCCGTTGCAGATGCTGGAGCACCTGGTGCGCGTGCACGACGTCGAACGACGCATCCTCGAGCTCGAGCGCGTACACGTCACCGGTCGCGAACGTCACGTTCTCGACTGCCAGACCCTCGCGCCGCGCCTCGGCCTGCGCGATCACCTCGGCCGCCCGGTCGATGCCGACCACGTTGCCCGGCGCGACCCGGCTCGCGAGATCGATCGTGATCGTCCCCGGGCCACACCCGACGTCGAGGAGATCCATGCCCGGCGCGAGCTCGTCCAACAGGTAGCCCGCCGAGTTCTCCGCGGTGCGCCACTCGTGACTGCGCAACACCGACTCGTGGTGCCCGTGGGTGTACGTCTCGTTCATGTCACCATCGTCACATGAGCACCGAGGTCGTGCCCCCTCCTTTGCACGCCCGGCCCATGCTCGCCACCCTCGCGGCACGACCGCCCACCGGCCCCGGCTGGGCCTGGGAGCTCAAGTGGGACGGAATCCGGGCGCTCGCGCTCGTACACGCGGGAGCGCTCCGGCTCTGGACCCGCAACGGCAACGACGTGACCCCGCGCTACCCGGAGCTCGAACAGCTCGGACATGCGTTGGCCGGCCACGACGCGGTGCTCGACGGTGAGATCGTCACCTTCGACGACGCGGGCCGGCCCAGCTTCGAGCGGCTCCAGCGCCGCATGCACGTGCGGGACACGAATGAGATCGAGCGCCTGGCCCGTGAAGTGCCGGTGGTCTACGTGGTGTTCGACCTGCTCTGGCTCGACGGCCATCTGACCACGAGCCTCTCCTACGAGAACCGGCGCAGGCTCTTGACGACCGCGCTCGAGGACGGCCCTACCTGGCGGGTTCCCCGGCACGAGGTGGGCGACGGCCACGCCACCGTGGAGGTGAGCAAGGAGTTCTCGCTCGAAGGCGTGGTGGCGAAGCGGCTCGACAGCGTCTACGAGCCCGGCCGCCGCTCCCCCGCCTGGGTGAAGGTGAAGAACACCATGCGCCAGGAGCTCGTGGTCGGAGGCTGGGCTCGGGGCAAGGGCTCGCGGTCGCCGACCTTCGGCGCGTTGCTCCTCGGGTACTACGACGAATCCGGCGCGCTCCGCTACGCGGGCCGGGTCGGGACCGGGTTCACCGAGACCACGCTCGCGGCGATCCAAGCCGCGCTCGAGCCGCTCGAGCGGGACTCGAGCCCCTTCGCCGATCCCCTCGAGAGCCGCGCGGCCGAAGCCGAGGTCCACTTCGTCGAACCCCGCCTGGTGGCCGAGGTGCGCTTCACCGAATGGACGTCGGTCGGCCGGATCCGTCATCCCGCGTTCCTCGGCCTGCGGACGGACAAGCCGGCTGAAGAAGTCACGCGCGAAGCCTGATCCGAGCGCGCCGCGCGGCGTCATGCGGCGCGCCGGGCTGCGGGTGGTGGGTCGAGTCTCCGCTTTCCGGTGATCGGGCCGGGTGGGCCGAGGGTCCAACCCTGGGTCTTTCGGGTGTGGTGGACGGAGCACAGCCAGGCCAGATTCCGCCACGCGGTCGGACCACCTCTGGCGTGGTCGATCTCGCAGTGGTCGATCTCGAGGTACTCCCTGCCGGAGCATCCGTCGATCGAGCATTCGCGGCCGGAGACGATCATCGCGGTGCGCAGCTCGGCCGGGATGTGCCGCCCGAGGTGCGCGACCGTCGCGATGTCTTTGCCCTTCTTGACGATCGCGGTGACGAACGCCGTCCCCAAGAGCTGGCGGACCCAGTCGACGCTCACCGGACCCACGCCGGGGATCTCACACCGTTCACCGTCGATCGTGTGTCCCCGGGCCAACGCCTCGTGGTCGATCACCACGTGCGCGGTCCACCCGCCGCCGGTCTTCTGAGCCGGATCTCCGGTCATCGAGTCGGCGAACGCATCGGCCGCGTACGCGTCCTGCGGTTCGTGCACCTTCTTCTTGCGGGCATCGCGGAACCGCTTCCGGGTACCCCGATCGATCACCGCCGCGATCGCGCCACCGACTTCGGGCGTGACCTTGAAGTGGCCTTCGACCATCCCGTCGGGAGTGGGCCACATCCGGAACGACCGCGCCGCGAGCTGGCGCTCGGCTCGTTCCGCCTGATCCTCGCGTCGAGCCCGCGCCTCGATGCACGCGTCACGCAGTGGCACGGTCCCTCTCGTCGCCGCCTGCAGGAGCTGGCGCTCGGCGCCGGGATTCTCGGCGGCCTCGGCCACGATCAGCTCTGCATGGCGCGAGGACAGCGACCCCGCCCGCACCGCGGCGTCCGTCGCCGGCAACGACTCGAGCTTCCCGGCGACCTCGATCGCCCGTTTCGCCTCCCCCGAGCTCACTCCCGTGACCCGGGCGCACAGCTCCGCGGCGCTGCGATCCCGGTGCCGCGTGTGCTCCGCGGTGTCCTCCACCCGCTTCGCGGCCTTCGCGATGACCCCGTCCACCAGGCGCCGAACTACGCCGGCGGCCTCGAGCAATGCGAGCGCTTCCGCACCGGTCCACGCCGCCGGATCAGCGTCGCGCGCCGCGATCTCGAGCGCCGACTGAGCGGAAAGCAGGCTGTTCAACATCACCCCGGACACTACGGAGGGGGTGGGACAGCTACGTCCGGGCGCTCACTCCTCGGGCGGATCGGGCGGACGGCGGATGACGACCTTCGACCGCTCGGGATGATCGAAGTCGAGCGTGACCTCGACCGATCCCCTCGGCTGCGGTGTCGGGGCATCGACGACGATGGCGGGCTCCTCCTTCTCGGGTCGCCCCTCGAGCGCGTCGCGCAGCCCGAACAACCCGGCAGCAACCACCGAGCCCGCCGCGGTGCGCCGGAACTTGTCGACCGGGCGCGCCGAGGGGATCTCCTCACCCTCGCCGGCCTCGAGCGCCTCGTCGATCAGCGCATCCGAATCCGCGAAACGGCCATCGTCGTCAAGGTCGTCGTGATCAAGGTCGTCGTGGTCCACCCGACCACGCTACGTCCGCTCGAGCGCCCCGCAACGTCGGCTGTTGTGCACGGGTCGGCGTGTCCGCGGCCGCTCGAGGGAAGGGTCGGCGGGTTCATGCACGCCTGAGCCGCTGCCGCGCCGCGGGATTGCCCTTCTTGACACACGACATCGTCACTTGCGCCAGGAGACCTCAAGCGGCCTACCGCGTCCTTGCCAGACCGCGACGTCCGTCATCTGTGAGCTTCGAGAGGACTAGCTGCCCTCGTAGGCGGCTCGGGCCCGGTCGGCGAAGCGATCGACAACTTCGGCTGCGGCTCGGACCAACTGCTCTCCGGACGGAGACCCCGCGACGACCCAGACCTCGCGATCTTCCTCTGCGAGGTTCTCCACGCCCGGACGGCGCGCAACGCAGCGTCCATTGCTTGGCGAAGCTCAGATTCCAGCGGGTCCCCGCGAACAAGCTCAGCCACTGCAAGCTCGACCGACCAGGCCCATGCAGTGGTCTCATCTGAGCGCGTTGCGACGACACCGCGGATATCCGGTTCGTCGGTCATCCGCTCCCAGCCCTCAGCGCCGTCTACCTCTTCATCGGGGGTACGGCTGACTTCTCCGTTCACGATTCCAGACGGTACGCGTGCCGCCCCTCCCGAACCAGGGCTATTCGTCGCCTTCGGGTGGTGCGAGCTCCTCGCCGATCGCGTCGAGCGATTCGCGGACCTCCTCGACGAGCGCGTCGAGCTCCACGCCCGCGTGCTCGATCCCCTTCCGGGCCTGCGTGTGGTACTTCCGGATGGTCGTGCAGCGCTCGATCGCCCGCGAGGCGTCATCGATCAACGTGCACACCCGGGCCACGTCGAGCTCGTCGGCAGGGGTGCCACAGAGGTCACGCCGCACCACCCAGCGGGCCCACATGTAGGCGAGCCGGAGCGCGGAGTCGTCGAGGCCCTCCTTGTCCAGCACCGCGATCGCCTTGTTCCCGGCGTAGTGGAACGGCACCGAGGTCGGCGCCTGCTCCTGGGTGGTGAACACCGCGATCGCGGCCAGCGCGTCACGGTTCTCGAGCGCGTCGTCGAGCTCTTTCAACGTGTTGCGCATCGTCAGCTTGCGCGACTTCGCCTCGAGCGCGAACCGCGCCTCGTAGCCGTTCGCGTCGTCAGGATTGAGCGTGACGATCTCGTCGCCCTTCTGCGTCCCCGCGACCCCGGTCTCCGTCCCTACGTGCTCGGCCACGTCGCCGTGCGCGGACGCGATCCGGCTCACGCATGCGTCGAGCACGTCTTCGAACTTGAACCCCTTGCCGGTCGTGAGCTCGAGCACAGGAGCGACCGCCTCGGTGACCGCGATCTTCTCCGACAGGTCGGCGACGTCCTTGCGCACCTCACCCAACCGCTCACACAGATCGCGCACGACGTCGCGCTTCAACCGCGCGAGTGGGCTGTCCTCGCCGTCGGTCGCGATGAGCTGCTGCATGGCGTACGCCTGCTGCTGGTGCGCCTCCCCGAGCACCTCTTCGAAGAGCGAGATGACGCTGCGCTTCGAGTCCGGATCGAAGGTGTCCCCGAGCAGCTGGTCGAGCTCCGTGCGATGCGCGGCCAGGGCGTGCGGCAGCGCGCCGTCCTGCTCGTCGAGCAGCGACTCGGCCGCGTTCGAGATCCGGGTGACCGCGGCTTCGACCTGCTCGTCGAAGCGATCCGTCATCGCGTCGAACCGCTTCTCGACGATGTGGGTCTCGACACTGACGTGCGCGGCGAGCACGGCGCGCGCCCCGACCCGGAGGCACTGGCGGGTGGCGTCGGCCGCGTCGCCATCCATCACGACCGCCTCACGCACGACCCGGAGCACCTCGGGGTCGGTCTCGACGAGCTCGTGGACGACCAGCGATCCGCTGCGGAGCTCGACGTCTTCGAGCGCCTCGGGCTGCACCGGAGAAGCGGCGACCATTGATTTGCTCCTCGTTCCTCGGGGAAGTGCGGGCACCGGACAGTGCGCCGGCCTGGGGGAAGTTGCCGGTACCAGCATGGCCAAGGGCTGGGACAATTACGTGGATGTAGTTCGCGGGGTCTTGGCGGCCTTGGACGCCCGCCCACCCGGGGTGGATACTCACGCCACCGCGCACGAACCACCCGGCGTGACCCCGAGAAGGCAGGCGAAACGTGAAGGCAGCTGTCTATTACGAGACCGGTGGCCCGGAGGTCTTCCGTTACGAGGACGTTCCCGACCCCGAGGTCTACCCCGGCGGCGTGCTCATCGAGGTCGAGGCCGTCAGCATCGAGGGCGGGGACACGCTCAACCGGGCCGGTGGCGAGATGGCCACGGTTCCGCACGTGGTCGGCTACCAGTGCGCGGGAACGATCCGCGAGGTCGGCGAAGGGGTCGAGGACCGGCACGTCGGCCAGCGGGTTGTCGCAACGATGCTCTGGGGCTCGCACGCGGAGCTCGCGGTGACCCCGTCGATCATCACGTGGCCGATCGCGGACGGCGCCGATGTCGTCAAGTGCGCGTGCGTCCCGGTCGCGTACGGAACCGCGGACGACTGCCTGTTCGAGTTCGGCCACCTCGCCAAGGGCGAGACCGTCCTCATCCAAGCGGGTGCGGGTGGCGTCGGCATCGCCGCGATCCAGCTCGCGAAGCGGGCCGGCGCGACGACGATCGCCACCGCGTCGAGTGACGACCGGCTCGAGCGTCTCAGGCCGCTCGGTCTCGATCACGGAGTCAACTACTCGGATCCGGACTGGGTCGCGAACGTTCGAGCGATCACGGACGGGCGCGGCGTGGACCTCGTCGTGGACTCCGTCGGTGGGAAGGTGCTGCAGGGCAGCGTCGCGTGCCTCAGGTACCGGGGCCGCGCGATCACCGTCGGCAGCGCGGGGCGGGACCCGCAGCCGTTCGACGTGTCGGTGCTCGGGATGGCGAACCAGTCCCTTACCGGCGTCTTCCTCGGCGCGGAGATCGCGACGGAACGAGCGCAGAAGATGATCGCGGGGCTGGTCGACGACGTGGCGGCCGGCCGGCTCGAGGTCATCGTGGACCGCACGTTCCCGCTCGCCGAGGCGGCCGAGGCCCACGCGTACCTCGAGGGCCGCCGGGCCGTCGGCCGGGTGGTGCTGGTCCCGTGAGCACGCCGGGCGACCAGGTCCAGCCGCCGACCGACCAGGTGCGGAAGGCGGAGCAGTTCCTCGCGCTGCACCACGGAGACGCACCGCTGCTGCTACCCAACCCCTGGGACGCCGGGTCGGCGAAGATCCTGGCGTCGATCGGGTTCTCCGCGCTGGCCACCACGAGTGCGGGATTTGCCGGGACCCTCGGCCGCCTCGACGGCGGCGTGACCCGCGACGAGGTGATGGACCACGCCCGCGCGATCGCGGCGGCCACCGACCTACCCGTCAGCGCGGACCTCGAGAACTGCTTCGCGCACGAGCCGGCCGGGGTTGCCGAGACCATCGAGCGGGCGATCGGGACGGGCCTGGTCGGTGGATCGGTCGAGGACTTCCGGGGCAGCAACGACGAGATCTACGACCGCGGCCTGGCCGTCGAGCGGGTAGCCGCGGCGGCCGAGGCAGCCCACCGGGGACCGGTCCATTTCGTCCTGACGGCCCGTTGCGAGAACTATCTCCACGGCCGGCGTGACTTCGACGAGACGGTCTCCCGCCTCCTGGACTACGAGGCCGCGGGGGCCGATGTCCTCTATGCGCCGGGGCTGAACGACACGGACGAGATCCGTCGGCTCGTGGATGCAGTCGATCTCCCGGTTAATGTCCTCGCGCTCCCCGGAACGGCGCCGGTGGCCGAGCTGGCTGCGATCGGGGTGAAGCGGGTCTCCGTCGGCAGCGGGTTCAGTAACGTCGCCGCCGGTGCCCTCGCTGATGCTGGCCGTGAGCTGCTCGAGCGGGGAACATACGACTACTGGGCCACGGCAATCACGGGTATGACCGTGATCCACGAAGCATTTGGCTGACACGGAAGGATCGTGAGACGAGGTTGACCGCGCTCGAGGAGACGGATCCGAAGCTGGCGAAGGCTGTCGTCGATCGATTCACCGACGCCTTCGTCACGGCGGCCAGTCTCAGCTCCACCGCCCGCAAGCGCGCCGCGGAACAGATCACGTTCTCGGTCGACACGCAGCACAAGATGATCCACGCCGCCAGCGCGGACACGGGTTCCTCCTGGGACGAGCCCTGGGACGGCAAGCGTCCGACGGCGCTGAAGTTCGCCGAGCGGGTGGGCCGTGAGTGTGCCGCGATGATCATGCGGGAGCGGGCGCGCGACGGGTCCACCCACTGGGACGGCTAGCAGCGCGACCAGAGTCGGGGCGTGGTCGGCGGGTCTAGTACTGCGCGAAGTACGGACGGGTCGTGTCGCGCTTCTCGAGCAGGATGAACACGGTTCCGTAAGGATCGGCGAACCAGGTCGTCTGCAGCCCGGCGATCGTGGCGATGCCGCGAGTGAGGAACTGCACGCCCCTTGACTCGAGCTCGGCGCGCGTCACGGCAATGTCGTCGCATACGAGCCCAACGTGGGTGAGCCCGTGATCGACGATCGACGCGTCGGTGGCGCGCCGCCGCCCGTTCGTGCCGGGATACTCGATCAGCTCGAGCACTCGATCGCCGTCCGCCGGGAACCCGAGGATCGCGGCCTTCACCGCCGGGTTCGGGATCAGCTCGCCCATGTCCCGCTCGATCACGTCCCCTTCCATCAGGTACGGCGGCGAGAGGATCGAGAATCCCAGCGTCTCGGAGTACCAGCGCGCGGCTTCGTCCACGTCGGGCACGCAGACCGCGGTGTGGGCCATGCCGGTGAGCATCTCAGCGCACCGCGTTCTCGTGATCGGGATCCGCGAACGCGGCTTCGAGCGCGCCGGGCCGATCCTGTTGCAGCAGGCCGATCTCGTTGCCACTCGGGTCGCGCAGGACATGGACCGGACCGTCAGGGGTCCCCGCAGTCTCACCGTGCGACTCGAAGCCTGATGCGCGGAGCCGAGCGACCGCGGCGTCGAGATCGGGCACGGTCCAGATGGGGAGGCAGCTCGGCGCCGGTCGGTGCTCGGCCAGCAGCACCAGTGGGCCGTCGCGTCCCATCCGGACCGCCGCGACATCGGTGGCAAAGGCCTGGAACCGCCAGACCGGCGCCGCGCCGAGCGCCTGCAGGTAGAACGCGCGGTCGCGATCGACGTCATCGGTACCGACGTAGAGGTACGCGAGCTCCCCGAGCTCCCCGGATGTGTCTTCGCTCATGTCTCCCCCAACCACGAGAGGCGGGACTGCATCACCTCGAGCAGCAGGCGACGCAGCTGCTTGCGGTCCGCGGCGTTGATCGGCGCGAGGAACTCCCGTTCCGCGATCGCCACCGCCTTGGCCGCTCGGTGCTGGAGCCGGCGGCCGCCCGCGGTCAGCTCGAGCAGGTGGCGGCGCCGGTCCGCGGGGTCGCGCACCCTCGTGACGAGACCGCGGCCCTCGAGGTCGTCGAGGAGCCCCACGACGATCGTGGGGTCGAGGTTCAGCCGGCGACTCAGCTCGAGCTGCGACAGCTGCTGCTCACCGCCGACGAACGTGAGGACGAGGAACTGGCGGCCGGTGAGCTCCTCGGCGCCGAGCGCCTCGTCGATGACTGCGTGGAACTGCGTACCGGCCTTCAGCAGCAGGTAGCCGGCGGAGGTGAGCACAGGGTCCGTTCCGGTCATCGCCGCCGATTGTACGTGCTTCCCAGATAATCGAATAGTTCGATGATCTATACTGTCGAGCATGACTCGCATCGGACTGCAGATCCCGAACTCACGCCTCGAGGACGCACTGCAGATCTGCCGGGCGATGTTCACCGAGGAGCAGAGCACGGTGAAGGGAACGCACCACCAGATCGTCGATGCATGGAACTCACCGCGGCCGCTGGCTCCCGGCGGGCCGCCGATCCTGGTCGGCGGCACCGGTGAGAAGAAGACGTTCCGGCTCGCGGCGCAGTACGCCGACGAGCTGAACATCAACGCCGCGTTCGTGGAGATGCCGCGCAAGCTCGAGGCGCTGGCCGGCCATCTCGATCGACTCGGGCGCCCGCGAGCCGAGATCACCGCGTCCTGTCTCGGCACGATCATCGTCGGCGAGACCCATGACGCCGCGGCCGCCAAGCTCGCGGCGCTTCTGGCCTCCCGCGGCATCACCGACCCGGCCGAGATCCTCGATGACGCGACGGTGCGCGCCGCGGTGCTCCCCCGTCTCTTCTTCGGCGACCCGGACGAGGTGGTCCGCCAGGTCCGGGAGCTGCTCGCGCTCGGCCTCGACGGTGTCGTCGTGAACATGATGGGCGACGGCCACGACGTCGCCGCGGTGCGATTGGCGGGCGAGACACTCACTCGCGCGTTCGAATCCTGACCGGGCGTGCTAGATCTGGGCGATGGACCTCGCCCCCAGGGATGAGCTGAACCCGCTCGACATCCGGTGAGGGCATGACCAGCATGCGCACGATCCCGCAGCTGCTGGCCGACGCCGCGGCCGCCGGACCGGACCGCCCGTGGCTGATCAGCGGCGACCGGACGTTCACCTACGCCGAGACGAAGCACCTCGTGGGTGCGGCCGCCGCCGGCCTCGCGGACCGTGGCGTCGCCCAGGGCGACATCGTGCTCGTGGTCGGGCGCAACTTCCCCGCCCAGGTCTTCACCTGGCTCGGCCTCGCCCAGCTCGGCGCGGTGATGCTTCCGGTGAATCCCGCCAGCACCGCGGACGAGCTCACCGGCTTCCTCGACCAGGTGCAGCCCACGCTGCTCGTATGCGACCGCGCGCTCGACCCCGTCGTCGACGAAGCGGTGACCCGGGCCGGCTCGGCCCCGACCGTCATCGACGTCCACGAGACGCTCGCGGCATCACCGGACGACCCGCCGCAACCGACGATCGACCCGCGGGACCCGGTCGTCCTCATCCCTACCTCCGGCACCACGGGGCGCTCGAAGCTCGTCACCCAGACCCATCAGGGCTACACGCTCGCCGCGGAAGGGTTTCCCTCGTGGGTCGGCCTCACCGCGGCCGACCGGCTCATCACCGCGCTCCCGATCTTCCACATCAACGCGCCCGCGTACTCGCTGCTCGGGTCGATGGCGGTCGGCGCGAGCGTCGTGCTGCTCGAGCGGTTCTCGCCGAGCCAATTTCTCGACGCGGCGCGCCGCCACGGCGCGACCGAGTTCAACATGATCGGCGCCATGCTCGAGATGCTGATGCGCCAGCCCGAGCGGGAGGACGACGCCGACAACCCACTGCGCGTCTGCTACACGGGCCCGACCCCGCCACGCGAGCGCCAGCTCGAGATCGAAGCCCGCTTCGGGATCGAGGTCGTGTGCGGCTACGGCCTCTCCGAGAGCACCTACGGGACGTTCTGGCCGCGCGGCGAGCGACCGTACGAGACCCTCGGTACCGCACGCCAGCATCCGACGCTGGGCCACATCAACGATGCCCGGGTGATGGCCGACGGCGCCGAGGTCCCGTTCGGGGAGATCGGCGAGCTCGAGCTCCGCAACCCCGCGATCATGCTCGGCTACTACGGGATGCCCGACGAGACCGCCGAGGTGCTCGTGGACGGATGGCTGCACACCGGGGACCTCGTGCGCCGCAACCCGGACGAGACGTTCACGTTCGTCTCGAGGAAGAAGGAGGTGATCCGGCGGCGGGGCGAGAACCTCGCGCCGAGCGAGGTCGAGGAAGCGCTGGTCGAGCACCCCGACATCCTCGAAGCGGCGGTCATCGCGGTTCCGGCGGATCTGGGCGAGGACGAGGTGAAGGCGTTCGTCATCGTGAGACCCGATGCCGAGCTCGACTTCCCCGCGTTGCGCGCCGCGCTGGCTACCCGCCTCACACGCTTCAAGCTGCCGCGGTTCGTCGAGGTGGTCGACGAGCTGCCCCGCACCCCCACCGGCCGGGTGGCGAAGCACCAGCTCCCGCGCGAGCGCAACGCGGCCGAGACCGATTACGAATCGACACGCTGACGCGGAGGACGCTCTCGATGAACGAGCAATCCAACAGCTGGATGCATACCGACATGGGATCGACCACTCCCACGACGATCAACGTCTGCGGGATGGATCTCGCGAGCGACATCATGGGCAAGATCTCGTTCCCCGACCTCGCGTTCCGCATGGTCGCGGGGCGGTTGCCGAACGAGCGGGAGTCCGTGCTGTTCAACGCGGTGCTCGTCTCGCTCGCCGACCACGGCATCACGCCTACCGTGCTCGCCGCGCGGCTGACCTATCTCGGCGCACCCGAAGCGCTCCAGGGTGCCGTCGCGGCCGGCCTCCTCGGCGGCGGCAGCGTGTTTCTCGGCGTGGCGGAGGACGCGGCGCGCTTCCTCGACGAGATCCTGGCCGGGCTCGGGCCGTCACCCGACGACGCCGCGCTCGCCGCCGGCGCGGCTGATGCCGTCTCGGGCCTGCGCGAGCAGGGCCGGCGCACTCCCGGGCTCGGCCATCCGGTGCACAAGGAGACCGATCCCCGCGTGCCCCGGATGTACGCGCTCGCAGAGCAGCTCGACCTCCTCGGCCCGCACCTGGGGTTGCTGCAGATCGTCGCCGACACCTCCGCCCGGGTGAGTGGTCGCCGGCTGCCGATCAACGGCGCCGGGGTCGCCGGGGCGGCGCTGGCCGACCTCGGCTTCGACTGGCGCATCATCCGCGGCTTCGCGCTGCTCGCGCGGACGGCGGGGTTGCTCGGCCACCTCGCGGAGGAGATGCGCGAGTCCATGGCCACGCCGCTGTGGCAGGCCGTCGAGGCCGGATCGACGGAGTGAGTGTCATAGCCTGAGAGGGAACGGCCCGAGACGAGAGGAGCATCGATGGATGAGCAGGCAAGCCCGCGGTGGCGTGGCATCAACCATCTCGCGCTGGTGTGCGCCGACATGGACGCCACGGTGCGCTTCTACGTCGGTGTGCTCGGCGCCCGGCTCGTCGCGACCGTCGGCACCGACTCGTTCCGGCACTACTTCTTCGAGATCGGCATCGGCAACACGCTCGCCTTCTTCGAGTACCGGGACGTCCCGCTCGAGCACTTCGCCAAGCCGGCCGGCATACCGAACCCCAAGGCCACCCAATTCGACCACCTCTCGTTTGCGCTGGTCGACGAAGAGGCGCTGATCGACATGCGCTCCCGGCTCAAGGCGGCCGGGTGTGAGGTGACGGACGTGGTCGACCACGGCTTCATCCGCTCGATCTACTTCAACGACCCCAACGGCATCGCGCTCGAGGCGTCGTACTGGGTGGTCGATCCCACGGGGTGGGCCGAGGTGTCGCTCGACGACGGCCGGCTGTTCGGCGACCGCGACCCGGTGCCCGCGGTGGAGGAGATCCGCAACACGGGCCGCGTGGCGCACGTCCCCAACACCCGCCTCGTCGACGCGTTCACGAGCGACACCGAAGACTGGGTCGTCAAAGAGAAGTGAGCAGAGCTCCGGGGATCTTGAACCGGACCGCCGGAGCGCGCCGACCGATCGCTGTCTACCGTTTGCGCTCCGGAGATCTTGATTAGGACCGCCGGAGCGCGCCCTACCGTTTCCGCTCCGGAGATCTTGATCAGCGCTGTTCAGGGCCGCGCATGTCGTCGTCGGTGAGCTTCGTCGGCGCGCTGAGCAGCGTCACCGCGATCTCTTCCATCCAGAGCCGGAAGCGCGTGTGCTTGCGGACGATGAACGGGTCCGAGGAGAGATTGATCGCGGCCATGCGGGCGAGCTGCCAGCCGACCGTCCGCAGCGCGGTGACGTTGCGCGCGAGACCGACCTGAGGCGGGAGATACGGGAACACGGTCGCGACCGCGGCTCGCCACCTGATCGCCACCTCGCTGTCGCCGGTGACGAAGTGCTCGAGTGACTGCGGCCGCAGGTAGCCGTCGAACTCCCACCAGAGGCGCGCGAGCAGGCACCCCCGTTCCGAAGACACGAGCGTGATCGAGGTGTCGAGCACCGGTTGGACCCACTCGGTCGGGGTCGGCCGGATAGCCGCACCGGCGAGCTCGGTCTGCCGGCCGAGGATCGGGTACTGGCCGCCCGCCAGCTCGGCCGCGAGCTCGTCGACGAGCCCGGCCTTCGAGCCGAAGTGGTACGAGATCGCCGACGGGTTCTTGATCCCGGCGGCCGCGAGGATCTCCCGGGTCGATGTGGCGGCGATGCCCCGGCGCCCCATGAGCTGCAGCGCCGCCTCGTACAAGCGCTCGCGTGCTCCTCCCTCGGCCACCCCCCACCTTGGCATTCCGTCGGCCGGTACCACCAAATGCAGATCTTGCATTAATCGGCCGGTCCGGCCTAGGTTGCCTGTGCCGTCGAGGGCATCGAGGCACGCCACCTCGCCAAGCCTCTCGGAGGGTGAGAACCCGGCCTCCGGTGTTGCCGGTTTCGCGCCTGATCGGCGCACACGGGCAGGAGGGACAGGGCCAGGAGCCGACCCCCAAGGCGGGGGCCCTGTCCCTGCCCGACCTCGAGACCGCCGCCGCGGGTCAGCCGGGCTCGCGGACCAGGTGCTGGATCTCGACCATCAGCGGCAGGAGGAAGCCCACGTATGCGCTGGTGAGCGTGTACGTGTACTTCGGTCCGTGCGTCGTGCGCGCCTCGATGTCGATGACTCGTACGCGCGGGTCGCGCGTCGCGATCGCCTGTGCCCGTTCCACGATCGTCTCGAGCTCGGGGATCGTGGAGACCTGCACACCGAAGTGGTCGAGGGCCGGCGCCGTGAGCGCCGGCTCACCCGGAAGCAGGTAGACGAACTGGCCGTACTCGCCCGTGTACAGGATCAGCGGGTTGCCCTGCTCGCCGGTGTTGTCGCCCTCGGTCCAGCCGAACACCTCGCCATAGAACGCGAGGATCTCCGCGCGACCGGCATCGTCGAGCACCGAGGGAGCCATCGAGATCGCGACATGATTCAGCCGCGGGCGAAACGTGGGCTCGGTCATCGTGACACCTCCGGTCGCACCATCACCTTGCCGGGCCGCTCGCCGCGCGCGAGGTCGTGCATCGCGCCCAGCACGCCGTCGAGCAACACGTCGTCCGGCTCGATCAGCAAGTCGAGCGGCAGCTCACCGGACGCGAGCAGCGCGAGCGCCGGCACGAAGCCTTCCGCGTCGTAGTTGTACGCACCGATCGCGGTGAGCTCGAGGACGATCATGCGATTGTGGTTGATGCGCGGCATCTCCCGTCCGGTCCCGACGAATACGAGGGTCCCGGCGTAGTCGAGCTGGTCGAGCGCGGCCTCCGCCGCGCTCGCGTGGCCCGAGCACTCGAACGCCATGGCGTACGGGGCCTCCACCGGTCTTCCCATCGGCGCCCGGCCGAGCTCTTCGGGTGCGACGGCCTTCGCCGCGCCCACCGCGACTGCTCGGTCCCTGCGGGCCGGTGCCGGCTCGGAGACGGTGATGTCCGCCACCCCGCGCGATCGCAGGACCGCGACGGTCAGCAGGCCGACCGGACCCGCGCCCGTCACCAGCACGCGGTCGGCAGGCCCCACGCCGGACAGGTTGACCGTGTGGATCGCAATCGCGGTCGGCTCGGTGAGGGCGGCGGCGCGCGTCGACAGCGCGTCGGGGACCCGCAGCAGGCGGTGCACGTCGACCGCGACGTAGCGGCAGAAGGCGCCGCGGAACTCGAGGTGATCCACCGGTGCGCGGCGGAGGCACACCGATGGGCGCCCCGCCCGACACGCGCGGCACATCCCGCAACCCGGCTCCGGATCCGCGACTACTCGGTCACCCACGCTCCAGCCGGTGACGCCCGGCCCCAGCGCCGCAACCGTCCCCGCCCACTCGTGACCGAGGATCGAGCCGGGCCGGGCATAGCCCTCGAGCACGAGGTGCAGATCTGTGCCGCAGATCCCGCAGTGCGAGATCTCGACGAGCACGTGGCTCGGGCCGACTGCCGGCACGGGGACCCGGCGCACCGCCATCTCGTCGCGCGCGACGTAGATCGCCGCCGGCATCTCGTTCCCCGACACGCCGCCAGCGTAGGCACCGACCCGCCTGCCTCGGGCCGGTACCGTCATGACCATGGATGACTGCTCCGGCCCGTTCGACCCCGGCTTCGACCTCTCACGCCTGTCCCGGCGGGCACTCGCGGTCCTCGGACGGGAGTGGCTGCTCCACGGTCACCTGCAGGACCGGGTCGGGATGCCGCTCGTCCACGAGGGCCGGCCCCGGGAAGCGATGGAGGAGGTCGCCATCGTCGAGTGGATGGGGGCGAGCCCTGTCTACTCCCGCCGTACGCAGCGCGCCTTCAACTTCGCGGACGCCAACGTCCCCACCATCATGAAGAACCTGCAGCTCGACATCGGCGCGCCGCATCACTTCATGGACTTCCGCTGCCAGGTGCACGACGAGAACCACGGCGAGTTCTGGCTCGCACACTGCGGCGCGCTCATGGACGTCGAGCCCATGGGCGAGGAGTACGTCCGGGGGATGTGTCACACGATCGAAGACCCGACCTTCGACGCGACGGCGGTGGCGACGAACGCCCGGGCGCAGGTCCGTCCGATTCACCGACCGCCGCGGGTACCCGCCGACCAGACGCCGCACTGCCACTGGACGGTGGAGATCGATCCGGCGTTCCCGCCGGTCGAGGCCCACCCGAACCTCGCCCTGGTGGCCGCGTCGCTCGTCGCCGAGATCCCGGTGCAGACACCCGAGGCCGACCCCGAAGACGGCGGCTGGGACGACTACGACCGGGTCTTCGACCCCGACTTCGCCCTCGAGGACCTCTCCCATCGCGCGCTCGTGGTCGCGCTGCAGGAGTTCGCGGTCCAGAGCCACCTGCTCTTCCGTTCGTTCCTGCTGACCGTGGCGCAGCGCTACGGCGAGGCCGAGGCCGCACGGATCAACCCGATGGTGTTCACCGGCCTGGCCGGGATCACCGCGCAGCGCCTCCGCCGGGCCATGAAGATCGACGGTGACGGAGCCGACGCGATCGCCAAGCTGCTCCAGATCCATCCCGTCTTCTATCCCCGCACCTACGTCGACCTCGCGGTCGAGGTCGTCGCCGACGATCGGGTCCGCTTCGCGGTCCTCGACTCACCGGTGTTCGCGGAAGCCGACGACTACCACTGGTTCGCCCAGCTCGGCGGCGCGAGCGATCGGGCGCTGGACGCGATCGTGCAGGCGGTGAACCCGCGGGCGAGCGTCGCGGCGGCCGAACCGCGCGCCGGGGAGCGGTTCGCCTACGAGGCGGTGATCGACCCGAACGCGACGCCGGCCCGCGAAGCGGCCGAGATCGGGCTGGCGAAGATCAGCACCGGGGCGACGGTCGAGTTCAGTCCCCGGCGGCCCGTGCGCGTAGCTCGTACTTGAGCACCTTGCCGCTCGCGTTCAGCGGCAGCTCGTCGACCACCACCACGCGCCGCGGGCACTTGTAGTTCGCCATGCGGTCGCGGCACCACGCGATCAGATCGGCTTCGACGATCTCGGCAGCGGGCCTGGGAACGACGTACGCCAAGCCGACCTCGCCCATGCGCTCATCCGGCACCCCGACGATCGCCACCTGCGAGATGCCCGGGTGCTCGAGCATCATCCCTTCGATCTCGGCCGGGTAGGCGTTGAAGCCGCCTACGATGAACATGTCCTTCATCCGGTCCGTGATGCGCAGGTTGCCCTGGTCGTCCATCACGCCGATGTCGCCGGTGTGCAGCCAGCCCGCGGCGTCGATCGCCTCGGCAGTCGCCTCGGGGTCGTGGATGAACCCTCGCATCACGTTGTAGCCCCGCACCACGACCTCACCCGCGTCGCCGGCCGCGACCGGCTCGCCCTTGTCGTCGACGACCTGCACCTCGATGCCGGGAATCGCCCGCCCGCAGGTAGTCGAGATGATGACGGGGTCGTCGTCGTGGCGACACATCGTCGCGATCCCGGTGCACTCGGTCAGCCCGTAGCCGGTGACGATCGTCTCGAAACCGAGCTCCGCGCGCATGCGGTTGATCATCTCGACCGGCACCGCCGCCGCGCCGGTCACCGCGAGCCGTAGCGACGACATGTCGAACTCGCCGACCCGCGGGTGGTCGAGGATCGACTGGTAGACGGTGGGCGGGCCGGGGAGCATCGAGATCCGCTCTTCCGCGACGCGCTGCATCACCGTGTCGACGTCGAAGACCGCGTGCGGAACGATCGTCGCGCCCGTGATGAGGCTGGCGAGGATGCCCGCCTTGAGGCCGAACGCGTGGAAGAACGGGTTGACGATGAGATAGCGGTCACCTTCACGGAGCCCGACGACGTCCGCCCATGCTGCGTAGGCCCGGATGCCGGCCGAGTGCGTGAGCATGGCCCCCTTCGGCTTCCCCGTCGTGCCCGAGGTGAAGAGCACGTCGGAGAGATCGTCGCCGTGCAGCCCCGCCGCGCGAGCGGCAACGTCGTCGATGCTCGACTGCTCGGCCCGGGCATTGAAGTCCTCCCAAGTGACCGTGTCGTCGGCCGGCGCACCACGCAGGACGACGATCTCCCGCAGCGTCGGCGGGAGATCGACGCGGCGCAAGAGGTCGACGTAGTTGGTGGCGAGGAAGTCGGTGACGGTGAACAGCAGCTTCACGTCCGCCCGACCCAGGATGTAGGCCGCTTCGGCCGCCTTGAAGCGGGTGTTCAACGGGACGAGGACCGCACCGGCGCTGTGGATGCCGAGCGCGGCGATCGCCCATTCGGTGGTGTTCGGCGCCCAGATCGAGACCCGATCGCCGGCTTCGATGCCCGAGGCGATGAGCGCCCGTGCCGCGCGAGCCGCCGCGCCGGCCAACTCCGAGTACGTCAGCCGCGCCCGCTCGTCGACGAGCGCCTCGCGGTCACCGAACCGGTCCGCGGCGCGGGCCAGCACGCCCGGAATGGTCTGCGGAAGCTCTTCGCTACTCACTCCACCCCATCTCGCTCCACCCCCGTCTAGCGACCGTCGAAGTCTGGCTCACGGCGATCCCGGCGCGCCCGGGCGAACTCCTGGAAGTCCGTCGAACGGCTCGAAAGCTCGATCGCCAAGGCTTCGTCGGCGAGGTGACGCTCGAGGTCGACGGTGAGGCTGCGCTGCACGAGCAGCTTCGTCAACCCGACCGCGACCGTCGCGGCCTCGGCCAGCTCGGCGACGAGCTCGGCGGCGACGGGGCCCACGGCCTGCTGCGGCACCGCGCGATGCACGAGCCCCCAGTCCGCGGCCTGCAGCCCGGTGATCTCGCGGCTCAGCAGCAGCATCTCCTTGGCCCGGGCCACGCCGACGAGTCGCGGGATCAACCATGACGCGCCGGAGTCGGGGGTGAAGCCCATCCCGGTGAAGGGTGCGCGCAGGCGGGCGTCGTCCGCCACGACGGCGAAGTCGGACGCGAGCACCAGGTTCAGCCCGAGGCCGATCACGTACCCGGTTGCCGCGGTGACGATCGGGGTCTGGGTCTCGAGCATCGTGGGGATGAGCCGGTTGACGTGCCAGCGCATCTGGCGCTGCGTCGCCCCGGCGCGCGGCTTGGTGTCGCTCTGCCCGCGCTGGCCGAGGTCGAAGCCCGAGCAGAAGTGCTCACCGGTACCGGACAGCGCGATCACCCGTACCGCTTCATCGCTTCCCGCGGCTTCGATCGTCTCGATGAGCGCGAGCACGATCTCGTCCGTGACGGCGTTGCGGCGGTCCGGACGGTCCAGCCGCAGCCGCAGCACGGGACCGTCGGCTTCCACCACGAGACCGTCAGGTGGGGTCGGGTACGTCTTCATGCTGGGGCTTCTTCCATCTTGGCGAAGCGGTCCACGAGTGCGTCGAATGCCGCCGCGCAGGTGGTTGCGTGCCCGGGCGGGTCGGGGAGCCGTACCGGGCCGTGGTCCCGGCTCGGCAGCAGGATCGTCGCGTGTCCCGGTGTCGTGACCTCACCGCGCTGGTTCTCGCCCCAGATCTCGAGCTCGACCGCGGGACGGTCACCGTCGACCATCAGCTTGCGCTCCACCCGGCCGCGCATCCAATGCGTGTCACCGACGTAGTTGAAGCGACGGAACTCGCAGTCGAGCTTCCAGAGCCATGCGTCGTCGCCCATCCAGTCGGTGCAGAGATGGATCAACCACGTCTCGCGCATTCGCCCGTAGTCATAGCTCGCGGGATTCCCCGCCTTGCGCGCCCACTCCGGGTCCCAGTGGACGCGTTGCTGCACGTCCGGGATGTTCAGGTCGTCCGGACGGAAGAACCGCGGCACGCGTTGGCGCTGGTCATAGCCGAGCCGCAGCGCCTTCACGCCGTACAGACCCATGCCCATGCCCACATGCCAGCACACCATGTCCGTGACCCGTAGCGGTCCCTTCACCAACGGCCCGACTTCATCGCCCTCCTCGACGTCTTCGAAGAAGCGGGCCTCATGACCTCGGCGCCGGGCGCGCTCGGAGGCGGAGACCGCATCGATCGCGGCGATCTCGTCGTCGGTGTACGGCTCGATGACCGTCGCGTCGTACTTCCCCCGCTGTTCGGCCTTCGCCCGGTCCGTCCGGATCATGAGCCGGTACTGAGCCGCGAGGACCTCGTCCGGATCACGGGACGCGAAGACCTCCGCGGTCCACTCGTGCACCGCGCGCCCCGCGAAGTCGCTCCGCTTGTCGTGCACTCCCACCAGCGCGTTGCGGCGCACGATCCGGCGGCCCGGATACAGCGGAGCCCACCACTCCCGGGAGCTGCCGGCGTAGAACGCGTGCGCGCCGCGGATCGGATCGCCCCGGAGCAGCGCCCGGCTCTCGTCAGGGATCTCGGCGACCTCGTCTTCACCGATGAGCGTGTCGCCCCCGACGAGATGAGGTGACGCGATCACGCCACCCCATCGGGATGCCCGCGCGTACCCGGGGTCGCACCAGAGTGGGTTGTCATCGCCGTACGCCTCGGCGACGTTGCGGAACGCGTCCTCGTTCGGAAAGCGGTAGTGCGGAGGTTGCGTGTGCGGGCGGGCGATCCCGATGCGCCCGCGCAGACGTTCGACGCCGTCGTCCGTGATCCCTTCCGCGTTCCCGTCGACCATTCGCGTACGGTACGGCCTCGTGCAGGTCAGCGCCCATTTGCCCCTCGATCGGTCGTCCACCGACGCTGACGTGCGCCGAGCCGTCGCGGACTGGGTCGCCGAGCACGTGCCCGAGGCTTGGCGGGCGGCAGCCCGCGCCGGCGGACGGGCCGCGATCCGGAAGGTGCGGAGCCGGGCCGAGTACGAGCAGTGGTACCCGATGTTCGCGGCGAGCGGGCTCGCGGTCGCGACCTGGCCGGAAGAGTACGGCGGCCTCGATCTCAGCCCGGCGCAAGCGCGCATCGCGGAGTCGGTGCTCGCGCCGTTCAACCTCGGCCGGCTGAACCCGCTCGGCCTGAACAGCGCGGCCCCGGCACTCTTCGCGCACGGGACCGAGGAGCAGCGCCTGCGCTTTCTCCCGCCACTCGTGCGCAACGAGGAGAAGTGGTGCCAGCTGCTGAGCGAGCCGGGCGCGGGCTCGGATCTCGCGTCGCTGGCAACCCGGGCGACGCTGGACGGCGAGGAGTGGGTGCTGAGCGGCCAGAAGGTGTGGACCACATGGGCGCATCTCTCGGACTTCGCAATCTGTCTCGCCCGCACCGATCCGGACGTGCCCAAGCGCCGGGGGCTGACGTACTTCATCGTGGACCTGCACGCGCCAGGGGTCGAGGTGCGGCCGTTGCGGCACATCGGTGGAGAGGTGGACTTCAACGAGGTCTTCCTCGACGCCGTCCGGGTACCGGACGCGCACCGCGTCGGCGCGACCGGCGACGGTTGGCGCGTTGCGGGCGCGACGCTGGCCGGGGAACGGCAGATGGTGTCGGGTTCCGGCTCGGGCGGCGTCGACCGGATCGGTGGGTCGGGCATCGACCGCGTCATCCAGCGCGCGGTGGAGCTCGGTCGCTCGAGCGACCCCCCGGTGCGCCAGCAGCTCATGCAGCTGTACAGCGAGGAGCGCATCCGCGACTGGACGAACCAACGCGTGCGGAGCGCGCTGGCGGCCGGCGGGACGCCAGGGCCGGCGGGTTCCATCGGCAAGGTGCACCAAGGCAGCCTGAATCAGCGGCTGCAGCGCCTGGCCGCGGACCTGCTCGGTCCCGCGGCGATCGCCTGGGACGGCCCGAACCGCGATCTCGACGAGTGGGCCGAGGCCATGCCGTTCGAGAGTCGCGCCATGCTGCGCAGCCGGGCCAACACGATCGAAGGCGGCACCACCGAGGTGAACAAGAACATCGTGGCGGAACGGGTGCTCGGCCTGCCGCGTGAACCCGACCCGTACCACGACGTCCCCTGGGCGGAAGTGCCGCGGTCGTGACCTCACCGTCGCTCGCGTCGCTGCTGATGGACCACCCGTTCGCGGACGACGAACCCCTGCTGTACGGGCCCGGCTCGATGCTCACCGCAGGCGAAGCGCGCGCGGCCGCGAAGCGGGTCGCGAGCCACCTGCACACGTTCGGCTTTCTGCCCGGGACTGCCGTCGCGGTGCAGCTCCCCGACGGACCCGAGCTGATCACGACGATGTTCGGGATCTGGCTCGCCGGCGGCGTCTTCGTACCCGTCAACCCGCGCTTCCCCCAGACAGAGGTCGAGCGCGTGACGGCGGCGACGAGTCCCCGGTTCTCGGTCTCCGATCCGAAGGGTGGCTTCGACGAGCTCGTGTCCTACGACGGGCGCCGATACCCGGAGGACACCGCGTTCGTGATGTGGACCTCGGGCACAACCGGTGAGCCGAAGCCGATCCTCCATCAACACTCGGCCTACTTCGAGCTGATCGACCGCGTGCTCGCGCCCTTGCGCGCGAAGCCGCACGATCCGGCCGCCGGAGCGCGCCAAACCGACCGCGGTACGTCGGCCGCGCTCGGGGGACCCCCGGAGAGCCGTCGCCGGTCACCGAATCTGATTGCGGTATCACTGTCGCTGAACGCGGGGATCTACAACGTGTTGTTCGGGTTGCGCGCCGGTGCGTCGATCGTGGTGATGGACGGGTTCGAAACTTCGAAGTTCGCCGCGCTCGTGCACGACTTCGAGATCCGGTCGACGGTGCTGCCGCCGGCCGCGATGACGATGCTGGCCGACGATCCTGCGGTGGTCGACCTCTCCCCGTTGCGGTTCGTGCGCAGCATCACCGCACCGCTCTCACCGGTCCAGGCCCGGCGCTTCACCGACAAGTTCGGCGTGACCGTGCTGAACGGCTACGGCCAGGCGGAGATCGGCGAGGTGATCGGGTGGACGGCCGCCGACGCGCGCGAGCATCCGGAGAAGATCGGCGCGGTGGGCCGGCCGCATCCCGGCGTCGCGGTCAAGGTGCTCGACGACACGGGCGCGGTGGCCGAGACGGACGGGGTGGGCCGACTGCTCGTGCGCCCGCCGGCGATGGCCGCGGGCTACGCCGACGGCGCAAGCCTCGCCGACCGGATCGACACCGACGGGTTCGTGGACACCGGCGACCTCGCTCGCGTCGACGCGGACGGGTTCGTGTGGATCGAGGGCCGGGCCGGGGACGTGATCAACCGTGGTGGCAACAAGGTGTTCCCCGACCATGTCGAGGAGGTGCTGCGGCTCCTGCCCGCCGTCGCGGACGCGGGGGTGGTGGGTGTGCCCGACGACCGGCTCGGCGCGGTCCCCGTCGCCTTCATCGTCGGTGACGCCTCGGTCACGGACGACGAGTTGGTGACGGCGTGTCGCACGCACCTGGCGCCGTACAAGGTTCCCGTCGTGTTCCACCGGGTCGATGCGCTGCCCCGCAACCAGGCCGGCAAGCTGCTGCGCAACGACCTGGTCGCCCTGCACCATCAGCTCGAAACGACGCCGACATGAGCAGGTACGAGACCTTGATCGTCGAGCGCCGGGGCGCGGTGGGGTGGCTCCAGTTCGACCGACCCGACGTCGGCAACGCGATGAACGCAACCATGCTCGACGAGCTCGAACGGGCTTGGGCCGAGCTCGACGCCGATCCGGACGTCCGCGTGATCGTCAACACCGGTTCGGGGAAGTCGTTTCAGACCGGGCTCGACGTCGTGGAGCTGAGCGCGAACCCCGAGGCGCTGCGGGAGCAGGCCCGCCGCACGAGACGGGCCGAGCTGCGCCTCACCGCGTGGCACAACTCGGTGTGGAAGCCGGTCATCGCGGCCGTCAACGGGACGTGCGCGGGCGGCGGGCTCCATTTCGTCGCCGACGCAGACATCGTGATCGCGTCGAGCGACGCGACGTTCCTCGATCCGCATGTGTCCATCGGCCAGGTCACCGCGTACGAAGCGATCGCGCTCGTGCGGAAGTCACCGATGGAGCCGATCATGCGGATGGCGCTCACCGGCCGCCACGAGCGGCTCACCGCCGCGCGGGCGTACGAGCTCGGGATCCTGAGCCAGGTCGTCGACCCACCGGAGCAGCTCGCGGTGGAGGCGCAAGCCCTCGCGGAGACGATCGCGAAGAACTCTCCCACCGCGATGCGGGCCACCAAGCGGGCGCTCTGGGGGGCGCTCGAGCTGGGGCTCACCGACGCGTGCCGGGCCGGTGCGCAGGAGCTCGTCTCCATGTGGGGCCACCCCGACCAGACCGAGGGACCGCTCGCGTTCGTGGAGCGGCGCGAGGCGCGGTGGCTCCCACTCGAAGCCCAGAACCGGGAAGGCTGACGTTTGTGAGGTACTCGTCGTTCGACTGCCTGATCGTGGAGCGGCGCGGTCCGGTCGGTTGGCTCGTCAACAACCGGCCCGACCAGCTCAACGCGATGTCGGCCCAGATGCGCGACGAGTTCGCGGTGGCCTGGAAGGAGCTCGACGCCGACCCCGAGGTCCGGGTGATCGTGCACACCGGCGAGGGCCGGGCCTTCCAGACCGGGGTGGATGTCACCGAGATCGCGACCGACGGGCAAGGCATGGAGCGGTACCGCGACTCGGTCGCCAACTTCGATCTCCACTTCACCGCGTGGCACCAACAGGTCTGGAAGCCGGTCATCACCGCGGTCAACGGCCTGTGTGCCGGTGGCGCGTTCCATTGGGTCGCGGACGCGGACATCGTGATCGCCGCATCCGACGCGCAGTTCTTCGATCCACACGTCTCGGTCGGGCAGGTCGTGGCGATCGAGGCGATCGGGCTGCTGCGCAAGATGCCGGTCGAGGCGGTCATGCGCATGGCGTTCGTCGGCAAGTACGAGCGGCTCTCGGCACCGCGGGCCTACGAGCTGGGAATGATCAGCCAGATCGTCGATCCACCTGAACAGCTGCGCGACGAGGCGCAAGCCTTGGCCGAGAAGATCGCCAAGAACTCACCGGCTGCGATGCGCGCGACCAAGCGGGCGCTCTGGGGAGCACTCGAGCTGGGGCTCACCGATGCGTGCCGCGCCGGAGCCGGCGAGCTCGTCTCGATGTGGGGGCATCCCGACCAGGCGGAGGGCCCGCGCGCGTTCGCCGAGCGCCGCGACCCCAACTGGCGCGTCGACGAGTAGCCCGGTCGCCCGCCCTCAGGTCTCGGTGTAATCCACCCGCACCGGAGCGCGGGCACGCCGCACCGAAAGGTGCCGCCTCGGGGACGCGCGGGCGCGGCTACTCCCAGGCTTGGACGGCGTCGAGGTGAGGTTGGCACTCGGCGTCGTCGAGGAACGACGCGAGGAACGAGTTGCGCGCGACCTGGCGCATCGCGTCGCGATCGAGCCCGAGCGCGGCGGCGGTCGCGACGTAGTTGTCGCCGATGTAGCCGCCGAAGTACGCGGGATCGTCCGAGTTGATGGTGACGAGCAGGCCGCGCTCGAGCATCCGGCGGATCGGATGGTCGGCGAGGTCGTCGAACACCCGCAGCTTGACGTTCGACAGCGGGCAGACCGTCAGCGGCACCTGCTCGGCGACGAGGCGCTCGACCAGGTCGTCGTCTTCCATGCATCGGACACCGTGGTCGATGCGCAGGACCCGTAAGAGGTCGAGTGCTTCCCGGATGTACTCAGGCGGTCCCTCCTCCCCCGCGTGCGCGACCGTGAGCAAGCCCTCGGCGCGAGCCCGATCGAACACCGCTCGGAACTTCGACGGTGGGTTGCCGGATTCGGAGGAATCGAGCCCGACCGCGGTGATCGACTCGCGGTGCGCGAGCGCGGTCTCGAGCGTCTCCATCGCCGCGTCTTCACTGAGATGACGCAGGAAGCAGAGGATGAGCCGTGACGTGATGCCGGGATCGCGCCGGCCCTCGTCCAACGCCCGGTCGATGCCGTTGATCACCGTCGCGAAGTCGATGCCACGGTCGGTGTGGGTCTGCGGGTCGAAGAAGATCTCGGCGTGGCGCACACCTTGGGCGGCCGCCCGCCGGAGGTAGGCCGTGGTGAGGTCGGCGAAATCCTGCTCGGTCACGAGCACCGAGCACCCCGCGTAGTAAAGGTCGAGGAAGGACTGGAGATCGTCGAACACGTAGGCCGCGCGCACCGCCTCGACGTCCGCGAAGGGCAACGTGACGCCGTTCCGCCGGGCCAGCGCGAACATGAGCTCCGGCTCGAGCGTCCCCTCGATGTGGAGATGCAGCTCGGCCTTGGGCAGACCGGTCAACCATTCGGGCGTCGGGATACCCGCCATCTGACCCTCCAGCTCACGTACGTGCTTCGACCGCCCCGATCGGGCAGGCTGCGCCAATGAAGATCGCCATCTTGGCTCCGATGCGCCAGGAGCTCGCGCCCGTCGTCGCGGCGTTCTCGCTGCGGAAGACCACGCTCGGGGACACGTTCGTCCAGTCAGGGGCCGTCGGGGACACCCAGATCGTCGCCACCACCACGGGGATCGGCACGGCCGGCGCCAAGCGCGCCACGGAGCACCTGCTCGACGCCACGACCGTCGACCACGTGATGGTGGTGGGCATCGCGGGAGGCGTCGGCCCGACGGTGAAGATCGGTGATCTGATCTTCCCGAGCATCGTCGTCGACAAGTCGACCGGCAACGAGTACCGGCCCGCGCACCTCGGTGAACCGGAGACCCGCGGCACGATCGTGACCTCCGACGACTTCCACGTCGACCCCGCTGTCGTCGCGGAGCTCGCCGCGGCCGGGGTGATCGCGCTCGACATGGAGACATCGGCGGTGGCCGAGGTCTGCACCCGGCGGGGTTGCGCATGGTCGGTCATCCGGGCCATCAGCGACATGGCCACCGACCACCCCGACGACTCCGTGCTCGGGCTGGCGAAGCCCGACGGATCCGCGAACGGTCCCGCGGTGCTGAAATTCCTGGTCACCAAGCCCTGGCGGATCCCGCATCTCGCCCGCCTGCAACGAGGTTCGAAGCTCGCCGCCAACGCCGCGGCACAAGCCGCGGCCCGCGCCTGCGCGCCGGGCTAGCGGCCCGGGTCGCCGTTGCCGGTGCCGGCCCGCCGGTGCACTGATACCGCGTAGGAGCCGTCACCGGGAAAGGGATCGCGATCCCAGGCGGCGAAGCGGTGGTCGAGCTCGAGACCGGCGGCCGCGCAGTGATCGTCGTACTCCGCGAGCTCGTAGCCGCGACCGAGCTGGAAGCCGGCGACGAGCACTCCATCCGGGGCGACGTGGCGCGCCGCCCCGGCCACGAGGGCGCTCTGGGTTCCCTGCGGCGTGAAGAGCGGGACGTTGCCGGCCATCACGACCACGTCGAAGGTGCGTCCGAGGTCGAGCGCGGTCACGTCAGCCTGGATCCACTCGATGTCGGGTCCCCGAAGGCGGGCCGTCGCCAGCATCGACTCGTCCCCGTCGACGCCGACCACCGCCACGCCCCGGTGCGCCAGCTCGATGGCGACCCGGCCGGTGCCGCAGCCGGCGTCCAGCACCGAGTGTGGGAGAAGGTCGGCCACGAAGTCCGCTTCGCCGTGCACGTCCCGCCCTTCGGCGGCGAGCGCGTCGAAACGACTCTGGTAGTCATCGCCTTGCCAAGCCATCGGCTCGGATCGTACGGGAGGGGAACGCCCGTGGCCGTGACCGTGTCACCGAGCTGCGCTCCGATCCCCTCGAGCGTCTTGCTCCCGAGGACAGCTCACGTCGCGGTGTTCGTACCGGTGGCCTTGTCGCCGGCCGTCGGCGTCGTCGTGATCCCGCGTTGATCGCCGCGCGCACCCGAGCTGCCGAAGCCCTGCACGACCAGCAGGCCGGCGCGGCCCACACTCTGGCGTCACGCACCCCACGTATACGGTGGGCGGATGACGCCGAGATCAGGAGAAGCCGGGGAAGCGGCCGGGGAAGCCGACGACCGGCTGGCCGCCGCGGCGGCGTTGCGGGATCTCAACCATGCCTTCGTCGCCCACGACCGCGCCGGCGCCGGGCTGGCTGACCTGGCGAAGGCCGCGGCGGGCCAAGCGGCCGTCATGCGGACGGGCGCCCGGCGGAACCGTCTGGCCCTCATGCGCGCCGCGCGGGCCGCAGCCGCGGACCGGTCGGCACTGTTCGTCGCGGCCGGCCCCGGCTCGGGGTTCGAGGATCGTGCCGTGGGCGGCCGGGCGAACCCGACGAGCGTGGACCTGGAAGTCGACTACGACGGTGACGAGATCGTCGCGAAGGTCGTGCTCCACCGCGCCTTCGAAGGCGCGCCGGGCCGCGCGCACGGAGGCATCGTCTCGGCGGTGTTCGACGACGTCACCGGGTTCGTCATCGGACACCTCGGTGAGCCCGCCTTCACCGGTGAGCTGACCGTGCGATTCGTCGCTCCGGTACCCGTGGAAGAGCTGTTGACGATTCGGGCCCGGCTCGAGGGGCGCGAGCGACGGAAGCTGTTCATCACCGCCGAGGCGACCGCTGGCGACAGTGTCGTCGCGACGTGCAAAGCGATCTACATCACCGTGGATCCGTCGCTCTTCGCCGGCGCGCCGGACCCTCGTTGACCGGGCCGGCACCCGGCAGCCGATCGGCCCGAGCGCGGTGTTCGAGGGGTGTCAGGTGCTGAAATTGCTCAGGCGCTCGGCCCAGGGTCCGGGCGGCACTCCGACGGTCTCCCACGCGGCGGCGAGCTCACTGCGCGACAGGTACGCGAGGTGCTCGCCGATCGAGAAGATCGCGTCGATGTACCCGGCGCACCAGGAGTCCCGCCCGACCGCCTCGACGAGCGCGGTCCGCAATGCCGTGCCCTGATCGCACTGCAGGTACGCGCCGAAGAACTGCCGGTCATAGTCGAGCTTCAGCTCGGCCTCGATGGCGCGGGCCCGGGCCGCGGATTTCGTATATGACCACCACACCTGCGGGGCCTCACCGGTGCAATAGGCCGCGCAGAGCACGCGTGCGCTCCCCCGGTGGGAACCGAGGTGGGCGAGCATCCGCACCCGGTCGCCCAACCGGGCGGACGAGCCGACGTGGGACACGCATTCCCCCGACGAAACCACGTAGACACCGGGCTCGGGCCGGAGCCGCATGCCGTGCGCGAGCAACGGGGTCGGCCCGAGAAACCGGACGCCCTTGGCACTGAGCGGGCACGTGGATGCCGTCATTCCGGGTTGCACGCGCCTACGTCCTCAGCCACCGAGGCTTGGTGTCGACGCCCCGCCCACTCCGCGGTCTGCCCGCTTCGCCCCGCTCCGCCCGCCGTGCCATGAGTACCTGTCGCCCTTCAGGAGGATCGAGCTTTCGCGCTGACGATCCGGAGGAGTTTAGCGGTGCTCCGCGGGGGTCGGAACCGCCATGTGATTGCCTAACAACATGTTCATCATCGAGGAGCTGGCGGACCGGGCCGCGCAGTTCGGCGACCGGATCGCGATGCTGGTCGATCAAGGCCCGTCCTTGACGTACCGGGAATGGGACCAGGCCGCGGCGGCCGTGGCTCGGGGCATGCGTGATGCAGGGGTGCATCACGGCGACCGGGTCGTGCTGCTGCTCACCAACGCAGAGGCGTGCGATTTCGCAGTCGCGTACGTGGCGTGCCACCTCGCCGGTGCCGCGGCCGTGCCGGTGAACCCGCGGTACGCGGCGCGAGAGATCGACCACGTGCTCGCGGACAGCGGAGCTCGACTCGTGGTCGCGGGCACCGAGGCCGCCCGCATCCGCGGGGTGCCCGCGCGCTCGTGCGCCGAGCTCGCCGCCGCCAGTGGTCCGCCGCTCGCCGTCGAGCTCTCACCCGACGACCTGTCGGAGATCTTCTATACCTCCGGCACCTCCGGTCTCCCCCGTGGGGTCTCGTCGACCCACGCCAACAGCTCGCAGCACTCGATGGCCCCGCTCGACGCCGGCGGGACGCTCCTGCACTCGATCCCGCTCGCCACGTTCACGGGGGTGCAGGGCGGCATCCTCACCCCGCTGCGGTTGGCGATCACGGCGCACGTCCTGCCGCGCTTCGACGCGCCCCGGTTCGCCGAGCTCATCGAGACCGAACGACCGCTGTGGCTGCTCATGGTGCCGGCGCACATCCTGCTGCTGCTGGAATCGGGCGCGCTCGAGGGACGCGACACGAGCTCGGTCGCGATCGCGATGTTCGGCGGTGCGGCGACTCCGCCCGGCGCGGTGCTGCGCCTCGGCGCGCTGCTTCCGAATGCGATGCTGCTCAACGGCTACGGGTTGACGGAGGGGGGTGGGAGCATCTGCGTGCTCCCGCCCGGTGAAGCGGCGCGCCGGCCGGGCTCCGTCGGGAAGCCGATGCGTGGGGTCGAGGTGCGCATCGTGGACGACACGGGCGCGACGGTCGCCGAAGGTGAGGTCGGTGAGATCGCGTTGCGCCTTCCGGCCGGTGAGCGTCGCTACTGGAACGACCCGGAGGCAACCGCGCGGACGTGGCGCGACGGGTGGGTGCACACCGGCGACCTCGGTCGACTGGACGAGGACGGGTTCCTCTACGTGGTGGACCGGGCCAAGGACGTGATCATCCGCGGCGGGTACAACGTCGCGTCGGCGGAGGTGGAGGCCGCGCTCTACGAGCTGGCCGACGTCGCCGAGTGCGCCGTCGTCGGCGTGCCCCACGCGATCCTCGGCCAGGACGTCGCCGCCGTCATCCGGCTGCGCGACGGCGCCGCGCCGCTCACGCTCGCAGATCTGCGCACGCACCTCGGCGACCAGCTGGCGGATTACAAGCAGCCCCGGGTCCTGGTGCTCGCCACCGAGCCGTTGCCCCGCAACGCGGCCGGCAAGCTCGACAAGGTCGCGCTGGCCGCAACGGCCGCGGGGCTGCGGGGCAAGATGACGGAGTGAGTGAGCCCGTCCTGCGCATCCGCCACGCGGTCGAGGCGGATGCCCGGGCGATCGGTGAGGCCCACGGCTCGGCTTGGGAAGCCGGGTATGGCCACATCTTCGAGCAGCCGTTCCTCCAGGGCGCGGCCGACAGCCGCCGCATCCTGTGGACGGACGCCATCGGCTCACTCCTGATCGCGCCGAGCTTCATCCTCGTCGCCGAGCTCGACGGGCTCGTGCTCGCGTACGCGCACGGCGCGCCCGCCGGCGACGACGAGCCCAAGGGTGAGATCCACGGCTTCTACAGCAACCCGTTGGCGTGGGGTACGGGAGCCGCCGCCGCACTGATGGCCGAGACCTGCACGATCCTTTCCGCCACCTGGACCGAGGTCGTGCTCTGGACGCTGCAGGACGCACACCGCGCCCGCAGCTTCTACGAGAAGACCGGGTTCCGGCTCACCGGGAACGAGAAGCGCGAGCGGTTGACGAACTGGCTCACCGGCGAAGCGGTCGAGCGGGCCGCGGTCCAGTACGGCAGGAGCCTCTAGCCCGCCGGGGTGAACATGGGGAGGGCGGCGGTGTCGGAGACGCGCTCGAAGTAGACCTCGACCCGCATCCCGACCTCGACTGCCTCCGGCTCGACGTGCACCAGGTTCGTCATGAGCCGCGGCCCCTCGTCGAGATCGACGAGCGCGACGACGAGCGGGAGCAGATGGCGTAGCGAGCGCGAGTGGTGCTGGCGCAGCACGGTGAAGGAGTACACCGTGCCGAAACCGGAGGCGTCCTCCCACTCGACCGGACCGCGACACGTGATGCAGTGGGCGCGCGGGTAGAGCTGTGCGTGACCGTGGGGGACGCAGCGCTGGATCAGGAGCCGCCCTTCGAGCGTCGCGGCCCAGTACGGCGCCTGCTCGAGATCCGGCGGCGGGCCTTCGCGCGGCTTGGCCTTCTCGGGCAGCGGCGGTGGCTCGTGCACCGGGCGGGCTGCACTCACGGTGCCTCCGTTCCGAGCAGCAGGGTCGCGCCGGTGGAGAGCATCCCGCCGGTGCCGTGCACCAGTGCGATCTCGGCGTCCGGCACCTGCGTCGGCCCCGCCTGGCCGCGGAGCTGGCGCACGGCCTCCACGATCAGGAACATGCCCCGCATCCCCGGGTGGCAGGCCGAGAGGCCGCCACCATCGGTGTTGGTGGGCAGCGGCCCGTCGAACGCGAGCCGGCCGTTCTCCACGAACGAGCCGCCCTCTCCCTTCGCGCAGAAGCCGAGGTCCTCGAGCGTGAGCAGGACGGTGATCGTGAAGGAGTCGTAGAGCTGCAGCACGTCGACGTCCTCGAGCGTCACGCCCGCGCGCCGCAGCGCGAGCGGCGCCGACTGGGCCGCCGCGCTCACGGTGAGATCAGGCGACTGCGAGACATTGAGCGCGTGCGTCAGCGCGTGCGCACCCCCGAGGACGTACACGGGCCGGCCCGGCAGGTCCCGGGCTCGCCCTTCGGTCGTGACGACGCACGCTCCCCCGCCGTCGGACACGACGCAACAATCGAGCATGTGCAACGGGTCAGCGACCATGCGGGACGACAGGACGTCGTCCACGCTGATCGGGTCGCGGTACTGCGCCTGCGGGTTGAAGCCTGCGTGGCGGCGGAACGTGACCGCGATCTCGGCCAGCTGATCCGCGGTCGTGCCGTACTCGGCCATGTGGCGCGTCGCCGCGAGCGCGTAGGCCCCGACCAGGGTGTTGCCCCACATCGCATCCCATGCCTGCGTCGCGCTGACGGTCCCGCCGCGCCCACCGATGCGCCGGCCCATCGCGGAGAGCTGAACGCTGCCGTACGTGATCAGGACGACGTCGCAGGCTCCGGCCTCGACCGCGCGCGCGGCGTGCTCGACGTGCACCTCGAACGAAGCCCCGCCGATGTTCGTCTCGTCGATCCACTGCGGATGGATCCCGAGGTACTCGCACATCCCGACGCAGTACATCGGGAAGTAGCCGACCGTCGCGTAGCCGTCGACGTCGTCGAAGGTCAGCCCGGCGTCGGCGAGCGCCCGCTCCGCGGCCTGGACGTGCACCTCGGTCTCGGCCCGGTCGGGCAGCACGGGGTAATCCGAGGTGGCCGCACCGACGATGACTGCCCGCCTCCCGGAGCTCGGGCTCAACGCTTCCCCCGGTCGGCGGTTCCGATCAGGTCCGCGGCGCCGGTCTTGCGCTCCAGCCGCGGTGCGACCGAGCGCGGCGTGACATCCACGTCGGTGGCCTGGGCGCGCAACGCGCCGACCGTGCACATATCCCGATCGCGATGGCGGAACGGATCGAACCGGAAGTGCCGGAGCGCGTTCTCGTACGTGATCTTGTTGATCAGGTCGTCGGACAGGTTCTCGACCGCGGGCCACAGCGTCTCGGGCGAGACGGGCCAGGTGGAGTCGGAGTGCGGGTAGTCGCCTTCCCAACAGATGCGGTCCACGTCCATGCGATCGAGGTTGGCGACACCCGCGGGGTCGTCGATGAAGCACAGGACCACGCGCTCGAGGAACACCTCGCTCGGGAGCTTCCCGCCGAAGTCCTGACCGGTCCACTGATGATGGCGCGTGTAGATCCAGTCCACGCGGTCGCAGAAGTACGGGATCCACCCGATGCCGCCCTCGGACAGCGCGACCTGGAGCTCGGGGAACTTGCGCAGCACCGGTGACCAGAGCAGGTCGGCGGCCGCCTGCACGATGTTGATCGGCTGCAGCGTGATGAGCACGTCGATCGGCGCGTCACGCGCAGTCATCACGAGACGCGACGACGAGCCGATGTGCAGGCACACGATCGTTCCCTCGTCGACGCATGCCTGCCAGAACGGGTCCCAGTGCGCGTCGTGGAAGCTCGGCAGCTTCAGATGCGACGGGTTCTCCGAGAACGAGACGGCATGACAGCCCTTCGCCGCGTTGCGCCGCACCTCCGCGGCCATCGCCTCCGGGTCCCAGATCGGCGGCAGCATGAGCGGGATGAACCGGCCCGGTGCGCTCGCGCACCACTCGTCGATGTGCCAGTCGTTGTAGGCCTGCAGGACCGCGAGCCCCGCGTCCAGGTCCGAGGACCGGCTGAACAGCTGGCCGCAGAGGTTCGGGAACGACGGGAAGCACATCGAGCCGAGCACACCGTTGACGTCCATGTCCCGGACCCGGTCACCGATGTCGAAGCAGCCCGAGCGGATCTCCTCGAATGACGTCGGCTCCATGCCGTACTCGTCGGGCGGCCGGCCGGCGACCGCGTTGAGCCCGATGTTCGGAATCTCGTTGCCGTCGTAGATCCACACGTCGCTACCGTCGGCGCGGCGTTCCACCCGTGGCGCGATGTCGTGCCAGCGCGCGGGGAGGTGCCGTTCGAACATGTCCGGCGGCTCGACGACGTGGTCATCGACGCTGACCATGATCATGTCGTCGATCTGCATGACACGCCCCCTCTGCGTCACCCGTCGGCGCCATCTTGGGTCGCCGCGCTGGGGCGAGGCTAGTTTCCGGGCCATGGTGGATGCGGCGAGCCCCGGAGCCCTGGACGGGGTGCGCGTCCTCGACTTCTGCCGGCTCGGGTTCGGTTCGCAGGCCACGATGATCCTCGGGTGCCTCGGCGCCGAGGTCATCCGCGTCGAGAGCACGACCCGCCCGGACCCGATCCGGGTGATGCCGCCGTTCGTACCGGAGCCCGGTGAGGTCGGGAAGGGTTTCGGCGGAGCGACGCTCGCGCAGGCGCAGAAGATGCAGAGCCCGAACCGCGGCGGCATCTTCTACAAGTACAACACCGGCGGGAAGCGCAGCATCGCCGTCGACGCGCGCAACCCTGCGGGCCTCGACGTGCTTCGCCGTCTCGTCGAGCAGAGCGACGTCGTCACCGAGAGCTTCGCGGCGGGGACGCTGGCCCGGTGGGGGCTCGGCTACGAGACGTTGCGCGAGCTGCGCCCGGACATCATCTACGTCTCGATGTGCGGCTACGGCCATGTCGGACCCGACGCGCACTACGTCACCATGGGACCGACCGCGCAGGCGCTCACCGGGCTCACGCACCTCGTCGGGCTGCCCGACCGCGAGCCGGCGGGCTGGTCGTTCAGCTACCTCGATCACGTCGGCGGGTACCTCGGCGCGTTCGGCGTGCTCACCGCACTCGCATACCGGCGCGCGACCGGTGAGGGCCAGCACGTGGACGTGTCGCAGCTCGAGCCGGCGACGGCGCTCGGCGGTGCGCTCCTGCTCGACCGCACGGTCAACGGGCGGTCCTCCAGGCGAGCGGGCTTTCCGCCGGGGAACCGGCGCGGCGGTGCGCCGCAGGGCGCCTACCGGGCGCTCGGCGACGATCGTTGGGTCGTGATCTCGTGCAGCACCGAAGCGCACTGGCAGGCGTTCGTCGCCGCACTCGGTCATCCCACGTGGACCGCGGACGCGCGCTTCGCCACGCTCGCGAGCCGGGTCGAGAACGCCGACGAGCTCGACGCGTTCGTCGCCGCGTGGGCGGCGACGCGTGACCGCTACGACGTGATGGAGCTGCTCCAACGGGCCGGAGTGCCGGCGGGTGCAGTGCAGGATGCGGCCGATCGCGTCGAGCGCGACCCCCAGCTCGCCGCCCGCGGGCACTTCACGACACTGGCGAGCACCGAGGTCGGCGAGCTCCCCCTCGAAGGGGTTCCGTTCGAGATGTCCGAGACACCACCGCGGACCGGCGGCACGATCCATCGGGGGCCGCCGGACCTGGGGGAGGATTGCGACGCCATCCTGCGAGACGTGCTCGACCTCTCCGACGCCGAGATCGCCGGCCTGCACGAAGCCGGAGCGCTGCAATGAGCACAGGTGCCGGCGCGCTCGGCGGGCTCCGCGTCGTCGAGCTCGTGGACGAGCCGGTCGAGTACTGCGGGCGCCTGCTCGCCGGGCTCGGCGCGGACGTGGTCAAGCTCGAGCCGAGCGACGGTGCGCCCAGCCGGCACGCCGGCCCGTACGTCGACGGTCGCGACGGCGATCTCGACGCCAGCCTCAACTACTGGCACTTCAACGTCGGCAAGCGGTCCGTGGTCGTTCGCGACGACGACACGATCCGGCGTATCTGTGCTTCCGCCGATGTGGTGATCCACACTCTGCGAGCGGGTGAAGCGGCCGCACGCGGTCTCGACCACGAAGCACTCGCGGTGCAGAACCCGGCCGTGATCAGCTGCGCGATCACCCCGTTCGGGCTGACCGGCCCGTGGTCCGGCTACCTCGCCGACGACCTCGTGCTCATGGCGCTCGGCGGGTCCATGGCCGTGTGCGGGTACGGGACAGATGATCCGCCGCTCGCGTGCTGGGGCGACCAAGCGTGGCTGACGGCCGCGACCTACGGCGCGATCGCGGTGCTCGCCGCGCTCGAGCACCGGGACCGAACCGGTGAGGGCCAGCTCATCGACGTCTCGGCCCACCAGGCCTCCGCGTCGATGACCGAGTGGCACGTCATGACCTATCTCTGCACGGGTTCGCCGATGGCCCGGTTCCGGCACCCCACCGTGACGGCTCGGGACGGCAAGCAGGTCGCTGCGCTCATCCCCGACTTCCTCGGCCCGCACGTGTTCGCGCATCTTCTTACGCTGCTCGAGGCGGACGGGGTGGCTGGTCCGCTCTCCGATCCCGCGTTCGAGGACCCCCGCCACCGCGCCCGCGGCTACGGCGAGCTCATGGCCGCGACGCAACGCCTCGCCGAGCGTCACGACGGTGAGGAGCTCTTCCGGCTGGGGCAGGAGGCCGGACTCCCGTGGGGTGTGATCCGCGCGCCGGACGAGGCACTCGACGACCGGCATCTGATCGCCCGCGGCCACTTCGTCGACATCGACGGCGTCACCCACAGCGGCGCGCCGATCCTGGCCAACGGGTCACCGTTCCGCTTCGACCGTCCCCCACCGCGCCTCGGCGAGCACACCGACGAGGTCCTGACCGAGCTGGAGCAACGAGCATGATCTGGGGACGGAAGCCGTGACCGTGCCGGTAGGTGTGCTCTACGACTTCCCGCAAGGTGACGGCGGCCGGTACTTCGAAGACGGCCTGCGGATCGGCTTCGAAGAGCAACGCGTGGACGAACGACTCGGGGACGGCGTCTCCCTGATCGCCCGCCAGGCGGACGGCCTGCCGGCGGGGTCGGCGGAGTCGGTGATCGGATCGTTCAACGAGCTGGTCGACGCCGGGGTCGTCGCGATCGTCGGCCCGTCGATCAGCGACAACGGCCTCATCGTGCGCGACCTGGCCGACACGGCCGGGATCGCCTGCATCAACTACACCGGCGGTGCGTTCACCCGCGGGAAGCACATGTTCCACTACCAGGTCGGCTCGCTCGAAGAAGAGCCCGTCCTCCTCGCCGAGCACCTCCGCGCCCGCGGCCACCATCGGATCGCCGTCCTGTTCGACGACACGCCGGTGGGCACGAGCTACGACCTCTGGCTCGGCCGGGCGGTCGCCCGGAGCGGTGATCCCGAGCTCGCGTTTCGCAGCTCCGTGTCGCCGCTCGCGGAGGATCTGCGCGCGGACGTCGAGGCCGCGCTCGCGGTCGAGCCCGACGCGCTGCTCTACCTCGGGTTGGGGGTGGCAGCCCGGGCGGTGGCGCTCGGCGTGGAAGCCGTGGGCTGGACCGGACCGGTCGTCACCAACTCGGCGCTGATGTTCGGCTACGCGCGCCCGGACTGGCGGAGCGGCTTCGAGGACTGGGTGTACGTGGACACGGTCAGCGACGGCAACCCCGTTCGTGCCGCCCTGCGGGAGCGTTCCCGCATGCATGCCGCGAGCCCGATCGGTGTTGCCGCGTTCGACATCGGGCGCCTGCTCGGCGAAGGGATCGTCCTCGCCGACGAGCGGACCGCACCGTCGGTGCGCGACGGGCTCGAGCGGGTGAAGCGGCTTCCGGCGGCCAGCGGGAAGGCGGGTACGACGATGGGCTTCGGAGACTGGGACCACGGCGCGCTCAAGGGCGAAGCGCTGGTCCTGCGGGCGTGGCGCGGCGGTCGCACGGTCGAGGTCGAGTGATGGACTGGGACGCCTGGGCGCGCCGAGCCGAGGAGGCCCTCGACTTCACCACTGCGGGCCGGTGGCGCGACCTCTTCGCCGACGAGGCCGTGTTCGGCGACCCGCACACCCCGAGCACGACGGACCTGCGCTCGGTCCAGCGGGGTACCGCGGCGATCTTTCCGGACTGGCGCCAGGAGATCACGACGATCCGGGGCGGAGACGGATGGGCGGTGTTCGAGTGGATCGGCCACGCGACGTACGCCGGCCGCGGTGACGCCGACCCGCTGGCCGGCACTCCGATCGAGATGCACGGCGCGACGATCGTCGAGGTCGACGGCACAGGGCTCGTCACCATGTGGCGCGACTACCTGGACCGCAAGGAGCCCGAGGCCCAGCTCCGCGCCGCGGCCCGGGCGGCCGGCTCGTAGCTCAGATCGCGTCGTCGTCGCGTTCGCCGGTGCGGACCCGCATGACGCCCGACAGGTCGATCGTCCAGATCTTCCCGTCACCGATCTTGCCGGTACGGCTCGCGTCCGCGATCACGCCGGCGAGACGCTCGGCCTCCTCGGACCGGCACAGCACCTCGAACTTCACCTTGGGCAGGAAGTCCACGGTGTACTCCGCGCCCCGGTAGACCTCGGTATGACCGGACTGGCGCCCGAACCCCTTCACCTCCGTGATGGTCATGCCGTTGACGCCGGCATCTTTCAGCGCGTCCTTCACGTCGTCCACCTTGAACGGCTTGACGATGGCGGTGATCAGCTTCATTGGGTGAGGTCTCCTCAGCTCGAGTAAGCGGTCTCGGCGTGCTGGCTGATGTCGAGGCCTTCGTCTTCGGACGCCTCGTCGACGCGCAGCCCCATCGTCATGTCGATGGCCTTCGCGATGAGCAACGTGGCGACGAAGGAGAATGCGAATGTCACCGTCGACGCGACGATCTGGTCCTTCAGCAGCTCCACTCCTCCACCGAGGAACACGCCGTCGTGGGTCACCGCGCGGTTGACCGCGGCGTCGGCGAAGAACCCGAGCAGGATCGATCCGACGATCCCACCCACGAGGTGCACCGCGATGACGTCGAGGCTGTCGTCGAACTTGAACCGCTGCTTGATCCCGAGGGCGAAGCAGCAGACGAGCCCGGCGGCGAAGCCGATGTACACCGGTGCCATCCCGCCCACGTAGCCGGCGCAGGGGGTGATCGCGACCAGCCCGGCCACCGCGCCCGACATCGCCCCGAGCGTCGTGGCCTTCCCCTCCTTCACCCGCTCGACGAAGAGCCAGCCGAGCATGGCCGCGGACGCGGCGAGGAACGTGTTGATGAGCGCGACCGCGGCCACACCGTTCGCGGCGAGCGCGGAGCCCGCATTGAACCCGGCCCACCCGAACCAGAGGATGCCCGTCCCGATCATCGTCATCGGGAGGTTGTGGGGCGACATCGCATGTCCCGGATACCCCTTGCGCCTTCCGATCAAGAGGACCAGTGCCAACGCCGCGGCACCCGCGTTGATGTGCACGACCGCGCCGCCGGCGAAGTCGAGCGCGCCCATCTTGGCCAGCCAGCCGCCGCCGAACACCCAGTGGGCCACGGGCCCGTACACGAGGACGAGCCAGATGGAGATGAACACCGCGTACGAGCCGAACTTCAACCGGTCGGCGCTCGCGCCGGTGATTAGCGCCGGCGTGATGATCGCGAACGTCATCTGGAACGCGCAGAACAAGACGAACGGGATCGTGAGCGCGGCGAAGAACTCACCGCCGCCGTGCCCCTGCCCGACGTTGCTCAGGAACGCGTAGTCCAGGTTGCCAATCACGCCCCCGTTGCCCGCGGCGCCGAAGGCGAGCGTGAACACGACCGCGACCCACAAGATGGCGAGGACGCCCATCGCGAAGATGTTCTGCATCAGCATGCCGAGGACGTTCTTCCCCCGCACCATGCCGCCGTAGAACAGCGCCAGCCCCGGTGTCATGAACAGCACCAGCGCCGTCGAGATGAGCACCCACGATGTATCGCCCGTGTTCAACGAAACCTCCCCGGAGGTGTGAGGCAACCGAAAGACTCCGGTGGAATTGTTACGGCAAGGTGTCCCCGGCGGCGCGCTCTTCCGACGGGGCCGTGACCTCGGAGCCGCTCTTCCTGACGGCTTTGCTCCGATCCGGGCCGCCGGCGCGCCACCCTCCCGCCGGGTCCGGCGCCGACGCATCGAGCAGGTAGCCCCGGTCGCGGACGTTGACCAGCTCCAGATCCAGCTCGACCAGCCGCCGCCTGACCCGGCCGATCGCGGCTTTGATGGCCTTGGCGTGCCCGCTCCCACCGGCGTCCCGGCACGCGGTGCGGATCTGCTCCACCGACACCACCTCGCCGAGCCGCTCGACGAGCAGCCGGGCCAGTGCGAGCTGGACCGGGGGAAGCGCGACCCACCGGTCGCCCACCCGAACCATGCCGGAGTCGTCGACCACCGGTCGCCGGGCCCGCCGGTCCGCCCTGCGGCGCAGCGTCGCGGTCCGAATATCGAGCTCGGAAGCATCCAGCGGCTCGCGCACCCAGTCCTCGAGCTCGTCCACACATACCGGCGCGCGGGATGCACGCGAGACCAGGAGCAACCGGGGGATGGCGACGGCGGCGAGGCGATCGCGCAGCTCACCCTGGGCGGGCCAGCGCAGGAGCGCGACATGCCCACTCGCCAGACGAAGGAGGCGGGTCATTTCGAGGAGGTGGAGATCGGGACGGGTCGAGATCAGCTGTTCGAGGCTCACGGTGCTCCCTGTTCTGCGCGCACGGATGCCACGGGCGTTCGCCGGGCACTGCGGCCGCCGCCCGCGACGCCGACCGGACCGGAGAGACCGCGCGAGCGGTCGGGTCAGGTGGCGGCGAACCGGTGCCGCACGGCCATCAGGTCGCGGCGGGCGGCCCGCGCTCGCAGCACGGGGTGTTCGAGCTCCGGAGCCCACGGGCACGGCGAGCGATGTCGACTCGAGCGGCGGCACCCGGACCGGTGAGGAGCCGATGCGTAGGGCAGAGAGCCCGATCACCCGCACCACCACGCGAGACCCGGCGCGCCGAGCAGGGCGCCGCGACGGCGCTCCGCGGCATCGGCGGCAGGACGACGAGATGCAGAGTGGCGTGGTGGTCGGGCGATCCGACGGCACGGGTGGGCGGCCCGCCTCCGCCCGGTCGGGATGCCGCCTCGAGCCCGTAGCCCGCGGCCGGGGCGCCGGCGAGGAACACCAGCAGCGCGCCGACGAGCAGCAGGACAGGTCGGCGGCTCACCGATCCGAGGCTATCGGTCGATCTCGGAAAGGCGCGATCGGCTCGGAGCCGCATGCGATGCTCTCGGATCCGGGAGGGCGGCACAGGTGCAGACGATCTCGATGCGGGCGATTCGCCGATCGAGGCTCTGGCGCGAGCGGCTTCCTCGATCGCTCATGGCGCTGACGACGGTGGCCGTGGTGGCCACGGCCTGCAGCTCCTCGGACTCGGTGAACGCCAAGGCACTGCCCGCGCCGGGCGCCTCGCATCTGGCGCTCGCGGTGGACGCGGTGCTCGCAGGCAGCGCGAGCGACATCCCGGCCTTCAACGACGGCGACGGCCACGGCGAGCCGACCGGCGCGGGCTACCGGATCGGCGCGGTCGAGCCGGAGAGCGTCGTCACCGCGGCCCTCGACGAGACCCTGCCCCCCGACCAGATCGTCGAAGCCAACTTCACGACGAATGACAGCCCCGAGGACACCGGCTACGGCGTGGTGTGCCGCCGGCAGGACAACAACAACTTCTACCGGCTCGGCGTCGGCAACGACGGGACGTTCGCGATCGCCCGGGTGCAGAACGGTCAGAGCACCGTGCTCACCGGCGGTGGGAAGTGGGTGCGCGACCGCCGGCTGATCGACTCGCCCGGCACGTTCACCGTCCGCGGCGAGTGCCGCGGCCCGACCCTGAGCCTCTTCGTGGACAACCAGCCGATCGCGTCGGTGGGCGACTCGGTCTTCGATCGCTCCGGCAGCATCGGCGTGTTCGTCGAGACCTTCACCCTGCCGAACGCGACCATCACGGTGAACCGCCTGTCCGCGCGCGGATTCGTCGACCGCAGCCAGGTCACCGACGCGACGGCGGCCGGTTGGGACGGTCTGCTGCGCGCACAATCAGCGGCGAGTCGCTGCGCGCTCCTCGAGCCGAAGCGACTGGGCGCGATCCAGGACCCGTCGTTCGTGACGAAGTGCGGGTCCACGCTCTTCGTCCAGATGCCCGACGCGCCGAGCGGGTCACGCCAGTTCGAGCGGCTGCTCGAGCGTGCGGGCACCTCGCTCGAACGGACGAAGCAGCTCCCCGACTGCGCGAAGCACACCGGCGTCCGCGGCCCCCTGCCGCCACCGACCCCGCCCGCCGGCACCACCGACCCGCGGCCGAGCATCGGCGAGGTCGCATGCCTCGACCTCGGCCGCGCGACGGCTGTCGTCTGGCACAACGATGCCGCCGGGCTCATCGGCGTCGTACGGATCGCCGGCGGCAACCGGGCCGCTTGGCGCGGCTACGGCCGGGATTGGCCGCCGTTCGCGTACAGCGAGAAGCCGGACTGAGCCGACGGCTCGAGTCGCGGTCAGGTCAGCCCGACGCGGTGCAACCAGTCCGCGACCACCGTCGCCGGATCCTGCTTGTCGTTGAGAACCTTGAGCGCCAGCTGCCGGTACGCGGCCGGATCGATCTTGGCGTTGACCGTCCCGAGGATCTTCACCACCGGCGGCTTGGCCTTGCTCTTGGCCACGAGCGCGATCGGGTTGTCCGCCGGCTGCAGGCCCTTGTCGTCCTTCAGCAGCACGTAGCTCGGCTTGACGACGCTGCTCAGGGTGAAGAGGAGACCGACGTCGATCGTGCCGTCGTCGAGCGCCCGGTTCGTGAGCGCTCCGCCGGCGTCGAGCTTCTTCACCTCCTTGAAGTTGAGGCCGTAGAGCTGCTGGCTCGTGGTGCCGAGGCACAGCGGGCGGTCGAGGCAGTCGGGCGGGCCGCCGAACACGAGCTGAGGTGCGATCGCGGTGAGGTCGGACACGTTGACCAGGTGGTACCGGTCGGCCGTCGCCTTCGTGACGTAGAAGCCGTTCGCGTCCTGCGCGCTCGCCGGCCCGACCGCGACGACGTTCTTCCCCGCGAGCGCGTGGTTCACCGAGGCGAACGTCTGGGCCACGTTCCCGGTTGCCTGGCCGCCCAGGTACTCGAGGAACGTGCCCTGGAACTCGCCGTAGAGATCGATCCGACCCTTCTCGAGCCGCGGGTACACCGTCTCGGTCGGGCCGGTGTTGTCCCTGTAATGGACGTCGTAGCCCTCGGCCTCGAGCGTCTGCCCGTAGGCCTGGCTGAGGATCTGCGCCCCGGGGAGGTCCTTGGAGGCGACGATGATCGACTCCTTCGAGCCGTCCGCCGTCGCGGTCGAGCTCTTGCCGTTGCCGCCCGACGAGCACGCCGCCAGCCCGAGGACGAACGCCACCAGGATCACGGCCAGCAGGCGGCGGCTGCGTTGCACCTGGACCTTGCGCATGGTTCCGGGTCCCTTCCGGGCCGCCCGTCGAGGGAAGAACGGCAGACGGTAGGCCGTTACGGCTGTCACACGCAGGCCATGGGGGACGACGAGCCAGCGTTCGCCGGGTGGTATGGTGAAACCGATCACGTGGCCTTGGTCGGGCCAGCACCCCGAAGGTGGAGCTTCGAGGCGGTGCGCAGTAGCGGCGATCGTCGCGCAGACCCTCGGGGACGCAGGTCCCACGGCATTGGACCAACGAGACGGGGCACATGGCCGTCAGCACCACCCAACCGGCATCCACCAGCACAGCGTCCGCCCGGATCGCGGCGGCGCTGGCTGCGCCACTCACCGTCCGCATCATCGACGGTCGCCTGCTCCTGTGCGCGCCGAGCCAGGAGCGGTTGGCGAGCGCCGCGGGCGATGCCGGCGTCGATCTCTCCGCCCTCCGGACCGTCACCGTCCTGCTCGACGACGGCAGTGCCGGTGAGTGGTTCGGTGCTCCGGTGGTCGGCGCGCTCAAGTTCGTCGACTGGTTGACCAGGACCCGACCCTCGGTCGACGTGACCGTCACCGGCGTCGCCGCGCTCGTCGTCGATGCCGTCGAGCTCACGACCAAGGGCGAGCTGGTCCCCGACCTCGCTTCGGACACCGCCGAGCGCACCTGGTCCTGGCGGCCGGCGCCGGGCCTGGACAGCGCCGGCGCGATCGGCAAGGTCTGGTTCGCGGCGTCCGAAGCCGTCGCGGACGGCGACCCGGACGAGGTCCTGCACGGCTGGTTCGCCACCACCGTCGCCGAGCTCGCGCTGGCGCGCCTCGGCCCGCCGCGGATCACCACCTCGGCCAACGAGGCCCGGGTGCACCGCTGGGCCGACCAGGTCACCGCCCGGTCCAGCGCCGGCGCCCGGCTCCGCTTCCACCTGAGCGCACCCGACGATCTCGACGGCCACTTCCTCCTCCTCCCCCGCTTCCAGTCGCTCACCGACCCGACGGTCGTGCTTCCCCCGCTCGGCCCCGACACCGCGGACCTCCTGGGCACCTCACCGCACGACGCGGTGACGCTGCTCGCCTGTGAGTGGGACATCGCGCGCCGCGCGTGGTCCGAGCTGCCCGAGAACCCGGCCGACCAGCTGGTCATCTCGCCGCTCGCGGTCGCCGACCTGCTCGCCGAGGGGATCGGCGCGCTCGACGAAGCCGGCATCGCGGTGCACCTTCCTTCTGCGCTCATGCCGGACTCGACGCTCGTGCGCCGGGTCACCGTCACCGGTGTATCGGGCGGGCTCGACGCGCAGACGCTCGCGCTCACCGGTGAGGTGCTCGTCGACGGCGACCCGCTCACCGCGGCCGAGCTCGACGACCTGGCCCGGGCGCGCGGCGAGCTCGTCGCCGTGCGCGGCCGGTGGATCCGCATCGACGAGGAGACCCGGGCCGCGACCCTCGAGTTCGCCAAGCGCGTGGCCGAGGGCAACCAGTCCACCGCCGAGGTGCTGGACCTCGCGGCCACCGCCGACGAGGTCGACGGCGAAGCCGTGTCGGGCTGGGTCGCCCGGGCGCTGGCGGGCGAGTTCCGGCCGGCGCCGGCCGAGAAGGTCAAGACCCCGAAGACCATCACCGCGACGCTCCGCCACTACCAGGAGGACGGGCTCACCTGGCTCGCGTGGCTCGAGGCGAACGGTCTCGGCGGGATCCTCGCCGACGACATGGGACTCGGCAAGACCGCGCAGGCTCTGGCGATCATCGCCCACGACCTCGAGTCCAAGAAGAAGAAGGACCGGCCCACGACACCCACGCTCGTCGTCGCGCCCACGTCGGTGGTCACGAACTGGCTTCGCGAAGCGGAGCACTTCGCGCCGAAGCTGCGAGTCGCGCTCCACCACGGCTCGGCCCGGGAAGACCCGCAGGAGTACATCGGCCAAGCGGACGTCGTGGTCACGAGCTATGGCGTCATGCGGCGCGACGACGAGCTGCGCGCGATCGACTGGCACCGGGTCGTGCTCGACGAGGCCCAGGCGATCAAGAACCCCACCACCGCGACGACCAAGGCGGCCCGCAAGCTCAAGGGCTCGCGGCGCCTCATCGTCACCGGCACCCCGGTCGAGAACCACCTCGGCGAGCTGTGGAGCCTGATGTCGTTCGCGAACCCGGGCCTGCTCGGAACGCAGGCTTCGTTCAAGGATCGCTACGCGGACTACGTGGGTACCGCCGCGGGAGTCGATGCGCTCGCCGCGCTGCGCAAGCGCATCGCACCGTTCATCCTCCGGCGCCACAAGACCGATCCGGGCATAGCCGACGAGCTGCCGGAGCGCATCATCGTCCGTGACGACTGCACGCTGACCCGGGAGCAGGCGGCGCTGTACCAGGCGGTCGTGAAGGACATGACCAGCGACGTCGCCGACGTTGCCGGGATGGCCCGTCGCGGTCGCGTGCTCGCGGGCATCACGAAGCTCAAGCAGATCTGCAACCACCCGGCGACGATCGCCGACGAAGACCCGGACGCTCCCCTCGCCGGCCGATCCGGCAAGCTCGACCGGCTCGTCGAGCTGACCGAGGAGATCATCGAGGAGGGTGAGGCCGTCGTCGTGTTCAGCCAGTACGCGACGTTCCTGCGCCGGGTCGCGACCCACCTGCGCACCGAGCTCGACGTGGGCGTCGAGAACCTCGACGGCAAGATGGCCCGCGGGGCACGCGACAAGGCGGTCGAGCGTTTCAGCATCGACGGTGGCCCCCCGATCCTGTGTGTGTCGCTGAAGGCCGGTGGCACCGGGCTGAACCTCGTGCGCGCCAACCACGTCATCCACTTCGACCGGTGGTGGAACCCGGCGGTGGAGGACCAGGCATCGGACCGGGTGTGGCGCATCGGCCAGACGCGCGGTGTCGTCGTCCACACGCTGGTCTGCCCGGGCACGCTCGAGGAGCGCATCGCCGATCTCCTCGACGCGAAGCGCAGCCTCGCGGACGCGGTCGTCGCGTCGTCGCCGGAGCAGCTCATCAGCGAGCTGGACGACGCGGCGCTCGCCGCTCTCGTCGAGCTCGATGCCGACCGGGCCGGAGGTCTGCGATGAACGATCCGAACGCGGCTCCCGCCGCGGGTCCTTCGCCGAAGAAGCGTCGCCGCCGTCGCCGGTCGCGCTCGGACAAGAGCGCGAACCGCCCGGCCGAGCAGGTCACCGCGGCCAAGCAGCCGCACGACGATGAGCCCGCGGCGAGCGAAGGAGCCCGCGCGCTCGCCGAGTCACTGCGCGCCGCGGTGCTCCGCCACACCTCGCAGGCCGTGCTCGGCCGCGGCACCGGTTACGCGAAGCGCAACCGGGTAGCAGAGCTCCGGGTCAGCGCCGGCCGCGTGCGAGCCCGCGTCCGCGGCTCGGGCGAGCAGCGGTACCGGGTCGAGCTCGCGGTCCCGCAGCGGCCGGCGCCGCCGGTCGTCACGAAGATCCGCTGGAGCTGTGACTGCCCGTACGCAGCCGAGCACCGCCGCGGCACGTGCAAGCACGTCGTGGCGCTCGCGCTGGTCGCGTCGAAGCGCATCGAGAAGACCGAGTCGATGTTCCTGCGGTGGTTGGGCCAGCCGGCCGCCAACGCGGCCGAGGCCGCGCCGGCCGAGTTCGACGCGCTGGCCGAGCGCCTCATGGCCGCGTTCACCGCGCAGCCCGTGAGCGTCGACAACGTCCTCGCCCACGCGATCTCCGTCTCCCCGCCCCCCTTCGACCTCCCGGCCACCCGCTAACCGGCCCCACCACCCGCTGACCCGCCCCACCCCCCGGCCGTTTGTGCGACAACGGTCCGCTGGGAACCCTTTTCGCACAAACGCAGGGGCTCGGGCGGCGCCGGGGGCTCGGGCGGCGCCGGGGGCTCGGGCGGCGCCGGGGGCTCGGGCGGCGCCGGGGCTACTGCGAGCGGAGGGGCTCGGGGAGCGGTTCGGCATGGACCAGGGTGAGGGTGCGGACGGCGCGGGTCAGCGCGATGTAGAGCAGGCGCAGCCCGTGCTCGCCGAGGGCCGCGATCGCCGCCGGCTCCACCACGATCACCGCGTCGAACTCGAGACCCTTGGCGGACTCCGGGGGGATGAGCGTGACGCTCTCGCCGAGCCCCACCGACGTGCGCCCGTCGGTGAACTCGATCTCGCTCTCCGCCAGCGCGATGCCGATCGCGTCGAGCAGTGGCTCGGGGGCGATGATCCCGACGGAGCGGCCGTCCTCGCGCTCGGCCGCGACGGCCACCGCGGTCACTCCCGGGAACTCGTCGGGCGTCGCGCACGCGAAGACGTGCGGCGGCGCGCCGGTCTCGCGCACGGAACGGCTCGGCAGCACCCCGGGCGCGGCAACGGGGAGCAATCGGTTCGCGAACTCGAGCACCGGCGCGGGCACGCGGTAGCCGAGCTCGAGCTCGGCGACGCGGCCGTGAGGCGCTTCGAGCGCATCGAGTGCCTCGGCCCAGCTCGTCTGCGCTCCGGTGGCGGTCGCTTGCGCGAGGTCGCCGAGCAGCGTCATCGATCGCTCGGCGCTGCGCCGGGCGAGGAGGCGCAGCTCCATGGCCGAGTGATCCTGCGCCTCGTCGACCACGACATGGCCGAACGTGCGCGACGGGCCGCCGACCACCCAGTCGGCTTCGTCGAGCAGACCCAGGTCCGCACGGGTCCACTGCTCCTCCGACACCTTGCGGGAGGGCTTGCGGAACAGCAGGACCCGTTCCGCGTCCGTGAGCACCCCGGCCGAGGACCGCTCGAGCAACCGGCGGTTGCCGAGCACGCGCCGTACCAGCACCGGCGCGCTGGGCACCGGCCACAGCCGGTTCACGACTGCGGTCAGCTCGCCCCGCGCGCGGAGCTCGCCCGCCAGGTCCTGCTCGTCAGCCTCCGGGCGCAGCGCGGTGTACTGGTCCAGCGTGAGCTGCTCGAGCCGGGCCCGCAGCTGCTCGCGGCCGACGCGCAGCGGAACTCCGCGTGCGTGCAAGGTGTCGAGCACCCCCTGAACCATGGCCTGGGTCAGATGAAGGGTCATGCCGAAGGCGCGGAACGCGGTGTCTTCGGGCGCGACGGTCGCCACGGCGGAGCGCGCCGCGCGCGCGATCACCGTCGCCATCCGGATGTCGCCCTTGATCGCGACGGTCGCTTCCGAATCCACCGCGCGCACCCGGAAGCGGTGCGCGACGAGACCGGGCAGGGTCGTCTGCGTGACCGCCGTCTCGCCGAGTGACGGGAGGACCTGCGCGATGTAGCGGAGGAACAACAGGTTGGGTCCGATCACGAGCAGGCGCTCGCGTTCGAGTCGCTCGCGGTGCTCGTAGAGCAGGAATGCCGCGCGGTGCAGGCCGACCGCGGTCTTCCCGGTACCCGGCCCACCCTGCACGACGAGGCACTCGCCGAGCGGGGCTCGGATCACCTCGTCCTGCTCGGCCTGGATCGTCGCGACGATGTCGCGCATCTCGCCGCTGCGACCGCGCTCGAGCTCGGCGAGCAACGGGTCCGGCACACCGCCACCACCGCCCGCGCCCTCCGAGTCGGGGTCCGCGAAGTCCTCGTCGAACAGGCCGAGGAGCTTCCGGCCCTCGAGCGCGAACCGCCGCCGCCGGTCGATGCCCATCGGGTCCGCCCACGTCGCGCGGTAGAAGGGGATCGAGACGTCGGCCCGCCAGTCGACGACCACCGGCTCGCCGCGGGCGTCCTCCACGTGCCGCCGGCCGACGTAGAACCGGTCCCCGGCCTCCTCGTCCAGGCGCCCGAACGCGAGCGCGACGGGCGACTCCGCCAGGAGCGCGTGGCGGTGCTCGAGCTCCTGGAGGAGCCGCGACGTATCCGGGCTGGGCTCTTCACGCGCCCGGAGCTCGGCGATCTCGACGTTGCGCGCGGCACGAGCGCGCATCGCCGCCAGGCAGACATGCGCGTGGTCGAGATAGGCCTGTTCGGCCGCGACTTCGGAGGGGGAATCGGTCATGGACGCGCGCGAGCCCCCGAGCCACCGAAGGCCCGGGGGGTGCTCGAGACATCTTGGCACGATCCCACCGGACTCACCGCCCGTTCACACCTGCGTCACAGGCTCGTGGTGGACTCTGTTCCTCGATGACGGACGCAGACCCCACCCCGCCCGGCCCGCCGCCCGACGACCCGCTCCTGCCCTGGCCGGTCGCGCCCCACCCCGAGCCGCCGCACGCCGGAGCGCCCCGCGACGAAGTGCCGCCCGCCCAGCCGCCCCCGTACCAGCCCCCGCGCTCCGAGCCCCCGTACCAGCCCCCGCGCTACGCCTCGCCGCCGCCCCCCGTCGGCCCGCCACCGGCATCCCCCTGGCCGGTCGAGCCGGCACCCGTCGCGCCGCACCGGCAACGGGCGATCGGTGCGCTCGCCGTGGTCGCGGCGCTCGCGCTGCTCGCGGGCACCGCGGCAGGGATCGCGCTGACGGATCGTGCGACCGACTCCTCCGGGCTCGGAACCGGTTCGGGGTCGGCCGCGAGCAACGGCACGGCGCGACGCGACCCGTTGATCGACGAGTTCGGCTCGTCGAACACCACGACCGGAAGCAACGTCGACGTGCGCCGGATCGCGACCGCCGTCAGCCCGGCCATCGTGAACATCGCGTCGACGCTCCAGGACGGCAACCAGACGGCCGGGTCGGGGATCATCCTCACCTCGTCCGGTGAGGTGCTCACGAACAACCACGTGATCAACGGCGCGCAAGACATCCAGGTCGAGATCGGTGTGACCCGGAAGGTCTACGCGGCGAAGGTACTCGGCTACGACGTCGGAGACGACATCGCGCTCATCCAGATGCAAGGCGCGACCGGGTTGAAGACGGTCACGACCGCGACCTCGTCGTCGGTCTCCCGCAACGACGAGGTCGTCGCCATCGGCAACGCGCTCGGGCGCTTCGGACCGCCGTCGGCGGTCGGCGGCACGGTGACCGCGCTGCACCAGTCGATCACCGCCGGCGACGGGCTGGACCGCGAATCACTCGACGACATGATCCGTATCGCCGCGTCGATCCAGCCCGGTGACTCGGGCGGCGCGCTCGTGAACACCGCCGGCCAGGTCATCGGCATCAACACGGCCGCCGATTCGGGCGGGAACGAGTTCCGCTACACGGCGGGCACGACCGGCTTCGCGATCCCGATCGAGCGGGCGTTGTCGATCGCCCACCAGATCAGGGCCAACGACACCTCGGGGGGCGCCCACATCGGTGACCGGGCGTTGCTCGGCGTCGTCCTGGCCGGGCCCAACGATGGCTTCGGCGCCGGCGTGGGGGCCGAGGTGACCGACATCGGCGACGGCTCCCCCGCCGCGGCGGCCGGGATCCAGGCGGGTGACACGATCACCGCGCTCGGTGGCCACGCGGTCCGTTCGGGTGACCAGCTGCGCACCGTGCTCGAGCGGTACCACCCGCACGACCGGGTCGTGGTCACCTGGACCGACTCGTCCGGCGACTCCCATCACGCCACCGTGACGCTGACCAAGGGTCCGCCCACGTAGTTCGCGCGGGTCGTTCTGGGTAAATGCCCGGATTCGTGGAAAGGTTCCGGGAGTGAAGACTCTCGGATCCCGCGTGGGCCGCTGGATCGGCGCCCTCGCCGTCATCGCACTGCTCGCCGCCTGCGTCCCCGCGCCCCCCATGACGGTCACCACGGTGCAGACCGGCTTGGACATCCCGTGGGACATCGGTTTCCTGCCCGACCACACGATGCTCTTCACCGAGCGCGCCCTCGGCCTCAGCGCGGTCGTCAACGGTCAGCGCCGGCTGATCTGGAAGCCCACTGACCTCCTCGTCGCGATCGAGGCAGGGATGATGAGCATCGCGGTCGACCCCGACTACGCGACGACGCATCAGGTCTTCGTCTGCTTCGCCTCCACTGCGGCCGGCGACGACGTGCGGATCGCGCGCCTCACACTCGACGCCGCCGTCACGACCGTCACGAACCGCACCGACATCCTCACCGGAGTGCAGGTCAACCCCGCCGGTGACCTGGGCAAGCATTCCGGCTGTCGCATGCGCTTCGGTCCCGACGGCTACCTCTGGGTCGGCACCGGCGACGCGGCCATGGGTGTCGCGCCGCAGAACCCGTGGATCCTCGCGGGGAAGGTCCTGCGCATCGACAAGAACGGGGGGCCGGCGCCGGGGAACATGGGTCTGCCGTTCGACCCGCGCATCGAGTCCTATGGGCACCGCAACGTGCAGGGCATCGCGTTCCGCGCCAACGGCCAGGCGTACGACGTCGAGCACGGCACCGGTTGCGACGACGAGGTGAACCTGCTCACCACCGGCGCGAACTACGGCTGGGATCCGGTTCCGCGCGCGCCGGGCGACCCGTCCTACGACGAGCTCACTCCGATGACGGACCTCGTGCGCCACCCGGACGCGACACGGGCGGTCTGGAGCTCGGGCTGCCCCACGATCGCGCCGTCCGGCGGGATCTTCGTGTCCGGGCCCCAGTGGGGCCAGTGGGACGGCGGGCTGGTCCTCGCGGTCCTGAAGGGCTCGCAGCTGCGCATGCTCCGCCTCTCACCCGACGGCCGCCGCCCGATCGCCACATCGCTCGCACTCACCGATCGCGGGCGCCTGCGCAGCGCGGTCATCGGTCCGGACGGTGCGATGTACGTGACGACGTCGAACGGCAGCAGCACGGATGTGATCCTGCGCGTCGAGCCGCACGCCACCGGCTGACGCGAGTGTCCGACTCGGTCGACGGCATCGAGGAGATCAACGCGGTCACGTTGGTCACGGCGGACATGGCCGCCGCGGTCGCGTTCTACGACGCCCTCGGCTTCCGGATCGCGTCCGGCGGCCCCGGCACCGCGTTCACCACGTTCCACGCCGGCCGCGGCTTCCTGAACCTTCAGCTCGATCCTGCGCACGCGCCGGTCCCGGCGATCTGGGGCCGGGTGATCTTCTTCGTGGCGGACGTCGACATGCTCTACGCCCGCGCCCTGGCCGGCGGCTACCAGCCGTCGACGGCACCGGCCGACGCGCCGTGGGGTGAGCGGTACTTCCACATCAGCGACCCCGACGGCCACGAGCTCAGCTTCGCCCGCCCGATCCCGCGATCGTCCTGAAGGACCCGAACCCGGACCCGGCTAGAAGCGCAGGCGCCACACCTGGCCGGACGTGTCCACCCCCGGGGGAGCACCGGTGAGACCGGTGTCCGGGGCGACGGAGAACGCCGCGACGACCGTCGTGCTCCCGGTCGTGACCGCGATCGTCCGCTTGCGCGGGACCACTGAGCCCCACGAGCAGTCCTGCCGCCACCGCGATCGCGGCCGCGGTCCGTCCAAGTCGCATGCGCATCGTTGATCTCTCCCGGCCTCTCGCCGTCGTTTGCGCTCTCGATCCCTCTATGCCCCGGCGCGGCTCGCTACAAACGCGACATCTGCCGTGTTCGGAGCGCGCCCGTGACCGCGCGGGTCGGGACCCCGCCGCTTCGACTAGCGCGAATGCTTGCGTTCGGCGCGGCTGCGCATGCGCCGGCCGGCGATCCACGCCAGGACCAGCAGGCCGAGCACGCCGGCGGCGATCGGCAGGATGCGCATCGCCGCGGACTTCGACGCGTCGAGGGCCTTGTCCTCGAGCACTTCGATGTCGTGCTCGAGCGCGCGCTGGGTGGCATCGGAATCGTGAGTCATCCCGGGAGTCTGCCACCTCGGTAGTACGCGTTCTGCGGCTCGGCGCGGGCCGCGGGCGTTCGCCTCGGCGTGGCGGTTCCACCGCGTGTCACGGGTCTGTCCTCACGCCGAGCGGTGGCCACTCGATCTCGACCAGCTCGGCCACCTCGGGGTGCCGCCTCAGCCAGCGGCGCGCGTAGGGGCAGCGCGGTACGACCACCAGGTTCTGCGCGGCGGCGAAGTCGATCGCGGCGCGTACGAGCACACCACCGACCCCGTGACCCTCGAGCGATTCGGGAACCTCCGTGTGCACGAGCACGAGGCGCTCGATCCCGCGGTCGTAGACCAGCTCGGCCTCGGCGCCGTTCATCGTGATCACGAAGCGGCTCTCCGCCTCGCGGTTCTCCGGTTGCGGGATGCGCTCGCGGTCGGCCATCGCGCCAGGATCCCACGGCCGGCGGACGGTCACCACCTCGGGCGCGTCGGTAGCATCGGCTGAGATGCAGACAGCTCGAGCCCCGGGCCGGCGACTCGAGGCGGGGGCCGTCCTCGGGATCATCGCCCTGCTCGGGCTCCTCGTCGCGCCGCTGCCGTTCACCGGGGACCAGGCGCTCTTCGCCGGCGGCGCCCGCCAGCTCGCGCACGGCGCCGTGCTCTACCGGGACTTCTGGGACGTCAAGCAACCGGGGATCTACCTCTTCTACCTCGGGGGCGGGAGCGTGCTCGGTTACAGCGAGGTCGCCCTCCACCTCTTCGAGCTCGCGTACCAGCTCGCGTTCGCGGTCGTGCTCATCGTCACGTTGCGCGATCGATTCACGCACCGCTGGATCGGTCCCCTCGTACCCCTGCTCATCCTCGGCACGTACTACGCGACGATCGAGCCGGTGCAGCTCGGCCAGGTCGAGAGCCTCGTCGGCTTCCCGCTGTACGTGACGCTCTGGTGCGCCGTGCGCGGCGTCGAATCGAGCTCCGCGCGCGCCCGCTGGCTGTTCGCGTCCGGTCTCGCCGGCGGCTTGGTGCTCGTGCTGAAGCTCGTGCTCGCGCCGATCGTCGGCGGGTTCTGGTTGCTCGCGGCGTGGCAGATCGCCAGGGCGGTGCCGACGGGTCGGCGCCGCGCCGCGGCATCCGGGCTCGGCGCGATCGCGCTCGGCGTGCTGATCCCGATCGGGATAGCCATCGCGTACTTCGCCGCGTACGGCCAGCTCGAGACCGTCCGCTGGACGTACTTCACCGTGTCCTCCCGAGCGACCGGGATCGCCGGACGGCCGTTGTCCCGGCTGACCGAGGGCGGGGTGAAGACAGCGGCCCGGTGGGCGCTTCCGCTCGCGCTCGGCGCGATCGGGTTGATCACCACCGCGCGGCGCGGCTGGGACCGGTTGGAGCTCGGCCTCGTCGCCTGGCTGGTGCTCGGCGTGCCGGTGTTCCTCGTGCAGCACTGGTGGATCTACACCTACGCGATGTTCCTCGTGCCGGTCGGGATACTCGCCGGTCACGGCCTGGACACGATCGTCGGCGCCTGGTCCCGCCTGCACCGCAGGGCGCGGCTCGCGCTGGTGGCCGCGGCCGTCCTGCTGCTCGTACCCGCGGCGGCGCGAGTGGCGAGCAACGGCCGTGACGTGGCGTCACACGGATTCGCGCTCTCCACAAAGGACCGGACCGAGCTGCGGTCGGACCTGGAACCGGACTACGAACCGGCGCGCATCTGGGCTCGACTCGCGCAGGTACGCCGCGCGCCGAGTGCCTACGTGCTCGGCAACCCGTTGGACCTGTACGTCGCCGACCGCCCGCAGGCCATCTCGATCAACGGCTGGTCCCCCGAGCAGTACCCGAGCGACGTCTGGGCGCGACTCCGCAGCGAGCTCGAACGCGCGCGGCCCGAAGAGATCGTCGTCGACAAGTTCAGCCGCGAGATCATGCACGACCGCTCACCATCAACCCTGCGTGCCATCAACCGCCTCTACGAGTCGTTCGGCGGCTTCCGCACCGACACCTGGTACCGGCTCCGCCCACCGCGGTAGGTGTCCCACCCTGTCCGTAGAGTTCGGGTTGATGTTGAACAGCCTGCATTCTGCTCGTTCCGCGCTCGAGGTCGCGGCTCGCGATCTGGATCCGTCTTCGTGTTCAGGCTCGGTCGCGGTTTCCTTGCTCGAGGAGCTGGGAGTCCAGCGACGCTTGATCGACGGGATGATGGGAAAGGCCGCGAAGCGGGTGGAGGACACCGCCGAATGCACCAGGCATCGGGAATCGGAGCGCGGCGGAGCTGTGCGCCCGGGTGACGGGGGTGAGCTCGGGTGAGGCGAAGCGGGCGATCGAGGTGGCGGGGAAGCTCGAAGCGTTGCCGGCGACGGATGCGGCGGTGCGGGCCGGGAGGCTGTCGGCGCGGGCGGTGGAGCTGATCGTGGGTGAAGCCGCCGAGAACCCCGCCGCGGAACCGGCACTGCTCGCAGGCGGCGGGCCAGGGGATGGTGCCGTTGCGGGACGCGTGCATCGCGAAGCGGGCCCGGCGGGAGGATCAAGCGGCTCGGGCGAAGCGCCAGCACGCGGCCCGATCGTTTCGCATTGAGGCCCGCGGCCGGCGGGATGGTCGAAGGCCACTTCAAGGTCACTCCCGAGGTCGGTGGCGCGATCAAAGCCGTGATCGACCACGGCACGAAGAAGCACTTCCGGGCCGCCCGGAAGTCCGGTGCCTACGAGTCACAGGACGCCTACGCGGCCGACGCGCTCGCGGACTCGATCGTCGGCGACTCGAAGACTGAGAAGGCGGGAGGCTGGTCGGCGCACGTGCTCATCGACCACGAAGCCCTCGTCCGCGGCCACACCATCGCCGGGGAACGCTGCGAGATCCCCGGAGTCGGCCCCGTCAGCGTCGAGTGGGCCCGCAATCTGTTGGGGACCGCGTTCGTCACCGCAATCATCAACAAAGGCAAAGACATCACCACCGTTGCCCACCTCGGGCGGCACATCCCCGCCGAGCTGCGCACCGCGATGATCGTCTCAGGCCGCGAGTGCTCGATCGGCGGTTGCTCGGGTCGCGAGTACCTCGAGCTCGACCACTGCGAGACCGACCACGCGAAGGGCGGTCCCACCGCCTGGCACAACCTCGCCTGGCTCTGCTCCATCCACCACACCCGAAAGACCCAGGGCTGGACCCTCGGCCCACCCCACCCCGTCACCCGAAAACGAAGACTCGACCCACCCCCGGCAGTCGGCCACGCGGCATGAGCCCGCGCCCGATGGACCGACTACGCCGGGGGAAGGCGCGATGCGAGACACGCCGCGATCTCGGCAACCTGTTCGGAGCTCAGCGGGCCGCGTGCTTTGATGCGCCTGGAGAGCGCGCGCGGTCCTCCCACGAGTACTCCATCCACCTTGAAAGACCCGGAGAAGCAGCCGAAGGTGCCCCCGGCGAAACAGAGCGCTGGGCGGATCGGTACGCCGTCGCCGGTCGCTTGGCGAACCGCCTCGCACTGCCAGTCCATGCCCTCGATCAAGTTCGAGCGGTCCCGATTCTTCACATAGAGGCGAACGTCCGAGCGGAGAAACGTGCGCTTCACACGCCTCTCGATTTGTCCCGTGTAGTTCTTCGCGTCGATCACGTACACACCGCTCGGCGCGATCACCAAGTGGTCGATGTTGGCGCGCCTTCTCGGGAGCCGTCGGTCGTGCAGCACTCGCACGGTGTCCGAAGCCAGTGCGTCGAGACCCTTGGCGACGCGACGTTCTCCTTCAGCTCCCTTGGCCCACGAAGTCACATGCTGCGGCTCGGTGCGGGGCTTGAGCATGACGCCGCCGAAGAACGGATGCCGCTGACGCTCTCGCCGTTCGTGCGTGGCCATGCGGCGCTCGTACTCACGCTGGGCGGAGCCGCCGGCACAGGAAGCAGGCCCGGCTGTGGCTGCATGCGCGCTCGATCCTTCGGGTCGACAGGTGAGGCACGTCGTGGTCCGGGTGTCGGCGTCCCACCATGCTCGGGTGCCCGCGGCAATGGCGGTGGAGCACGCCGCACAGGTGCTCGCCCAGCGAAGGGAGAGGAATCGACTTCCTGCCATCGCCGAGGTCTCGGCGCATCGGGTGCACAGCTTGAGGGCGGCCCGGTTCAGCGCCGCAAGACTGCGCGGTCAGGTGCCGAGGGTGAAGCGGGCGTGCTCGGTGTAGACCGCGCCGCTCGGCTTCGTGTTGCTCTCGAGGAGCAGCAGCTCCGTCAGCAACCACGGCGGGCCGACCGGAACCCCCTCGAGCGCTTCGACGTCCGCGGTGAGGTCGGCCTTGCGGTTGAGCCGGGCCACCGTGAGGTGCGGCTTCAAGGCGATCCGGTCCCGGCGGTCGATGAAGTCGCGGGTCGCGGCGGCCACGGTTGCGTGGATGTCGATCAGCGCGTCGGTGCCGTCCACGCCCAGCCAGAAGACCTGCGCCCGCGGTGGCGTCGGGAACGCACCGCCGCCGCGCACGAGGATCTGCGCGGGCTGCGATGCGGCGGCCGCGGCCTGGATCCCCGCGCAGAGCCCGTCCACGTCGCCGACGCGACCGTAGAACTGCAGGGTGATGTGCCACTGATCACGCCGGGTCCACGCGAACAGCTTCGACTTCGGCCGTTCGAGCAGCGCGTCGATCGCGTCGAGGACGTCCTCGGGCGGAACGACCGCGAGGAACCCGCGCCGGAGTCCCGAGCTCACGGGAGCGCGTCGAGCCGAATCCGCAGGACGTTCAGCAGCGAGATCGTGGAGAACTGGCGGATCCGCTCACGGTCGCCGGGCAGCCGGGTCGATACGGCTTCCACGGGCAGGCCCGGCAATGCGAGCGCGAACCAGACGGTACCCACCGGTTGCCCGTCCTGCTCGTCCGGGCCGGCCACGCCGGTGACCGCGATCCCCACGTCCGCGCCGAGCACCCGCTGCGCGCCGGCGGCCATCTGCTGCGCGCACTCCTTGCTCACGACCTGGTCCGCCGTCACCCCGAGCACGGACCGCTTGACGTCCGTCGCGTACGAGGCGATCGAACCCCGGAACGTGCGACTCGCGCCCGGTACGTTCGCGATGCGCGCGCCGATCAGGCCGCCGGTGAGCGACTCCGCAACTCCGAGCGTCCAGCCACGGTCCTCCAGGCGACGGAGCACCGCGTGCTCCATGGTCTCGTCGTCGACCGCGAACACGATCTCGCCGAGGATCTCGCGAAGCTTCGCCTCCTCGGGTTCGATGAGCGCCCACGCCGCCTCCGCGGTCTCGGCCTTCGCGGTGAGCCGCACCACGATCCCCTCGATGCCGCGGGCGAGGAAGGCGATCGTGGGGTTCTGCTGCAAGTCGACCCGGTGGGCGATGTTCTCGGCCAGCCCCGACTCCGACTGGCCCCACGTCTTGAGCGAGCGACTGACGATGACCGCCGCCTCACCCGAGCGCGCGAGCAGGTCCGGGAGCACGTGCTCCTTGACCATCAGCTGCATCTCGTAGGGAACGCCCGGCACGGCGTAGATCACCTTGCCGCCGATCTCGGCCCGGATGCCGGGCGCCGTCCCGATGGGATTCGGGATCACGTCCGCACCGCGGGGGACGTCCGCCTGGCGCAGGTTGTTCTGGGGCATGTCCCGGCCCCGGGTGCCGAACAGCGTCGCGATGTGCTCGACCAGGTCTTCTCGGCGTTCGAGCTCGACACCGGCGACGGCGGCGATGGCCTCGCGGGTCACATCGTCCTGGGTGGGGCCGATGCCGCCGCAGACGACCACCGCGTCCGCGTGGTCGAGCATCTCGCGCATCGCCGCGACCATCCGGGTCAGGTTGTCGCCGACCTTGCGGTGCTCCATCGTGTCGATGCCGACCGCGGCGAGCTGCTCACCGATCCAGGAGGAGTTCGTATCGACGATCTGGCCGAGCAAGAGCTCGGTGCCGATCGCGAGGACGTCAGCCCGCACTCGCGGCCTCCCGCCAACCGCGGCGGACGATGTCGATCCCCGAGATGATGGTGAACGCGACCGCGACCCAGAGCACCGCGAGCTTGAAGCCGTTCATGTCGGCGACCGGCGGGAGCACGTACGCACCAACCGCGAGCATCTGGACGACGGCCTTCCACTTCCCGAGCTGCCGGGCGGGCAGGGAGATGCCACGCCGTGCAGCGGCGGAGCGGTAGATCGATACGAAGACCTCACGTGCCGCGATCAGCGCGACCGGGAGCCACCAGATGTCACCGCGCATCAAGAGCGCGACGAACCCACCGATCGTCAGGAACTTGTCGGCGAGCGGGTCGAGGAACGCGCCCGACCGCGTCGTGCCGTCCCGGCGCGCCACCCAACCGTCGACACCGTCCGTGCACGACAACACGAACCACAGCGAGACCGTGAGCCAGGTCGCGCCCTCCCGCTCGATGAGGATCAGCGTGGGGATCGCGAACAGCAGCCGCGCGATCGTGATGAAGTTCGCCGGCGTGGCGACCGCACCCGGGCCGAACCGCTTCGTCGGCACCGCGGTGCTCACGACGCCCGCCGACTGACTGCCGGACCAACTTCTTGCACGCCGCCCGTTACACGCGCGTCCAGAGCCCTCGCGATCAGGTCGGGGCCCTCCGCGGCGGTGACGAGCGCCGCGACGCCGGCCCCGGGCCGGGCGAAGGACACGTCGGTGATGCGGACCACACCGTCGATCTCCGGCGCTTCGCGGTGGGTGCGCCCCAGCAGCATGCCGGTGTCGGGATCCTCGCCGTCGACGATGACGTCGATCACCTCGCCGACGAGCGCGTCGCGCGCCGCCTGGGTGATCGGATCCTGCAGCTCGCTGCATTCGCGCAGGCGCTCGTTGGCGAGCTCGGCGGGGATCTGCCCGTCCAGGGTGGCCGCGGGAGTTCCGTCCTCGGCCGAGAAGGGGAAGAAGCCGGCCCAGTCCAGCTGCACCTCACGCAGGAAGCTCAGCAGCTCGTCGTGATCAGTCTCGGTCTCACCCGGGAAGCCGACGATGAACGACGACCGGAACGCGGCCTGCGGATCGTCCGCGCGGATCCGCGCGATGAGGTCGGCGAAGCGTGCCCCACTCCCCCATCGCTTCATGCTGCGTAGGAGTGGCGCCGACGCGTGCTGCAACGAGAGGTCGAAGTACGGCACGACCGTCGGGAGCTCGAGCATCGTCGCGAGCAGCGGGTCGCGCACCTCGCTCGGGTAGAGGTAGAGGAGGCGGACGCGCGCGAGGCCGAGGGGCGCGAGCTCGTCGAGCCGCCGCAGCAGGGGGCCCAACGAACCGGGCTCGCCGATGTCGCGTCCGTACCAGGCGAGGTCCTGGGCGACGAGCACGATCTCGGCCACGCCCCCGTCGACGAGGGCGCGCACCTCGGCTTCGATCGAGTCGATCGTCCGCGATCGCTGCTTGCCCCGGAACGACGGGATGGCACAGAACGCGCAGGCCCGGTCACAACCCTCGGCCACCTTCACGTACGCCCAGGGGCGGGAGGGCGCCGGGCGGGCGAGCTCGAGCAGGTCCCGGACCCCGGACGGCTTGCGACCCCGAAGGACCACGCTCGACAGTGAGCCCTGACCCGCGAAGCCGACCACCGCATCGGCCTCGGGCAGGGCGTCCGCCAGCTCGGTCCCGTACCGCTCGGCCATGCACCCGGTGACCACCAATCGGGCCCCGGCCTGCTTCACCTCGGCCAGCGAGAGGGCGACGTCGATCGACTCCTGCCGGGCTGCCTCGACGAACGCACAGGTGTTGACGACGATCAGGTCGGCGTCCTCGGCCCGGCCGGTGGGCGTGAGCCCGTCGGCGAGGAGCGAGGCGACCACCTTGTCGGAGTCGACGGCGTTCTTCGGGCAGCCCAAGGTCTCGACATAGAACCGGGGGGCCACGCCCGAATCCTACCGGGCCGCCTGTCCGTAGACTCTCGGCGGTGATCCACGGCCTCGTAGAACCCGGCTTCGGCGATGTTGCCAAAGCCCTCGGTGCGAACCTCGAGCGGAGAGGCGACGTGGGCGCGGCGTGCTGCGTGTACCTCGACGGCAAGCCGGTGGTGGACATCTGGGCCGGGTTCGCCGACGCGGGCACCAAACGACCGTGGCAGGACGACACGCTCGCCCTCGTCTTCTCCACGACCAAGGGCGCGACCGCGGTGTGCGCCAACTTGCTGATCGAGCGCGGCCTGTTGGACCCGGACATGCCGGTCGCCGATCTCTGGCCCGAGTTCGGCGCGAACGGCAAGGAGACGATCCCCGTGCGCGCGGTGCTGTCCCACCGCGCCGGGCTGCCGGTCGTCGAGGGCGACTTCACCCTGGAGTCCGCGCTCGCGTGGCACCCGGTGGTCGAGCAGCTGGCGCGCCAGACGCCGCGTTGGTCGTGGGAAGAGCCGGTGCCCGGCTACCACGTGCGCTCCTACGGCTGGCTGACGGGCGAGATCGTCCGCCGCGTCACCGGGCAGACCTTGGGCCAGTTCTTCGAGAAGGAGGTCGCGGGACCGCTCGGCCTGGACTGGTGGATCGGTCTCCCCGAGTCCGAGGAGCCGCGGGTCGCGACGCTGCTCGCGCCGCCGGCCGCCGAGGACCCGGAGATCCGTGAGCTGATGGAGGCGTTCATGGTGCCCGGCACGATGACGGGCGACGCGCTCACCGGACCGTCGAACCTCTTCCACTACGACGATATGTGGAACACGCGCCAGCTGCACGAGTGCGAGCTGCCGTCGTCGAACGGCGTCGCCGGCGCCCGCGCGGTCGCGCGGATGTACGCGGCGACGGTCGCGGACGTGGACGGTCGGCGCCTCCTCTCTCCCGCCACGGTGGCGCGGGCGCGCCGCGTCGAGTCGGACGGGTCGGACCGCGTCATCGGCGTCCCGATGCAGTTCGGTCTCGGCTTCGCCATCGGACCCTCGCTCCCGCCCTCGTGCGGACCGGCCGCGTTCGGCCACCCGGGTGCCGGCGGTTCGCTCGGCTTCGCCGACCCCGACGCGCGCGTGGGCTTCGGCTACGTGATGAACCAGATGCAGCTCGGTGTCGACACGCGTAGCGAGGTGCTGGTGCGAGCGGTGTACGCCGCCATCGGGAAGTAACCCTTCCGCTCGGCATCGAGTCACAGCACCGGTCACTCCCGCCACGGGAGTGCACAGGAGGTAGCACCATGTACACCTTTGCGATCATTGCCCTGCTCGCGCTGGCCACCGTGAAGCTGGTCGACGTGCTCTGCGACTACGTCTCCCCGCTGCAGCAGCTGCGGTCGATCCTGACGTTCGTCGCCGCGATCGGCGCAGTCTGGGCGCTCGACTTCTCCATGTTCGAGGGATTCAACACCGCGGTGCGCGACCGGAACGTCGCGGTGCTCATCACCGGCCTCGCGGTCGCCGGTGTCACCGTCGCATGGCGGGCGTTGTTCGCCTACCTCACCCACGATCGGGCGATGCTCGACGAGACCCTCGGCGAGCACACCACGCTCCACCGGGCCGCCTGAAGCCACCCGCTCCACCGCACCACCCGGTAGCCGCCAACGACGCCGGCTACAGCCCCCAGAAGCTGGGCGCCTCCTCCGGGAGGCGCCCAGCTTCGCGTCAGCCGGTCGCGTCGCGCAGCACCGTGAGGACGGAGCGAATCTGCTCTCGGATGGCGGGATCGCCGATCAGACCGTCGGCACCGACGGCATCGCGTTGGATCGGGATGTGCGCGCACGCCGCCTCGACGATACGCGTGCCCGCATACCCCAACACCTTGCGCAGCGAGTCGTACGCGTTGACCGCCTCGCTCCCACCTGCGGACGCGTTGATCCACGCGACCGGCTTCTCGTAGATCTCTCCCCCGCCGATGCACCAGTCCAGGAGGTTCTTGAACGAGCCCGGAAGCGCCCCCGCGTACTCCGGCGTCGAGAACAGCACCGCGTCCGCGGCGCCGATGCTCGCGCGAAGGTGCACGACCGCCGGATCCAAGGGCTCGACGTCGTCGTCCGGATTGAAGTGCGGCAGCCCGCCGAGATCGGTGGACAGGGTGGCGGTCACACCGTCGGGCGCGACGGTGCGCGCCGTGTCCAGGACCGCAGCGTTCGTCGAGCCGGCCCGCAGGCTCCCGGAGATCAACAAGATGCTCGTCATGCCGCTGCAGGCTAGGGAAGACCACCCGTTGGTCCCGGGTGCTTCGGGCAGACTGCTCCGATGGGACCTGACGAGGAGATCCTCGCCGGTGGGCTGGGCAACGAGGGGCGGGTGGTGCGGATCGGCAACACCGTTCGTCGACCGGTCGGGCCCCATACGCCCGCGGTCCATCTCCTCCTCGCGCACCTCGAGCAGGCCGGGTTCCACGGTGCACCCCGCGTCCTGGACCGGAAGGGGGACCTCGAGGTGCTCTCGTACATGCCCGGCGCAGTCGCCGTCCCACCTTTCCCGGCGTGGGCGGCACGCGACGAGCTCCTGGTGAGCGTGGCCGAGCTGCAGCGCCGCTATCACGCCGCGGTGGCCGACTTCCGCCCACCCGCCGGGGCGAGGTGGGGCGACGGGCCGGCGCCCGGCCGGTTCGCCGGTGAGCTGGTCTGCCACAACGACCTCTGTCTCGAGAACGTCGTCGTCTCCGAGGGCCGAGCGGTTGCGTTCATCGACTTCGACTTCGCCGCGCCGGTCGATCGTCTCTGGGACATCGCGATCGCGCTCCGACACTGGGTCCCGATGTGGGACCCCGCGGATCTGGACGAGCACCGCGCGCACGTCGATCAGGTCGCCCGATGCCGTCAGTTCTTCGACGCCCACGGTCTGACTCGTCGCGATCGCGAGCGCACACTCGGCGCGCTCCTGGTCTTCTTCGATCGCGGCCTCGACTTCGTCCGGCGCGAAGCCGAGGCCGGTCATACCGGGCACGTCGCGCAATGGAACGCGGGCTACGAGGGCAGGAACCGCCGATCACAACGCTGGGTCACCGAACACCGGTCGCAGCTCGCGAAAGCCGATTGACGCCGGGAAGAACCCCGGTACCCTCGGGGCATGCCGCCGAGAAGCCTCTGCTCCCGATGCGGTGGAACGGAACACGAGCAGATCGGGCCGAACGAGATGTGCTGCACCGAGTGCGGCCACGGGTGGACGTTCGCCAGGCTCCGCGCGATAGCTGATCCGGCGGCGGTCGAACCCGGCGTATCCCGCCTGCTCGCGATGAAGGCGCAAGAGCACCGGCGGTTCATCGAGGCGCCGTACTCGCCCTTCGCGCTCGACGACCGCTGGACCGGGCTCCGGTCGTTCGGCGGGTGGGGTGGGTCCAACGGAGGTACCGACAGGCTGTCGCTCGCGCATGGGGAGCTGTTCATCGCGATCACCGCGAAGAGGTGGCCGCTCGCCAACACCGGGCTCTTCGCGGTGAGCGACTTCGATGTCTACGCCGACGGCTCGCGCGAGATCGTGGAGCGCATGCCACGTCGACCTGAAGAGGGTCAAGCGTGAGCATCGGCGTCGGGAGGCACGCGGCGTACGACGCGGTGTTCGCGATCCGGCCCTCCGACGCCCAGGAGGAGCTCGACCGCGAGAGCGCCCTGGCGTGGATCGCCAGCGGCACCCAGATCTTCCGCACCGAGAAGCCCGACGTGCCGAACCAGCATCTCGTCGCCTACTTCGCACTCGTCGATCCCACCGCTGGAGCGATGCTCCTCGTCGATCATCGCAATGCCGGGCTCTGGCTCCCCACCGGCGGTCACGTAGAACCCGACGAAGATCCCGCGGCCACGGTGAACCGTGAAGCACGCGAGGAGCTGGGCATCGACGCCGAGCTCATGAGTGGCCTCAGCAGCAACCCACTGTTCGTGACCCAGACGACGACCGTCGGTGCCGATCACCACCACATGGACGTGAGCCTCTGGTACGTGCTCGACGGTCGGGTCGCGCAGCCGCTCGAGCCCGACCCCGGCGAGTTCGTCGGCAGCCGATGGTGGACGTTCGCCGACATCGTCACCGAGCCGCGCGCCGACCCCCAGCTGCCCCGCTTCATCACCAAGCTCACCAATGAGCTGAGCGGGACGAGCTAGACGCGGGATTCGAGCGCTTCCAGCTCTTCGATCGTCATCAGCACGGAACGGGCCTTCGAGCCTTCCGAGGGGCCGACGACGCCCTTGCGCTCGAGCAGGTCCATCAAGCGGCCGGCCCGTGAGAACCCGACCCGCAGCTTTCGCTGCAACATGCTCGTGGAGCCGAAGCCGCTACGCACGACGAGCTCCATCGCCTCGGGGAGGAGGTCGTCGCCGTCTTCCGCGTCGGCGTCGCCGCGCCCACCAGCACTCTTCTCGGCGCCCTGCAGGCCCTCGATGTACTGAGGCTGCTGGACCTGCCGGCGCCAGTGCGCGACCACCTTGCGCACGCACTCCTCGTCCACCCACGAACCCTGGATGCGCTGGGCCCGCGAGGTGGACGCGGACATCAGCAGCATGTCGCCGTGGCCGATCAGCTTCTCCGCGCCGGGCTGGTCGAGGATGACGCGCGAGTCGGCCAGCGTGCTCACGGAGAAGGCGAGCCGGCTCGGGACGTTGGCCTTGATCACACCGGTGATGACGTCCACCGACGGGCGTTGGGTCGCGATGACGAGGTGGATGCCGACCGCACGAGCCATCTGCGCGATGCGACAGATGCTCTGCTCGACGTCCCGGGCCGCCACCATCATGAGGTCGTTGAGCTCGTCGACGACCACCACGATGTAGGGGAGGCGTTCGTAGGTCGTCCCACCGTGGGGATCGGGGTTCTCCGTGGTCGGCAGGTCGCCGCGGTCGTACATCGAGTTGTAGCCCGCAATGTCGCGCACGCCGACATCGGCGAGCAGGTCGTAGCGCATGTCCATCTCGCGCACCGCCCAGTCGAGCGCGTTCGCCGCGCGCTTGGGGCTCGTGACGACCTCGGTGAGGAGGTGCGGGAGCCCGTTGTACTGGCCGAGCTCGACCCGCTTCGGGTCCACCAGGATCAGGCGGACCTGCTCGGGGGTGCAGCGCATGAGGATCGACGTGATGAGGCTGTTGATGCAGCTCGACTTGCCGGCGCCGGTCTGCCCCGCGATGAGCAGGTGCGGCATGGTCGCCAGGTTGAGCATGAACGCCGCGCCAGAGATGTCGCGGCCGAGACCGACCTCGAGCGGGTGCGTCGCTTCCTTCGCTTCGCCGGATACGAGGATGTCGCCGAGCGTTACGAGCTGGCGCTGCTTGTTCGGGACTTCGACACCGATCGCGCTGCGCCCGGGGATGGGCGCGAGGATGCGGACATCGGGACTCGCCATGGCGTACGCGATGTCGTGGCTCAGCCCGGTCACCCGGTTGACCTTCACGCCCGCGGCGAGCTCGAGCTCGTAGCGGGTGACCGTCGGTCCTACCGTCATCCCGATGAGACGGGCATCGACCCCGAAGTCGCGCATGGTCGCTTCGAGCACCTCGCCGCCCTGCTCGACGACGCGCTGGTCCACCTGCTTGGACGTCGAGCGCTTCAGCATCTCGCGCCCGGGCAGCACCCAGTCACCGTGGCCGTAGGCGGTGAGATCGATCGCCATCTGGCCTTCGCTCTTCTCGACGGCCGCGACCTCGGTGGGATCCGGCGCGGGGCCCGGAATGTGCTCCGGCGGCGGGGCCGCCGCGACGACCGGCTCGATCTCGAGATCGGCTTCGGGCTCCGGGTCGGGCTCGCCGGCCTCGTCGACGGGAACCGCGTCGAGCGTCGCCCGCCGGCCGGCCGGTGCGGGTTCCGGCGCCACCACCGGCTCGTGCTCCGGCGACCCTGACTGCGACTCATCGGCACCGGGCGGCGCGAACGCGGCCTGGAAGGCTTCGCCGAGCTTCGCGAACCCGATCGCGGCCAGCTCACCCGCGCGCTGGATCGAGAGGCCGGAGGCCAGCAGGCAACCGAAGGCCAAGAGCGCGACCAGAACGATCGCCGTGCCCGCAGCGCCGATACCCGCGGCGAGCGGTACACCGATCACCGCGCCGAGGTAGCCGCCGGCGTCCCGCATGGCGTCGGCCGAGCCCGAGAGCTTCGGCCCGCCGCCGGCGAGATGGAGCAGCCCCGCCGCGGCCAGCACGATGAGAAACACGCCGAGCCCGACGCGAAGCGGCGCGGCGACCTCGTCGGGTTGCCGCCAGAGCAGGAGCATCGCGACCGCGAGGAATGCCGGCGGTACGAGGAAGGCACCGTTGCCGAGCAGGGCGGTGACACCGGCGGACACGCCCCGACCCACGGGGCCGGCGAGCCCGGTGGCGAGGGCGAGCCCGGTCAGTGCGGCCAGCGCCAGCAGCGTGAGCGCGATCGCGTCGGATCCGTGACCACGGAGTTGGGTCCGGGCCGCCTCTTTCAGTGCGGACGGCCGGCCCGCCTTGGCCTTGGCCGACGGGCGTGGCCGGGGCTTGGCCTTCGGCTTCGGTCTCGGCTTGGAACCCACCTTGGGCCGAGGGGCGCGCGCGGGTGGACGGCGAGATTTGGGGGCAGCCACGGGGTCACCGTAACACCGGCAACACCAGCAACAGCGGTTATCCCGAGTCCCAAAGCCCCCAGATCAGGCGCTGATCGAGGACCCCGGGAGGGCCTTGACGAACCAGTCGTGCCGCTCATGAACCCGCATGCCGGCCTCCTCGTACAGACGGATCGCGGCCGGCGCGGCATCGGCGTCCACCGAGACCATCACCCGCATCTGGCCCCGCTCCCGAAGCGCCGTGAACGCGTCGGCGAGCAACGCTTGCGCCACGCCCTTCCCCCGCCAGCCGTTGCGGACGCCGACGTTGCTCAGGTAGCCGGTCTCGCCGACGTCGTAGACGAGTGCGGCGCCGACGATCTCGTTGTCGCACTCGGCGACGCGCCAGAGCCCGGGATCGAACGCGGGGTGACGCATGCGCAGGTCCAACCACTCGTCGAGCCGCCGCGGGGTGTAACGGCGGTGACCTTCGAACGCTTCGGTCATCGTCTCGCGGACGGCCTCGGCGTCGGCCGGGTCGTACCCGCGGAGCACGACATCCGCGTGCGGGTCCACCGCGTCCGGTGGGCGATTCGCGAGATCGATCTTGAACCGCAGCACCGTGTGATGCGACTGGAATCCGCGCCGTTCGAGCAGCTCGCGCTTGGTGGTGTTCACGTGTGACGCGTAGACGCCGAGCGTGATGTCCCGGCCCGCCGCGAGCTCGTTCGCCCGGCTCTCCATGAGCTCGAGGAGCAGCGTGCCGAGCCCGCGCCCGGAGTACTCGGGCAGCACGAACGCGTCACCCTCCACCACCGCGTCGGGCTCCGCCTCCCACACGAACGCGTACCCCACGATCCGGCCCGTCGGGCCGGTGAGCACCCAGGCGTCACGCCCGAGCTCGAAGCGGGGCCGGCTCCAGTCGTCGATGAGGTCGTCTTCGGTGAAGTCCGGCTCGCCGAAGTCCGCCACGTCGCCGGCCACGACGACCTGGGCGACCGGCCCGGAGTCCCGCGCCGCCGGATGCCGGACGACGTACCCGGTCGGTAGCTCGACCTGCGGCTCAGAGTGCGGACGCATACCCGCCGTCCACGGGGTAGACCTGGCCCGTGATCCACGACGCGGCGTCACTGCAGAGCAACACGGCGAGTGGCGCGCAGTCGTCGACCTGACCGATCCGCCCGGCGGGGTAGGCCTTGGCAAGCCGCTGCTCGATCGTCGGGTCCGTTTCGATCGCGTTGGCGAGCAACCCGTGGTTCATGGTGCCGAGCGAGATGCAGTTGACGGTGACGCCGTCGCGCCCGACCTCCGCCGCGAGACCGCGAGAGAAGCCCATCGCCGCGGCCTTCGCCGCGCCGTACACCGCTTGCTTGCGCTCGCCCCTCCGCCCGGCGTCCGAGACGATCGTGAGGATGCGACCCCACTGCTGCTCGAGCATGGCGGGCAGGTAGGCGCGCGTCACACCGAGGACCGCGGCCAGGTTCAGCCGGATGAGCGGGTCCCACTCCGCCGGTCCAGTATCGACGAAGTTCTTGATCGTGATGCCTTCAGCCGGGATCCCCGCGTTGTTGACGAGGATGTCCACCGGCCCGGTCTGCTCGACCATCCGTTCGACCTGATCCCGCTCGCAGACGTCGGCGACCACCGGCTGCGCGACCCCGTGCTCCTCTTCGATCTCCTGGCACACCTTCTCGGCCCGGTCCAGGTGGAGATCATTGATCCGCAGCTCCGCGCCGGCCCGCGCCATCTGGATCGCGATCGCCCGCCCGACCCCACCGCCCGCGCCGGTGACCAGCGCCGTCCGCCCGGCGATGAAGTTCGACCAGTCGCGGATCACGTCAGACTTCCATGACGACGGGGATGACCGCCGGGCGCCGTTTCGTACGTGCGTTGATGAAGCGACCGAGCGCGCGACGAGCGTGGCGCCGGATGGTCTCGAAGTCGGTCGCTCCTTCGGCCGCGGCGGCAGCCAGCGCCTCGCGCACGGCGTCCTTCGCCTCCTCGAGCAGCTCTTCGGCCTCGGGCGCGTACACCCAACCCTTGGTGACGATCTCGGGACCCGTGACGATCTCGCCGGTGCGTTGGTCGATGGTGACGATCACCACGACCACGCCTTCCTCGGCGAGCTGGCGCCGGTCGCGCAGCACTCCCTGCCCGATGTCACCGACGATCCCGTCGACGTACAGGTAACCGGCCGGCACCGCGCGCCGTTCGGTCTCGAGACCGCGGTCGCCGAGCACGAGCATGTCGCCGTCCTCGCACACGTAGATCTTCTCCGGGTCTACGCCGGTCGCTTCGGCCAGGTCCGCGTGGTGCACCATGTGGCGGTACTCGCCGTGCACCGGCACGAACCACTCCGGCGTAACCAGGTTCAGCATGAACTTGAGCTCTTCCTGCGACGCGTGCCCGGAGACGTGCACGTCGGTGTTCCCGCCGTGCACCACCTCGGCCCCGGCGTAGTACAGCGCATTGATCACGCGGGTGACGCTGGTCTCGTTACCAGGGATCGCGTGCGCCGAGATGACGACGACATCGTCCTCGCTGATCTTCACGACTTTGTGCTCGTGCGCGGCCATGAGCGAGAGCGCGCTCATCGGCTCACCCTGCGAACCGGTGCAGATGATGCACACCTCGCCGGGCGCATACTTGGCCGCCTCCTCGATGTCGATCACCTTGTTCGACGGGAGCGGCATCAAGCCCATCTCGCGGGCGAGCGTCACGTTGTTCGCCATCGAGCGGCCCACGAAGCAGAGGTACCGGCCGTTCTCGAGCGCAGCCGCGGCGACCTGCTGCACCCGGTGGAGGTGCGACGCGAAGCTCGCGACGATGAACCGCTTGTCCTCGCGCTCGCGAAACAGCGTGCGCATCGCCTGACCGACCGTGGACTCGGACGGGGTGAAGCCGGGGCGCTCGGCGTTGGTGGAGTCCGAGAGCAGGAGCCGCACGCCACCGAACTTCCCGTCCGCGCGCGTGGACGGGCGGCGGGCGATCTCACCGATCCGGGCGAGGTCCGTGCGGCGACCGTCCACCGGCGTGAGGTCGAGCTTGAAGTCGCCCGTGTGGAGGATCGTGCCCTGCGGCGTGTGATACGCCGCCGCGAACGCGTGCGGCACCGAGTGGGTCACGGGGATGAACTCGACGTCGAACGGGCCGATCCGCCGCCGCTCGCCGTCCGCCACGGGGATGAGCTCGGTGCGCTTGAGCATCCCGGCTTCCTCGATGCGGTTGCGGGCGAGCCCGAGGGAGAGCGGCGATCCGTAGATCGGGCACTGCACGTCGCGCAGGAGAAAGGCGAGCCCACCGGCGTGGTCCTCGTGTGCGTGCGTGAGGACGACGCCCTCGACCCGGTCGGCGTTCTCCCGGAGGTAGGTGAAGTCGGGCAGGACGAGGTCGATCCCCGGCATATCGACATCCGGGAACATGATCCCGCAGTCGACGACGAGGATGCGGTCCTCGACCTCGAGGCAGAAGCAGTTGCGGCCGATCTCACCGAGCCCACCGAGAAAGACGATCCGTACGACGTCACTGCCAGTGGATTGAGCCATCGGGCGAAGGCTACTCGCGGGCTTCGTCGTCTTCTCTCGTCCCGCGGTCAGACCTGTGGGCTCGCATCGCCGTACCCTGTTGCTCCTTCACGACGAGGAGAACCGATGGACACGACCGAGCTCCGCGCGCTGCAGGCGCCGCTCAAGGACCAGTACCGAGCTGAACCTGACTCCGCGCTCGTCACGCTGACCGCGAACGGCCGCCTCGGCGACGAGTCGGTCACCTGCTCGGTCGAGACCGGGCGCGCGCTCGTCGAGGCCGGGCTGCATCCCGCCACCGGTGGCGACGGCCTCAGCGCCTGCTCGGGCGACCTCCTGCTGCAGGCACTCGTCGCGTGCGCGGGGGTCACGATGCGGGCGGTCGCGACCTCGCTCGGGATCGAGCTGCGAGGCGGAACGGTGTCGGCCGAGGGAGACCTCGACTTCCGCGGGACGCTCGGCGTCGACCGCGACGCGCCGGTCGGCTTCCGGTCGATCCGGCTGGCGTTCGAGGTGGAGACTGACGCCGACGAGGCGATCGTCGCCAAGCTGTTGGAGCTGACCGAGCGCTACTGCGTCGTCTACCAGACCCTGCGCGAGCCCCCGCCGATCGAGGTCACGCTCACGCGCTGAGCCGGTCCGAGCGATCCAGCGCGGAAGCTACGCGGCGTCCCGGTCCTTCGCGACCTCGTCGAGGTTCGTGTACTCCTCGGTGGTGTCGGTCCAGTCCTCGAACTGGATCACGCCGAGCTCGGTGAAGCGCTCACGCAGCCAGCCGTCACCTGCGTCGAGCAGGCCCAGCTTCTTGCAGTTCGGCACGATCTTCGAGAAGAGCATCCCCTGGAACATCGCCCGGGTCTCGTCCTCGAGCACGAGGGTGAGCGCGTCCTTGACGTCCACGCCCATCCGCTCGAAGACCTCCTGCTGGAGGAAGCGGTCCCGCATGCGAACCGCGGCCTCGAATGCGAATTCCTGGCGCTCGCGGATCTCCTTCGAGTTGAGCTCCGTGTAGAACTCCTGCAGGGAGAGCACACCGAACGCGACGTGGCGCGCCTCGTCGCTCATCACGTAGCGGAGGAGCTTCTTCAGCAGCGGCTCGGTCGTGAGCTGGTGGATGAACCCGAACGCGGCGAGCGCGAGGCCCTCGACCATGATCTGCATGCCGAGGTAGGTCATGTCCCAACGGCTGTCGCTGATGATGTCGTCGAGCAGCATCTTCAGGTGCGCGTTGATCGGGTAGTGACCGGAGAGCTTTTCGTCGAGATACTTGGCGAACACCTCGACGTGACGGGCTTCGTCCATCACCTGCGTCGCCGCGTAGTACTTGGCGTCGATCCACGGCACCGTCTCCACGATCTGCGCGGTGCAGATGAGCGCGCCCTGCTCACCGTGGAGGAATTGCGAGAGCGTCCAATTCTGGGACTCGATGCCCATCTGGATCCACTGGTCGTCGGTCCACGACTCGAACGGGGTGCCCTTCAGGTCCACCGTCTCCCCGAAGCCGTTCGGGACGTTCGCGGCCTGGTTCGCCATCACGACCGCCGCCTGGTCGACCTCGATCGACCAGTCCAGGTCGGTCGTGACGTTCCACTGCGAGGTCTTCGCCTTCTCGTACAGCTTCACCAGTGCCGGGCGCGTCCGCTCGTAGTCCCACGTGAACAGCGCGTCCGATTCCGCCTTCACGGCGTGGATGATGCTGTCGACGTCGCTGTTGGTGATCGACAGGATCGCCTCGAGGTCGTTGATGTCTTCGCGACCGATCATCTCTTGGTTCGTTGCCATGCTCTATCTCCCAGTCGGTTGGGACGCCGAGGCGTGAAGCGCCGGGGCGACGAAATCGGAAACGAGAGCGCGGACCTCGCGCGCGTCGGTCATGGTGACGGGGGTGTCATCAGCCCCGAGGTACGCCAGGAAGATCCGGGTGCACCACTGCGCCGCGCGATTCGCCTCGGACGCAGGGAGGAACCTTGCGAACGTCGGCGCGAGCGCCGCCCCGGTTGAGGCGAGGAATCGGTCACAACCATCGAAAGTGACCCAGGGCAGGATCAGCTCGGGCTCGTGGGCGAGCACGAATTGCAGCGCATCGTGCTCGAGCACCTCGTGCGCGGCCGTGGTGGCGATCGCGACCAGCGCGTCCTGGATCGAGGCCCCCGGGACGACCGCGGCGTCGATCGCGGCCAGCACCCGCCCGCACTCATGGGCGATCACCGCGTCGAGAAGCTGCTGCTTGCCCCCGAAGTAGCGGTAGACCGTGGCCCGGGCGCAGCCGGCTTCCTTGGCCACGTCTTCCAGGGTCGTCTTGGCCACGCCGTAACGGGCCAGCGAGACGAGAGTCGCGGCCAAGATGCGCTCGCGAACAAACTCGCGCTCCGTGGTCATCAACGAGACAGTAAGGCGATGACTGTCTCATGGTCAACGTGTCGCGGGTCACAAGACGCCGGAACACCAGCTCAAACCCGGCCCGGCGCCGACTCTGCGAGACCCCGTCCACTCGCGCCGGTGCCTCCGTTCCGGTGTCGTCTCGACACGCTGGGACGTGTTCGATCGACACCGAAAGGTGCGGCAACCGTGCACCAGGGCAGGGTGATCTCGCCTGCGTCGGGTTCGGCGTCAGGGGGCGGCGAGGGCTTCGGGGGTGAGGACTCCGACGAGGAGCTGCTCGCGCACCAGGCGGCGGAGCGCGACCGGATCTTCGAGCTCCTTGCCTTCGGAGCCGATCAGCGAGAGCAGCATCCGGGCCACGAAGTCCGCGGCGCGCTCCTGGTCGAGACCCGGGATCAACCGGCCCTCACGCTCTTCGCGTTCGAGGAACGGCAGCAGGTAGGCGGTGATGAACGCGAGGGGTCGCTGCTGCTCGGTGGTCAGCAGGGGCAGCAGGCGCTCCGGTTCCGTCACGAGGATCTTCTGCAGCACGACGTGCTCCCCCACCGCGCCGTGCGCGAACACGAGACCGTCCTCCACCAGGCTCGCGAAGTCCGGCGCACCGACGACGGCCTCGGCCAGCGAGCCGAAGAACCGGCCCATCTCCCACGCCACCACCTCCCGCAGCAACTGGTCCTTGCCGCCGGGGAAGACCCGGTAGATCGTTGCCCGTGACACCCCGGACTCCTTCACCACGTCCTCGACCGTCGTCTTGCCGAGCCCGAAGCGCGCGAAGCAGGCGTACGCCGCCTCGAGGATCCGCTCGCGCAGCGCCGGGTCCGGCGAGCGCCCTACGCCACCCACGGATCAGGCGTCGAGCAGTACATCGAGTCCGACGGTGAGGTCGCCGAGGCCGGCCACCTTGCGCACGGCGAGCAGGACGCCGGGCATGAACGACGACCGGTCGTAGGAGTCGTGGCGCACGGTCAACGTCTCGCCGGTCGTACCCAGGATCACCTCCTGGTGCGCCAACATCCCGCGCATCCGCACGGAGTGGACCCGGATCGCGTCGTCGACGAGCCCGCCGCGCGCGCCCTCCGCCACCACGTCGCGGGTCGGATCCGCGGCCCACTGCTGCGAAGCCGCGGCCATGCGGTGCGCGGTGCGCATCGCGGTGCCGGACGGCGCGTCGACCTTCTGGTCGTGATGCAGCTCGATGATCTCGGCGGTCTCGAACCAGGGCGCGGCCTGCTCGGCGAACCGCATCATGAGGACGGCGCCGATCGCGAAGTTCGGCGCGACGAACGCGTTCGCCCCGCTGTGAGCGAAGAGCGTGGTGAGCTCATCGAGGTCGTCCTCGGTCAGACCGGTCGTACCGACGACGGCGTGCACGTCGTGGGCCGCACACCAGCGGAGGTTCTCGCGGGCCGCGCCGACGACGGTGAAGTCGACGCTGACCTGCGCGCCACCTTCCTTCATCGCCTCCGGCTTCTCGGCGATGGTCAGCGAGGTCCCGGCCACTTGCTCCCCCGCGTGCTGCGGGTCCACGGCGGCCACCAGCTCACAGTCGGGTGCGCCGAGCACGGCTGCGCAGACCGTCGCGCCCATGCGCCCGCCTGCACCGAACACTCCGACCCGGATCACGAGTCGAGACTAATGGTCGAGCGGTCCGGCGTTACGCGAAATCGTCGGGATCGAACGGACCGACCACGGCCAGCACCCGCGGGGCCGCGGCGAAGACGCGCTGAATGACCCGATCCGCATCTTCGACCGTGACGGCCTCGATCTCGGCGACGAGCTCGTCCACCGTGGGCACTTCGTTCGTGGTGAGCTCGCTGCGCCCGAGGCGGTGCATCCGGCTCGAGCTCGTCTCGAGCGAGAGCGCCGTCGATCCTTTGAGATGACCCTTTGCCGCCGCGAGCTCGTGCTCGGGAAGACCGTCGGCCACGAGCCGGTCGAGCTCACCGCGCACGACGGCCAGCGTCTCGTGCGCGCGTTCCGGCGACGTCCCCGCGTAGACGCCGAGCGCGCCGGTCCCGTCGAACGCGACCCGGTACGAGTACACCGAGTACGCAAGGCCTCGCTTCTCACGGACCTCCTGGAACAAGCGTGACGACATTCCGCCGCCCAGCGCCTGGTTCACGACGGACAACGCGTACCGGTCCGGATCATCACGCGCGAGCGCGCGCACGCCGAGCACGAGGTGGGCCTGTTCGGTCGGGCGGCGCTCGCTGACCAGCATCTCCGGCGGCGCGAAGGACGGATCGGAGCGGAGCGGACGCTCACCGTCCTCGACGCTGAGCCCACCGGTGATCAGCTCGACCACCTGATCATGTTGGAGGTTGCCGGCCGCCGCCACCACGACGTTGCTCGGCCGGTAGTGATGCGAGTGGTATTGCGCAATCGAGTCACGCGATGCCGCGGTGATCGTGTCCGGCGTGCCGAGCACGGAGCGGCCGAGCGGGTGCTTCGGGTACAAGGCCTCCGCGAAGAGCTCGTGCACGATGTCGTCCGGAGTGTCGTCGCGCATCCGGATCTCTTCGAGGATCACCTGACGCTCGGAGTCCACCTCCTCGGACCGGAACGCGGGCGACCACACGACGGCGGAGAGGATGTCGGCGGCCACTGCGAGGTGGTCGTCCGGCACCCGAACGTAGAACGCCGTGTACTCCTGGGTCGTGAAGGCGTTCATGTCGCCGCCGACCGACTCGATCGCGTGCGCGATCTCGGACGCTGAGCGCGTCTCGGTGCCCTTGAACAACAGGTGCTCGAGGAAGTGGCTGGCGCCGAGCAGCTCCTCGGGCTCGTCGACACCACCCGTGCCGACCCAGAACCCGATCGCGACCGAGCGAAGCTCGGGCATGGACTCGGTGAGCACGCGCAGCCCCGTTGGCAGGCGCGTCCGCTCGATCGAGTCCGTCCCAGGTCCGCTCATCATGCCCGCTCTCGGCCCTGCGGGCCGGGCCGCTCGGGCCACGCTCCGCTGGTCGCGCGGGAGCAACGACGACTTGCCTCCGCTCCGCTCATGTGTGTGCGTATCGACGCGTGGATCTGGCGCCTGTAGGGCTATCGACGACGCCGGCGGGGACCACGGCTGGAGCTCCGGTCACGGTCGCCGCCGCCCCGGCTCGGCGCTTCCGCCGGTCCGAGGTCGCCGAACTCCTTCTTGGCTTCCTCGTCCCAGGCGGCGTCGAACGAGGCGACGTCCTTCGGCGGGCCGGAGCTCGCACCCCGGTCGCTGTCGCGCGGGCCCCGGTCACGCGGCGCCCGCTCGGCCCGCTCACCGTTTCCCTCGGACCCGGACTCGCCGTCCTCGCCCTCTTCACCGACGAGTGAGAGCGAGAGCTTGCCCTGGTTGTCGATGTCGTCGACGCGCACGGTCACCTCGTTGCCGAGCTCGAGCACGTCCTCGACCCGGTCGATGCGCTTCCCGCGTCCGAGCTTCGAGATGTGCAGCAGACCGTCTCGGCCGGGCAGCACGTTCACGAACGCACCGAACTTGGTGATGTTCACCACGCGGCCGGTGTACTCGGCGCCGATCTCGGCAGTCGGCGGGTCGAGGATCAGCTCGATCCGGCGTTGCGCCTCGGCGACCTGCGAGCTGTCCTTGGAACCGATGCTCACGGTACCGACGACGCCGTCGTCGCTCACCGCGATGTCGGCGCCGGTCTCCTGCTGGATCGTGTTGATGACCTTGCCCTTGGGACCGATCACCTCGCCGATCTTGTCGATCGGGATCTCGAAGCTGATGATCTTCGGCGCGGTCGGCCGCACGTCCGAGCGGGGCTCGGCAATCGCGTCCTGCATGACGTCGAGGATCGCGAGGCGCGCCTCCTTCGCCTGCTCGAGCGCCTTGAGCAGCACATCGGCCGGAAGCCCGTCGATCTTCGTGTCGAGCTGGAGCGCGGTCACGAACTCGGACGTTCCCGCCACCTTGAAGTCCATGTCGCCGAAGGCGTCTTCGGCGCCGAGGATGTCCGTAAGGGTCGTGTACTTGCCGTCGTGGTAGACGAGACCCATCGCGATGCCCGCAACCGGTGCCTTGATCGGCACACCCGCGTCCATCAGGGCAAGGGTCGAGCCGCACACGGAGGCCATCGACGTGGAGCCGTTCGACGCGAGCACGTCCGAGACGACCCGCAGCGTGTAGGGCCACTCTTCCTTGCTCGGCACGACCGGCAGCAGTGCCCGCTCGGCGAGCGCGCCGTGACCGATCTCGCGGCGCTTCGGCGAGCCGACGCGGCCCGTCTCACCGGTGGAGAACGGCGGGAAGTTGTAGTGGTGCATGTAGCGCTTGCGGTCGTCGAGCCCGAGGGTGTCGACGATCTGCTCCATGCGGGACATGCCGAGCGTGAGCACCGACAGGACCTGGGTCTCGCCCCGCTGGAAGAGCCCGGAGCCGTGCACCGTGTTGATGATGCCGACCTCGGCGGAGATCGGGCGCAGGTCCGTCACGCCACGACCGTCGATGCGGACACCGTCGTTGACGATGCGCTCGCGCACGACCTGCTTCTGCAGCGAGCGGAAGGCCTTCTTGACCTCTCCCTCGCGGCCGGCGAGCTCGCCTGGCTCGTCGGGCGTGCCCGCGAGCGCCAGGAGCAGGCCTTCGACGATCTCGTCGAGCCGGTTGTTGCGCTCGGTCTTGTCCGCGATCGCCATCGCCTCCGCCACATTGGGCTTGGCGGCGGTGCTGACGGCGGCGAACACGTCGTCCTGGTAGTCGACCCGCCGTTCGAACGGCTTCTCTTCGATCGGGCCGTGGGCGAGGACGACGGCGGCCACGAGCTGGTGCTGGAGATCGATCGCCTTGCCGATCCACTCCTTGGCGGCGTCGAGACCATCCGCGATGACGGCCTCGGTCACCTTCGGTGCGCCGGCCTCGTAGAGCTCCCAGCTCTTCTCGGTACCGCCGGCCTCGACCATCATCACCGCGACGTCGCCGGCTTCGGTGCGCCGGCCCGCGACCACGAGCTGGAACGTGGATTCCGCGCCCTGCTCGTAGGTCGGGTGGGCGATCCACTCACCGTCGTGGTGCGCCATCCGCACCGCCCCGATCGGGCCGTTGAACGGGATGCCCGAGATCATCAATGCGGCAGACGCACCGTTGATCGAGATGATGTCGTGCGGGTTCACCTGGTCCGAGCCCAGGATCGTGGCGATGACCTGGGTCTCGTCCCGGAAGCCCTCGGGGAAGCTCGGCCGCAGCGGCCGGTCCGTGAGCCGGCAGGTGAGGATCGCCGCCTCGCCCGGACGGCCTTCACGACGGAAGAACGAGCCGGGGATCTTGCCCGCGGCGTACATGCGCTCCTCGACGTCCACCGTCAGGGGGAAGAAGTCGATGCCCTCGCGGGGCCTGCTCGTGGCGACCGTCGACAGGACGACGGTGTCGCCGACCGTCAGGACGACCGCGCCGTCGGCGAGGCTCGCCATCTTGCCGGTCTCGATGGTCAGCTCCAGCCCGTCAGCATTGATCGGACCGCTTACTCGAATCGCGTCTCCCATGGGAACGCGCTCCTCTCTCGCCGCCCGCTTGGGGGGCGGCACTTGTGCGAAGGGCGGTGGTTCCCAGTTGTCGGCACTCGGACCGGGGCCTCGAGCATCGGCGACTGACAACCTCCGTCGCTCTCGCGTGGTTTCGTGACGCGAAGCGGGAGCGGCATTGGCCGCTCCCACGATCCGCTACCGGCGGAGACCCAACTTCGCGATGAGTGCTCGATACCGTTCGATGTCGTTGCGCCGGAGGTAATCCAGCAGCCGACGACGTTGGCCCACGAGCATGAGCAGCCCGCGGCGCGAGTGATGATCCTTCTTGTGGATCTTCAGGTGCTCCGTCAGGTGGTTGATACGCCCCGTGAGGAGCGCTACCTGGACCTCCGGTGAACCGGTGTCGGTGTCGTGGAGGCGGTGCTCAGCGATTGTGGCCGTGGTATCGGGCATGCGCGGAGAGAGATTCTTTCGGTTGCGGAAGCGATCAGGCTACCACCAAACGCCGGGCGACCCGGGGGCGACGGGAGCCCGGCGCGATCATCGGCACGGGGCCGGGCCTGCGAAACCGGCGCTGCAGTCGCTCGGCCAGGCACCGGGATCAGGTGCCCGGGTCAGGCGCCGGGATGAGCCGGCGGGTGGCCTCGACGTCTTTTCCCATTTGCTCCACCAGGGCCTCGACGCTGTCGAACTTCTGCTCGCCCCGCAGCCGTTCGACGAAGCGGACCGCCGCCGGCTGGTCGTAGAGATCGCCCTCGAAGTCCAGCAGATGCGCCTCGAGCAGGGAGTGGGAGGCATCGGCGTAGAAGGTCGGGCGGCGCCCGAGGGAGATCGCGGCCGGGCGCCAGACCCCGTCGGCACCGCAGAACTCGCCGGCGTAGATGCCGTCCGCCGGGAGGCAGATCTCTTCGGGGATCGCCAGGTTGGCGGTCGGGAACCCGAGCTCGTGGCCCCGCCGGTCGCCGCGCACCACCACGCCTCGCACCTCGTGCGGGCGGCCGAGCAGGCGAGCGGCGATCGCGACATCGCCGTTGGCGAGCGCGCCCCGCACCCGGGTGGAGGAGAACGGCTCGTGGTTCGGGTCGCCCTCGGGCGCGACGAGTCCGAGCCCGAGCACCTCGAAGCCGAGGTCCTTCCCCATCTCCTCGAGCAGCGCGACGTTCCCCCCGCGGCGGTGACCGAAGTGGAAGTCCGCGCCCACCACCACGACCCGGGCCCGCAACAGGCCGACGAGCACCTCGCGCACGAACTCTTCGGCGGTCTCGTGACTCCGTTCCTCGTCGAAGTGCAGGACGCAGACCACATCGAGCAGCGCGTGGGCTTCCAGCAGCTCGAGCTTCTGGTCGAGTGACGTGAGGAGCTTCGGCGCGGACTCCGGCCGGACGACCTGGGCCGGATGGCGGTCGAACGTCACGAGCGCCGCGTCGAGACCGCGTGCGTCCGCGAGCTCCCGCACCAGCTGCAGCACCTTCGCGTGCCCGACGTGCACGCCGTCGTACGCACCGATCGTCACGACGCTGCCTTCACTCAGCGGCGCGAGGCCCTCGACGTGATGCACGACCCGGGTGACCGTCACGACAACATCTTGCTGGGTCGCTCCGCCGTCCGCACTTCGTGCCCGCTCCCGCCTGCGCTCGTCCTGCTGGGTCGCTCCGCCGTCCGCACTTCGTGCCCGCTCCCGCCTGCGCTCGCGCTCGCGCGGATCACGAGCCCGGCGACCCGGCCGCGGCGAGCACGACGGACGGCTTGAGGGCGGCGCCGCGCCGCTCGTACACCGCGAGCAGCGCCCCACGCCCGTCGACCACGGCATACGGACCGGGACCTTGCACCGCGAACGCGACGCTCGGGAAGACCGAGCCGTGGGCCACCGCGCGGGCGGACTCCTCGTCCACCGTGGTCTGCTCCAAGGCCCGCATCGCGTCGAGCGGCGTGAGCAACACCGAGGCCGGATCGGCTTCGATCGCCGCCAGCAGGTGGGACTCCTCACCGGTGAACGATCCGACCCGGAGCCGGCGCAGGGCCGCAAGATGCGCAGGGCCGCCGAGCGCCGCACCGAGATCGGCGGCGAGCGAGCGGATGTACGTCCCCGACGAGCACTCCACGAGCACCGTCGCCTGCGGGTACGGGCCCGGCTCGAAGCTCTCGAGCGTGAAGGCGTCGATGCGGATCGAGCGCGGCTTGCGCTCGACCTCCTCCCCCGCGCGGGCGAGCTCGTGCAGGCGGCGCCCACCGACCCGCAGGGCCGACACCATCGGCGGCACCTGCTGGATCTCACCGGTGAAGCGGAGCATCGCTTCGCGCACCACGCTCTCGGTCACCGGCATCGGTCGCCGCTCGAGGATGGCGCCCGCGGCGTCGAGCGTGTCGGTCGCCACACCGAACGAGATCGTGCCGCGATAGGCCTTCGTGGTCTCCTGCAGGTACCGCAGCAGCCGGGTCACGCGCCCGAGGCCCACGAGCAGCACCCCGGTCGCGTCCGGGTCGAGCGTGCCGGCGTGACCGACGCGCTTCTGCCCGAAGGCCTTCCGCAGCTTGGCCACGATGTCATGTGATGTGAACCCGGACGGCTTGTCCACGACCACGAGCCCGTCGTACATCAGCGCCCGGCCCTCTCCTGGTGGTTCAGAGCGCGGCGCGGATGCGGTCGACCGTGTCGGCGACCCCGACATCCGACGTGAAGCCCGCGGCGAACCGGTGACCGCCGCCACCGTGCGCGGCCGCGATGTGGCGGACGTCGGCCGCGCCGACCGAGCGCAGGCTGACCTTGACCGTGCCGTTCTGCTCCTCCTTGAGCACGCACGCGACATCGGCCTCGGCGGTGCGGCGCACGATGTCGATCAGTCCCTCGACCTCGTCCAGGGTCACGCCGTGGCGGGCCAGCATGTCCTGGGTCACGGCCGTCCACACGAACGACTGCTCGCGGACCAGCTCGGCCGTGCTCAGGGCCTCGGCGAGCAGCTGCAGGTACGCGAACCGGTGCTCCTCGAAGAGCTGCCGGCTCATCGCGCTCACCGGGACGTCGAACGTCACCAGCTCCCCCGCCAGTGCGAACACGCTGGCGTCGGTCGACTCGTACTGGAAGCGGCCGGTGTCGCACACGAGCGCGCAGTAGAGGCAGACGGCGGCGTCACGGGCGAGCGGGAGACCGAGCCGCTCGATGAGCCGGCGCACCAGCACTCCGCTGGCCGCGGCGTCCGGATCGATGACGTTGATGCTCCCGTACCGTTCGTTGGAGATGTGATGGTCGACCACGATCAGCTCGCTCGCCGCTTCCGCGTTGGCGCGCAGCGCGCCGAGACGTTCGAGGGAGCCACAGTCGAAGGTGACCATCACCGCAGGCACGGCCGGGAAGTCGTGCGGGTGCGTGAGCAGATCGAGCCCTGGCAGGTCCCGGTAATGCGGTGCCACCGCGAACGGCTCCGGAAACGACGCCACGCTGTTCTTGCCCGCGGCGCGGAGCACGTGATGCAGCGCGAGCGTCGACCCGAGCGCGTCGCCGTCCGGCGTCACATGACACGCAAGCGCGACGAGCTCCGCCTCGTCGATCGCCTTCGCCGCCCGGGTGAGCGCGTCATCGACACTCTCGAACTCAGTCGTCACGTGGTCTCTTCGCCATCCCGTTGCACGGTGCCATCGCGGATCGAGCGCAGCACCTCTTCGATGCGTTGGCCCTGGGCGATCGCCTGGTCCTCGCGGAACCGCAGCTCAGGGTTGTACTTCATGCGGACTTCCCGGCCCACCACTGCTCGCAGGTGTGGACTCGCCGAGCGCAGTGCGTTCGACGACTCGACGCGCTCCTCGGGCGTTCCGAGCACCGAATAGTAAACATCGGCGAGCCGAAGATCCTTCGTCACCTCGACACCGGTCACCGTCACGAATCCGAGGCGCGGGTCCGAGAGCCGCTCGATCTCTTCCGCGAGCGTCTCGCGCACGACCTCGTTGACCCGAGCGGTGCGCGGAAACCGCCGCGCCGGCTGGCGGCGGGTCACGAATCCGTCTCCAGCCACGTGGTCTCGGTGTCGAGGAGCTCCACCTCGGCGGCGGAGGCCACGAACCGCTCCACCGACGCCATCACCTGTTCGAGGTGCGCGGCGCTCCCGTCGACGAGCGCGACGCCGATCGACGCCCGTTGCCAGGTGTCCTGGTGGTCCACCTCGGCCACCGAGACCTTGAACCGGTGCCGGAGCCCGTCCACCACCGGACGGATGGCCGCGCGCTTCGACTTCAGCGAGCGGCTGGCCGGAACATGAAGATCGAAACGGACGGCCACGGCGTGCACAGTCCCTATTGTCGCATCTGCTGGCATCCGAGGCCGGACCGCCCCGGTCGCGAACATCAGACCCGCGCGATCTCGCGCTCCTCGTAGGTCTCGATGACGTCGCCGGCCTTGAGGTCCTGGAAGTTCTCGAGCCCGATACCGCACTCGAAGCCTTCCCGCACCTCGCGGACGTCGTCCTTGAACCGGCGCAGCGTGGCGATCGCGCCCTTCCAGATGATCGTGCCCTCGCGCAGGAAGCGGACCTTCGAGCCGCGGGTGATCACACCGTTCAGCACGTAGCACCCGGCCACCTTGCCGAGCCGCGGCACCGAGAAGATCTCGCGCACCTCGGCGTCGCCCGTGACGACCTCCTCGTACTCGGGCTTGAGCATCCCGAGCAGGGCCTTGCTGACGTCGTCGAGCACCTCGTAGATGACCTCGTACAGGCGCATGTCCACCTGCTCGGATTCCGCGAGCGCACGGGCCTGACGGTCCGGGCGCACGTTGAACCCGATGACCGTCGCGTTGGCGACCGCCGCGAGGTTGATGTCCGACTCGGTGATCCCGCCGACCGCGCGGTGCACGAACGACAACCGCACCTCGTCGTGGGCCTGGTCCAACTTGCGCAACGCGTCGGTGAGCGCCTCGAGCGAGCCGTGAACATCGGCCTTGAGCACCAGGCCGAGCGTCGCGGTCTCGCCGCGCTGCACCATCGCGAAGATGTCCTCGAGGCGAGCACCGCCGGCGAGCGTCATCGGGTGCGTGAGGTTCGCGGCGCGGCGGCGGTACCCGCGCGCTTCTGCGACGGCTCGCGCCACCTTCTCGTTCGGTGCCACCCGCAGCTCGTCGCCGGCGAGCGGCACGTCGTCCAGACCGAGCACCTCGACCGGCGTGGAGGGTCCGGCTTCGGTCACCTGCTTGCCGGCCTCGTCGAACATCGCCCGGACCTTGCCCCAACCGCCACCGGCCACGACCGGGTCGCCCACCCGCAGCGTGCCGCGGTCCACGAGGACGGTCGCGACCGGACCGCGCCCCTGGTCCAGGTTCGACTCGAGCACGAACGCACGAGCCGGCACCTTCGGGTTGGCCGCGAGCGGCGGGTCGTAGAGGTCGGACACGAGCACGATCGACTCGAGCAGCTCGTCGATGCCCAGGCCCTGGTTGGCCGCGACCTCGTTGACCACGGTGTCGCCGCCCCACTCCTCGGGCACGAGCTGCTGCTCCACGAGCTGCTGCTTGACCCGGTTGACGTCGGCGTTCTCGCGGTCGATCTTCGTGATCGCCACGACGATCGGCACGTCCGCCGCCCGAGCGTGGCTGATCGCCTCGATCGTCTGCGGCATCACACCGTCGTCCGCGGCCACGACCAGCACGACGACGTCCGTCGCCTCGGCCCCTCGGGCCCGCATCGCGGTGAACGCCTCGTGGCCCGGGGTGTCGATGAACGTGATCGGGCGGTCGTTCTTGACCACCTGGTAGGCGCCGATGTGTTGCGTGATGCCGCCGGCCTCGCCCGCGACGACGTTCGCCTCGCGGATGCGGTCGAGGAGCGTGGTCTTGCCGTGATCGACGTGACCCATAACCGTGACGACGGGTGCGCGCGGCTCGAGCAGGGCCTCGTCCTCGTCGTCATCGTCGTCGCCCAGCATCGCCTGCAGCTCGAGCTCGGCCTCTTGACCGGGCTCGACGAGCAGGAACTCGGCGCGCAGCTCCTGCGCGATGAGCTCGATCATCTCGTCGGCGAGCGACTGCGTACCGGTGACCATCTCGCCCGCGTCGAACAGGATGCGGACGAGGTCGGCGCTGGTGCGGTTGAACTTCGGCGCGAGCTCCTGGATCGTGATCCCGCGCGGCACCACGATCTCGCCCTCGGGTACCGGCGCGTCGGCCGGCGTCAGCGACGGGGCCGACTGCGGCCCGAGCTCCTCGAGCCCGCGGCGGCGGCGCTTCTTGCGCCGGGGCCGCTGGTTGGGACCACCGGGCCGACCGCGGTTGAACCCGCCGGGCCCACCACCACCGGGACCACCCCGACCCGCGCCGGGAGGACCACCGCGGTTGAAGCCGCCGGGCGCCCCACCCGTCGGCGCACCAGCACCACGGTTGAAGCCTCCGGGGCCACCCGGTCCGCCACCACCGCGCGGCGGCCCGCCGGACGAGGTGCGGCCCGGGGCCGACGAGGTGCGCGGGCCGGGCGGCGGCGGGGTGAGCCGCTGGCCCGGCGGGGGCGGGATCGTCTTGCCGGTCGCGCTGCGCAGCGGGCTCGGCGCGGGCGCGGGCTTCTCCTCGGTCACCGGAGGTGCCGGCGTCGCCGACGTCACCGATGCCGCGGGCGCGAGCGGGCTGGCCGGCGCGGTCCGCGCCGGTGCGGCCGGCGGGGCCGGGGGCGAAGGCGCCATGGGAGCAGGCGGAGCCGGGATCCCCCCGGTCGAGCGCACGACTCGGTGCGCGGGCCGGGCCGGCTCGGGCTCGACCGCGGGCGCGGCATCGGTCTCGACGCCGGTCGGCGCGACCGTCTCGGGCTCGGGGGGCTTGGGCTTGCCCCGGCCGCGCGCGCCGGTGGTCTCCGCGGCCTTGGGCTTGGGCTCGTCGACGATCGGCTCGCCACGCAGGTCGCGGCTGTCGGCGAGGCGCCGGACGCGATCGGCCGACGGGTCGTCGATGCTCGACGAGTGGCTCTTCACCCCGATCTTGAGCTCTTCAGCTAGATCCAGGACTACCTGGTTGTCGACGCCGAGCTCTCGGGCGAGCTCGTAGACCCTGATCTTCTTGGTGGCCAAAGCCAGTTCCGTCCCTCATTGCTCCTCGGCACCCTGGCGGGGCCGATCCTGCGCCCCTTCCGGGGCGGCTCCGTACAGTCTCGCACGGAGTCCTTCGATGTCGATGGTGCCTGGGGGCACTCGGAGTGCCCGCTCGAACGCTCGGCGCTTGACCGCCTGCTCGAAGCACGCCGGCGAACCCAGGCACACCCAGGCTCCCCGTCCCGGCTCCTGCCGGCCGACCACCAGACTGCCGTCCGGTCGCCGGGCGATCCGATCGAGCCGGCTGGGTGAGGTCTTGCGACCGCACCCTACGCAGCTGCGCTCGGGCTGGCTGCTACCCGACTGACCCGTCCTCTCTGGTCGATCCCGCCGCCACATCGGCGGTGGGTTCGGTTGCCGGCGGCGGTGTCTCGCTCACCCCTGATGGTGCGGGGCTGGCATCGGACGCCGCCGGCGTGGCTTGGGCTTCTGGCGTGGCCGGCTCTGGCTCGGCCGCGCTGCCGTCCGCGGCTGCGGGGGCATCTTCGGTTGGCTTGGTTTCCGTATCGGTGTCGGTGCTGCTGGGCTCGGACGTGGGCTTGTCACCGATCGCGGCACCGAGGTCCGGTGACGCGTACCCGGCCTCGGCCGCGGAGATGGCCTCGCCGCCCTCGGCGGGCTGCCAGACGAGCTCGCCGGAAGGGTTCTCGACCCACTCGCCCTCGGCGTACTCGACGCCGCCGCCGGACTCTTCCTCCGCCAGCTGCGTCTCGCTCTTGATGTCCACCCGCCAACCGCTGAGGCGCGCGGCGAGGCGGGCGTTCTGGCCTTCCTTGCCGATCGCCAGTGACAGCTGGAAGTCCGGGACGATGACCTCGGCGATGCCGGTGTCGGGGTGGATGCGGACCTCGCGTACCCGAGCCGGCGCGAGCGCCTTCATGACGAACTCGGCCGGGTCGTCGGTGTAGGGAACGATGTCCACCTTCTCGCCCCGGACCTCGTTCACGACCATGCGCACTCGCGAGCCGCGGGCACCGACGCACGCGCCGACCGGGTCCACGTTGGGATCGTTCGAGGCCACTGCGATCTTCGTCCGGTGGCCGGGCTCGCGGGCGACGGCCTTGAGCTCCACGACCCCGTCGAGCAGCTCGGGCACCTCGAGCTCGAAGAGGCGCTTCACGAGCCCCGGATGCGTCCGGCTGACGACGATCTGCGGGCCCTTCGCGGTCTTGCGCACCTCGACGATGTACGCCTTCAGGCGGCTGCCGTGCTCGTAACGCTCGTTCTGGACCTGCTCGGCCTGGGGCAGCAACGCCTCGACCTTGCCCAGGTCGAGCAAGGTGTACCGCTGGTCGGTCTGCTGGATGATCCCGGTGACGATGTCGCCCTCGCGGCCGGCGTACTCCTCGTACTTCATCTCGCGCTCGGCCTCACGGATGCGCTGGAGGATCACCTGCTTCGCGGTCTGCGCGGCGATGCGGCCGAAGTCGTTCGGCGTGTCGTCCCACTCCTTGACGACCTGGCCTTCCTCGTCCAGCTCCTGGGCGATCACGTGGATGTCGCCCGTCTCGATGTCGATCTCGACCAGCGCCTCGTCCGCCGCGTCGGGCATCCGCTTGTACGCGGTCACCAACGCGTTGGCGAGCGCCTCGAGCATGATCTCGACGGAGATGCCCTTCTCGCGCTCGATCGTGTAGAGCGCCTCCATCATCTCGGAATTCATCGGTCGCTCCACTCCGCGGCTGCGGTCACGCGCGTGGCCATCTGGCTGCGTTCCGCTCGGCTATTCATCGGTCGCTCCACTCCGCGGCTGCGGTCACGCGCGTGGCCATCTGGCTGCGTTCCGCTCGGCTGTTCATCGGTCGCTCCACTCCGCGGCTGCGGTCACGCGCGTGGCCATCTGGCTGCGTTCCGCTCGGCTGTTCATGCGTGTGCTTCCTTCCGGGCGCGGCCGGGCTTCGAGCCCTTTCCCGGCTTGGGTGCAGGAGACCAGTCGAAGACGGTCCGGGCCTGCTCGATCGCGTCGAACCGGACCCGGCGTTCGCCCTCGTCGGTGCGAATGGTGATGCCGTCGGCATCGACGGCGGTGATGACGCCCCGCAGGCGCTCCATCGCGCCCTCGTCCCCCCGTGCCTTCACGGACACCGGGGTGTCGATGGCGCTCGTGTAGTGATCGGGCCGGCGGAGCGGGCGCTCGAGACCGGGGCTGCTGACCTCGAGGGTGTACGAGCCCGAGAGCGAGGCCGCCTCTTCGACGGCCGGGGCGACCCGCCGGCTCGCCTCTTCCAGCGTGTCGATGTCCACGCCGCCGGGGCGGTCGAGGATGAGCCGCAGGATTCCCCCGGCGAGCACGACGTCGTAGACCTGGAGGCCGAGCGGTGCGACCACCGGCTCCACCACGCTCTGGATGGACTCCAACCGGTCAGGCACCACGCTCACCTCCTCCTCGGGAACCTCGTGTAGTCAATAAACAGCGTGGGCCCTAGGCCCACGCTGGCCTGGCCCACGAGGGGCCAACTCGCTCGTACGAGAACCCGAGGAGGATACCAGACGAGCACCGAAATTCCCATGCCGATAGCGGGTCATGGTCCCGGCGACGACCGGGCTCTCGCTGCCGTCACACCAATGGCTGCGTCCCCCTTCGTCGAGCTCGAGGTCTCGGGCCGCACGGTGAAGGTGACGAACCCTGACAAGGTGTCCTTCCCGGCCCGAGGCGAGAGAAGAGGGGCTAGAAACTGGCCTGGTGGCGCGGTCGGTCGATGTGATGGCGATGCTCGTCGAGGACGGGGTCCTGCTCGAGTCCGCTCGAGGACCGATCCCCAACGTGGCCGAGCTCGTGGCCGGCGAACCCATCAAGGGCAGCTGGTGGGGCCACCCGGCGAGCCACGAGATCTTCGCCGTGATCAACGAGCTCGCCGACTCTCCGGACATCGTGCGCCTCCGGCTGGTGAAGGGGAGGGTCACGCTCGTGCATCGACGGGTCTGGCCCGCACTGGTCCGGATGTCTGATCGCTTCCCGACGGAGCGGCTCGCCGCGATCGAGGAGGAGCACACGGAGTCCGGTGCGCACCGCAAGATCGAAACCCCGTTCCCGGACTGGGTCCCGGCAGCCGTCGTCGAAGGCGCGGCCTCCTGGACCGAGGAACAGGCACTCGCGGCGCTGCCCGACTGCCTGTAGCGCTCCCCTACCGCGAGCGGGTGACGCGCGCGGGATTGCCCACTGCGACCACGTCGGCGGGCAGGTCGCGGGTCACGACTGCGCCGGCTCCGACAACGGTGTGCTCGCCGATGCTGACGCCCGGCAGGACGATCACCCCGCCGCCGAGCCAGACGTTGTCGCGAATCGTGATCGGCTCGGCCGACTCCCACTTGGCCTGCCGGAGCTCCGGCTCGATCGGGTGGATCGCCGTGAGCAGCTGGACGTTCGGGCCGATCTGGACGTCGTCACCGATCGTGATCGCGGCGATGTCGAGGAAGATGCAGCCGACGTTGACGAACGTCCCTGTCCCGACCGAGATGTGCGCGCCGTAGCTGCATTGGAACGGAGGTCGGATCTCGCTCGCCTCGCCGAGCGCCCCCAACAGCTCGCCGAGCGTTCCCCGACGCGCCGCGGCCGCGTCGGGCGCGCTCTGGTTGAACCGGTGGAGCAGGAGCGCCGCCCGTCGTTTGTGCTCCACGAGCTCCGGATCGCTCGGAAGGTAGAGATCGCCGGCGAGCATCCGCTCCCGCTGCGTCCTGCCGTCGCTCGGATCCGTCACGCGGTTAGCTGCCGAAGACTTCTTCGAGCTCCATGGGGACCGGCACCTCGAGCTGCTCGTAGGTGCACGAGCTCGGCTCACGATCCGGGCGCCAGCGCTGGAAGCGGGCGGTGTGGCGGAACCGGTCGCGCTGCATGTGCTCGTACGCGACCTCGGCGACGAGCCCGATGCGCAACGGCTCCCAGGTCATGTCCTTCTTCGCGTTCCAGCGACTCGGGGCACCCGGCATCCGGTCCCCCTCCTCGTGCCCCTCCGCCCCACCCCAGTCGGCCCATGGATGATCCTTCAAGCTGTCCGTGCGATACGTCGCGAGCTCTTCGACGAGCTCCTGGCGCCGCGCCGCGTTGAAGCTCGACGCCACCCCGACGTGCTGCAGCTTGCCCTCGTCGTTGTACAAACCGAGCAGGAGCGAGCCGACACCCTTCCCGTCCTTGTGGGTGCGGAACCCGGCGACGACGCAATCCGCGGTACGCAGGTGCTTGACCTTGAGCCAGCCCCGTTCGCCTTCCTTGTACTCGCCGGTCAGGTCCTTGGCGACCACACCGTCCAGGCCCGCGCCCTCGAACGTGTCGAACCACTGCCGGGCGCGTTCGGGGTCGCGGGTGATCGGCGTGAGGTGAATCGGTGAACCCGCCGGATCGAGCAGACCCTCGAGCGCGGCCCGACGCTCCGCGAACGGCAGTGCGCGCAGATCCCGCTTCCCCTCCGCGAGCAGGTCGAACGCCACGAACGACGCCGGGGTCTCCTCGGCCAGCATCGCCACCCGGCTGGCAGCGGGATGGATCCGCAGCGACAGCAGGTCGAAGTCCAGCCCGTCCGGCGTCTTGATCACGATCTCGCCGTCCACGACCGCGCCGTCGGGCAGCGCCGCGAGCAGCGGGGCGACGAGGTCCGGGAAGTAACGAGTCAGCGGCCGCTCGTTGCGGCTCCCGAGCTCGATCTCGTCGCCGTCGCGGAACACGATGCAGCGGAACCCGTCCCACTTCGGCTCGTACGCCCACTGGTCGCCGACCGGCATCTCCCGCGCCAGCTTGGCCAGCATCGGCGACACGGGCGGCTCGACCTTCAAGGTCACGGGCCTACGCGCCCTCGACGAGTGTCGCGACCGCCCGGTCGCGCGGGATCTCGTCGCGCTCCCCCGTCGCGCGGACCTTGCGCTCGACGATGCCCCGGGCAAGACCCTTCGAGCCGATGATGACCTGCACCGGTACGCCGACGAGGTCCGCGTCGGCGAACTTCACGCCGGGTCGTCCCTCGCGGTCGTCGTACAGCACGTCGAGACCCGCGGCACAAAGCTCCGCGCTCAGCTTCTCCGCTTCACTAGCACTCTCCTCGCCGGGCATCGCGATGACATGGACGTCGAACGGCGCGAGATGGGCCGGCCACGCGATGCCGTTCTCGTCATGATGCTCCTCGACGATCGCGGCCACGATGCGGCTGACGCCGATGCCGTAGCAACCCATGACCATCGGGTGCTGCTCGCCCTGCTCGTCGGTGTAGTGCGCGCCCAGCGCCTCGGTGTACTTGGTGCCGAGCTGAAAGACGTGACCGACCTCGATGCCGCGGTCGATGCGCAACGGCTGGCCGCAGACCGGGCACGCGTCGCCCGGCTCGACCACCGCGATCTCGGCCCACTGCGTGGGGGTGAAGTCGCGTCCGAGCACCGATCCCTTGACGTGGTGGTCGACCTCGTTCGCGCCCGTGATCCAGGGATGAGGCGCCCGCACGGACGAGTCCGCGACGACGTGCGTCGCACCGGCGAAGTCCGGCCCGATGTAACCCTTCGGGAGGTCGGGACGGGCCGCGAAGTCGGCATCGGTGAAGAGCCCCACCGACCACTCGGGGAAGAGCTGGCCCAGCGCGAGCTCGTTGACCTCGCGGTCACCCGGCACAATCGCGAGGCCGAGCTCGCCGTCGACATCGAACGCGATGCACTTGAGCAACCGGTTGGGCTTCGTCTTCAGGTGCTCGGCGACACCCTCGATGCCGGGCATGCCCGGGGTGTGGAGCTTCTCCTTCGCCGGCGCGTCAGCGGGCGCGGGGTTCGAAGGAATTTCCTGCTTCGTCGCCGCTTCGGTGTTCGCCGCGTAGTCACAGTGCTCGCACCAGACGAACGCGTCCTCACCCACAGCGGCGACCGCCATGAACTCCTGGCTCGTGTCGCCACCGATCTCGCCCGACTGCGCCTTGACCGAACGGAAGGTGAACCCGCATCGGGTGAACACCTGCTCGTACGCGCGGTACATCGCGTCGTACGACTCCTGGCAGCCCGCGAGATCCTTGTCGAACGAGTACGCGTCCTTCATCAGGAACTCGCGCGCCCTGAGCAACCCGAAGCGCGGGCGCAGCTCATCGCGGTACTTCCAGTTGATCTGGTAGAGGTTCACGGGCAGATCGCGATACGACGAGTACTCGCCGGCCACCAGTGTGGTGACCACTTCCTCGGCAGTCGGGGCGAGGCAGAAGCGCGTCTCCTTGCGGTCCTGCAGCCGGAACATCATCGGCCCGTACGCGCCGTCACGACCGCTGCGCTCCCAGAGCTCGAGAGGCTGGACGATCGGGAGGACCGTCTCCTGGGCCCCGGCCCGATCCATCTCCTCCCGCACGATCTGTTCGATCTTGCGCAGCACCCGGCTCCCGAGGGGGAGCCACGAGTAGATCCCGGACGCGACCTTGCGGATGAAACCGGCCCGCACGAGGAGCCGGTGGCTGTCGATCTCGGCGTCGGCCGGGTCGTCCCGCAGCGTCCGCAGGAACAGCTGGGACATCCGCACTTCGTTCCCGCTCTGGCCTGCGCTCATCAACCCGGGTCGCTCCGGCCTCCGCACTTCGTTCCCGCTCTGGCCTGCGCTCATCAACCCGGGTCGCCCCGGCCTCCGCACTTCGTTCCCGCTCTGGCCTGCGCTCATCAACCTGAGGCTACTGAGGCCGGTTGGCGGGCTTCGTGACTATTGGCACTCGGGCTCCGAGGCCTGCCGCACCGGGCTTTCTCGAATCTCGATAAGACTGGTCGGCTTTATTTCCGACCTGAACGCTGGCATTTTGACGACGAACTCGTTATCGTCCCGTCCTGTGATCCGGTCCTACGGCGCTCCGAGCATCGCTCAAGGTCGCACCCCCCATGAGGTGCACGACGAGCTCTGTATGCGCGTGGACCTGGGTCGCGTCTAGAAGCCGCGCCCACTTCCCTCGGTCTCGGACCAGGAACTGCCGCGCGCCGCGCCGCCACCCGTCCGGGGCCACCTGTCGACTCCCCTGAGGTATCCCCGTGGCCATCAATCTCGAAGAGCTCAGAGCCCGACCCCTCGACCCCGAGGTCGCCGACGAGATCGACAAGTTCGAGACCGCGATCGAGCAGTACCTCGCGGGCGAGATCTCCGAGGACGTCTTCCGCGTGATGCGCCTGAACCAGGGCATCTACGGCCAGCGCCAGGGCGGCACCAACCAGATGGTGCGGGTGAAGATCCCGCACGGCCGGGTCACGCCCGAGCAGCTCGAGGTCCTCGGCACCATCGCGACGGAGCACTCGCGCGGCTGGGGCCACCTCACCACCCGCCAGAACGTCCAATTCCACTTCGTACAGCTGCGTGACGTCCCGGAGGTGCTGCGCCTGCTCGGGTCGGTCGGCGTCACGACGCGCGAAGCCTGCGGCGACACCGTCCGCAACGTCGCGGGCTGCCACCTCGCCGGCGCGTGCCCGTTCGAGGTGCTCGACATCACGCCGTGGGCCCAGGCCGTCACCGACCTCTTCCTCCGCAACCCGATCGCGCAGCGGCTCCCCCGCAAGTTCAAGGTCAACTTCTCGGGCTGTGCGACGGACTGCGGCCAGGCGATGTTCAACGACGTCGGCATCATCGCCCTCACGCGCCCGCGGCCCGATGGTTCCCTGGAGCCCGGTTTCCGGGTGTTCCTGGCCGGCGGGCTCGGCACCACGCCGCACCCGGCCCAGGCGCTCGAGGACTTCACGACCCGCGAGGACCTGCTCCCGACGGTCGAGGCCTGCCTGCGCACGTTCGACCACTACGGCAACCGCGACAACAAGCTGCGGGCCCGCATGAAGTGGCTGGTCGACACGATGGGCATCGAGGAGCTGCGCGAGCGGATCATCAAGGAGCGCAAGTTCCTGCGCGCGTCGGCGACGTACCCCGGTGGTGTGCCGGCCATCGTCGAGGAGCGCGGTGACGCGCCGGCCGGAGTCGGCACCACGGTCGCGGCCGACGGGGGTGTTCCCGTCGAGCTGCGCGGTCTCGACGACTACCGGCGATGGGACATGGCCAACGTCGTGCGCGGTCGTGCGAACGGAACGGTGAGCGCTTACGCGTACTGCGTGCTCGGCGACATCACCACCGACCAGTTCCGCGGGCTGGCGCAGATCCAACGCGACTTCGGAGCCGAGGTGCGCGTCACCAACCGCCAGAACTTCGTCCTGCGCGGTCTCACCGAGGAGCAGCTCCCCGAGCTCCACGAGCGCCTACGTGAGTACGACATGCACGAGCCGGGCGTCGAGCTGGCCCGGGATGTCGTCAGCTGCCCCGGCGCCGACACGTGCAACATCGCGGTGACGCAGTCCCGCGGCCTGGCGTCGGACATCGGGCGGGCGCTCGACGAAGCCGGTCTCGCCGAGGTCGGCGGGGTGCGTATCAACATCTCCGGCTGCACCAACTCGTGCGGCCAGCACCACATCTCAGACATCGGGTTCCTCGGCATCGAGCGGCGCGCGCACGGCATGTCCGCGCCGGGCTACCAGATGCTGCTCGGAGGGCACATCGGGAACATGGAGATCGCATTCGGCGAGAAGGCGTCCAAGCTGCCGGCGAAGGCCGCCGCCGAAGGCGTCGTGCGGGTGGTCGGGAAGTTCGCGTCGGAGCGCAGCGCCGGTGAGACCTTCTCCGATTGGTTGGGCCGCGCCGGTGGCGCCACCGGCGTAGGAACACTGCTCAAGGATCTCGATGTCTTCCCGACACCTGATGAGAAACCCGACTTCTACGTGGACTTCGACGAGACTGGTCCCTACGTGGCAGAAGTAGGAGACAGCGAGTGCGCGACATGAGCATCTCCGCCAGCGTGCGCAACCTGGCGAACCGCGCGTTCCCACCGCCGGTCGACGAGCAGGCCGACGGCCGCGCAAATCTCACACCGTCGACGATCGCGATGCCGAAGGTGGCCGAGCCGGACGACGGCGTCACCACTCCGGTTGAGCTGCTCCCCCAGCTGAGCGAGCTCGCCGAGATCTCGCGCTCGTTCGAGCCCGCGCCCGCGTCGTCGGTGATCAAGTGGGCATCCGAGCGCTTCGGCAACCGCATGGTCCTCGCGGCATCGTTCCAGGACTGCGTGCTGATCGACCTCGTCGCGAGGACCGCGCCCGACACCGAGGTCGTGTTCCTCGACACGCAGTATCACTTCGCCGAGACGCTCTGGTTCGTCGAGCAGATCCGCGCCCGCTACAACCTGAACCTCACGGTCATGCGGCCGAAGGCCGTCGCCGACGACCTCTGGCACAGCGACCCGGACCAGTGCTGCCGGGTCCGCAAGGTGGAACCGCTCGAGCGGGCCCTGAACAGCCGGGCCGCTTGGATGACGGGGCTGCGGCGCGACGAGGTCAGCACCCGCGCCGGTGCCCCCATCGTCAGCTTCGACGTGACCCGCAACCTCGTGAAGGTGAACCCGCTGGCCACCTGGACCCACCTCGACGTCGAGGGCTACATCCGCGCCGGCAACCTCCCGGTGCACCCCTTGTCCGAGCGCGGGTACTCCTCGATCGGCTGCTGGCCCTGCACGCGGCCCGTCGGTGACGGCGAGGACGCCCGGGCCGGTCGCTGGTCCGGCTCCGACAAGACGGAGTGCGGCCTCCACGGCGAGTAACGCCTGGCACGTATCGTGAGCGCATGCCGGTTCACGAGGTCGCCGCGGCGGGATTCGATCGCGAGGCCCAGGTCTACGAGCAGGCGCGGCCGACCTACCCGCCCAAAGCCGTCGCGTGGCTCGTCGAGAGCTTGCGCATCGTGCCCGGCACGCGCGTCGCGGACATCGCGGCCGGCACCGGCAAGCTCACCCGGCTGCTGACCCCGACCGGGGCCTCGCTCGTCGGCGTCGAGCCGGTCGAGGGGATGCGGGCGCCCTTCGTCGCCATGTGCCCCGGCGTGCCGCTGCTCGCCGCGACCGCGGAGCAGCTTCCGTTCGCCGGCGCCGCATGCGATGCCATCACGGTGGCGCAGGGCTTCCACTGGTTCGACGCGCCGGTCGCACTGACCGAGTTCGCGCGCGTGCTCGTTCCCGGGGGTCGTCTCGGACTGGTCTGGAACGCCCGGGACCGCAGCAACGACCTCGTCGACCAGCTGTGGTCGATCATGGACCGGGTCGAGAAGCGTGCGCCGTGGCGGATCCACGAGCGTTGGAGCGACTCGGCGCTCGAGGAGCACCCGGAGTTCACGGAGCTCGTCGAAGCCACCGTCCATCACGAGCAGCTGCTCACCCGCGACCAGGTCGTCGCGCGCTTCCAGTCAGTCAGTCACATCGCGGTGTTGCCCCCGGATGCCCAGGTGCAGGTGCTCGACGAGATCCGACGGGTGCTCGACACGCACCCGCTCGCAGCCGGCCAGGACGTGATCGCGATCCCGTACCGGGTCGACGCCTACTGGTGCGAGCGGCGGTGACCCGTAGCCGCGCTCGGCTTGCGCTCACCGCGGGCCGCGCCGCGGGCTGGGCGTCGCGCGTCACCGGTCGCGGCGCGGGCACGCAGGTCAGTGGTCGCGTCATGCTCGGCATCGAGCCCAAGCTGCTCGACGAGGTGGTCGGCGAGCGCCGCGTCGCACTCGTCTCGGCGACGAACGGCAAGACGACGACGACCCGACTCCTCGCCGAGGCGCTCCGCGCCGCGGGCACCGAGGTGGTCACGAACCACACCGGTGCGAACATGCCCGCGGGCATCGCCGCCGCGCTCGCACGCGACCGCACCGCGAAGGTGGCGATCATCGAGGTCGACGAGCGGTGGCTGCCGAAGGTGGTGGATCCACTGGATGCCGAGCTGCTCGTGCTCGGCAACCTCACCCGCGACCAGCTCGACCGATTCGGCGAGGTCCGGGCGATCGCCGAGCAGTGGCGCGAGGTCTGCACGACACACCCGAAGCTCCGGGTCATCGCGAACGCGTCGGACCCGCACGTGGTCTGGGCCGCGGAGCCCGCCGATCCCACCTGGATCGCGCTCGGCGCGCCGTGGCGCAGCGATGCCGCCACCTGCCCCCGGTGCGCGGCATTGCTCGACTGGTCCGAGGACCGGTTCGCGTGCCCCTCGTGCGGGTTCGCCCAGCCGGAGACTCCCCACCGCCTGGACGGGGACGTCCTCGTCCTCGGTGACGAGCGGATCCCGCTCCATCTCGGTCTGCCGGGCTCCTGGAACCGGATGAACGCCGCCCTCGCGCTCGCCGCCGCGGTCGTCCACTTCGACGTGCCGATCGGCCGCGCCGTCGAAGGGATCGCGGGGGTCGAGGTGGTCTCGGGCCGGTTCTCGACCCGGCGCCTCCCCGACGGGCGCACCGCCCGCGTGCTTCTCGCCAAGAACCCGGCCGGCTGGACCGAGGTCCTGCGCTGGCTCTCCGGTCAGCAGTCCGGAGTCGTGCTCGCGGTCAACGCGCACGTGGCCGACGGGCGCGACCCGTCATGGTTGTGGGACGTCCCGTACGAGCTCCTGCGCGGTGTGCCCGTCGCGGCAAGTGGTGAGCGCGCGCTCGATGTCGCGGTGCGGCTCGACTACGGCGGGGTCGAATGCATCATCGAAGAGGATCCACTCCTCGCGGCGGCACGGCTCCCCGGTGACGAGGTCCAGATCATCGCGTCGTACACCCAGTTCACCCACTTGACCCGGAAGTCGTGGTGAGCCGACCGTCGACCGTTCGGGTCGGTCTCGTGTACCCCGAGCTGCTCGGGACCTACGGCGACCGCGGGAACGCGGTCGTGCTCGTCGAGCGGTGCCGGCGGCGCGGCATCGACGCCGAGCTCGTCGAGGTGGCGGCGGGCACCGCGATTCCCGACTCGCTCGACGTGTACCTGTTCGGTGGCGGGGAAGACGATCCCCAGGTGATGGCATCGGCCGGGATGCGGGCGTCCCGGCCGGCGATCGACCGGGCCCGCGCGTCCGGGGCGGTGATCTTCGCGGTGTGCGCGGGCTTCCAGCTGATCGGGCACAGCTACGAGGCTCGCGACGGTGAGCGGCTCGACGGGCTCGGCCTCGTCGATCTGACGACCCGCGCCGGTCCCTTCCGCCTGATCGGCGAAGTCGTGGTGGAGCCCGATCCGTCGCTCGGGCTGCCGACGCTCACCGGCTTCGAGAACCACGGGGGCCGCACCACCCTCGGCTCCGGCGAGCGGGCCCTCGGGCGCGTGCTCGCGGGCGGGGGCAACGGTGTCGACGGCGTCGACGGGGTGCTCGGCGACCACCTGGTCGGCACCTACCTTCATGGACCCGTGCTGCCCCGCAACGCCGCGCTCGCCGACCTGCTCCTCGGCTGGGTGGTCGGGACCGAGGCGATCACCCCGCTCGACGATCGCGTGCAGAACCAGCTGCGCGCGGCGCGGCTCGATGCCGCGACGGCCACCGGGTGGCGGGCCCGGTTGGACGAGCTCCGCCTCAATCGAGGCTGACGCTCGCCTCGCCCTGCGCCGCGACGGCCGTGGGACTTCGCTCCCGGTGCGCTCCCGTCACGACGTCGATGGCCGCCGCCCACGCGAGCACGAATCCGACGCCGGCGCAGATGCCGCCGACCGCGTCGAGCGGCAGGTGGCGGTGCGCGCCGACCACCGCGATCGCGGTGAGCCCGGTGACCGCGGCGAGTGCGATCGCCAGGCCCAACCGGAGCCCGGCGCTGCGGACCGAGGGGCTGGCGAGGAGCCAGACGAGCGTCGTCCAGGCCGCGACGCCCGCCGTGGTGCCGGACGGGTAGGTCGGCACGCTGTCCGGCAGCTCCCAGGTCCGGTCCACGAGCGGCTTCAGGATCAGCTCGACGAACACGACGGCTGCCGGGGCCGCCAGGCACGCGATGAGCTCCGGCGGGCGGCGACGGACCGCAGCCCAGATCAGGAGCGCGATGACGATCGCGGCGAACGGCCGGGGCGCGCCGAACAGGAGACCGAGCCGGAAGACGTGACGGTGGACCCCCGCTCCGAAGATCACGTCCATGACGCGCTGCTCTACGGCGACCGGTCCGATCTTGTCCCAGAGGTACGCGCTCAGCCCGGCCACGACCACCGCGAGCACGGCCACGATCGGAACGACCCAGGGCCAGAGGTAATCGGGGATCAGCGGCGCGCGTCCGCGCTCGCGTTCCATCGCGCTATTGGCTCTCCGCGATCCCGCGAATGCGATCGATCTTCGTGCCGGAGTGGTTCACATCCGAACCCTGCTCCGAGAGCAGTGCGGCGCGATCCGCGGCGGCGGCAGCCTCCGCCCCCGAATCCGCGGAGGCCAGGACTGCGTCGATCCCTTCCTCCATGATCCGCTCGGCCTCGGCCACGAGCGCTTCGACCATCTCGTCTTCGGGCACCACGCGCACGACCTTGCCCTTGACGAAGAGGTGACCGCGACCGCGTCCGGCTGCGATGCCGAGGTCTGCCTCGCGCGCTTCGCCCGGGCCGTTCACGACGCAACCCATCACCGCGACCTGCAACGGGATCTGGCGGTCGCCGAGCGCGGCCTGCGCGTCGTTCGCGACCTTGATCACATCCACTTCGGCGCGCCCACAGCTCGGGCACGCGATCAGGTCGAGACCCTTGCGCTCCCGCAACCCCAAGGACTCGAGCAGGCTGCGCCCGGCACGCGCCTCCTCGACCGGGTCGGCGGTCAGCGAGTACCGGATGGTGTCGCCGATGCCTTCGGCGAGCAATGTCGCGATCCCCGCGGTCGATTTCACGAGGCCGGCCGGGGGCGGCCCGGCTTCGGTGACCCCGAGGTGCAGCGGGTAGTCGACGGTGTCGGCGAGCAGGCGGTACGCGTCGATCATCGTCGCGACGTTGCTGGCCTTGACCGAGATCTTGACGTCCTCGAAGTCCACCTCGCGGAAGTACGCGAGCTCGCGCTGCGCGGACGCGACCAGCGCCTCGGGGGTGGCACCGCCGTACTGCTCGGCGATGTCCGGATCCAGGCTCCCGGCGTTCACCCCGATGCGGATCGGGAGGCCCCGGTCCTTGGCCTCGCGAGCAACCTGCTTGATGTGGTCGGCCTTGCGGATGTTGCCGGGATTGAGGCGGAGCGCCTGCACCCCGGCCTCCATCGCGGCCAGCGCGAGCCGGTACTGGAAGTGGATGTCGGCGATGATCGGGACGGGTGACCGGGGCACGATCTGGGCCAGCCCCTCGGCCGCCTCCTCCTCGTTGCAGGTGCAGCGCACGATGTCGCAGCCGGCCGCGGCGAGGCCGTAGATCTGGGCCAGCGTGCCTTCGACGTCAGCCGTCTTCGTGGTGGTCATCGACTGGATCGAGACGGGTGCGTCACCACCCACCGGGACGCTCGGGCCCGGTGGGCGACCGACGAGAACCTGCCTGGTCTTACGACGCTCGAACATCGCGATCAGCCTAAGCCGTGCACCGGCCCATCCCGGTAGGGGTTGATCGAGATCAGTCGGGGTTTCTGTGTAGGTTCACCCCGTATGTCTGGCGACCACAGTGAGTGACCGCTAGAATCTCTGCCCGGGGTTGGACGTAGGGCGACGCGCAGGATGCGGGGGAGGTGGGGGCAGCGCAGTGACCGAGCCCATGGTGTCGGGGTGGTACCGGGATCCGTTCGGCCGGCACGAGAAGCGGTACCACACCGGTGCCGGTTGGACCGAGCACGTCAAGGACAAGGGCAAGGCGGGCATCGACCCGCCGCACGCGCGGATCTCAGAGGTCCGCGTTCCCCGTCGTGCCCCCACGCCACCTCCCGCCCCGATCCGCGCTGCGCCGGCAGTCCGCGCCGCGGTTCCCGCACCCTCGCGACCGCACGCGCCCGTGCAGACGCCTCCGTCCGCTCCGGCGCGCGCCCCGGTTCCGCTCCACCCGGCTGCGTCCGCCGCCAGCCGGTCTTCGGTCGCGGTGGCGTTCCCGCCGACCGCCAACCGGCGCGCCGCTTCCTCATACCTGAAGCCGGCGCCGAAGATCGCGCCGGCAACGACGGAGGGGCACCGTGTCCGGTGGCCGTGGGTCGTCGTCATCATCTTCGTGCTCGTCGCAATCGCGGTCGCGACGGGCGTCGGGCTCAGCCGCGGCACGGCCGAGGAGCAGACCGTCGCCAAGCCGACGGCGCACCGAGCGGCCCACACGATCACCGACGTGCAGTACAACTTCGTCAACATCGGTACGCCGCGCGCTCGAGTGATCCGGGGTCTGGGCAAGCCGGCCGTCGATCGTGCCGAGTACCAGCGCGTGTTCCCCGCCGCTACCACCAACGCCTCGTGCGCGTACTACTACGGCACCGCATCTCGCATCTCGTACGCGTTCTGCTTCGACGGGCACGGGCAGCTCGTCTCGAAGACCACCCGCTCGCTCGTGGCGACGGTCCCCGCGCCGAAGGCGAAGCCGGCGGCGAAGGCGTCCCGGTAGCTAGGTGCCGGTGATGATGTTCCTCACGTCGAGGTACATCGTCGAGAGGCCGAGGGCGAGCACGACCACGAGCACCGCGGCCGTGATGGGCATGAGCCGGCGGTAGTCGACCCTGACCGCGCGTCCCGTGACCTTCGAGGCGATCGACTCGTAGATCGCCACCGCGGCGTGCCCGCCGTCGAACGGGAGCAACGGGATCAGGTTGAACAGCGCGAGGAACAGGTTGATCGTCGCCAGGAGGACCAGCAGCACCCAGACGCTGCCGCCGACGATGCTGCCGCCGTCGGCGACGATGCCCACGATCGAGCGGGGCCGCTCCTGGTTGCTGAACGAACCCTTCCCGTTCGGGTTCGTGACGGTCTTGCTGTACTTCTCGACGCCGGACGGCGAGAACACCTTCGCCAGACCGCCCACTGTGGCCGCCGTCGCGCGGCCCATCCAGTTGAACGACTGCGGGATCGCTTCGAGCACCGAGTAGGTGTGGCGCACGCTGTTCGGCACCACGCCGAGCTTGCCGACCCCGTCGACCTTGACCGGGGTGACGGTGACCTGAAGGGGCTCACCATGGCGGACGACGGTGACGGTGATCTGCTGGCCGGCGTTCGGTCGCACGTTCTTGCCGAGCTCGTCCCAGTTGGTGATCCGGTTCCCGTCGACCGCGACGACCTTGTCGCCGGGCTTCAGCCCGACCACTGCCGCCGGCATGCCCTTCTGGACCGAGTCGATCGAGTGGCCGGGGACGAACTCGCCGTTGCCGACGATGACGACGAAGAAGAGGATGTAGGCGATGAGCAGATTGACCGTGACTCCCGCCAGGATGACCTTCAGCTTCTTGCCGGTCGTGGCCGCGCGGTAGGTGCGCGGCTCGTCCTGCGGGTCGGTCTCCTCGAGGTTGCTCATGCCGATGATCCGGACGTACCCACCGGCCGGAATGGCCTTGACCCCGTACTCGGTCTCGCCCTTGCGGAACGACCAGATGCGCGGGCCGAAGCCCACGAAGAACTCGGTGGCCTTCATCCCGGCGCGCTTGGCCATGACCAGGTGGCCTGCCTCGTGCAGCATGATCGTGAGGATCAACCCGATGACGATCGAGATCGTCACCCATGACGAGGGTCGCGCCAGCACGAGGAGCGCGATCCCGACCAGCATCACGGCGACACCCGTCACCGCCTTGCGGGTCTCTACCGGGGGTGCATCGTCCAGCGGGTCTCTCAAGGGATCCTCACGCGGCTCGGGTGGCGATGAAGTTCCGGGCGCGCTCGCGCGCCACCCGGTCCGTTTCCAGAACGTCTGAGACGTCATCGACGTTCCCGGTCCCGGCCTGGAGCACCGCGTCGACGGTCTCCGCTATGCCCAGCCAGGGGATCTGCCCGCCGAGGAACGCCTCCACCGCCACCTCGTTTGCGCCACTGAGAGTGGCCGGTGCCCCCCCGCCGGCCCGCCCGGCGGCGTAGGCCAGCCCCAGGCCCGGGAACGCCTCCCGGTCGGGTGGCTCGAAGGTCAGCTCACGGAGGTCGGCCCAGTCGATCGCCCCGAAGGCCTGGTCCAGGCGGTGCGGGGCCCCGAGCGCCAGGCCGATCGGCAGCCGCATGTCCGGCAGCGACAGCTGGGCGATCGTGGCCCCGTCGGTGAACTCGACCATGCCGTGGATCACGGACTGGGGGTGCACGACGACGTCGATCTGGTCGAAGTCCACCCCGAACAGCTCATGGGCCTCGATCACCTCGAGGCCCTTGTTGATGAGCGTCGACGAGTCGACGGTGATCTTCGGACCCATGCTCCACGTCGGGTGGTTCAGGGCGTCGGCCACGGTGACGCCGGCGAGCTCGGCCCGGGTGCGGCCCCGGAACGGCCCCCCGCTGGCGGTCAGGATGATCTTCGCCACCTCGCTCGCCCGGCCGGACCGCAGGGCCTGGTAGATCGCCGAGTGCTCCGAGTCGACCGGCACGATCTCGCCACCGCCGTCGACGCGCGCCTTGGCGACCACCGGCCCCCCGGCGATCAGGCTCTCCTTGTTCGCCAGCGCGAGGCGCTTGCCGTGCGCGAGTGCGGCGAGCGTCGCCGGGAGCCCGGCGAACCCCACCACCGCGTTCAGCACCACGTCCGCCTCGGGAAGCGCGGCCAGATCGCCCAGCACGTCCGGGTGATCGCCGGCCAGGCACGCCCGGTTCGCCGCGACACCGAACTCGGCCGCCTGCGCGGCGAGCAGCTCGGCATTGCGGCCCGCGGCGAGCGCAACCACCCGGTAGTCCTCGCGATGGTCGCGGATGACCTCGAGCGCCTGCGTCCCGACCGACCCCGTCGAACCCAGGAGGACGACGTTGGTGGGGCCGGTCATCAGCCGATCGTCAGCGCGCGAGCGAGGTAGTAGACCGCGGGCAGGCAGAACAGGATCGCGTCGAACCGGTCCAGGATCCCCCCGTGACCGGGCAGCAGCGTCCCGAAGTCCTTGACCCCGAGATCCCGCTTCACCATCGACTCGCACAGGTCGCCGAGCGGCGCCGCGATCGCCACGACGATTCCGAGCGCGAGCGCATCGGTCAGCTCGTTCCACGGCGTGATCCGGTTGACGATCACGAGCGCGACGACGATCGACGCCACCATGCCCGCGACGAGTCCTTCGATCGTCTTGTTGGGCGAGATCATCGGGGCGACCCGGGTCTTGCCGAACTGCGAACCCACGACGTAGCCGACGATGTCGTACGCGACGACGCACAGGGCAACCCCGAGGATGAGGCCGACGCCGTTCTGGTAGCTGAGCAGGAGCCCCGCGAACGCGCCCAGGCACCCCACGTAGACGAAGCCCATCACGGTGGTCGCGACGTTCACGACCGGCCGGGCCCGCACCACCTGGAAGAGGTACCAGAGCAAGGTGAAGATGGTGACGAGCGCCAGCGTGAAGGGGAACGCGAACTCACCCCGCTGGTACGCGAGCGGCACGATGGCGATCGAGCCGAGCACCGCGAGTGCCGTGGCGGGGCGGAACCCGCGCCGCTGCAATCCTTGGAAGAGCTCGAGCGATGCGATCCCGACGATCGCGGTGGCGAGCACCGTGGTGGCGTCGCGGCCGAGCTTCAGGCAGATGAGCGCGAGCACCGCCATGCCGACGCCGGTGATGATCCGGGTGGTGAGATCGGCTTCGGGCGCCGGTACCGCCAGCTCGTCCTCCGGCCGGGGCGGGCGCGCCGGACGCGGCGGCCGGGGCGGGGCGCCGACCCGGGCCGCACCCTCGGCCCGCGGCTTGATCTTGCGCCGGGCCGCGACCTCACGGTCGAAGGCGGTGTCGTCGTCCTCGGGCGCATTGGCCAGGGCGCCGACGTTCGTCGAGTCGTCACCGAGCGCGTCCATCGAGTCCAGGTCTTCCTGAGCCCAGTCGCCGACGCCGGTGAGGAACCGGGGCCCGCCCGCGGTGCTCGCCGCGGCGGCGTACGCGTCGAGGTTCTCCTCGCCGGTCAGGTCGACCGGGTCGGCCTCGGGCAGCAGCATCGGCATCTCGCCCGTCGGCGGCTCGCTCCAGTGCGGCAGCGCGGGCGACGCCGGCTCTCCGGTGTCGTCAGCCGAGACGGGTGCCGTCCACGCGTCGTCGTGCGCCTCGGCGTCGTCCTCGGCGACCGGCGCCGCGTCGTCCTCGTCGGCGGCGAGGTCGATCGCCACCGGCGCGTCGGACTCGATGTCGGGCTCCGGCTCCGCGTCCGTCTCGGACACGGTCACCGGCTCGGGCTCGGTTGCGCCCCAGAGGTCTTCTTGGTCCGGGCTCGCCTGGTCCTCCTCAGATCGTGGTCCGGCGGTCTCGCCCGGATCGGACGAGTCGAGCTCGTCGGGAGTGGGCTTGGCCACCACATCGGGCACCGGCTCGTCGGCAGCACGCGGGAAGCGGGCCGACGGCCGGATGGCGGGGTCGGGGCGGGCCGGGACATCGCCGTAGCGGGTGGCCGAGTCCCCCAGCCGGCGGCCGACGGTGCCCGCGTCCATCGCCGCCTGGGCCTCTTCGGCCCCGAGAATCCGTACGCCTTCAGGGTTCTTGCGCGCGGGCGCGGCAGGCCGATCGCTTGCTTCCTCGTCTAATTCCTCGTCGCGACGGTCGGTCACGGCATCCTCCGGTTGGCCCGCGGTCCAGGCTAGACCTCAAGCAGCTCGCGCTCCTTGTGCACCACCATCTCGTCGATCTCGGCGATCACCTCGTGGACGGCCTTCTCGAGCTCCTTCTCGGTCCGGTCCAGCTCGTCCCGGGAGATCTCGTGCGCCTTCTCGAGGCTTTCGAGCTCCTTGCGGGCGTCCCGGCGGACGTTGCGCACCGAGACCCGCCCCTCCTCGGCCCTCGTCTTCACCACCTTCACCAGGTCCTTGCGCCGTTCCTCGGTGAGCTGGGGGAAGGTCAGGCGGATGACCTGGCCGTCGTTCCCGGGGTTGATGCCGAGGTCGCTCTGCTGGATGGCCTTCTCGATGGCCTTCATCGCGCCTTTGTCGTACGGCTGGACCAGCAGCACCCGGGGCTCGGGCACGCTGAAACCGGCGAGCTGCTGGAGCGGGGTCTGGGCGCCGTAGTAGTCGACCATGATCTTCTCGACCTGGGCCGGCATCGCCCGCCCCGTGCGGATGCTCCCGAACTCCTCCTGGAGGTGCTCGACCGCCTTGCGCATGCGCTGACGGCAGCTCTTCGTGATGTCACCGGCACTCGCCACGGTCTAGCCCTCCCTCGAGCTCACGAGCGTCCCGATCGGGTCCCCGACGAGCGCCCGGTGGATGTTGCCGGGCTTGGTGACGTCGAAGACGATGATCGGGAGCTTGTTGTCCATGCAGAACGTGATGGCCGTGGAGTCCATCACCTTCAGGCCCCGGTTGAGCACCTCGAAATGGCTGATCTCCGTCAGCTTCACCGCGCTGGGATCGAGCCGGGGATCCGCGGTGTAGATGCCGTCGACCCCGGAGTGCGTGCCCTTCAGGATCGCCTCGGCGCCGACCTCGGCGCTGCGCAGCGCCGCGGTGGTGTCGGTGGTGAAGTACGGGTTGCCGGTACCGGCGGCGAACACCACGATCCGACCCTTCTCGAGGTGCCGGATCGCCCGGAGCGGGATGTAGGGCTCGGCGATCTGGGCCATCGTGATCGCGGTCTGGACCCGGGTGGGCTGGCCGACGTTCTCGAGCGCGTCCTGCAGCGCGAGCGCGTTGATGACGGTCGCGAGCATGCCCATGTAGTCGGCGCGGGCGCGGTCCATGCCACGGGTCGCGCCGCTCATGCCGCGGAAGATGTTGCCGCCACCGACCACGATCGCGATCTCGACGTTCAGCTCGACGCGCGCCTCGGCCACCTCTTCGGCGATGCGCTGGACGACGGCGGCATCGATCCCGAAGGAGATGCTGGTGTCGGCGAACGCCTCACCCGAGAGCTTCAGTACCACTCGGCGGAACTGGCTCTGGGCCATCAGCTCTCCTGCTCGGCGTCCAGGTGGACCCTATTCCTCGCCGACTTTGACGCGGGTGAACCGTCGCACCACCGCGTCGGCGCCGAGGCCTTCGAGGAGCGAGCGCACCGTGACCTTGGGATCACGTACGAAGCCCTGCTCCAGCAGCACGTAGTCCTTGTAGAAGCCCTGGATCCGGCCCGACACGATCTTCTCGATCGCGTTCTCCGGCTTGCCCTCGTTGCGCGTGAGCTCGGTGAGCAGCGCGCGCTCCTTCTCGATCGCGTCGTCGGGGACGTCCTCGCGGCGTACGAAGCGGGGGGCGGCGCTGGCGATGTGGAGCGCCAGGTCGTGGGCGACCTCGCGGGCCTTCGGGTCCGATCGGTCCACGCCGCCGAGCTCGACGAGCACGCCGATCGTGCCCCTTTCGTTCTGGATGTGCTTGTAGCCGTCGAGCAGCCCTTCGTCGGTCTCGTAGCGGACGACCCGGCCGAGCTCGATCTTCTCCCCCAGCTTGGCGCTGAGCTGCGTGATGTACTCCTCGACGGTCGAGCCCTCGAACGCCTGCAGGGCGAGAGCGGCGTCGCCCTGATCCTCGACCTGGCGGGTCAACGCCGCGACCGTACCGACGAAGTCGGCGCCCTTGGCCACGAAGTCCGTCTCGCAGGTGAGCTCGACGAGCGCGGCCACCGAGTCGTCGAACACCACGTCGACCGTGCCCTGCTCGGCGCTCCGACCGGCGCGCTTGGACGCCCCGGCCAGGCCTTTCGTGCGCAACCAGTCCTTGGCGGCCTCCTGGTCGCCGTCGTTCTCCTGGAGCGCCATCTTGCAGTCCATCATCCCGGCGCCGGTGAGCTTGCGCAACGCGGCGACGTCCTTCGCGGAGACCTCAGCCACGGTCGCTCTCCTGCACCTCGGTGCGGGCTGCCTCCGCGTCGATCGTCGGATCCTCCACACGCGGCGGCTCGATCGGCTTGCCGGTGGACTCGGGCACCACGGCCCCTGCTTCGGCCCCTGCTTCGGCCTCGGCCTCCGCCGGGGCACTGGCCTTCTCGGCCTTGGCCGCCGCGAGCCGCTGCTCGCGCGCGACCTGGTCGGCCGCCGCCTGCTTGCGCGCCTCGGCCTGCTCCTCGGCCCGCTTGCGCTGCTGCTCGGGGCTCAACGGCTTCGGCGCGACGGCCTCGGCCTTCGTACCGGCACGCGCGCCACGCTTCTGCGCGAGATGACGGCCTTCCTCCACGGCGTCGGCGATCACGCGACACATCAGGTTCGAAGCGCGGATCGCGTCGTCGTTGCCGGGGATCACGTAGTCGATGATGTCCGGGTCGCAGTTCGTGTCGACGACGGCCACCACCGGGATGCCGAGGCGGTTCGCCTCGGTGACCGCGATGTGCTCCTTCTTGGTGTCGATCACGAAGACGACGGCCGGGAGCTTCTCGAGATTGCGGATCCCGCCCAGGTTCCGGTCGAGCTTCACGAGCTCGCGCCGGACCTTGAGGCCTTCCTTCTTGATCATCTGCTCGACCTCGCCGGTCTGCACGAGGCGTTCGAGCTCCCGCAGCTTGGCGACGCGGGCATGGACCGTCTGGAAGTTGGTGAGCATGCCGCCGAGCCAACGGAAGTTGACGTAGGGCTGGCCGGAGCGCAGCGCCTGGCTCTGCACGGGCTCCTGAGCCTGCTTCTTCGTGCCGACGAACAGGACGGTGCCCCCGTCGGCGACGGTGGAGCGGACGAACCGGTATGCGGTGTCGATCCGCTCCAGGGTCTGCTGCAGGTCGATGATGTAGATGCCGTTGCGCTCACCGAAGATGAATCGCCGCATCTTCGGGTTCCAACGACGCGTCTGGTGGCCGAAGTGCACACCGGCCTCCAGCAGCTGTTTCATGGTGACGACAGCCACGCGGAAGTTCCTTCCCTCGGGTTCTTGATCCTTCCGCCCGTGCTGCACCGCCGGTACGTGACCGGAGGCGACCTTTGGGTGCCGGGCGTGCGAGATCCCAAGCCGAATGCTCGGGTCGCCGGGCACTCTAGCCGAGGCCTCATCCGGGCTTCCGAGCCGATCCCGCCATCAACGCCTCCGGGAAGGCCTGAAGATGGCGCTGCTCGACCAGCCGTTGTGCGACGAGCACGAGGTGGTGGGCCACGACGAGGTCGATCGGGACTCCGGCGGTCCGGCGACGCGCCCGAATCGCGCCAGTCGTGCGGTCCAGGGTCACCACGTCGTCAGAGAGGCTCGTGACGAGGATCGCGCTCCCCGCCCGGGCCGGGGTGCCGTCGATGGCGATCGACCCCGTGTCGGTGGTCCACCGGTGCCGGCCCGTGGACAGGTCGAACCGCGAGACGTGGCTGAGCTGGTCCATCACGTAGAGCGCGTTCCCGTCGGCGAGTGGCACCAGGTCGGGTTGGAACGACGCCGGCATCGGCGCGCGCCAACGGAGGCGCCCACTGCTGAGGTCGTAGGCCCGGACCTCGCTGTCATAGTTGCCGTTGCCCGATCCGACGACGACCCGGCGGCGGCCGCCCGGCCCGTCGACGACGATCGGTGAGCCGGACATGAGCCCCAGCTCCTGCTCCCATCGGAGCGTCCCGGTCGAGGCATCGATGACCCGGAGCCGGCTGGCGTCGCCGTACCGCCAGAGTGTGGCCACCGTGCCGGAGGTGTCGTCGCCCGCCGGCACCCCTTCGAGGAAGCCGCGGTACCGCACCGACCACCGCGACTTCCCGGTCCGGCTGTCGAGCCCCACGAGCCCGCCTTGCTCCGTGGACACGAGGGCGATGGCCGCGGTGCCGTCGGGTCCGACCAGCGCCACCGGCCCGGGGGTCTCCGGTGTGTCGGTCCGCCAGCGCTGCTTCCCCGTCGCCCGGTCGAGCGCCACGAAGCCGGGCTCGGTGCTCAACAGGATGGTGTCGCCCCGCAACGCGGCTTGCGGGTTCAGCGGCTCGGTGTGCGCCCGCCAGCGCGAATCCCCGCCGGGAAGGTCGACCTCGCTGACCCAGCTCGAGCCGATGACGATGATCCCGCGCGCGTCGCGGAGCAGGGACTGGGGGTAGTCCCGCAGCGTCTGCGACCAGCTCGCGTCGATCACCGGCGACGCGCTCGGGTTCGGATGCCGTCTCGAGGCTGCCGCCGCGCTCGCCGCGGGCCCGTCACCGGACCGCACGATCACCCACCCCGCGCCACCGACCACCGCCGTTGCGACCAGCACGCCCACGATCAACCGTGGTCCGGGTCGCTTCCCACTCCCCCGCCGACCGGGCCGGAACGATCCCATCGCCGGTAGCCGGGTGCGGCGCCAGCGGAACCTCGGGGTCGCGGGCCGGGCATCGGTCCAGAACGTCATGACGTACCTCTTTCTCTGGGTCTGCGGAGGGCGAGCACCTCACCGCCTCCGGCTCGGCGCCCTCCGGCGTCACTTCTGAAGATCTCCGGAGGGCGAACACCTCACCGCCTCCGGCTCGGCGCCCTCCGGCGTCACTTCTGAAGATCTCCGGAGGGCGAACACCTCACCGCCTCCGGCTCGGCGCCCTCCGGCGGTTCCTGACCGTGTCGGCGAGCTGGGCGGCGGCTCGGGCGGCCTCGCCGGCGGTGTGCTCCGCCCGGCTGATGACCACGGGCTCGACGGCGCCCCGCACACCGTCCACCACCCCCACGCACGGCGGCGGTCGGTGCTCGAGCGCGAGCCGGGCCGTGTCGAGCGAGGTCGGATCCGTGAGCACTCCGCTGTGGTCACTCGGTCCGGGTGGGTTCACGGTGACGCTCGGCGATCCGGGCAGCGACGCGTGGTCGACCGGGACGACGAAGTCGTCGATGCCACCGAGCGCGGTGAGATCGATCTGCTCGGGCAACGCCCCGCCGCCGATCTCCCGGATGACTCGTGAGCCCTCCGCGAGCTGCCGGGTCGCGGGTGCCGCGGCCGGCGGCAGGGCGCCGGAGACCCGCCGGTCGGCCGCGTCGAGCACGGCACGTCCCGCCGCGGTCTCGCGCACGCCGCGCACGGCGGTTGCGACCGGCGCGCCCCGCAACGGCGAGGACAGCGTCACGACGGTACCGAGGGGCGGGAGCGTGGGATCGGCGCCCCGGTACCCGTCGTGGAGAAAGGACGCGATGACCACGCCACCCTGGGAGTGGCCGATCAGGTCCACCTCGCGACCCGGATGCTCCCGTTCGAGCGCACGGAGCTGGTCGCCCAGCGCGGCCGCCGCGCGCCGGATGCTCCCCGTCGTGGCCGCGCGCCCGTACGCCCCGCCGTCCACCGCGTAGGAGAAATAATGGACTTCGCTCCCGTGGTAGCCGAGCCGGTCGGTGTCCAGCGCGAACGTCGCGCCCGTCTCGGGATCCGTGCTGCTGTTGATCCCGGCGACCGCCATGACAGTGTGCCCCGAACCACCCCCGCCCGGGGGCGGGGACGGGTCGCTCACACAGTGCGCCCGCGTGCGCGCCCAGTCCAGGAGCCGGTCGGCGGCGGTGCGGACATCGGTGAGGAGTGCCGACACAGCGGATCCGCGCCAGACCCGCGCCGCGGCGGCGCCGATGAGCGAGAGCGGCCCCCGCACCGGCGCGGTGAGCCGGCCGGCGGCGGCAGCCATCTCACCCAGCGTGTCGCCGAGACGATCCAGCGCGCCCGGGCCGGCTTCAGGCTCGGCGCCCGGCACACCGCGTGGGAGATGCAACGACTCGGCCAGCGAGCGGCGTTCCACTGCCGGTGGATCAAGGCCGCGCTGCGCCGGTTCGTCGACCGGGACCAGGCGGATCAGGCGGGTGAGGTCGGTGGGCGTGAACAGGGCCATCGGGTCGACGTAGCGATCCCCCACCCGCAGGCCGAGGTGCAGCACTCCCGCATGGTCTCCTGCTCCCCCACCCGCGGTGCCGATCACGGCGCCGCGGGCGACTCGCTCGCCCCGCCGGACCGCGACGGTCGCCAGGAACGAGTACGAGGTGCGGAGACCACCCGCGTGGGTGATGACGGCGTGCAGGGAGCCGGCGACGGGACCGGCGAACGAGACCTCGCCCGCGTTCGCGGCGCGAACCGGCGTCCCCGGCCGCGCAACGAGGTCCGCGCCGCGATGCCCGGCGCCGTACCTCGAGACGGGCTCGACGAACGGGCGGGCCAGCGCGCCGGGCACCGGGCGCAGCCAGGCTCCCGGTTGCGGCAGCTCGGCCGCGGCGAGCGGGAGTGGGGTCGAGAACGAGACGAGCGCCGCGGTCAGCGCGATGGCGAGCCCGACCGCGGGCGCGATGAACCGAGAACGAGGGGAAAGGGGCCCCATCGGCGACTCCCGTCATTAGCGACGCGCGGGAGGGGGAAGCCGATCGGGGGAAGAGCTCTCGAACCTACAGCAGGGGTGTGACGCGCACCAGCGGCTTCGCGGCGCCGAGGTCGATCAGGCGGGGCGGTCGGATGCCGGCTCGACCAGACGGGAGCGCAGCTGGAGGATCGCCTTCGTGTGGATCTGGCACACCCGGCTCTCGGTGACGCCGAGGACCTCGCCGATCTCCGCGAGCGTGAGGCCCTCGTAGTAATAGAGCGTGAGCACGAGTCGTTCGCGGTCGGGCATCCGGTTGATCGCGTCGGCGAGCACGTGCTTCATCTCGTCGACCTCGAACGCGGCGACCGGGTCGTTCACCTTGTCGGCGATCGTGTCGCCGACGGTCGTGTTGCCACCGCGGTCACTCGCGCTGAGCAGCTCGTCGAGCGCGACGAGACCGACGAAGCTGATCTGCGACAGCGTCTGCGCCAGCTCTCCCTCGGTGACACCGAGCTCGGAAGCGACCTCGCTCTCCTCCGGGGTGCGCAGAAGCTCGTTCTCGAGCTTCGAGTACGCGCGTTCGATCGAGCGGGCCTTCGAACGCACCGATCGCGGCACCCAGTCGATCGAACGCAGCTCGTCGATGATGGCGCCCTTGATGCGCGAGATCGCGTACGTCTCGAACTTGAAGCCACGGCCGGGATCGAATTTGTCGATCGCGTCGATCAGGCCGAAGATCCCGTAGCTCACGAGGTCGGCCTGCTCGATGTTCTGGGGCAGGCCGGCGGCGACACGGCCGGCGACGAACTTCACCAACGGCGAGTAGTGCAGGATCAACCGCTCGCGCGCGTCGGAGGTACCACCCTCCTTGTAGTCGTGCCAGAGCGCGGCGACGACCTCGGCGGCGTCGGCTTTCGCGGAGACGGTGGTCACATCGTCAGGCACGGGGATGGGTTGCCTCGTAGACCGCCCGGAGGCGCTCGCGGGTCAGATGGGTGTAGATCTGGGTGGTAGCCAGGTCCGAATGGCCGAGCAGCTCCTGCACGGCACGCAGGTCGGCACCACCTTCGAGCAAGTGCGTAGCGTAGGCGTGCCGGAGCACGTGGGGGTGCAACGTACGGCCGTCGGGCAGCGGGTGGCGCTCCAGGATGCGCCGGGCATCCCGTGTGGACAGGCGCTTTCCCCGTTGATTGAGGAAAACGGCATCCGGGGGGCTTTCGGCCCCCGCGACCACTTCCCGCCCGTCGCGGAGCCAGTGGCGGAGCGCCTCGGCGGCTGGAGCCCCGAGGGGCAGCCTCCGCACTTTGGCCCCCTTCCCGAGAACGGTCAGCGTCCCGCGGTCGAGGTCGCAGTCCGGCGGCGCCAGCCCGCAGCACTCGGAGACCCGCAGCCCCGTGCCGTAGAGGATCTCGAGCACGGCGATGTCCCGCAGCACCAGGGCGCGGGCGAAGGGGTCTTCGAGTGGCTCAGCGTCCGCGGCCCGGTCGAGCAGCGCGGTGGCTTCCGCCGCGTGGGGCACCCGTGGCAGTCGCGCGGAGCCCTTGGGCGCGCGCAGCGACCGGCCGGTGTCTCCCACCACGCCGTGACGCTTGAGGTAGCGGAGGAACGAGCGGATTGACGCGGCCTTGCGCGAGATCGTCCGGCGCGCCAGCCGTTGCGTGCCGAGGTACGCGAGGTAGCGACGCAGCTTCGCGTGATCGAGCGATGCAGGGTCGCTGCAGCCGCCGCGCTCCGCCCACGCGACGAACTGGCGCACGTCACGTTCGTAGGCCTCGCGCGTGTGGGGACTGGCGGCCGTGAGTGAGCCGACATACCCGTCGACATCCCAATGCATCTCTACGAGGCTACCGGCCGCACGTCAGGATCGGCGCGATCGCTCAGGCCCGGCTGAGCTCGAACAGCTCGACGCGCTCGTCGAAGCCTTTGAGCTCGACGTCGCCGATCGACGTGAAGCGGTAGTCGTCGACCGCGTCGCGTAGCTCCGCGGTCGCCAGCGCTGCACCCGGCGCGGCGAGCCGGACCATGCGTGACGCGAGACTCACGATCGGGCCGAAGTAGTCGCCGTCGCGACTCAACACCGCACCGAACGCGACGCCGCCGCGTACCGGCGGCAAGCGCGGATGGCCGGAGAAGCGATCGGCCAGGGCCAACGCGATCTCGCATCCGGCACGGGGGTCCGCGACGACGTACATCACCTCGTCGCCGATGAGCTTCACCACGCGGCCGCCTGCGTTGACCACGACATCGGACACGAGCTCGTCGAACTCGGCGAGGGTAGCGCTGAGCTCGCGCAGCGAGAGCCGTTGCGAGAGTGCAGTCGAGCCGACGAGGTCCGCGAACCCGACGGTGAGCCGTTGGGTCCGCTGGTCCCCCGAGCTGAGTGGCCGTTGGAGCAGCTCGACGTGGCGGCGGAAGATGACGTCGATCGCACCTGCGGCTTGGCGCAGCAGCGTGATCGCCTCCGTGTTCGCGCGGGCCAGGCTCAGGCCACCGGGATCGTCCTCGAGCGACGGCGCGGCCACGTTGACGACGAAGGCTCCGATCGTCGCATCCGCGACCCGGGCCATCGACGAGCCGATGACGCGCGCGATCTGCATCACCACGTCCTCGCCCAGCAGCTCGGCACCGACTTCGAAGATTCGCAGCATCTCGACGTCCTCGTCGGTGCAGACGCGCGCGTCGGGACCGGGATCCGGGAACCCCGCGGCGCGCCAGAAGCGTGCCCATATCTCCACCGATACTCCGGCCCGCGCAGCGGCTTCGGCCTGGGTGAAGCGCTCTCCGGCGCCCAACAGCGCGCGGGTCGAGGCCACGCCAGCAAGATCCGGCATCGCCGCCACCATCTCGTCGAGGGTCGCCCCTACGCTCAGCAGGTACTCGATGAGCTCGAGCCGCTCGGATGCGAGCTCGTCGTCGGGGTCATAGAGACCGAGAGCGGTGAGCTCCTCAGGGGTGGGACCCGGCACGCCAGCACGCTACCGACGGGCGCGGCGGCGCGTGAGGGATCGGAGCACAGCTCTCACATGGTGAACGGCTTGTAGACGCTGTCGCCGGAGTAGTGGATATGGAATTGGTTGCAGAGCGGGTCGCCGTCGCGGGCCAGATTGATCCCCGTGTCCACACCGAAGTAATGACCTTCCGGGTTGAACGCGAGGCCGGTTCGCGAGGTGTAGCTGGTCACGGTGTTGTACCCGGAGTCCGCCAGCGGAGCGTTGACGGCACCCCGACACAACGGGTTGGCGCCGGTGTCGTACGACCACGTGATCGTGCCGGTGGGATGGCACATCTGCGTGTAGCGATAGGCGGGGACCACGACGAACCACACGTGACCGTTGTCCGCGCGAGTCACGTCGTCGACTTGGCCGACGCCCCACGACGTCGGGATGTTCTTGTCGCAGCCGACGATGTTGATGTCGAAGGTCTGCCCTGAGAAGGACCAGCCCTTGATTCCCTTCTTCGGACAGCTCGTCGAGGAAACGATGCTGTTGAACGAGGCCGTCGGGCGCTCACCGGCATACGAGCCGGCGACCAGACCATTCGAGAAGCGGTGGGCGATGAAGCCGCCGCCGCCGACCGGCGCGCCGAACACGACGGTGGTCGGATTCACCTTTCCGTACGAGGGCTTCCACACGATCGAGGCGGTCAATTGCTTCGGGTTGGGCGTCGCGCAGCTCCCGCTGTACGAAGTGCTCGAACCGAGGAGCTTCCCCGATTTGACCGTCACCAGAGAGTTCCCGGTCGTCCCGATCGAACACGACAACGATGCCTTCACCGCGATCGAAGTCGGGACCGCCGCCCGCTTCAACGCCGGCCGGTACTTCACCGTTCCATTCATCCTGCAGGCAACATGGCCATGCGCGGTGACGGTCGGCTTTGGTGGCTTCGGGATGTTCGCGCTCGCGGAACCAGCGAAGACCACCTGGGCCGCCGCGACCACTGAACCGCCCAGCACGAGCATGAGCCGTCGACGCATGGCGAGCCCCCCAGCCCTAGCCGGCCTATGAAAGCCGGAAGTCAGAATTTAGACAACGTCGCTCCGGAGCCATGGGAACCGCGCGGATTGGCTGCCGGGCTCCCGGGGCTCCCGGGGCTCCCGGGGCTCCCGGGGCTCCCGGGGCTCCCGGGGCTCTCGGGACTCCCGGGACTCCTGTCCCACCCCTCGATTAGGTTCGCCGTACCGTCGAGGTCGCCGCGGTCCACCCGGTTCGTGCATCCGGGAATCGGCCCTCCCATCCGTCCACCGGTTCCGGGAGGTCCCTTCGTGCTCGCCTCGATCCCCAGCGCAACGCTGCTCGGCGTCGACGGTCAACCGGTCTGGGTCGAGGTGCACGTCAGTGGTGGCCTCCCCGGCTACCACGTCGTCGGCCTGCCCGACGCGGCCGGGCGCGAATCACGCGAGCGCGTGCGTGCCGCGCTCCAGTCGTCCGAGGTCGTCTTCCCACTCAAGCGCATCACCGTCAACTTCGCGCCCGGCAACGTCCGCAAGACCGGCGCCGGTCTCGAGCTCGCCGTGGCGCTCGGCCTCATGCTGGCCGAGTCAGTGCTTCCCGAAGACTGCTTGCACGGCGTCGGCGTCCTGGGCGAGCTCGGACTCGACGGATCGGTCCGGTCCGTGCCCGGGACCCTGGCCCTCGCCGACGTGTTGCGCCGGACCGGCATCGAGACGCTCATCGTCCCGATCGGCAACGCGATCGAAGCCGCGCTGCTCCCGAGCGTGAAGATCCGGTCGGCCCGGACCCTGGCCGAGCTGAGCCAGTGCCTGCAAGGTGCGCTGGCCTGGCCGGAACCCGACACGCCGCCCCCGGCCGCGGGCGAGGACGAGCTCGTCGGCTCCGAGCCACTCGACCTGGTGGACGTGCGCGGCCTCGCCACCGCGCGCGTCGCGCTCGAGGTCGCGGCGGCAGGTTCGCATCATCTGATCCTCGCCGGACCGCCCGGCACCGGGAAGACGATGCTCGCCCGGCGACTCCCGTCGATCCTTCCTCCGCTCGACCCCGACGAAGCGTTCGAGGTCACCCGCATCCAATCCGTCGCCGGCGGCGTGCCCCCCGCCCGACTCGCCCGGCACCGGCCGTTCCGCGCGCCGCATCACACCGCGTCCACCGTGGCGCTCGTCGGTGGCGGCTCCGTCCGACCGCAACCGGGCGAGGTGACGAGGGCGCATCGCGGCGTGTTGTTCCTGGACGAGCTCGGCGAGTTCCCGCCGTCGGCGCTCGACGCGCTCCGCCAGCCGCTCGAGGAGCGGGTGGTCCGCATCTCACGCCAGGCGCTGACGCTCGAGCTCCCGGCCGAGTTCCTGCTCGTCGCGTGCACCAACCCCTGCCCGTGCGGGCTCGAAGCCGCGCGGTGCCGGTGCACGGAGTGGCAGCGGGCGCGGTACCGGCGCCGTTTGTCGGCACCGCTCCTCGACCGCTTCGATCTCCGGTTGCGCGTCGCCGGCCCGCAACCGGCCGACGGCCCTGGTGAACCCTCCGAGGTGGTTGCCGCGCGGGTGCTCGCGGCCGTCGAGCGGCAGCGCGCTCGGTTGCGGGGTACGCCCTGGCGACGCAACGCGCACGTCCCCGCCGGCGCGCTGGACCACTACGTCACGCTCACCAACGAGGTGGCGGACGCCTGGTGCCTCGTCGTGGAAGAGCACCAGCTGACCGGGCGGGGCGCGGCCCGGGTTCGCCGCGTCGCCCGCACGCTCGCCGACCTCGAAGACACGCCGGCGATCTCGGCCGAGCACGTCGCGCTCGCGGCGTCCTTGCGAGGTGAGGTCCCGTGAGCGTGTCCGGAACCGACGGCGCAGACGCGGGCGCCGCGGACCGGCACGCGGCGGCGACCCTTGCTGCGCTCCCCCGGGTCACACCCGCGCGCTTGCTGCGGCTGCTGACGCGCTGGCCGGAGCCGGCCGCCGCGCTGGCCGCGGTCAGGGCCGGTCGGGCAGCGGAGGCACTCGATGGTGCGGACCCGCGCCGCTCCGACGTTGCCCGGTCGTGGGCCGCCGCGGTCGATGCGACGGCGGCGGCGATGACCCCCGCAGTGGTCCGGCGCGGTACGCATGTCCTGTACGTCGGAGGACCGCGGTACCCGATCGACGAGGGTATCGACGACCGACCCGCGGTGCTTTTCGCCGAGGGTCAACGGCTCGACGTGCTCGAGCAGCCTCGCGTCGCGGTTGTGGGGACGCGCGCCGCGACGCCGCACGGGCTGGCCGACGCGCGTGAGCTCGGGGCCGCTCTGGCCCGGGCCGGCATCGTGGTCGTGAGTGGACTCGCGATCGGAATCGACGGTGAAGCGCATCACGGCGCCCTGGCGGCGGGTGGCACGGTCATCGGTGTCGTCGCCACCGGTCTCGACGTCGTGTATCCGCGCCGGCACGGCGCGCTGCACGAGCAAGTGCGGGAGCATGGGCTGCTGGTGAGCGAGCAACCCTTCGGCATCGGGCCGCACCCCGCCCGCTTCCCGGTGCGGAACCGGATCATCGCCGCGTTGGCGGACGTGACCATCGTGGTGGAGGCGACCCAACGTGGCGGCGCCCGGATCACCGCACGCCACGCGCTCGACTACGGCCGCTCGGTGCTCGCGATTCCCGGCTCGCGGCGCAACCCGGCGGCACGAGGCTGCAACGAGCTCATCGCCGAGGGCGCGCAACCACTGCTCGACCCGGCCGACATCGCGGTCGCACTGGGCCTGACGCCCGGGAGCCGCCGCCATCCCGCGAAAGACCGCGTGGGGCTGCCGGGCGCGACGGGCGAGGAGCGGTCGGTGTTCCGTGCCCTCGGGGGTGAGCCGGCCACGGCGGACGAGCTCGTGACCCGGACCGGGCTGAGTCCCGGGGCGGTCGCGCTGGCCACTGCGGGGCTCGTCCGCGCGGCTCACGCAACCCGGGCCCACGGGCTCGTGTGGCCCACCTGAGCGGTGACCGGGGCGTCCGGCCGGCCCGGGAAGGCCGGAATTGCTGCTCGTTGTGACAGAAGTCAAGGAATTCGATCCCACGGTCGAAACAACACTTGTGAATTTCCAGAGATGCCCCTACGACGGGACCCCGATCGAGGCCGAGGCGTATTCGGGGGGCTCGTTCCTGCTCTCGTGTACGGCCTGTGGCGCCGCCTGGGAAGCCCACAACTCGCTGGTGCTGCGCGTTTCGGACCCCGATTGGGATGCAGCGCGACGGGCCAAGGCGGAGTCGGCCGTTGCGGTCGACCCCACCGGGCCCGCCTGATCACCGCATCCGTTCGGTAGCCCGAGCATCGACCGCGCAACGACCGGCCACACAGGCCAGGTCGGCAGCCGTAACGGTCAGCGCCCGGTGAAGGTGGGCGTGCGCTTCTCGACGAACGCGGCAACCGCCTCGCCGGTGTCCGCAGACTGGAAGTTCATGACCTGGGCCACGTCTTCGAACTCGAGGGCTTCGGCCATGGATACCGAGAGGCTCTGGTTGAGCAACCGCTTGCTCAAGGAGAGCTGAACCGGCGGGAGCGCGGCGAGTCGCTGCGCGAGCTCCATGACCGCGCCGCCGAGCTCGGCGTGCGGCACCACGCGGTTGACGAGCCCGATGCGGTCCGCCTCGGTGGCATCGATGATGTCCGCGAGGAACACCAGCTCCTTGGCCCGGTGGAGCCCGATGAGCCGGGGCAGGATCCACGAACCCCCGAAGTCCACGCTCAGGCCGCGCTTGGCGAAGATCTCCGTGAAGCGGGCGCGCTCCGAGGCCACAACGAGATCGCAGCCGAGCGCAAGGTTGCAGCCGGCACCCGCCGCGACCCCGTTGACCGCCGCGATCGTCGGGATCGGCAACTCGTGCAGTCGCAGCGCCGCCCGACCGACGACCCGCATCTGGCGCAGCGAGCCACCGACCCCCGACCCCAGGTTCTCCGAGTTGTCGTCGTCGGTGAGGTCGGCGCCCGAGCAGAACCCGTCGCCGGCGCCGGTGATCACCAGCACGCGTGCATCGGGGGTGTCCCGAACCTCGTCGAACAGCTCGATCAGCTCGCGCCACATCTTTCCGTTGATGGCGTTCTTCTTGTCGGCCCGGTTGAGGGTCGCGGTCACGATGCCGTCTCGACGGTCGACGAGCAGAGTCTCCACGGTCACTCCCACATTCTGAATGGCACCAGGGCGCCGCTACGGTAGTCGTGTGGGCTTCAATCCGTTCCGGGCGCAGACCAAGCGACGCAGTGACATCGTGCTCGTCGTCGCGGCGCTCGCGGTCATCGTCGCGCTGCTCCTCTGGGCGCTGCTCGGTTGACCGGCCACGAGCCGGACGGTCCGGTCGAGGTTCGTCACGTGCAGCCCTACCAGGCCGTGAAGCAGTACCGCTGCCCCGGCTGCGACCACGAGATCCCCACCGGCCTCGGCCATGAGGTCGTCGTGCCGACCTTGGCCCCCGATCTGAGGCGCCACTGGCACACCGGCTGCTGGCACCGCGAGCAGAAGGCGCGCGACAAAGCGAGTGAACGAGCGCGCGAGAAGGCTAGAAAGCGCCTTCGATGACCTCGATCACCGGCGGGTGATCGCGCTCCACCATGACCGACGCCACGTCGAAGCGAAGCTCACGACCGTGGAGCGCGGACTCCGCCAGCCACTGCGCGGCCAGCCGCCGGATGCGCTGACTCTTCGCCCGGGTCACCGCCTCGATCGGCGCGCCGAAGCGCGTGCTGGAGCGCGTCTTCACCTCGCAGAACACGATGGCCCGTCCGCGACCGAGAATGAGGTCGAGCTCACCCGCGCGGCACCGCCAGTTCCGGCCGAGGATCTCGTAGCCGGCCCGCTCGTACCAATCCGCCGCGAGAGCTTCACCGCGCTCGCCCAGGACCCGACGCGGATTCGGCGCCGCCGGATCGCGCGGCGCCGGGCTCACAGCTCCTTGCCGGCGAGCTCCTCGATGTTGACGTCCTTGAACGTCACGACGCGCACGTTGGCCACGAAGCGGGCCGGCCGGTACATGTCCCACACCCAGGCGTCCGAGAGCTCGAGCTCGAAGTAGACCCGGCCCTGCTCGTTGCGTACTTCCATCTTCACGCCGTTGGTCAGGTAGAACCGCCGCTCCGTCTCCACCACGTACGCGAACATCGGTAAGACGTCGCGGTACTCCTTGTAGAGCTGGAGCTCGATCTCGGTCTCGTATCGCTCGAGATCCTCAGCGCTCACGCGTGGCCCTCCGTCACCTCCGACTGGAGCCAGTCTAAGTCCGAGCGAAGGCGGGAGCGGGCCCACGGTGCCGACGCCGGAGTGACCTGGGAAGGTAGGCCCCGAGGGACTGGGTCAGAACCGCTTCTCTTTGATCTTCGCGGCCTTTCCGATGCGGTCGCGCAGGTAGTAGAGCTTGGCCCGCCGGACGTCGCCGTAGGTCTGGACCTCGATCTTGGCGAGGATCGGCGAGTGGATCGGGAACGTGCGCTCGACCCCGACACCGAAGCTCACCTTGCGCACCGTGAAGGTCTCCCGCAGACCCGAGCCCTTGCGCTTGATCACGACACCCTGGAACACCTGGACCCGGGAACGGGTGCCTTCCACGACTCGCACGTGCACCTTGACCGTGTCACCGGGCGCGAACGGCGGGATGTCGTCCCGCAACGATGCGCGGTCGACCAGATCGGTGGGGTTCATGGCGCGGCCATTTCCTCGAATCGAGCGGGCGGGCGCAGGCCAGTGCCGGTGTCGACGCTGATCTGCGGGCGTGGGGCCTCCATGTTATCGACCCGGGTCCTCCGGCGGGAACTCGTCGAGGGCGGCCAGGTCCTCCGGCGTCAGCTCGGAGTCGTCGAGCAGGTCCGGTCGGCGCTCCCGGGTGCGCCGCAGCGCCGCCGCCCGCCGCCAGCGGCTGATGCGCGCGTGATCGCCCGAGCGCAGGATCTCGGGCACCGGCCAATCCCGGAACTCGGCCGGGCGGGTGTACTGGGGATACTCGAGCCGACCGTCGCTGAACGACTCCTCGGCCGCCGACGCGTCGTTGCCGAGCACGCCGGGCACCAGCCGGCTCACCGCTTCGATGACGACGAGCGCGGCCGCTTCGCCCCCGGCGAGCACGAAGTCGCCCACGCTGACCTCGCCGTCGCAGAGATGGTCGGCCACGCGCTGGTCGACGCCTTCGTACCGGCCGCACAGCAACGAGAACCCGGCACCATCGGCGAGCCCGCGCGCCATCGCCTGGTCGAAGCGCCGCCCACTCGCCGAGAGCAGGAGCAGCGGCCGCGGCGGAGCCGTTGCCTCCACGGTCGCGAAGAGCGCGTCCGGCATCATCACCATGCCGGCGCCGCCGCCGAACGGCGCGTCGTCCACACTGCGATGCCGATCCGTCGTGTGCTCGCGCGGGTCGTGCAGCCGGAGGTCCACCAATCCCAGCTCGCGCGCCCGCCCGATCAGAGAGAGACCGAGCGGGCCCTCGAGGTACTCGGGAAAGATGGTGATGACGTCGATGCGCACGCGCTCGTCAGTCCCGCCGGTTGACGTCGAGCAGCCCTTCGGGCGGATCCACGACGAGCCCTTCTGCACCCTGCTCGACGACGAACGTCATCGGAACGAGCACATCGTCGTCGAGCACGAGCAGATCGCTCGCCGGATTCGCCTCCACCGCCAGGACGTGACCGAGATCCCGACCTTCGCGGTCGCGCACCGGGAGGCCGATGAGCTCGTGCACCCAGAGCTCGTCGTCGCCGGTCGGCAGCGGGTCACCGGTGAGCACGAGCCCGCGCAGGCCCTCGGCCGCAGTCCGATCGTCCACGCCCTCGAAGCGCACCAACCAGCGACCGCTGTGCAGACGGGCATCGGCGACCACGAGGACTCGATCACCCGCGTGAAGCACCGATCCCGGGGCGAGGCGTTCGAGCCGCTCCGTCGTGAGCTTGACGCCGACGTCCCCCCGCAGGCCGTGCGCCCGGCCGATGCGGCCGATCTCGAGCCGCGCGGCTCCGGTCACGGCACCCGCGCTACTCGAGAACGTCGACGGAGACCTTGATCCCCTCGGCGGCACCCGCCGCCCGCGTCACCTGGCGCAGCGCCTGGATGACCCGACCGCGCTTGCCGATGAGCCGACCCATGTCCGACGGATCCGCGTGCACGAGCAGCGCCACCTCGTCGCTGCGCTCGACGAGCTCGACTTCGACCGCATCCGGCTCTTCCGCGATCGCGCGCGTCACGTGCTCGACGACGGCCTTCGCGCGACCGCCGACGATGCGGTTGCCTTCACCCGCAACCTCGTCGTCGAAGTCCTCGTCGTCGTCGAACTCTTCGTCTTTGACGTTGACGCCATCGCTCACGTCGTCGTCCATGTCGTCCAGGTTCGCGTCGTCGCGGTCGCTCACTCTGCGGCCTCGTCAGCCGACGCTTCCTCGACGGGCGCTTCCTCGACGGGCGCTTCCTCGGCCGGCGCTTCGCTCGCGGCGGCTTCGGCGGCGTCCGCGTCGGCCTTGGCCTTCGCATCGGCTTCAGCTGCCGCGGCGGCCTTCGCCTCGGCGTCGGCAGTGGCCTTCGCCGCGGCAGCCTTGTCCGCGTCGCGGGCGGTGGCACCCTTCGACCTCGCGGCCGCGGTGCGCACGGCTCGTGATTCGCGCTTGCGCTCCGCCTCGTACCGCTCCCAGATGCCGGCGTTCACGAGCAGGCGGTGAACCTGATCCGTGGGCTGGGCGCCCTTCTGGAGCCAGGCCAGGATCTTGTCGTCGTTGACGGTGAAGTGCGACGGCTCTTCACGCGGCCGGTACTGGCCGAGGATCTCGATGTAGCGGCCGTCGCGAGGCGAGCGCCCATCGGCAACGACAACGCGGTAGGTGGGCTGCTTCTTCTTGCCCATGCGCATCAGGCGGATCTTTACGGACACCGGTGGGGTTTCCTCTCGGTTCTGGGGAGCGCTCCAGGCAGAGCGCAGGCTGCGGCGGCCACGTCGTGCGGAAGCCGAAGCGACCCAGAACAGTAGCGGGAGCGGGCGCGGCAGCGCCTACAGGCGGGTCCTGGCGCCGGCTCAGACGCCGGGGAGACCCTCGATGCCACCGACCGGGAGCTTCAGGCGCTTGCCCTGGGTCATCGAGCGCATCATCTGCTGGACCTGCTTGAACTGCTTCAGCATGGCGTTCACCTCTTGGGTGCTGGTGCCGCTCCCCCTGGCGATGCGGACCCGCCGGGAGCCGTTGATCAGTGACGGGTCCCGGCGCTCGGCCTGGGTCATGGAGCAGATGATCGCCTCGACCCGGCCCAGCTCGCCCTCGTCGATCTCGGCCTTGCGCAGCTCCTTCGGCATCGCGGGCATCATCTTCATGAGGTTGCCGATCGGGCCCATCTTGCGGACCTGGCGCATCTGGTCGAGGAAGTCCTCGAGCGTGAAGCTCCCTTTGCGCAGCTTCTCCTCGGCGATCGCGGCCGCACCCTGGTCGAAGGTCGCCTCCGCCTTCTCGATGAGCGTGAGGACGTCACCCATGCCGAGGATCCGGCTGGCCATCCGGTCGGGATGGAACGCCTCGAAGTCCTCGAGCTTCTCCCCGGTACCGACGAACAAGATCGGCTTCCCGACGACGGTCTTCACCGACAGCGCGGCTCCACCACGCGCGTCGCCGTCGATCTTGGTGAGGATCACGCCGTCGAGACCGACCGCCTCGTCGAACGCGGTCGCGACGTTCACCGCCTCCTGACCCGTCATCGCGTCGACGACGAGCAAAGTGTCGGTCGGATGGACGGCGTCGCGTACGTGACGGAGCTCGTCCATCAGATCGGAGTCGATCTGCAGACGACCCGCGGTGTCGACGATCACGAGGTTCTTGCCCAGCCGGGCGGCTTCCTCGAGCGAGGTGCGCGCGACGTCCACCGGATCCTTCGGGCCGTCGTCGGGCGCCGACCATACCGGGAGGTCGAGCTGGCGACCGAGCACACGCAGCTGCTCGACGGCGGCGGGTCGTTGCAGGTCGGCTGCGACGAGCAGCACCTGGAGACCCTGACTCTTCAGCTGGCGCGCGAGCTTGCCCGCGGCGGTGGTCTTACCCGATCCCTGCAGGCCGGCGAGCATCACGACCGTCGGCGGCTTCGGGCTCATCTCGAGCTTGCCGGTCACCCCCCCGAGCGTCGCCACGAGCTCCTCGTGCACGATCTTGATGACCTGTTGCCCCGGGCTCAGGCTCTTCTGCACGTCGGCGCCGTTCGCGCGCTCCTTGACTCGCGCGATGAACTCCTTGACGACCTTCACGTTCACGTCGGCTTCGAGCAGCGCCAGCCGGATCTCGCGTGCGACCTCGTCGACGTCCTTCTCGCTCAACCGCCCGCGGCTGCGCAGGCGCGTGAAGATGCCGTCGAAACGGTCGGAGAGGGCGTCGAACATCGAGCGGAGTCTACTGAGCGACCTCAGACCAGCTTCTGAAACAGCAGCTCAGCGATCAGTCGAAGAGGGCGTCGACGAACTCGGCGGGGTCGAAGATGATGAGGTCCTCGGCCGCCTCCCCGATGCCCACGACCTTGACCGGCAACCCGATCTCGGCCTGGATCGCCAGCACGATCCCGCCCTTTGCGGTGCCGTCGAGCTTCGTCAGCACGACGCCCGTCACCTCCACCGCCTCCGCGAACTGGCGCGCCTGGGCAAGACCGTTCTGCCCGGTCGTCGCATCGACGACGAGCAGCACCTCTTTCAGCGCGCCGGGCGTTCGGTCGACGATGCGGCGGAGCTTCTTCAGCTCCTCCATCAGGTTGACCTTCGTGTGCAGCCGGCCCGCGGTGTCGACGAGCACGAGGTCCGCGCCGCGGCTGTGCGCCGCGCTCATCGCGTCGAACACCACCGAACCGGGATCGGCGCCGTCCTGACCGCGGACGAGGTCGGCACCGGCGCGCTCGGCCCACAGCCCGAGCTGGTCGGCCGCGGCCGCGCGGAACGTGTCGGCGGCGGCCAGCACGAGCGAGTGACCGTCGTCGACCTCGCGCTGGGCGAGCTTGGCGATCGTCGTGGTCTTGCCCACGCCGTTCACCCCGACGAACATCCAGACGTTCAGCTCGCCCGCGGTGAGATGCAGCTCGCGGTCCCCCGGTTCGAGGAGTGTCGCGAGCTCGGCCTTGAGCAACACGAGCACCTCGTCCGAGTCCGAGGCCTTCTCCTCGGCCGCCCGTGCCTTCACATCCGCCAAGATGCGCTGGGTGGTCGGCATCCCCACGTCCGCGAGGAGCAAAGCCTCTTCGAGCTCGTCCCAGGTATCCGGGTCGATCTTGCCCCGCCGGGTGAACGCACCCGAGAACGCGGCCCGGGTCTTGCCCAGCCGGTCACGGAGGCGGGGGCGCTCCCGGACTGCGGGTGGCGCCTCGACCTCCGGTTCCGCGACCGGTGCCTCGGGCGCTTCGACCTCCGGCGCCCGGACCTCGACGCCGGGCGGGGCCGGCGGCGCCTCGGGCGGCGGACGCAGCGGCGCCGACGGCGGGGCGGGTGGAGCTTCCCCGCGGGCACCCCGGCGGCTGAGGAACAAGCCCCCCGCGATGAGCACCACCGCGAGGACGACGATGAGGAGGATGACGAGCAGCTCGGATGACATCGGGCGCCGATGCTAACGGTCGCGTCCGGGGGGCCCGCCTTGCGCTCGGTAGGTGATGACCGATGCCGACGCCGGCGCGATGCCGGCCCCGTCGAGCGCGGCCTTCAACCGGGCGCGCAGCGCCCGGGCGACCTTCCACTGCGCGAGCGGCAGCGTCTTGACCGCGAGCCGGATCATCACGCGATCGGATTCGACCCGTTCGATTCCCCACACCTCGGGTTCGTCGGTGATGACCGATCCGAGGTCGGGACTGGACGCGACTTCGCCCGCCGCGCGGCGGATCACGTCGGTGGCGCGACCGATGTCCGCGTCGTAGGCGACGGGGATGTCGAGCACGACGCGCGCCCACTGCTGGCTCTTGTTGCCGACCCGCCGGATCTCGCCGTTCGGGATGTGCCAGACCACCCCTTCGGTGTCGCGCAGGCGCGTCGTGCGGAGGCTGACCCCTTCGACGGTTCCGGTCGCGACCCCGGTGTCGATGACGTCGCCGACGCCGTACTGGTCCTCGATGAGCATGAAGATGCCGGAGAGGAAGTCGCGCACGAGCGTCTGGGAGCCGAAGCCGAGCGCGACGCCGATGATGCTCACGCCGATGCCGATCGCGGCGAGGTTGACGCCGAGCTGGTTGAGCACCATCACGGCCGCGGTCGACCAGATGAGGACGCTCAGGATGCTGCGCAGCACGGCACCGATCGTCTCGGCCCGCAACGCCCGGCGCACGGTCGGAACGGGCGACGTGTCGAGCAGTGCCAGACCCGTCTTCTGCCGGAAGCGCGAGATCCGGTCCCCCGTCTCCTCCCGGGAGAGGTTGCGCACCACCCGGCGCACGATGATGCGGCTGATCCGCACGACGACGTACGCGATGAGGAGGATCACCACGATGCGCAGCGGACCGGAGAGGTCGTCGCCGATCTCCGCGGCGCGCTGGCTCCCGGTCACGTCGTAGACCGTCGAGCACAACCACGACTGGCTACCGGGCGCGCCGCACGCCGCGACCCGCTCGATCTCCGAATTCGCCCGCGGCAGGACCGCCGGGAGCAGCGCGAGCATCGTCATCGGCTCGCCGCGAGGCTCACGTCAGGATGACCTCGGGCGCGATCTCGTCCCCGGTCTCCGCCTCGCCCCGCATGCGCTGGCTGACGACCCGGCTCGAGGCGCCGGGCGCCATCGAGACGCCGTAGAGGCAGTCGCCCGCCTCCATCGTGCGCTTCTGGTGCGACACGATGAGCAGCTGCGCCTCGTTGCGGAACTCGTGGACGAGATCGAGGAACCGGTGCAGGTTCACGTCGTCGAGCGCGGCCTCGACCTCGTCGAGGAGGTAGAAGGGCGAGGGCCGGGCGCGGAAGACCGCGAACAGGAAGGCCATCGCGGTGAGCGAGCGCTCGCCGCCGGACAGCAGCGACAACCGGCGGGTGTTCTTGCCGGACGGCCGCGCCTCCATCTCGATGCCGGTGTTGAGCATGTCCTCCGGGTCCGTGAGGAAGATGCGCCCGGAGCCGCCGGGGAACAGCGTGGTGAAGAGCTGCTCGAAGTTCTCCTGCACGTCGGCGAACGCGGCGCTGAACACCGTGACGATCTCCTTGTCCACCGCCTTGATCACCCGCTGCAGCTCGCGCCGGCTGTTCTTCACGTCCTCCAGCTGCTGGCTGAGGAAGTCGTGGCGCTCGAGCAGCGCGTCGTACTCCTCGAGCGCGAGCGGATTGATCGGGCCCATGAGGCGCAGCTCGCGGTCCAGGTCACGGGCCCGGCCGGCGCGGGTCGTGCCTTCGGGGACCTCGGGCGCCGGTGCGTCGAGGGCCGCCGCCGGCTCGCAGTCGAAGTCGGTGCGGATGCGCTCGACGACCGCTTCGAGTCGCATGCGGTTCTCGGCATCGTCGACCTCGCGGCGCTGCTGCTTCTCGCGCACTCCGGCGAGCTCCTTCTCGAGCCCGGACCGCTCGGTGCGCAGCGCCTCGAGCTGGCCACCCGCGGCGCTCGCGCGCTCGGCCTGGCGGCGGCGCTCCTCGCGTAGCCGTTCGAGCACCTCGTCGATACGCCCGCTCTGCGTGTCCAACCGTGCCGCGACCTCGCCGAACTCGTGCTCCTTCGCCAGCAGCGCGCTGCGGTACCGCTCGGCGGTGGCCTTCGCCTCGGGGTCACGCGCGAGCCGGTCCTCGACGCCGGCCAGGCGGTCCGACAGCACCGCGCGACGCTCGTCGAGCGTGGCGGCGCGCATCTCCAGCTCCCGCCGGACTCCGGCGACCGCCGCAACCTGGCTCCGCGACTCCTCGACGGCCAGGCGTGCCGCCGCGACTGCGTGCTCGGCGGCGGCGCGTGCGTCGAGCGCGCGGATCTTCTGGTCCTCGGCCTCGTCGAGCGCGGCGCGGGTGATGCCCGACACGGGCTCGCCACCGAGCCGCCACGGGGCGCGCCCACCGAAGCGGTCACCGGTCGCGGTCATCACGGTCACGTCCGGGTGGTCGATCGCGAGGTCCACCGCGGCCCGCCAGTCACCGGTCGCGAGCACGACGCCGTCGAGCAGCCGGGTCAACGTCGCTTGGAGGCCGGGCAACGCTGACCGGACACAACTGGCCAGCGTCCGCGTACCCGGAGGGGCCGGCGTCGCCCGCTCGGAGCCGCCGAACGCGGGCCGGAGATCTGCCGGCAGGTGTCCGCCCGGAGCGGGAGCCGCCGGAGGGCCCCCGACCACTCCCGGTCCGGCGCCCGCCCTCCGGAGATCTTCGGGAGCCGCCGGAGGACCCCCGACCACTCCCGGTCCGGCGCCCGCCCTCCGGAGATCTTCGGGAGCCGCCGGAGGGCGCCCGACCACTCCCGGTCCGGCGCCCGCCCTCCGGAGATCTTCGGGAGTCGCCGGAGGGCGCCCGACCACTCCCGGTCCGGCGCCCGCCCTCCGGAGGTCTTCGGAGGTCGTGTCCAGCACGAGGAGCAACGCCTGGGCGTCGCCGCCGGCGAGGCGCTCGACGGCTTGGCGGGCGGCGGGGTTCCCGTCGACGACGATCGCGTGCATCGCGTCGCCGAGGGCCGCGGCGACCGCGGCTTCGGCGCCCGCCTCGATCTCGAGGTGGTCGAGCACGCTGCCGGCGATCCCGTCGATCCCGGCGAGGACCGAGAGGTCCACCTCGGGCCGGACGGAGTCGAGCGCCTGGGCCAGCGCCTCGGCCCGGGCCTGCCAGCGGCCGGCGTCGTTCTCGCACTCGCGCCAGTGGCTCTCGGCCGCGGCCAGCGCGGCCTCGGTCGCAGCGTGCGTCTCCGGGTCGGTCGGCGCCGCGGCGTCCTCGAGCTCCGCCACCCGCTCGCGCAGCTCGGCCGCGTCGCGTTCGACACCAAGGAGCTCGGCCCGCAACGCCCCCGCGTCGGCAACGAGCGTCTCGACCACACCTTCATCGGCCGCGGCCGCCAGCTCGCGCTCCAGCCCGCGCCGCTTCTCCGCCAGCAGCGCGCTCAGCCCGCGCGCCCGTTCCCGCATGGACTCGACCCGCACCAGCGCGTCCGCGACGTCGCCGTGTCCTGCATCGGTGAGCGCCTGCTCGGCGTCGAGCACCGCGATGTCGAGCTCGCGCAGCCGGGCCTGGATCACCGCTTCCCCGCGCGCCAGCTCGGTGCCGAGGTCACGCAGGCGCTCGGTCTTGGCCTGGAGCCCGGCCAGCTCGTGGCCGACGAGGTTGAGGCGGATGGCGCGCAGCTCGGCGACGAGGCCGTCGTGGCGGCGGGCGGCGTCGGCCTGCTTCTGCAGCGGGTTCAGCCCCCGCCGCACCTCTCGCAGGAGGTCGTTCAGACGCAGGAGATTGCCTTCGGTGGCCTCGAGCCGGCGCTCGGCCCGTTCCCGCCGCTTGCGGTACTTCAGGACACCCGCGGCCTCCTCGATCACCGCCCGGCGGTCTTCGGGGCGGGAGGTGAGCACCGCGTCGAGCTGGCCCTGCCCGACGATGACGTGCTGCTGGCGCCCGATCCCGGTGTCGGAGAGGAGCTCCTGGATGTCGAGCAGCCGGCAGGGAGCGCCGTTGATCGCGTACTCGGAGTCGCCGTTGCGGAACAGCGTCCGGGTGATGGTGACCTCGGTGAACTCGATCGGCAGCAGGTTGGCGGTGTTGTCGATCGTGAGCGACACCTCGGCCCGGCCGAGCGCGGGCCGGTCGGGGGTGCCGGCGAAGATGACGTCGTCCATCTTGCCGCCGCGCAGGGTGCGCGGGCCCTGCGCGCCGAGGACCCAGGCGACCGCGTCGACGAGGTTCGACTTCCCCGACCCGTTCGGGCCGACGACCACCATCACCCCGGGCTCGAACTCGAGCACCGTCTTGTCCGCGAACGACTTGAAGCCCCGCAGGGTCAGCGCCTTCAGGAACACGCGGCAGACACTCCTTTGTCCATTCCCAGGTCAACGTGCAGAACACGCCGAGCGTAGCGACGGTGCGAGCGACTCCCGCGGATCCGTATGGGAGATCTCCGCGAAGCTAGACCTGACACGCGGCGCAGAAGAACGTGCTGCGGCCACCGGCCTTCTCGCGCACGATCGGGTGCCGGCACCGGCGGCACGGGTCACCCTCGCGGGCGTAGACCTTGTGGTGGAGCTGATACTCGCCCTTGTTGCCGAACAGGTCGACGTACTGCTCGTCGGCCAGCGACGACCCGCGGTACTTCACCGCGTCCTGCAGCGTCTCCACCACGGAGCGGTACAACCGGCGGACCTCCTCGGGTGACAACGAGTCGCTCATGCGGTCCCAGCGCAGGCCCGCGGTGAACAGGATCTCGTCCGAGTAGATGTTGCCGATGCCGGCCATGAACTTCTGGTCCATCAGCGCGGTCTTCAGCTTCATGTGGCGCTGGGCGAACAGCTCGCCGAAGTAGTCCCAGCTCATGGCGGTCTCGAGGGGGTCCAGGCCGAGGTGGGCCAGCTCCTCGACGTCCTTCGCCATCCCGTCGTACGGGGTCACGAACATCTCCCCGAACGTCCGGGGATCGACGAACCGCAGCTGGCCACCCTGGGTGAACGTGAACGTCACGTGAGTGTGCTTGGGCACGGCTTCCCGGGCACTTTTCGCCCGCAGCAGCTGGCCCGACATGCCGAGGTGGACTACGAGCGCGTTGCCGTCGTCCATCTTCAGGATCAGGTACTTGCCCCGGCGCTCGACGCTCGTGAGCTTCCTCCCTTCGAGCGCGCTCGTGAAGGGCTTGCGCTGCTTGTACCGACGGATGCTGCGCATCCCGTCGACCTCGACCGACTTGATCTTCTTGCCGACGACCTCCTTTTCGAGGTCGCGGCGAACCACCTCGACCTCAGGTAGCTCCGGCATTCGTTCCCCCCATCGCGGATCCTGCCCTGGTGCCGTCGGATGGCGCTCCGTCGCCCGGCACTCCCCCTGCTCGCACTCCACCCGTTGCTGGATCCCCGGCCGTTGCCCCGTCGGTCTCCTCGGTTGCCTCGGTGCCCTCGTCGCCCTGCAGGCTCAGCCAGCGCCATGCCGCACGCGCGGCGGCCTGCTCGGCCTGCTTCTTCGACCCACCTTCTCCCTGCCCCCGGGGCGCGCCACCGATCAGCACCGTCGCGAAGAACCGCTTGGCGTGATCCGGGCCCTCGTCGGAGACCTGGTAGCGCGGCAGCTTCTCGAACCGCTGCGCCGCGAGCTCCTGGAGCCGGGTCTTGTAGTCGTCGCCGCCCGGCCCGTTCGCGGCATCGGCGATCCGCTCGCCGAAGAGCTTCATGACGACGGCGCGGGCGGCCTCCAGCCCACCGTCGAGGTAGACGGCCGCGATGATCGCCTCCAGCGCGTCCGACAGGATCGACGTCTTCTCCCGGCCCCCGGACGCGTCCTCGCCCTTGCCGAGCCGTAGACACGGGCCGAGCGCGATCCGCCCGGCCACCTCGGCCAGCACGTCGGCGTTGACCACCGAGGCCCGGACCTTGGCCAGATGGCCTTCCGCCAGCTTCGGATAGGTCCGGTACACGTGGTCGGTCACGATGATCCCGAGGACGGCATCGCCGAGGAACTCGAGCCGCTCGTTCGACGCCTCCTCGGGGTGCTCGGCGCACCAGGACCGGTGGGCCAGAGCCTGCGCGAGCAGCGGTTCGTCGCGGAAGGACCAGCCCAGAAGCGTCTCGAACCGGTCTCGATCCCCCACCTGCATCATTGGCCGGGCCGTCAGGCCGCAGTCCCTCCCAGCCGGGAGACGACGTAGTCGACCGCGTCGCGGACGGTGGCCAGGTCGCCGAGGTCCTCGTCGTCGACGGAGAAGCCCACCGTGCGCTCCCCGAGCTCCTCTTCGAGCGCCTCGACGAGCTCGATCAGCGCCAGCGAGTCGGCGTGCAGGTCGTCGGCGAACCGGGAGTCGAGCGTGATGGTGTCGGTGTCGATCTCGAGCAGGTCGGCCAGGTTGCTCTGGACGATCGTGAACACCTCTGCCGACCCGATCGGGTCTTGCGTGGAGTGCGTTTCAGCCGGCATGCGACGCCTCTTTCTCTGCTTGCTCCGTCTTGGCCGCCCGCTCGGCGGCCTGGCTCTCCGCCACCGACTGCTTCAGCCGCTCCACGACGCCACCCTTCACGCAGTCGACCGCCAGGCTGATCGCGTTGACGATCGCCCGGGCCGAGGACGAGCCGTGCGAGATCACGCAGACGCCGTCCACCCCGAGGAGCGCGGCTCCACCGACGGTGTCGGGATCGAGATAGTCCGTCACTCCCTGGAGGAGCATCGGCGCGACGACCTTGCCGGCTTCCTTGGCCTCGGGCGTCGAGTCCAGGACCGTGAACACGAGCCCGGCGGCGGCCTTCAACGCGCCCTCGATGGTCTTGAGCGCGACGTTGCCGGTGAACCCGTCCGAGACGATCACGTCAGGGCGCCCCGTCATGAGGTCCCGGCCCTCGACGTTGCCCACGAACCACGGCAGGCCGGAGAGCAACCCGAACGTCTGCTTGCGCAGCTCGTCGCCCTTCCCCGGCTCCTCGCCGTTCGACAGCAATCCGACCGTCGGCTCCTCGATCCCCGAGCGGACCTGGGCGTAGGTCCGGCCCATGCGGGCGAACTGGGCCAGCCACTCGGGGGAGCAGTCCGTCGTGGCGCCTCCGTCCACCAGGAGGTGGGGCTGGGCGAACGGCACCGGGATCGGGACGGCGACGGCTGGTCGGGCCACGCCGCGGATCCGGCCGAACCGCAGCAGGGCGCTGGCCATCGTGGCCCCGGTGTTCCCGGCTCCGACCATCGCGTCGGCTCGCCCGTCGCGTACCGCCTCGGCCGCCCGGATCACCGACGCGTCCTTCTTCGTGCGGACCGAGATGCCGGGCTCGTCGTGCATCTCGATGACCTGTGAGCACCCGACGATCTCGACCCCGTCCGGCGGCTCGCCGCCGGGCAGCTGCCCGCGGATCGCGTCCTCGTTCCCCACGAGCAGTACCTGCACCCCGAGCTTCCCGACCGCGTCGAGCGCGCCGGCGACGATCTCGGCCGGCGCCCGGTCCCCACCCATCGCGTCGATCGCGACTCTCACGCTGCGGACCTCGTGGCGCTCATCGTGCAGCCCGACGTCCCTGCCGACCTCAGTCGACGTCGATCATCTGGCGGCCGCGATACCAACCGCAGTTGCCGCAGACGGTGTGCGGCAGCTTCACCGCAGCGCAGTTCGGGCACAGCGACCTCGCCGGCGCCTCGAGGCGCCAGTTGGCGGCCCGGCGCATCCGGGTCTTGGACCGTGGGGTCTTGCGCTTGGGGACGGCCATCGGAGCTCCTGGTCAGTTCTCGAAGGTGAGCTCGCGCAGAGCGTCCCACCGGGGGTCGGGCACGGTCATGTCGCAGGTGCAGGAGGACTGGTTCCAGTCGATGCCGCACACCGGGCACAGCCCGGCGCAGTCCTCCCGGCACAGGGGGGCGGCGGGCAGGTCGAGCAGCAGGGCGTCGCGCACCGGGAGCTCGAGGTCGATCTCCTCGCCCTCGATCGGGTAGGTCTGGCCCTCGATCGGCTCCTTCTCGAACAGCTCCCGCACCGCGGTGACGATCTCGCGGTGGACCGGGCGCAGGCACCGGCTGCACTGGGCCGCGTAGAAGCCCCGCACGGTCCCTTGGACCACCACTCCATCCGGCACGCGCTCCAGCACGGCTTCGACGAACAGCGGCTGATCGTCGAGTCGTGCCCCCCCGACACCCCCGAGATGCGTGGCATCTGCTTCGAGGTGCACGGGACGACGGGCGGCCGGGTGGTGCAGGAGGTCCGCAACGTTGCAGCGGAGGGCGCTCATGGTCGTTCAGCCCGGTCGACAATGGAATCCGCCCCTTCCGGAGCGTCGATCCATGGTAGCAGCCGGAAGAATTCCCAGCTCTTTCCAGTGTCGGCGCTGCGCCCCCCGGGTGGGTGGGTCAGGCGACGCCCGGGGTGGGTGGTCAGGCGCCGTCCTGATCGAAGAACGCGCCCTCTTCGCCGTCGGAGACCACTTCCGCCTCGGGAAGGTCGACGACCACCTGCAGCCGCTCGCGACCCCTGCTCACGGCCTGCATGGTGCGGTCCAGCACCACCTCGAACGATGCGAGCTTCTGGTCGATGTAGTCCTCGGCCTCGTGCTTCAACGCGCGGGCCTGGGCCTCCGCGTCGTCGATGACCTGCTGGGCCCGCCGCCGCGCCTCGCGCACGACCTCGGTGCGCTCGACCATCCGCTCCGCCTGGGCACGGCCGGCATCGATGATGTCCTCGGCCTCCCGGCGCGCCTTGGCGAGGAACTCCTCGCGCTCCTTCAGCAGCCAACGGGCCTGGCGCAGCTCCTCCGGCAGGCCGGCGACCGCGTCGTCCACCAGCAGCAGGAGATCCTCACGGTTGACCATGACCGAGGCCGACATCGGGACCGAACGGGCCGTCTCCAGCTGGTCCCGCAGGCGCAGCAGCGACTCCTCGGTGTCGGGCGCCTCCGCCGGCTCCTGGGGCTCGCCGAAGTCGCTCATCCCCGCTCCTTGGGCTCGCCGAACCGCTCGACGAGCCGCTTGGCGACGACGGGCGGGACCATGCTCGAGACGTCGCCGCCGAACCTGGCGACCTCCCGGACCAGGCTCGACGACAGGAACGAGTACTGCGGGCTGGTCGAGATGAAGAAGGTGTCGATCCCGGAGAGCTCGTGGTTCATCTGGGCCATCTGGAGCTCGTAGTCGAAGTCGGACAAGGCCCGGAGGCCCTTCACGATCGCCTCGGCCCCGTGGTCCCGGGCGAAATCGACCAGCAGCCCCTTGAAGAACTCGATCTTGATGTTGCCGAGGTGCGCGGTCACCTCGCCCAGCATCTCCTGGCGCTCTTCCAGCGTGAAGAGCGACTTTGACTTCTGCGGGTTGCGGATGACCGCGACGATGACGTCGTCGAAGTGCCGGGCGGTCCGCTCGATGATGTCGAGATGACCGAGGGTGACCGGGTCGAATGAACCCGGGCAGAGCGCAGTGGCCACGAGTCGGGGTGCTCCTGGTCGCGATCAGTGAGCCGCAAGGGCGGCAAGCACCAGGAGCGTATCGCCGTAGACCCGTGACCAGGTGACTCCCCATCCCGGCGGGAGCGACGGCGGACCCGCGGACGCGGCCCGTTCCACCACGATCGTGCCGTCCGGCTCGACCCAACCCGGCTCGGCCAGGGCCGCCAGGATGCCGGCGAGCTTGCCCGCCGGTTGGTCGTACGGCGGGTCGCAGAAGACGAGATCGAACGGCGCTTCGGCCGGCGGCATGCCCCGCACGAAGGCGCCGACGCCCCGCCGCTGCACGTGCGCGCGGTCGCTGAAGCCCGTCGAGCGCAGGTTTCTGCGGATCGCGTCGACTGCGAGCGGGTCCCGGTCCACGAGCAGCGCCGTGGCCGATCCTCGTGAGAGCGCCTCGATCGCAAGTGCGCCACTGCCCGCGTAGCAGTCCAGAACCGCCGCGCCGAGCAACCGGTCCGGGCCGAGCGCGGCGAACAGCGCCTCTTTCACCCGGTCCGCGGTGGGCCGGGTGCGGGTGCCCTTCGGCGCGACCAGGCGCAGGCCACCGGCCTCACCGGCGATCACCCGCGGCCCCCGGGCCGTGCCACCACCGGTGGTCCGGCTCACGCTGACCTGCTCCTGGTGCCGGCGTGGCTCACGGCTCGATGGTGGCACGGCGTCACCTACCGTCTCCGCATGGACCTCCTCCACCTCCTCGACGAGCTCCAGGCGATCGCCCGTACCGGGCTGCTCTACGCCACCGATCCGTACGACCTCGAGCGTTACGAGCGGCTGCTGTCGCTGGCCGTCGAGGGCTACGCCGAGGCCCTCGCGCTCCCACCGGCAGAGGTGCGGGACCGCCTGGCCCGGGACCTCGGCTACGTGACCTCCAAGGTGGGCGCCGACGCGGCGATCTTCGACTCCTCCGAGCGGATCCTGCTGGTGCAGCGGTCCGACGACCACTGCTGGGGGCTCGTGAGCGGCTGGGTCGACGCGGGCGAGGACCCGGCGACGACGATCGTCCGCGAGGTCCGCGAAGAGGTCGGGCTCGACGCGACGATCGAGGCACTCGTGGAAGTGTTCGGCCGCCAGGCCTCGTCGGACCACGGCCCCCACGGAACGGTCGGCGTCGTCTATCTCTGCTCGGTCGCGCCCGGTCAGCCGACCATCTCCCACGAGGTCCTCGACGCGCAGTACCGGGAGATCGACTCCGTCACGGACTGGCACAAGAACCACGAGACGTACGCCCGCGCCGCGCTCGCCTACCGGCGTGCCCACTCCTCGTAGCTCAGCCCGGCCCTGCGCCGAGGTCGATCACCTCGCCGGCCCGCCAGGCTCGGACCACCGTCCCTCCGTCATGGCCGGACGGCACGATTCCGTGCACCACCACCGGGTTCGCTCCGGCGGCTAGGAGGAACGGGCCACATACCAGAGGTCGAGCGCGAGGCGTCCACCCGCCGCCGATCAGGAATGCCGTCATCTCGGCACCGTCGCGACGGCTGGCGCGCGCTCCCCCGGGCCCGACCGCGTCGCGGTCAGACGGGTTGCAGCCGCGGCGGCTCTCTGTGCGGCCGAACGTCCCGGGCCGGGTCGAACCGGTGGGCCGGGTGGTGGTGGCCCGGGTGGTGGTCGGTTGGGGTTGGGGACGAGGTGGCGGTTGGTGCCTTCGCCTTCGACTCGTTCGTTGAACACGTGTTTGTGCCCGTGATGGAACCGGCACAGTCGACACAGGTTGCCCAGCTCGGTCGGCCCCCGTTCACACACTGGGGTGTTGTGGTCGATCTCGAGATGCCGACTCACATGACACCCCGCGATCGCGCACTCCCCGAACTCCTCGACCACCGCGGTGCGTAACCGGGCCGGGATCGTCCGCCCGAGATGACTCACCGCCCGCACATCGGTGCCGTCCACGATCAACGCCTTGAACACCGCGTCGACCGCGAGCTTCTGAGCCACGAAGACCGGCACCGGGCCGATCCCGGCGATCTCACAGATCTCACCCGGCTCGGTGCGACCCCGCACGAACGCCGAGTGATCCACCCGAAACACCACCGTCGCCGGCGCCCGACCCTGACTCCCGCTGAATCGACCGGCGGCCGAATCGTCCGCCAACTGCACCGCAGCATCAAACGCGCGTGCTTCGGGCTCCTCGCGCCGACCCGACGCCCGCGCATCGCAGAACTCGGCGCGCTCGTAGGGCTCGAGCGCGGCCATGACCGTCGCAGTGGCATCGAGCGGACCGCGCAGCTCGATCAGACCCTCGACATCCGAGATCCGCCGATGCCGCAGATACCGGTTCGCCCGCACCCGCGCGTAACGCTGCGCCTGATCCACCGACGCGGCCGCTTCGACCCGCGCGCACTCGTCCTTCAACCCCTTGACCCCATTGGCCGCCGCGCACTCCAACAACCCGGCCTCCGCCCCCGGATCCGCGACCGCAGCCGCCGCGATCACCTCCACCTGCACCTCCGACAAGGCACCAGTGCGCAACGCCGCGGTCGTCTCGGCCAACTCCCCCAGCCGGGCCGCCGTCTCCACCGACGCCTTCGCCCGCCCCACCGTCACCCCCGAACGCGACGCCAACCACGCACTCACATCCCCAAACGCGCCATCCACCCCCCACGCGCCCGTCTCCGCCACCCGCCCCACCGCAAGCGTCCGGCCCGCCGCCGCCAACCGCTCCAACTCCACGAACTGCTCCACCAACCGCTTCGCGTCCCCACCCTCCAACAGCGCCGGATCGAGAGTCGCCACCACACCCCGCAGCAACTCGATCGACTCCGCCACCACCTCGAACACGACAACACCCCCAACCACACGACCCGAAACCGGAAGGGGGAAGAAGAACGAGCGAGCAGGCGAAACGAGAAGAACCGCCACCCTACACGAACATACGTTCGCCTGTCAAGCGTCGAGCCGAAGAGGCCGACCTCGACCTCACGACGACCGCTACTTCACGAGAGTGAGCGGGACCACCTCGGCGACCTTGGTGCGGCGTCGCAGTCGCGTCACCCACGCCCGCCAGCCGCGCGGCGCCGGCGCGGCCGCGACCGTAGGAACCGCAGGAAGGCCGCTGGCCAGGCTGTCGGCCAGCGCCGAGATGAACCGGGCCGCGTCCGCGAGCGGCAGCCGGAACGTCGCCGTGCACGTGTCGTCGGTCCAGAGGCTCACGACCACGACCCCCTGGGCGGGATGGCCGGCGACCCCCATGCGCCGCCGGGGCGAGCGCGAGTCGAAGAACCACGTGCGGTCGCCCGAGAGGAGCCCCTCCTCCACCATCCGCCCATCGTCACACGCGCATCGATCGCTTGGCCAGAGCAGCCGCTTGGCCAGAGCAAGGGACCATGAAGCGGCGGTCAGGTGACCCGAGGCTCCCAGAGCCCGGCAGCCCCCGTCTGCAATGGTGGAGCCGTGGCCGTCCCCAGCCCACCGCGCTCGGAGTCCTGCCCCGCCACGCGGGCGCGGCTCGCTGAGATCGGCGGACGCACACCAATCCCCTTGCCGGCGGCGGCGATCCCGGACCACTTCCGGCGGTCCGCGGTGCTCGCGCTCGTCGGTTGCCACAAGGGGCGGCCCTGCGTCGTGCTGACCGAGCGGTCGGCCCGCATGCGCGCGCACGCCTCGGAGATCGCGCTCGCCGGCGGCCGCATCGAGCCCGGCGAGACCCCTGAAGCGGCCGCGGTGCGCGAGGCGATGGAGGAGGTCGGCGCGGACCCGAGCGCGGTCGACGTCCTCGGCCGGCTCGACGAAGCCTGGAGCAAGGCCGGCAACCACGTCGTCACGATCGTCGCCTGGTACCGCGGACCGCTCGCCGAGCTCGCACCCACGAGCGTCGAGACCACGCGCGTCTTCCTCACACCGCTCGCGGCCATCGCACGGCCGGAGGCACACCGCGTCGACGTGGCCGAGATCAACGGCGTCACCTACGAGAACGACGTGCTCGACGCGGGCGACTTCGACATCTACGGCCTCACCGCCGACATCGTCATGGACCTGCTCGCCTGGCTCGACGGGCGCGAACGCGATCGCGTCCCCATCCGGCTCGCGGAGCTGGCCCGCAAGCTCGAACGCGACTGACACTCGAAGCTGTGGCCATTCGGCCACGTCCTGTGGCAGGCTGCGCAGGCAGGTAGGCAGGCAGGGGGCAGGTGGTGAAGGGCCGGCACGGCAGGACGTTCGCTCTTCTCGCCGCGATCGCGCTCGTCGCGACGGCGTGCGCTTGGGGCCAGGCGGGCGGGAACGCGGCCCGGAACGGAGCGAACCCCTTCGAGCCCGGCCTCACGACGGGCAACGTCGGGCGGCTGCAGCTCGCCTGGCAGACCAACCAGTCGTCCGGCGAGCCGGTCATGAACGCGAAGTACGTCTACGCGGTCGACCCCTTCGGGTACGTCAATGCCTATGCGGCCGACGGCCCGTCCTCGGCACTCGGCGCTCCCCACTGCACCGGCAGCCCCGTGACCTGCACTCCGGTCTGGAAGTCGCGACTCTCCGCGTTCGCGTCGTTGAGCGATCCCGTCGTCGACGCGGAGCAGGTGTTCGCAAGCGCCAACGTCAACGGGCACTGGACGCTCTTCGCGCTGAACGCCGACCCGCCGGACTGCCCCGACACGATCAACGGGTGCGAGCCGGGCTGGACCGGTCAATGGGGAGCGCCCGATGGACCGCAGGGCCTGCCGTCGATCGCGGTGGCCGACGGTCGCGTGTACGTTTCGACGCCGCCCGACGCGACTGACACCGAGGCCCATGTCGCGGTCTTCGACGAGCGCGGTGTCGCGGGATGCACTCCGGCACCGCTGCGCACCTGCACCCCGCTCTTTCAAGTCGCGACGCCGAGAGCACTGCTGACCGCACCGTCGATCGCGGTCGTGGGCGGTCACCTCTTCGTAGAGAGCACCAACGCGACCCTGGCGTTCGACTCGGCAGGTCAGGCCGGATGCGTGAGTGGTACCTGCGCTCCGCTCTTCCAGCTCGCCACCGCTGCTGCTCGGGGTGTCAGCTTGTCCGGCACCACCGCGTACGCGATCACCGGCACGACGCTGATGGCGTTCGATGCGACCGGCGCGAAGAACTGCGGAGGAACGCCGCGCTCATGCGCGCCCGAGTGGACTGCGGCGCTCAGTGAGCGAGTCGACACCGAGCGACCCGCGATCTCGGGCGGCAAGGTGCTCGTCACGGAATTCGGTGACACGGGGAGCAGCGCCGGGCTCGAAGTCTTCGACGCGGCCGGCATCCGGGGCTGCACGGGCACGCCTCTGGCCTGCGCGCCCCTCTGGGGCGTGGCGCGGGGGTCGATGGCCGGCGTGACGAACCACGTCTCGGCGACACCAACGTTGATCGTGATGAGTGGATGGTCGGTCGTCCCCGGCCCGCCCACGCTGCTCACGCAGACCGTGAAGACCTTCGACCTCGCCGGCACGACCGACTGCAGCGGCGTACCGACGCGTTGCCTCCCTCTCTCCACCACCTCGGTCGGGAACGACATCGGCATCTCGAGCCCCGCGGTCGCGTTCGGGCGGATCGCGGTGACTGACACTCCCGGACACCTCAAGGTCTTCTCGGTGGCGGGTTGATGAACTGGCAGCGCCGTCGGACCGTCGTCCTCGTCATCGTGATCGCACTCCTCGCTGCCGCCTGCGCGTAGGGCCAGGCGGGCGGCAACGCGACCCGCAACGGAGCGGACCGTTCGAGACGGTTCTCACCACTACCCGGCTAATCGCGCTCAGGAGAACCCACTCCGCCGTAAGACTCGTGCGAATGCCGGATCGCCGCGCGCCCGACCAACAGCGTGCCATCGTGCGCGCGGGGTACGACGACATCGCGCCGCGCTATCTCGCCGAACGGCCGACGGGCAGCGCCGACGTCGCGCTGCTCGACGACCTGCTCGACCGCCTGCCACCCGGCGCCCGCGCGCTCGACGCCGGTTGTGGCGCCGGCGTCCCCGTGACCCGTCGCCTGCTCGAGCGCGGGTTCCCTACCGTCGGCCTGGATCTCTCGGTCGCCCAACTCGTCCTCGCGCAGCAGCTCGTCCGGGCAGCAGCGCCCGTGCAGGCCGACCTCACCGAGCTGCCGTTCGGGGCGGCGAGTCTCGACGCGGTCGCGTCGTTCTACGCGGTCATCCACGTCCCACGCGAGGACCACCCGGCCGTGTTCGCCGAGATCCGCCGGGTGCTGCGGCCGGGAGGTTGGGCCCTGCTGTGCCTGGGCGCGAGTGACAACCCGGGCGACCACGATCCCGAGAGCTGGCTCGGCGCGCCGATGTTCTGGAGCCACTACGACGCTCCGACGAACGTCCGGCTCGTCCGCGAGGCCGGGCTCGAGATCGTCGACGACCGGGTGATCGACGACCCGATGAGCCATGGTCGCCACCTGTTCGTGCTGGCCCGCAATCCGGCGCGGGCGCTCAGCTCTTGAACAGGAACTCGACGCTCTCGCCGAGCAGGTCCTCGACCTCTTCGCCGAGCGCGCGGTGCCGCTTCAGCTCCGGGTCCTCATCGAGGATGCGCTCCGCGATCTCGCGCGCCTTCAGGACGTATGGGATGTCGCGCGGCAGGCGGCCGAGCTTGAGGTCGCCCATTCCCGCCTGACGCTCGCCGAGCACCTGACCGGAACCGCGGATCTCGAGGTCACGCTCGGCGAGGACGAACCCGTCCGTGGACTCCGCCATGGCCTTCATCCGCGCCTCACCGTCCGGCGTCGACGGGTCCGCGAGCAGGAAGCACCATGCCGCTCCCCCGCCGCGGCCGACGCGACCGCGCAGCTGGTGGAGCTGCGAGAGCCCGAACCGGTCCGCGTCCTCGACGATCATGACGGTCGCGTTCGGTACGTCGACGCCCACCTCGATGACCGTGGTCGCGACGAGCGCGTCGATCTCGCCGGCCCGGAACGCGGTCATCGCCGCTTCCTTCTCCACCGCGGGCATCTGGCCGTGGAGCAGACCGACGCGCAGGCCGGCGAGCTCCTCCGCGGCGAGGCGCTCCGCCTCCTCGGTCGCGGCCTTCGCCTCGATCTTCAACGAGCCCTCCACCAGGGGGCAGACCACGTACGCCTGGTGACCCGCTTCCACCTCGGACCGCAGCCGCTCGTACCCGCGCTCCCGCTCCCCGGGATCGATCACCACGGTCTGCACCGGCGTCCGGCCCTTCGGCATCTCCCGTAGCTCCGATTGGTCGAGGTCCCCGTACACGAGCATCGCCGCCGTGCGCGGGATCGGTGTCGCCGTCATCACCAACGTGTCCGGCTCGTTGCCCATGCCCTTCAACACGGCGCGCTGCTCGACCCCGAAACGGTGCTGCTCGTCGATCACCACGAGGCCGAGCTTCGTGAACGGCGCGTCGCCGTAGAGGAGCGCGTGCGTGCCCACCACGATGTCGACCTCGCCGGCGGCCAAGCCCGCGGCGATCCGGCGCCGCTCGGCCGCGGGCGTCCGGTTGGTCAGCAATGTGACGCCAACCGGGCGATCGGGGAGCAGGGACGCTTCGCTCGGGACGCTCAGCCCTCCGAGGTACTCGCGCGCGACGGCGTAGAGCTGCTCGGCGAGCACCTCGGTCGGGGCCATGAGCGCGCCTTGGTAACCGCCTTGCACCGCGATCAGCAGCGCTGCGATCGCGACGACCGTCTTGCCCGATCCCACCTCGCCCTGGAGCAGCCGGTGCATCGGGACGGGGCTCGCAAGGTCGCCACGGATCACATCCAGCGCGTGCGCCTGGTCGCTCGTCAGCTCGTACGGGAGCGCCGACAGGAACCGGGTGATGAGCTCCCCGTCCACCACGTGCTCGATCCCGCTGCGCTCCGCCTCGATCGCCCGCTTGCGCAGCACGAGCGGCAGCTGGATGCGCAGGAACTCGTCGAAGCGGAGCCGGCGCTGCGCTTCCCGCCAGTCCCGGCTCGTCTCCGGCTGGTGCACCTTCCGGTAGGACCAGGTGCGCTCCGCGAGATCCTTCAGCTCCGCTCGGAGATCGGCCGAGAGCGGGTCGGCGAGGGCGCCGACCCGCTCGAGGGTGAGCGCGACCACCTTCTGGATCTCCCACGTGGACACGTCCGCCTTGCCGGACTGCGGGTAGATCGGCACCACGACCCCGGTCTTCACGTCGCCCGCGCGGCCGAGCACGTCGACGATGGGGTTCGCGAGCTGCCGCTTGCCGCGGAACAGGTCGAGCTTGCCGTAGAGCGCGACCTCCGTGCCGACGGCGAGCTGGCGCTCGCGCCAGGGCTGGTTGAAGAAGACGAGGTTGAGCAGACCCGTCTCGTCCTCGACCACTGCTTCGACCATCTTCTTGCGCTGCCGCGTCTGGCGAGACGAGACGCGCTTCACCTCGGCGACGATCGTCGCTTCCTCCCCGGCAACGAGCTCGGCGATCTCCGCCTTGCGCGTGCGGTCGTGGTAGCGGCGCGGGTAGTGCTGGAGCAGATCGAGCACCGACTCGATCGGAGGGTTCATGAGCGCCAGGCGCTCGAGCAGCTTCGGCGTGATCCCTCCGATGTCACCGAGCGGCGTACCGGCGAGATCGCGCAGGGTGCGGGGAGCCGTGACTACTCCACCCCGATCAGGTACGGGTAGAGCGGCTGGCCGCCTTGGTGCACCTCGACCTCGACCTGTGGATACGCCAGCGTCACGAGCTCGCGCACGCGTTCGGTGTCCGCGTGGCGCGCATCCGAACCCACGAGCACCGTGACGATCTCGCTGTCCTCGGTGAGCAACGTGGCCACGAGCGCCAGCGCGGCGTCGACCGGGTTCGCCGCCGCGTCCGAGATCCCGTCGCGGTTGATCGCGAGCCAGTCGCCCTCGGCGATCGGCCCGCACTCGGCCTGGCTGTCGCGCACGGCCTGGGTCACCTCGCCGACCGCGACTCGCTCGCATGCCTCGTTCATCGCCTTCACGTTGTCATCGAGCTGTGCGTGAGGGTCGTACGCGACCAATGCCGCGAGCGCCTCGACGACCGACGTGGTGGGCACGACCTGGACGTCCTTCGTGGTGAGGCCGTCCACCTGGCGGGCCACCGGGACGATGTTCTTGTTGTTCGGGAGCACGACCACCGAGCCCGACGGGCAACGCTCCACCGCTTCGAGGATCTGGGCGGTCGAGGGGTTCATCGACTGGCCACCGGCCACGAGCTCGTGCACTCCGAGGCTGACGAGCAACCGCTTGATGCCCTCGCCCACCCCGACCGCGACGACCGCGGTCTCCACCTCGGGCGCGGCGGGCTTGGCCGGTTCGGTCGCGCCGGACATGTCGGCGAGACCGGCGTCCTGCTCGCGGACCCACTGCTCCTCCTCGACCTGCTCGAGGAGGTCGGTGACCCGCAGGTGGCGCGGGCGACCCGATTCGATACCGGCTTCGATCGCGCCACCGATGTCGTCGGTGTGCACATGGCAGTTCCAGAGACCGTCACCACCGACCACCACGATGGAGTCGCCGAGCGCGGCCCACGTCTGCTTGAAGGACGGGATCGTCGAGTCCTCCGCTTCGAGCAGGTACATGACCTCGTACCGGAGGGACGCGACGTCCGAGCCGGAGAGGTGGGCGGCGACCGACATCGGCGTGTTGACGAATTGGGGTTCCGGGATCGGTCGGCCCGCGACCACTTCGAGGAACGCGTCGAGCAACAACGTGAAGCCGCGACCGCCGGCGTCGACGACACCGGCTTCCTTGAGCACCGGGAGCAGGTCCGGAGTGTGGATCACCGCGTCGCGAGCAGCTTCGTTGGCGGAGTCGAGCACGCCGAGGAGCGCCAGCTCTCCCGCGTCGCGCGCGGCCTCCGCCGCTTCGGCAGCGGCGCGCACCACGGTCAGGATCGTCCCTTCGACCGGACGCATCACCGCTTCGTACGCGGCGTCAGAGGCATTGCGGAGCCCCACCGCGAGCTCGGCCGCGCCCGCGGACTCGGCAGCTCGGAACGTGTCGGCGAGCCCTCGCAGCACCTGGGACAAGATGACACCGGAGTTGCCCCGGGCTCCCATGAGCGAGCCGTGGGCCACCGCCTGGCACACCTCGGCCATGTCCTCGGCACTGCCGAGCTCGTTGACCACCGACTCGAGGGTCAGGGTCATGTTCGTCCCGGTATCGCCATCGGGGACGGGATAGACGTTCAGGCGGTTCAGCTCGTCCTGGTGGTCACGCAGAGCGTCCCGGAAGCGGGTGATCGCCTGCCGGAGGTCCAGCGCGGCAAGCTGGTCGAGGGTCGCCATCGGCGCGCATCGTACCGGTCGGGCCTTCGCGGCGAGCCGTCATCCGGGACGACCCGCTGCTAACCTCTGCCGGTTCCCGTCCTGGTTCAACAGCGAGGTACGTCCCCATGGCATCCGTCTGCGAGGTCTGCGGCAAGAAGCCGATCTTCGGCAAGAAGCTCAGCCACTCGCACCGCCGCACGAACCGGCGCTGGAACCCGAACGTGCAGAAGGTCCGCGCGATCGTGAACGGCTCCCCCGTGCGGATCCACGCGTGCACTGCCTGCCTCAAGGCCGGCAAGGTCCAGAAGCCCTGACGGCAGGGAACGCGGCTCGATGCAGGGCGTGATCCGCACCTTCGACCCGACCACCGGCGAGGGCGTCGTCGTGCGCGACACCGATCGCGAAGAGGTGGTCCTCGCCGCGGACGCGCTCGAGGGCTCGATCTTCCGGATGCTCCGCCAGGGCCAGCGCGTCGTGTTCGACCTCGACGCCGTAGGTCGCGCGACCCAGGTCCGCATCGGGTCCGAGATCGACATGGGACTGCCACCCGACATCCAGGTATAAACTGCTCATAGTTCCCTAAATGGGACACACACCCACCGGGGCTTTGGGAGGCTGGGGTGGACGAGCAGAGTCGAACAGATCGCGCGCGGCAACCTGCGCCCGCGGGCGCGACCGTCGGCGGACCGACCTACGGGGCGCGTCCGTCCCCGACGAGGTTCGCGGCAAGCCGATCGGGTCTCGCCGCCCTTCCGGGCCGCCCGCCGCCGAGCCCGCACTTCACCGGACGGCGCGAGCCGAAGGCGGGCCGGCCGCTCGGGATCGTGCGGCCGGCCTGGTACCGGCACCAGTGGTTGTGGGTGCTCGCCTCGCTCGTGATCGTGCTCGTCGTGGGCGCGGCCGCACTGCTCGCGAACGGCGGGCAGGACGAGGGCATCCGCGCAACCGCCGGCGCTCCCGCACCGCAGGGCTACCGGATGGTCCGGACCGACTCGTACCGATTCGCGATTCCCCGGCCGTGGACCACGAAGTCGCTCGACGCCCAGGTCATGAACCCGGCGGCCACTGCCACCGGGGTGCTCGGCCAGCTGGTCGTGGCGAGCGATCCCGCGAGCAGCGACACCATCAACGTCGTGCCGTACCACGCCTCGGGAGCCTCGTTGCAGAAGCGGGTCCTGGCCCAGTTCGAGACGGACTTCCGGACCCGGTCGGGCACCCAGATCGTCACGTTGCGGGTGGATCCGGCCACCGTGCACGGATTCGCGGCCGGGAGGCTCGTCGCGTCGGTGATCGGGAAGGACGGCCCGGCCAAGGTCATCTCGACCGTCGTCGAGACCGACCACGGCCTCTACCAGATCACGGTCACCTCGACCGCCGCCGACCGGGCTGCGAGGCTCGACCGTGCGGTCCTGCCGACGTTCGATACGCGCTAGACCCACGCCCGCCGGGGCCCTCCGGTATCCGGGGGGCACCGGGGATGCCGGCTCACGCGTCTCGGAAGCCCGGTTTCGGACCCCGGGAAGCCTCTCACTACACTTTCGCCACCGCGCTGAAGGAGCCGTGACGTGTCGCTGACCGTGAACGCACCAACCTGCCACGAGGGCCTCTTGCGGTGGGTGGACGAGATCGCCGAGCTCTGCGAGCCCGAGTCGATCCACTGGTTCGACGGTTCGGAGGAGGAGGCGGAGCTGCTGGCCAAGCAGCTCGTCGAGGCCGGGACGTTCGTCCCCCTCAACGACGCGAAGCGCCCGAACTCGTACTGGGCCGCGACCGACCCGTCGGACGTCGCGCGGGTCGAAGATCGCACGTTCATCTGCTCCGAGCGCGAGGAAGACGCCGGACCGACGAACAACTGGAAGGACCCGGCAGAGATGCGGGGGATCCTCGACGGGCTCTTCCGGGGCTGCATGCACGGGCGGACGATGTACGTGGTCCCATTCAGCATGGGGCCACTCGGATCACCGCTCTCGTACATCGGCGTCGAGATCACCGACTCGCCGTACGTCGCGATCAGCATGCGCACGATGACCCGGGCCGGGCAGCCCGCGCTCGACGTGCTCGGGGAAGACGGCGAGTTCGTGCCCTGCGTCCACTCGCTCGGTGCGCCGCTCGCGCCCGGCGAGGAGGATTCCGTCTGGCCGTGCAACCCGGAGGAGAAGTGGATCGTCCACCTCCCCGAGACGCGCGAGATCTGGTCGTACGGATCGGGCTACGGCGGCAACGCACTGCTGGGCAAGAAGTGCTTCGCGCTGCGCATCGCATCGGTGATCGCGCGTGACGAGGGCTGGCTCGCCGAGCACATGCTGATCCTCAAGCTCACCTCACCCGCAGGCAAGGTGCACTACATCACCGCGGCATTCCCGTCGGCGTGCGGCAAGACGAACCTCGCGATGCTGATCCCGTCGATCCCGGGCTGGAAGGCCGAGACGGTCGGTGACGACATCGCCTGGATGAAGATCGGCGAGGACGGCCGCCTCCTGGCGATCAACCCCGAGTTCGGCTTCTTCGGGGTCGCGCCGGGCACCAACTTCGAGACGAACCCGAACGCGATGGAGACCCTGACCCACAACACCGTGTTCACCAACGTGGCGCTGACCGACGACGGCGATGTGTGGTGGGAGGGCATGGACGGCGAGCCGCCCGCGCACCTCACGGACTGGCGCCGCCAGGACTGGACCCCGGAGTCCGAGACCCCGGCCGCGCACCCCAACTCACGCTTCTGCGCGCCGGCGTCGCAGTGCCCGGTGATCGCGGACGAGTGGGAGGACCCGAGGGGCGTCCCGATCTCCGCCGTCCTGTTCGGCGGGCGCCGGGCCACAACGGTTCCGCTCGTCTACGAGTCGCGCGATTGGCGCCACGGCGTCTTCATCGGCGCCACGATGGGCTCGGAGAAGACCGCGGCCGCGTTCGGCGGCATCGGCGACCTGCGCCACGACCCGTTCGCGATGCTCCCGTTCTGCGGCTACCACATGGGCGATTACTTCGGGCACTGGCTCTCCATGACCGAGCGCACCGACGAGGCCGCGCTGCCACGCATCTACGGTGTCAACTGGTTCCGCAAGGACGAGGACGGCAAGTTCATCTGGCCCGGGTACGGCGAGAACTCGCGGGTGTTGGCCTGGATCATCGGCCGGCTCGAGGGGACGGCGGGGTCCGAGGAGACGGCGATCGGTGCCGTGCCGCGCGCCGAGGACCTGAACCTGGACGGCCTGGATGCAACGACCGAGCAGCTCGCCGAAGCGCTCGCCGTGAACCCCGAGCAGTGGCAGGCCGAGTGCAAGGGCATCCGGTCCCACTTCCAGAAGTTCGGGAGCCACCTGCCCGCGGCGCTCGCCGAGGAGCTCGACTCCCTCGAGCAACGCCTCGCCGACACGCCGTAACCTCGGCGGGTGTCGTCGATCGGCGCGTTCCGCCACCGCAGAGCATTGGGGGCCGCATGGCCGTTACCGCGTACCTGCTCATCCAGACCGAGGTCGGCCAGGCGGCGAACGTCGTCGAGGCGATTCGCAACATCGACGGTGTGGTGTCCGCCGACGACGTGACCGGCCCGTACGACGTCATCGTCGTGACCGCGGCCGACAGCATCGACGACCTCGGCCGCCTCGTCGTCTCGAAGATCCAGGCCGTCGACGGCATCACCCGCACCCTCACCTGCCCGGTCGTGAACCTCTGACCCGGTCCGCACCGGGGTCCGCCAGCGCTCACGTGCCGACGACGATGGCCCGCAGGGCGAGGCCCATGATGAAGAGGCTGCCGAACCCGTAGAGCAGGTAGCGGTACGGGGCGATGGCGTCGTTGTTGCGGTAGCCGTAGAGGATGGCGACCGAGATGATGCACAGGAAGCCGTAGAACATGTGGAACTGGGTGACCTGGACGCCCTGCCCGAAGAGCGCCGCGCCGAGGAGCGCCTGCACGTCC
>JBBSAM010000005.1:0-187494 GCA_038252255.1 Acidimicrobiia bacterium | reverse complement strand
CGCCGAGTCGTGGCCCTGGTCCAAGCCCGTCCTGCACTTCACCGACTCCGGCCTCACCGCGGGCACGAGCCACAGCTACCAGCTCACCGCCAGTGACGGCACCGCGACCTCCATCCGCGGCCCGGCCAACGTCCCGGTCACCGTCGGTTGGCAGAACCCGCCCGACTATCCGGCCGCGATGACCGCAGCCGGCGGGGCCACCGCGCACTGGCGGCTCGACGACGGAGCGAGCCCGATGGCGGACAGCTCCGGGAACAGCAACACCGGCGACATCGTCGGCGGGGTCGCCACCGGCCAGCCCGGCGCCGAGCTCGACGACACCGCGATCACCACCAACGGGACCGACGGCTTCGTCACCTCCTCCGCGCCGATCACCCCCACGGCCGCGTTCACCGAGTCGGTGTGGTTCAAGACCACCACCGAGCTCGGTGGGGCGATCATGGGCTTCTCCGACGCCAAGACCGGAGCCGGCACGCTCGACAATCGCGCGATCTGGATGGACAACGACGGCAAGATCGGCTTCGGCATCCGGCGCGGCAACATCACCCGCCCGAGCAACAGCTTCGTCCGCAGCCTCGGGACCTACAACGACGGCAGCTGGCACCAGGCCGCCGCCGTGTTCGACGGGATCGGCAACATCTCGCTGTACCTCGACGGCGTCCTCAACCAGACCCTCAACGTGACCCAGCCCATCCTCCCGGCGGCGGGCTACCTCCGAGCCGGGTACATGGACCTCACCGGCTTCTACACCGTGTTCGGCTCGAACTACGACGGGTACCCGGCCGTCATGAGCTACTACTGGCAGGGCAGCATCGACGAGGCCGCGATGCAGAACGCGGCACTCAGCGCCGAGCAGGTCGCGGCGCTGTACGCGTCCGGCGCCGCGCACGGTGCCCCGCTCCCGCCCGAGCAGGCCGACCCCGGACCGCCCCCGCCCCCGCCGCCGCCCAGCGCGTATCCGAGCCAGGTGGCCGTGGACACCCCGTCGATGTACTGGCGCCTCGGTGAGCTCGGCCAGCTCCCCGTCGCCGACTCGTCGGGCAACAACCGGACCGGCACGTACCGCAACGGGAACACCTACGGCCAGCCGGGCGCGCTGGGAGACGACTCCACCGGCGTCCTCGCCGGAGGGTCCGGCGTCGCCTACAGCAACCAGCAGGCGGTCAACCCGCAGACCTACTCACTCGAGGCGTGGGTCAAGACCAGCTCGTTCAACGGCGGCAAGATCCTCGGTCTGGAGAACGCGCGGACCGGATGGGGCACCGTCTACGACCGCCAGATCTACATGACGAGCAACGGGCGCATCGCCTACGGCATCCTCGCCGGCGGCGCGCAACAGGTCATCACGTCGAGCACCCAGTACAACGACGACACCTACCACCATGTCGTCGCGACCCAGGGCGCCGATGGCATGGCCCTCTACGTCGACGGTGCGCTCATCGGAACCAACCCGACCGTCGCGCCCGACGCCGCCAACGGCTACTGGCGCCTCGGTGGCGGGAACCTGACCGGCTGGCCGAACGCGCCGTCATCGAGCAACCTTGCCGGCACCTTCGACGAGGTCGCCGTCTATCCCGCCGCGCTCAGCGCCGCCCGGATCGCGGCGCACTTCAACCCGACATCCCTGCCGTCCGCGGCCCCGACGAACCTCCACACCACCGCGGTCACGCCGACCTCGGTCGCGTTGGCCTGGACGGCTCCGGCCGGCACCATCGCCAGCTACAACGTGTACCGGGACGGGGCCCTCGTCGGATCAGCGCCGGCCACGAGCTTCACGGACACCGGTCTCACCGGCGGCACGGCGTACAGCTACACGGTGAGCGCGGTGAACAGCAACGCGCTCGAGTCACCCCAGACGGATCCGGTGGTCGCGACGACTTCCGCGCCCGACGTGGAAGCACCGTCGATTCCCGCCGACCTCGCGGCACCGACGGTCACCGGCACCAGCGTGGCGCTCACGTGGAGCGCGTCGACCGACAACGTCGGGGTCACCGGCTACGAGCTGCGCCGTGACGGGGTGCTGATCGCCAGCCCGACGGCCACGAGCTACACGGATCTCGGCGTCGCCGCCAGCACCGCATACTCGTACACGGTGTTGGCCAAGGACGCCAGCGGCAACGCCTCCCTCGAGAGCCCCCCGCTCGTGGTGAACACCCCGGTAGCGTCCGACGTCACCGCGCCTTCGGTTCCCGCGAACCTCCATGTCGTCAGCAGCACCACGACCCAGATCGACCTCGCCTGGGATGCCGCTACCGACGACACCGGAGTCACCGCCTACGTCGTGACCCGCAACGGAGTGGACCTGCCCGCCCAGGCCGGCCTCACGCTCCACGACGGGCTCCTCGCGCCGGGTGCGACCTACACCTACACGGTCCGGGCACAGGACGGCGCGCTCAACGAGTCAACCCCTTCGGCTCCGGTGGTCGCGACGACCCACACGGCCACGGAGACGGTCTTCGCCGCGGGCTCGGTGTGGAAGTACACCGACGACGGCATCGACCGCGGGACGGCCTGGAAGGAATCCGCGTACGACGACTCGTCGTGGAAGAGCGGCCCCGGACAGCTCGGCTACGGCGACGGTGACGAGGCAACCGTCATGAACATCGGCGGTACGACGGGGCCGACCCGCTGGCAGTCCCACTACCTGCGGCGCAGCTTCACCATCACCGGCGCGGCAAACGTCACCGGGGCCACCCTCTCGGTCCTGCGCGACGACGGAGTCGTCGTGTACGTCAACGGCGTCGAGGCCTTCCGCGACAACATGCCCGCGGGCACGATCACCGCCACCACATGGCCCTTGGGTGCCATCACCGGTGCCGCCGAGAGCACGTACAACGACTTCGCGATCCCGCCGTCGATGCTGGTCGAGGGCACCAACGTCATCGCGGTCTCGCTCCACCAGGACAGCCGCTCGGGTAACGCCGACATCAGCTTCGACGCCAGCCTTACCACGCAACGTGACGCCGGTCCCCCCGGACAGCCCGCGCCGGCCGACGTGCACACCACCGCCACGACCGCCACCACGGTGGACCTGGCGTGGACCGCCCCCTCCGGGACGATCACCGGGTACCACGTCTTCCGCGACGGCGTGCTCGTCGGGTCTCCGGCGGCCGCCGCGTTCAACGACTCGGGGCTCACCAGCGCTCAGGCCTACAGCTACACGGTCACCGCGATCAACAGCGACAGCGCGGAGTCGGTGCCGACGGCCCCGCTCGTCGTGACAACCCCGGATGTGATCGCCCCGTCGGTTCCCGGTGATCTGGCCGCACCGACGGTGAATGCGACACGAGTCATCCTCACCTGGAGCCCGTCGACCGACAACGTCGGTGTCACCGGCTACGACGTGCTCCGCGACGGCGCGGTGATCGCCAGCCCGACGGCCGCCACGTACACCGATCTCGGCGTGCTCGCGGACCAGACGTACTCGTACACCGTCCGCGCTCGTGACGCCGCCGGCAACCTCTCGGCCGAGAGCGGCGCACTGCCGGTGACCACCCCGGTGGCCTCAGCCGACGTGACCGCGCCGTCGGTGCCGCAGAACCTGCGCACGGTGAGCCGGGCCGCGACATCCGCCACGCTGGCCTGGGATCCGTCGGCCGACGACACGGGTGTGACCGGGTACATCGTGAGCCGCAACGGCGTGGATCTCCCGATGACCCCCGAGACGACCCTCGTGGACGTGCTCCTCGCACCGGGTGCGAGCTACACCTACACCGTCCGTGCGGTGGATGCGGTGCCCAACAGCTCGGCCCCATCCACCCCCCTGACCCTGATCACCCATCTCACCGACGAGACGATCTTCCCGGCGGGGTCGGTGTGGAAGTACACCGACGATGGGATCGATCGCGGCACGGCATGGAAGGAGCCGGCCTACGACGACTCCAGCTGGAAGAGCGGAGCAGGCCAGCTCGGCTACGGCGACGGTGACGAAGCGACCGTCATGTACAACGGTGGCACAGTCGCGGCGAACCGCTGGATCAGCCACTACCTGCGCCGCAGCTTCACTGTCGCCGACAGCGCCCAGATCACCGGCGTCACGCTCTCGATCCTGCGCGACGACGGCATCGTCGTGTACGTGAACGGCGTCGAAGCCTTCCGCGACAACATGCCGACCGGCACCATCACCAACACGACGTTCGCGTCGAGCGGTTTGTGGGGCGCGGCCGAGTCCACCTACGACGACTTCACGATCCCGACCTCGATGCTGCACGACGGCACCAACGTCATCGCCGTCTCGCTCCATCAAGACAGCCGCTCCGGTGCGGGTGACCTCAGCTTCGACGCCCGGCTGACCACTCAGTATTCGTAGCTCGGGCGCGCGCTGGGTCGGCGTGCACGCTCCATACCGGAGAGTGACAGGAGGCCGAGCTCGATCCGTTCGTTCACGAAGCCTCGAAGACGACGCCCCGCTCAGCGCAGAGGGACACGCCCTCGAGTCCTTCGGCGGTCCACTCACGGACGGCGCGAAGGTCGAGCGCGACTGCAGGCGCGACCGCGAGTGCCGCCTCCACCGTCTCGACCAGCTGATCGCCGAGCTCTCCGGTCAGGACGCCGGATACCTTGAGGACGAGCCGGCCATGATCGGGAGCGATCACGATCCGCGGTCCACCGGCCGCGACGGTGACCGGTAGCTCTCGCCGCGCCTCCGACAGCAACGAGACGACGCCTCTCGCGCACCGACCTTCGGATACCAGCCGCAGCGCTTCGTGGCACGCTTCACTCAAGAGCTCGCCGTCGTGTCCGGCCGCGACGGACACCGCGCGCGCAGATCGCTCGATCTCTGCCGGCGATGCGGAGGCGGGAGGCCCGAGGAACTCGGCGATCCTGACGATGTCCGCGATCCGGTCGCCGCGACGTGGCGCCGGTTCCAGCGCCTCCGCGAGCTCAAACCCGTTCGCGCGCTCGGCATTCGACACGAAGAACCTCCTGGTTGGATCCGCTCTTCCATGAGTGTCTCCGGCTCGCGCGTCAGGTATGCGCGGATTGCGTCTCTGTTCCGTGATCACGCCAAGCCGGGCGCGCCACCGCAAGGCCTCGCTGCGCACCGCCCGTAGCTCCGCGACTGCGTCGACTGGCAGCTGGCTACTCCAGCTGGTCACCAACCTGGCTGGCCACGTCGCCGAGGATCCCGGGTGGCACGAAGTTGTTCTCCGTCGTCGTGTCCGCCTCGACCAGCTCGACCATCCGGGTCACGACCTCGGCGGGATCCATCTGGTCCCCGGTCACGAAGTCGCGCATCATCTGGAACATCGGCGTCGCCGGCGCGTTGAGCGAACCCTCGCCGAACCACTCCCACATCGAATCCGCCATCCGGTCGTTGAAGCCGGTCAGGTACGGACCCGGGTTCAGCAGCGTGACGTCGATTCCCTGCGGGGCCAGCTCGGCCCGCAGCGCCTTCCCCATCGCCTCCAACGCATGCTTGGTCATCGAATACGGACCGAACGACGGTCCGACCATGACCCCCGCGATCGACGACACGATGATGACCCGGCCCGCACCCTTGGCCACCATGCGCGCCAACACCTGCTGCGTGACGGCGAGCGTGCCGAACACGTTGACCTCGAAGAGGTGCCGCACGCGATCGAGGGGTACGTCCGCCATCGGGCCGGTCTGGCCTGCGCCCGCATTGTTGATCAGTACGTCGATGTCCCATCCCGCAGCCTTGGTGACATCGTTCGAGGTGATGTCGAGCTTCTCGACGGTGAGCTGCGGTGCCTCGGAGCGCAGTGCCGCCGCCTGCTCCTCCGTCTCGGTGGTGGCGATGACGTTGTGACCACGCTCCGCCAAGGCCAAGCTGGCACCCTTCCCGAAGCCCGAGCCGGCACCGGTGATCATCACAGTCTTCGTCACTCTCGGACCTCCGGTCACGTCGGCTGTGTCTGAACCGCGACCTCGTCGCCGACTTCCACCCGGCCGGGTGCGCTGACCGCAGCGTAGGCGCCGACGCACGACCAGGTGCCGAGACCCGGGAGCTCGATTCGGTTGTGGCGGGTGACGGTACGCAGGACCTCAGTGTCACGAGGCAGGTCGCCTTGGGCGAGCGTCGTCATGATGCAGCGCATCGTCGGGATCAGGACAGTCGCGGTGAGCACATCGCCGAACCGAAGATCGGCTCCGCTCCAGCCGTTCTCTGCGAACGGTTCGCTCGGTGCATCGATCACGATGTTCGGCCGGTACCGCTGGACCGCGAAGCGACTGGCGGGCTCCAGCTCACCCAGGCGCCGGAGTGTCGCGGCGCTGACGACGTGCAGCGCCGCGACGTCGAAGAAGGTGCCGGGAGGCGAAGCCATCGCGAGTGAGAGGTCGGTGACCGCGCCATCCGCTTCGGCGCCCTCGACCGCGTTCTGCTCCAGGAAGTCGGCCGGAATCACGCCGTCCATCTCCGGCCACACCGCGAGGTACCGGTTTTCGTCCGGCGCGACGGTCGTCAGCTGCACCGGTCGACCGAACAGGTCCGAGAGGCGCTGATCGACGTCGGGATCCTCACTCCCCGTCTCGAGGCCGTCGGGGAGCGTGATCGATACCGGAGGGAGGCGTTCGCCGGCCCGTGGCGAGGCCAGGTAGCGGGCCTCGCACTGCAGAAGGGCACCCCACAGCCGGGGGTGCTTCGCGCTGCCGACCTTGCCGGTCACCGGGTCCTTCACCGCATACCCTCGGTCCCCGGTGAGACCCGCTTCGTCGACCTCGGACGCCTCGACGCGCTCGCCCCGCATGGACTTCACCGGGTAGCGCCACAGCTCCGCGACGCTCCCTGACTGGCCGTCGATCACGTCCGTACCTCTCGTGATGATGCGCTCATGCCGGGACTCGTCGGCTCAACTCTTCCAAGCACCCGACGACCACGACCGACGGTGTGGGGTTCCGCTGCCCTGCGACGAGCGAACCCCACACCGACGATCCGCGATCAGCCGAGCCGCCGGTAGATGGTGGCCTGCGTGACGTTCGCGTCTGCCGCGAAGCAGCCCTCGGTCGAGTCGAGCAGCTTCAGCCAGCTCGAATCGGAGGACAACGCGCTGTCGGCCTTCTCCATCGCGGCCGCGTTCTCGTAGCCGGTCAGCCAGCCGACGGCGCCGTACGGCCCCGTGATCGACCGGCCGAACACGGTCGGCAGACCCGTGATGGCTTCGGACTTCTGCGCGATCTCGACTCCTGCCGCCATTGCCCGCTCGATGTTCCCCGCCGCGGCAACCGCCACTGCGCCGCCCACGTACTGGATCGGGGTGGGTACCGGCGTGCCGTAGACCGGCTGGATCAGGCCGTCATCCAAACTTCCGTCGGTGTACTTGCTCCCGGCGTTGCTCAGCTTCTCCATCGCGGAGTCCGACTGCAACTTGTCGCCGACGGCCTCCAGAGAGACCAGGTCCTCGAACCATCCCGTCCAGGAGATGGTGCCGAAGCCCGGCGAGTAGACGGTGCCCCACAGCTCGATCTCGTGCCCGGTGACTTCCTTGACCTTGGCGGCGACCTGGCCGGCCCACTCCACTCCCGCGGAGCCGTTTCCAGGAGTGAGACGGGTACGTCGTGTGAACAAGTACATGCGCTGCCCCTTCGCTTCGTCAGGTGAGGAGCGATCCCCACCACGTTCCGGCCGGCGACGCCGACCGAGGATGCCATCCTGCCACCCGGAGCGTCACAGCGTCGCGTCACCCATGTCGCGCGCCGCTACGGCGCTCAGCCCAGCCGGCAGCCGTTGGCCACGTTCGAGAAGAGGCTCTCCACCGCGAAGGTCCCGGTGTTCAGGGTGATCCGGCCGTCGGTCGTGTCGCAGAGGTCCGCGATCTCGGAACCGTGACCGAGATCCGTGCCGTACCAGCCAAGGCCGGGGACGTAGTCAGTGACCGTCTCCGCGTACTCGTGTGATGCCGAGATGAGATAGCCGTCGATCGGGCCCGGGCTCGCGATCGCCGCGCAGGAAGCCGGGTCGAGATCCGGTACGTACGGAAGGTTCGTGAAGGCGAGCATCCCCATCGACGACGTCGTTCCGGTCAGCTGCTTCGGAAGCTTCACTGCTGTGTGATACGCGCAGAAGGACGGGAAACCGTCGGGGTGTGCTCCGCTCGGGCTCGCGATGACGTACTGCACATCGCGATTGAGCTTCGCCGAGGTCTTCCCGAAGTGCCGGGCTGCGCGCGCCGTCTCGAGTGCGAGGTCAAAGAACCCCGAGGTCTGAGGGACGGCGCTCGCGTTGTCGAACCAGACTCCGCGCAGCGGGGTCGTCGCGGGGTGCTTGACGTACTTGCTCTTGGCGTCGCAGCTCGCGGTCGGTAGCACCGCCCCCTTCGCCGGCTTGGAGCAGTACTGGCTCATGATGTTGCTCCAGGCGTCGTCGGCCCCACCCAGGCCGCGATAGAAGGCTTGCAGCGCCGGAGCGGCACCCGCCGGATCGTTCGACCACTGGCTGCCCCAGAACACGAGGTACACCTGCGGCACGTTCGCCACGGGACCGTGTGCCTTCTTCGAGTGCAGCAGGAGCCGTTGCGCCGGCGCCGCGAAGCTCCTGAGCTGTCCCTGCGGCGGGACGAGTCGCTTGATCATCTTCGGGCCCTGCGGTACCGGCGTCGGTACCTCCGATGCCGCACCCGCGACCGATCCGGCTCCGGCCGCGGCGAACACCAACGCGACCACTCCGACGAACACGCCCAACCTGGAGAGACGCGCTTGCGGCCAACCGACTCTCATGCCTGCCCCGTCCGCTGTCCCGACCGGCGATTGACCACTGATCGGTGAAGACACCCTGCTCCCTGCACCCGACGGTCTACATCCTTCACGACGCACAGTAAACAGAGCGGACGCCTACTGCGCCACCTCGTCCACGATGTTCAGGTCGACGAACTCCGGAGCGCCGTCGAAGATCTCCGCCATCGTCGCCCTCGCGGCCTGGAGACCCGCCTCGCGTCGCGGATCCTTCTCGCGCGCCCGCGCCGCCTCCTCACTCTCGAAGACGACCAGCATGTAGACCCGGCCGGGGTCGTTCTGGTCCTGCATCGCAGTCGAGCGCACGAGGCCGGAGCCCGGCTGCTCCGCGGCCCGGAGCTGGTCGACCAGCACCTGCAGATCAGCTTCCCTGCCGGGCTTCAGACGAGTCGTGATGAGCTGCCCCCACATGCCGGACCCTCCGTTCGCCGCGGATCCGGAACCCTAATCTCGATCCCCCGATCCGTCCCGCCGGGATCGGGTGGACCCACAGCCGGCACGCCCGTAGCCTGACGAGCCGACACATCCCTCGGAGAGGAGTCAGTGATGGGGGGCGCACAGCTGTTCATCGACGGTGCCTGGGTCGACGCGCAATCGGGCGAGACCTTCCCCACCTACGCACCGTCGACCGGCGAGAAGATCGCCGACATCGCGAAGGCCGGACGCGACGACGCGAAGCGTGCGGTGGAAGCCGCACGCAGAGCCTTCGACGACGGGCCCTGGCCGAAGATGCCAGGTAAGGAACGCGCCGAGAAGCTGCGCGCGGTCGCCGAGATCATCAATGGGCGCAGCGCGGAGATTGCCGAGATCGAGGCTCGCGACGGTGGTGGCACGATCAAGAAGGCGATGTTCGCCGATGTCCCGGGCGCCGTCTCCACCTTCCAGGCATTCGCCGATTGCGCGGAGAACGAGCCCGACATCATCGAGCGCGGCGAGAGCCCGTTCCCGCCCGCCAAGAGCATCGTGCGGCGAGAGCCGTTCGGCGTGTGCAGCGGGATCGTCCCGTGGAACTTCCCGTTCCTCATGGCCGGCTGGAAGATCGGTCCCGCGATCGCGGCCGGCAACTGCGTCGTGCTGAAGCCGGCGAGCTTCACCTCGCTCAGCGCGATCGAGATGGTGAAGGCGGTCGAAGAGGCCGACATCCCACCGGGAGTCGTGAATCTGATCACGGGCCCCGGTGGCAGCGCGGGCGAGGAGCTCGCCCAGCACCCACTCGTCGACAAGGTCGCGTTCACGGGTTCCACCGAAGTCGGGCGGCGCATCATGCAGCTCGCGTCCGGCACCGTGAAGAAGGTGACCCTCGAGCTCGGCGGCAAGTCGGCGAACATCGTGCTCGACGATGCCGACCTCGACCTCGCGGCCGCGGGCGTGCTGTGGGGAACGTTCTTCCACAACGGCCAGGTGTGCGAGTCGGGTACGCGAGCGTTGGTCTCGCGCAACATCTACGACGAGTTCGTCGGCATGCTCGTGGAGCGCGCCGGGAAGATCGTCATCGGCGACAACATGGACATGGCCACCGACCTCGGGCCGCTGGTCGCACCGAGCCAGGTCGACACCACCGAGCGCTACGTGAAGCTGGGGCTCGACGAAGGCGCCAAGCTGTTGTGTGGTGGCTCCAAGCCGGCCAACTTGGCCGACGGGCTCGACCAGAGCGCGTACTACCTCCCGACGATCTTCGAGGCCGACAACTCGATGAAGATCGCACAGGAGGAGATCTTCGGCCCGGTGCTGTGCGTGATCCCGTTCGACTCCGACGACGAGGCGATCAAGATCGCGAACGACTCGATCTACGGTCTCGGCGGCGGCGTGTGGTCGAAGAACCTCGAGCGGGCACACTCGGTCGCGGCGAGCATGCGCACCGGCACCGTGTGGATCAACGACTACCACATGATCACGCCGACGCAGCCGTTCGGTGGCTACAAGCAGTCCGGCATCGGGCGCGAGCTCGGTGACTACGGGTACAACGAGTACCGCCAGATCAAGCACGTGTGGCAGAACACCGCCACCGATCGCAACGGCTACCTCCACTTCGCCGCCCTGAGCAGCAACATTTGAGAGTGACCGGCACCGCGGCGGCGGCGCGCGTCGTCGAACGGGCGAAGCGTGATCGTCGCGGCGCGCTGGTGTTCACGATCGGGACGGGCTGTTGCGAGTCGACCGCGCCGTTCCTCTACGAGGACTTCTGGCCCGGTCCCGACAGCGAACCGGTCGGCGAGGTCGCGGGGGTTGCCGTCTTCGCACCCGAGTACCTGCGCGCCCTGTACCCCGGCGACGACGGGGTAATCGTCGATGTCGAAGAGGGCCTGATGGCCGAGTCGATGTCGATCGAGACGGAGTACGGGTGCCGGTTCATCCTGCGAGATCCCGCCGGCTCCCCGATCGACCGGCAGGTGCAACAAGCCTGTGACGTGCCCGAGTCGGTGTCGGCGCTGCGCAGTCGTGGACCGCAGGCATTGCCCGAGGCCTTGCGCCGCGCCTCGGGGGCGACCGGGTCCTCGCCGGGCTAGCTCCGCGTGCGCTTGATGCCGGCGGCCTTCAAGTCGTCGGCCGGTACACCGGCCGCACGCCAGGTCGCGTAGCTCAGACCCTTGCGTTCACCGAAGCTCTTCGCGGAGCGAATGAAGTCCCGTCGCAGCGCGCTGACATCAACCTGCACGGAACCGGAGCCCGCCAACTTGCCCTGGAGTGCCTCCTTGTCCGCGAGCAGGTTCAGCTTCTCAAAGCCGCGAGCCTTCTTCACCTGCTCGTCGATCAGCGCGATGCGCTTCCTCACCGACGCCGGGTCGAGCTTGCGGCCTCGCTTCGGCTTGCTGATCTCCAGCGCGTCCATGTAGGCGCGGACGTGACGTGACGCCTCCCGGCCTTCCGCCAGTGCAGACTTGTGCGCTGCAGTCATCGACCCCTTGCGCGGTCCACGCGGCTTCGTGGCCGCCGTCTTGGTCTTCCGGGCCGCCTGCTTCGCAACCTTCGCGGTCGTCTTCTTCGTAGCCTTCGAGGTCTTCTTCGTGGTGCGCTTCACCGGAGGCATTGCGGTGTCTCCCTCTCTCTGGCTGCCCAGCGGGACACCTTAGGACGACCGAAGAACACAGCAGGGGTCGAGCAGGAGATCGTCACGACGATCTCGACCGCCTGCTGCTGATGCGCGCCAGGCGCCTACCAATCTCCTGGCCGATCGACGTGGGGGCAGAATGCAATTCGAGGCGCTGGGGCCACTACGAGTCGTGGCCGTCGACGGGCCGCCGGTCACGATCCCGAGCAAGGTGCAGCGCCGGCTGTTGAGCCCTCTTTCGGGCGGTCAGCCCTACGGCCAGGCGACGGGACAGGTTGACGTCACGTCCGCATACGCGACCGCGAACGGCCAGTACTGGTTCGCCGACTGGTCCGAGATGAACTGATGCGTGCAGGCCCGGTAGTCCGCATACACGAGTCGGTTCACCCAACGGTCCTTGACCTTCTTGCCCTTGCACGTCCCCGTCAGGCTCACCGTCATCTTGCTCTTGATGTTCGTGCACGTCGTGATGCTCGACGGCGCGGAAGGTGTCGTCGGGTACGACGGCGGCGAGCCGTATGGCCCCGGCCACGCGAGCGGACAGTGCGAGATCGCATTGGCAACGGCGTCCGGGAACTGCACGTCGAGCACGTCCTCGTCGTGGATCATCGAGCTGGTGCACGCCTTGTAGGTCGCCACCCTGCTCTGCAGCTCCCAGGTATCGGAGGTCTCCCTGCCGATCCGGCACGTTGCGAGGAAGCCCACGACCTTCGCCTTGTTGTTCCTGATCTTCGTGCAGGTCCTGATCAGCGGCGGGGCAGCTGACGCCTCACCCACCCCCGCGACCATCGAGACCAGCAGGACGACTACCACGGCGAGCCCCTGCAAGCGCTTCATGCCGCCCCCCTTCGTCCTGTGCCCAGAGGGTAGGGGCATGTCCTGGTCCTGCCAAGAGCCAGGGGCGAAGGTCATCTGTTCTCCGATACGGCGCCTGATCCCCCATTTCCAGACCGAGGTAGGCGCAGCCGTCCACGACAACACGTGACGCCCTGTAGCCCTGGACCGCCCGCTCGCACCCGTGGTTCACTTTCCCCCTACCGCTTTACCTGGGAGGCAGTTGTGCGAGCTCAATCGATCGCTGTACCCGTCGTCGTGCTCGCCGCTCTCCTCGTGGGCTGTAGTGGTGGGAGCGACACCACCGGCGTGGATGTGAGCCTCAAGGAGTTCGCGGTCACGCCCGACCCGATCGACGTCGATGCCGGTGAGACAGACTTCACCGCCGACAACATCGGCACCGAGGTACACGAGATGGTGATCGTGCGAGCCAAGAGCGCCGCCGACCTGCCGACCGACGCCGACGGCGCGGTTGACGAGGAACAGATGGTGAAGGCCGACCAAATCGGTGAGGTCGAAGACGTACCGGTCGGGAAGACGAAGTCGATCTCGTTCGACCTCAAGGCGGGCGACTACGTGATCTTCTGCAACATCGTCGACGATGAAGCGGACGGCACCAAGCTCAGCCACTTCAAGCAAGGCATGCACTCGACGTTCTCGGTGAACTGATCCCACGTCTCCCAGACGGTGAACTTGCGGCAGGCCCCGATGACGCGCTGGAGGGTCTGTTGCAGGTTCCGTGAACTTGTGACCGCTCACGCCGCCGCGGGCCGGTCGGCCTGGGAGCGGGGTTTAGGTGTAGTCCGGTCCGCGCACGTCTTCGTTGGTGAGCGTGGTGGGTGTGCTCAGCAACGTGACAGTGATCTCTTCGAGCCAAAGTCGAAAACGGGCGTGGTGCCCGGCGATGAACGAGTCGTTTGCGAGGTTCATCGAGGCCATGCGAGCAACCATCCACGCAACGGTGCGCAGCATGGCGACATTGCGGGCCAGACCGATCTGGGCGGGGAACTGCGGCAACGCCGTGACGATCGCGGCCCGCCACGCCGTTGCGACTTCGCTACGACCACTCAGGAAGGCTTCGAGAGACTCCGGTTGGAGGTAACCGTCGAACTCCCACCACACCCGAGCCAGCAGACATCCCCGCTCCGACCCGAGCAGCGTGATCGCCGCGTCGATCACCGGGGCGACCCACTCGGTCACCGTCGGCCTCTCCGGCCGTGCGGCCAATGCGGTCTGCTCTCGGACCGCCTCGACGATGACACCTTGGACCTCAGTGGCGAGCGCATCGACGAGTCCGGCTTTGGAGCCGAAGTGATACGAGATCGCCGACGGGTTACGGATCCCGGCTGCCGCGATGATCTCCCGGGTCGGGGTCGCCGCGATGCCCTGGCGACCCATTAGGTCCAAGGCCTTCTCGTACAGGCAGCCCTTCACCCCGGTTTCCGGCATCCGCCCAGACTGCACCACAGAACGACTCCGACGCTGAGCGGCGACCACCTAATGCATGATTGCATTCGGTCACGGCTCCCGGCTAGCGTGGCTGGTTGCCACCGCGGTGCCCGAGGATTTCGCCATCCTCTCCATGCACCTCGGGTGGCATCAAGTCAGGGCCGGGCGTCTGGCCTCCACCCCCATGGGGCCAGACGGATCCGAACCCCGACCGGTCACCGGGACGCGCGGACAGGGTCGCCCACGGCCCCCAGGCAGGCGAACCTGTCCCCGTCCCCACCGCCTCTTGGGGAGAGGTCCCCGAGTCCGGCGGTTGTTCTTGAGGGGTCCCGCGTTCACGTCATGAGTCGGTGTTCGAACGCGAATGCGGTAGCTGCGGAGCGGCATGTCACGTCGAGTCCGGTGAAGACGTTCGAGAGCTGTCGGGCCATCGAGGTCGCCGGCCTGTCGACATGTCAGATTCCTGCGACGGTCCGCATGTCCGGCGCGGTACAGGCGTTGGCGAGGCAGGGGAAGCCGAGCATGGATTCCCACGCCCGAAGCGTCGACGCGTACCCGATCCCGCTGGTGGCGAACGGGCCGGGCCGGGCGGTGGGCGTGATCTGCATGTTCGGCACCGGGGCGTCCTCGTCGTACCAGATGAACACCGCGACTTGGCCCGCCTTGTAGGCCGTGGAGTCGAGCACGGGCTGCACGTGCGTCCGCGCCCAGTCGTCGACGGTGCTGTTGGAGCAGTCGTGACCGTCGTTGCACAGGGTCGGGCTGATGAACGCGAAGTTCGGCAGGCTGTCCGGGTTGAACTCGCTGAAGGGTCGCGTCTGAGCGCTACAGAACGAACGATCGTCCGCGCCCCACAGGTAGAGGGTCGGAACATGCTTGGCCGCGTTGCCGCTCGCCGAGCAGCCCGTCGTGGCGCCTTCGACGTAGTTGATCGCGGTCTTCCCCGCCGCTCGTGCCTGGCGGAAGATGTTGTTCGCGGTCGTCGAGCATGTCGCCGACGGCGAGCAGTCGTTGACCAGGCCCGATTGGAACGCCCCGGTCACCTGGCCGCCGTACTGCGTCAGGCTGTTCTGGGAGGTGTTGGTCTCGGTCCAGGAACTGAAGTACGAGCACGACGCGGCGAGCGAATGCAGGTACGGCATCGATCCGAACCCCGCGCCACCGACGTCGGACCACTTGCGGTTCTCGAACGAGAACACGACGACCTTCTGGTACTGCAACGGCGCGGTCCGCCCGTTGTTGCAAGCCGCCGAGGGCGCCGGGGTTGGCGGCGGGGGTGGCGGGGGTGGCGGGGTCGCAGCGATAGCGCCGTTGTTGTGGAGGATGTCGAGATACGTCCGGCCGTATTCGAGGGCCGGTTCGACCGGCGAGCCCTCGCCCCACTCGTTCCAGGTCGTGACCAGCTGCCACGGCTCACCTGACGCGACCATCGACCGAACCGCCGTCGCGAACGCAGCCGGGTCGCGGGCGAGACGGACCGATTCGCCGGACTTCCAGAACCCCGGCGAGACGCTGAACGAGTAGCCGGCCTGATGGTCTGTCCGGGCTGCGGGCCCGTATTGGTGCCACGAGTCGGGCTGCTGGGGACACGTCCGGTACCCGCCGAACACCTTCAGGACGATGAACCAGTCAGCGGAGCCGTGCGCGGCGCGCCACCGATCGACCATGCTGCACCCATCGGTCCCGTCCCCGTATACGAACAGGACGGGCTTCCCATTGCGGTGCAAATAGTTCGGGTCAGACGCGTAGTTCTTGGTGAGATAGGAAAGGTCTCCGCCGATCAATGACGACGACGGGTTCGTGTAACCCTCGGCCTCGTAGTAGAGCGCCCACTTGACGCTCGTCCCGTCCGAGGCACGCAGCTCGGTCGGGACTGCCTGATCGGTTCGTGTGCCTGCGCCCCACCATGACGCGATGAACGCGTCGACGTGCGCGTATTCGGCGTCGGTGACTTGTTGATGAACGACGGTCGCGTCGGTTGACGAGTATTGCCCGGCGGTCGGGTGGTAGTTGCTTCCCGAGCTCCACGTCGACGGGTACCACCCGTAATAGAAAGCCGCCCGCAACGGCCGTCCGGGGGGCGGTGGCGGCGGCGGGGTCCTCGTTGTCGTCGTGGTGCCGGTGCATCGGAGCTGACGACGCGTCGCGGAGAGACGCGTCTGAGTGAGGGACCTTCCGTTGCAGGAAACGGTCACACCGTCACCAGCGTTGAGGGTTGTCACCAGCGTCATGCTTCCAGCCGCGGTCGCGGCGAGAACGACGACGAGGCAGACGACACCGACCACGATTGTCCGGCGGAAGACGCGAGGTCGATCGGCGGACCCACGCGAGAGAGCACGAAAAAGCGGGAGCGGCATTTGGTACGTCCCTTGCTCGACAGTGTGTCGAGCCCCCCACCACGGCGTCAGCCGCGAGCAACCCAAGGTCCTATATGTCGACGGAAGTCCGGCCGAAACTTGAGCGCGCGCGTCCTGGTGGGTGCCGGAAAGCTCGTTCCGGGCATGCTGACCTGCCCAAACGCGAAGACGCGGATCCTCAACGTCTGCTCACGACCGCGGCTGTGGCCCGGAAATCCGGCGTGATTCGAAGTGGCGGCTTACGAAATAGTCAATGTCCTCGGTAGGCGTTGAGGGGCTCGAACCCCCGACTTCCGCCTTGTAAGGACTCCGTGCGTTCTTTCTGGGTGACCGTGTACGCCTTGTATGCAGGGCTCTCGAGCCCGCCGATCGCGGGCAACTCCCCCACCTGCACCGATGTCACGCGCATTCCGGAGGTTGGGTTTCGGAGGTCGCGCACCACGGTGTGCGTCGAGTCAGAGAATGGCGAGCAAGGCGTCGGCGCGTCTGGTGAGTCCGGCGCAGCCGTACTCGGCCGCGGTGGCCCCAGCGGTGGTCGCAAGCTCGCGTGCGCGTTCGAGGTCGCCGTCGGCGCGGCGCGCGAGGCAGAGGTCGGCATGGTCGAGCTGGCCGTGCGCGGTCCAGTACGGGGCTTGAAGTCGGGCGTGGATGTCGTGTGCGATGGCGAACCACTCTTCGGCCTGGTCGTAGTCCCCAAGGAGGGTGGCAGCCCGCGCGAGGGGGCGGGCGACCGCCCCGTTCAGAGAAACTCCCGCGGGCGAGATGACGTGGTTCGCGTAGGGCGCGAGACGTTCAACAAGTGCGTGGGCGGCCGGGTGATCTGCCGTGATGACGGCGGCATCCGCCACGCTGGCCATCGAGACGAGCCACATCGCGTCGTAGGGGAAGTCGAAGTTGGTAACGGCTTCGGCGGCCAGGAGCTCGTGAGCCTCGTCGATGCGCCCGAGCTCGCAGAGCATCAGCGGGACGGTCGCGCGCAGGGCCGCGAGAGATTGATTGTCGCGAGCGATGTCGAGAAAGAAGTCCGCGACCTCGGCGATGCGGCCTTGGTGCCATCGAATGGCATAGAGGAGCCCGCCGTATGCGCTCAAGGCGTCCGGAGCCGTAGTGCCGACCTCCAGCATCCGCTCGTTCACGGCTTCCGCCTCACTGAAGCGTCCAGCGAGCAGCGTCCGGCCCGTAATGAACTCCATCACTGTCCAGGCCAGATAGGGCAGCCCCACCATCTCGTCGAGGGATTCCATCTCGCCGAGGATGGTGTCGGCTCCGGCCAGATCGACCTGTTGATATCGAGCCCACATCGCCGCGTAACGAATTCGGCACCGGAGCACCGGGTCGCCGAGCCGGTCGGCGATCGTGAGGGCACGTTGCAGATCGTCGAGGTGTTGGTCGCGCCGGTCGGGTGTGGCCAACGTCAGGTGGGTGGCCTCGACGACATTGATGAAGGTGGCGTCGTCGCGGGTCTGTCGTGCAGCGTCGACCGCCTGGAGCGCCAAGGCGTAGCGGTCACCTGACTCGACCGCGGCATCGTAAGTGATGCTGAGCTTGGCGAGCAGCCGGGCTCGGGAAGGTGTCGGCTCGATGCCGATGCGATCGACGGCGGCCCGGATGAGCGGCTTTGCGGCGTTGTCGCCGCTCTGGATCGCGAAGTGTTGTCCGAAGCCGAGCGCGGCTTGGACAACGATGTCCGTGCGGTCGAGTTGGATGGCGAGGGTGCCTGCTTCGATGAGCGTCTCGCGGTACTCGGGCTGTTCGGCTTGGCACTGGACGGTTCCTAGGACCGCGAGGAGCTCAGCACGCTCGTGATCGTTTGGTGGCGTCTGCCGGGCGACGAGGTCGAGCGCTTGTTGATACCACCGAACGGCATCGTCGGGCGCGAGCGCTTCACGCGCGGCGTCACCAGCGCGCCGGACATATCCGAGAGCCTTGTCGAGGTCCGCTGGTCGGGTGGCGGCGACCCAGTGGTGTGCGAGCTCGCCGAGCGTCGCCGCATCCTCCGCCGTCGTTCGGGTTTCGAGGGTCTCGGCGACGCGTTGGTGGGCTCGTTGCCGTCGGGCCGGGCTGAGCTCGTCGTAGAGACTGTGTTGAATCAGGGCGTGCGCGAACCGATACCGGTCCGCGGTTCTGCTCTCGACGAGCACCGCGGCGCTAACCGCAGAGTCGAGGAGGTCCAAGAGTCGGTCTTCGTCAACGTCCGCGAGCCGGGCGAGCAGGTTGTGGTCGAACTCGCGGCCTATCACCGACGCTAAGCACAAGACCCGCAACGCCTCGTCGCCCAAACGTTCGACTCGCCGCCCGACCACGTCACGGACACTGCTTGGTAATCCCAGCTCCTCGAATGTGCCGGTCAGCGACCAGCGGCCATCGTCGCCGAGCACGATCCCGCCCGTCTCCCCAAGATGGCGGAGCATCTCGGCAGTGAAAAACGGATTCCCGTCAGTCTCGCGGCGCAGCGCGTGCGCGAGCCCGACACCGTCCTCGTCGAGCTCATGACCAGCAGCAGCCGCCAACAACTCAACCAGCTCGTTGTCTTCGAGCCCCGCGAGCGGGAGCCGGGTGACGTTCGCTTCCCGGTGCATGTCCGCCAGCAGCTTCGTCAGTGGATCACCCCGACCCAGATCGGTGTCCCGATAGGTGCACGCGATCGTCATGTTCATCGGCGTCGTCGAACTGATCACATGACGCAACAGCTGCAAGCTCGCCGTGTCGGCCCAATGCAAGTCGTCCAACACCACCAGCACCGGAGACCGCTGGGACGCGGCCGCGAGCAGCTCGCTGGTCGCTTCCAACAACAACAACCGCTCCATGTCAGGGTCGGCAACCCGCCCATCGCCGCCCACCTCGGGAACCAAACGGGCCAACGCGACGCGCTGCGCGGACGGCAACTCGCCCACAAGCGTTGGATCGCTGTCGCGGACCAGCAACTTCAGTGCCTCGATCCACGGCTGATACGCCACTCCGAGATCCTCATCGGCGTGACCGAACAACACCACCGCGCCCTCACTGTGCGCAGTACGGGCGATCTGCGCTACGAGCGCGGTCTTGCCCATCCCCGCCTCACCCGCCACGAACACGACCTGACACCGCCGCGACGTGTTCGCACGCTTCATCGCCTCGTCCACTACCGCCAACTCAGCCGCGCGGCCGAAGAACCCAAATAACGCATCCGTCGCCGCACCCACCAACCGGCCCGGCAGCGGCACCGACCCCGCCACGGTTGCCGGTTCCCACAACACCTCCACCACGTCCACCGGCTCCGGCAGGCCCTTCAACTCCAACGCGCCCAACTCGACGAACGACTGCGTCGCGTGACGGCCCACCATCAACCGCACCAGGTCCGCTGCAAGAATCTGGCCGCCCTGCGCCGCTGCACAGAGCCGGGCTGCCTCCACCACCGGATCACCGAAGAAGTCGTCGTCTTCCTCGACCGCTTCACCTGCGCTGATCCCGATCCGCACACCGAGCGGCTCATCTGCTGACCGGTTGTGATGCTCGATTGCCTGCAGCATCCCCGCCGCACCGGAGAGCGCCCGGCTCGGCGACGAATACATCACCATCAGGCCGTCACCCAGGTTCTTCACCTCGGTCCCGCCCGACGCCGCGACCGCGCCCCGCAACAACCGAAAATGCGTCTGGCGCAGCTCCTCGGCCGCCGCGGGACCCAACCGTGCCGCCGTCGCGGTCGAGTCCACGAGATCCGTGAACACGAACGTCGCCGTCACCGATGAAGACATCGCCTGCCTCTAAGAACTGATGCCCCCGCCGAGAGGACCGAATCGAGAGTTTGTCACCACCCTGACGCGGCGTCACTTCAAAGCAGCGTCTGCGACCAATGCGAACTCGCCGTCGTATCGGCTGAAGTCGCGGCGACGGTACGCCGAATCGTCGGTGTTCTTTCCTGTTTCCGGGTGGGCGCTGAGGGGCTCGAACCCCCGACTTCCGCCTTGTAAGGGCGGCGCTCTCCCAACTGAGCTAAGCGCCCGAGGGGAGATCACGGTACTCCGAAGATCCCTGCGCCCTGGCCCCCCGGCCGGACTCGCGGCACTTCCGGTCGCAGCGGTACTCCGAGGATTGGCCGCGGGCGGGCCGAGGTTCGAGGTCGGGGCGTCGGGGGGACAACGCCCCGACCCAGACCTTTGCCGTCACCTCGGCCCGCCCCTTTGCGGCGATCGTTGCGGCCGGTGTCGCCTCAGGCGCTCTGCTTCTGCGCCAAGACGTCCTGGACCCGGATCAGCGGTGGAAGCAGATCGGGGGGTGCCACCTTCGGTGGGCGCCCTCGTTTCCGCTTCTGCGCGAGCACCTTGCCGTTGGCGAGGAGCTCGCCGCCCCAGACACCCCAGGGCTCACGCCGATCCAGCGCGGCTGCGAGGCACTCGCCCCGCACCTCGCAGCTCCGGCAGAACTGCTTGGCCCGAGCAATGTCGTCGAGCTGCTCCGAGAAGAACAGCTCCACCAGGGACGCAGAACCATCCCGGCACAGGGCATCCGCCCGCCAGGCCTCTTCCTCTGCAATCTCGATCTCGATGGCGAACATCGCCTTGCCCTCTCTCTTGTCTCGCTGGGTTCTTCTGGACTGGTGGGCGGACCTTCTCCGGAAATGCAAAAAGGCCGCCGGGTTGCCCCGACGGCCTGGTGGTTTGCTGTAGCGGGTGGGCTACGGCGAGGTCACCGGGTGACGTCGGGGCCGGGGAGTCGGGTCGTTCTTCATCCCGGTGATCGGGAGAATCGACCACGAGCCCGACTTCGGCGTGGCGCAAGCACCGGCCGTCCGGACGCGCGCGACGCCGAACGGTGCCTGGTACTGGCGCTCGGCGTGGCAATGCATCGTTCGGGCTTTCCCTGTCCTCGTCGCGGTCTCTGTCGCTGTCTCTGGTGGTGCCGGATGGATCACAAGGCGGTGATTCACCAGCGACTGTAGGCAATCAGACCCAGTGGGGGTGCGTCAACCGAATATTCGGCGAACCCCGGCCGGAACCTGAGCCGGCCCGATCAGACGTCCGCGACGGCTGTGATCTCGAGCAGCCGGGCGTGGACCGCGGGCGGGGCGGCGAGGATGTCCCCGGTCACCAGCCACGCGCCCGGGTCGCCCACCCAGTCCGTCACCACTCCCCCGGCCTCCCGCACCAGCAGGGCGCCCGCCGCCACGTCCCACGGGCCGAGCGCCAGCTCGAAGAACCCGTCGAACACGCCGGCGGCCGTCCAGGCGAGATCCAAGCTGGCTGCACCGACCCGGCGCAGGTCCTCCACGACGGCGAACGCGGCCCCGAACACGTCGAGGTAGGCCGCGACCCGGTCCTTGCGCCGGAACGGGAAGCCGGTCGCGGGGATCGCCTGGTGCGGCTCGCGGTTGCTGACCGAGAGCCGCTCGCCGTTGCGCGTCGCGCCACCGCCGCGTGTCGCGCAGTAGGTGTCGTCGAGCATGGGCGCGTGCACCACCCCCACGACCGGTTCACCGTCCTGCACGAGCCCGACCGACACACCCACCGCAGGGAGGCCGTGCAGGAAGTTCGCGGTGCCGTCGAGTGGGTCGACGAGCCAGCCGAGCGGCGCGCGCTCCCCACCACTCTCCTCGCCGAAGAACGCGATGCCCGGCGCGCCCTCCGCCAGCGCGTCGCGCACGGCGACCTCGCTCGCAGTGTCGACGTCGCTCACCCAGTCGCCGGCCGCCTTCTCGCGCACGTTGCTGCTCGCGCCGCCGAAGCCGGCGGACACCACCTCGCCACCGGCGCGCGCGGCCCGCTCCGCGACTCGGAGCAGGCGCGCGAGGTCGGGATCGGTCACGCGGTTGCCGCGCGCAGGACCTTGAGCAGTTGCGGGGTGCCCGCGGCCACGAGTCTGCGTCGGACGCTCGGGTCCGCGATTCCGAGCGGCCGATCTTCGGTGTCAATCACGCCGGCGCCCGCTTCCGTGCAGACCAGGAACCCGCCGAGGTAGTCCCAGGGCGCGTGCACGCTGCCGGCGTCGACGTACCCGTCGAGCGCTCCGGCGGCTACGTCGCACAATGCCAGCGCGCAGGATCCCAGCGCCCGGAACTGCTTCCACGGGAGCATGCGGCCGGGAAAGTTCGAGATCGCTACGACCGCGTCCTCGACTCTCGTCGCGCTCGACGGCACCAGCGGGTGGCCGTCTCGGCTCGCACCACCGCCGCGCACGGCCCGGAAGGTCGAGCCCGTCGCGTGGTTGACCACGAGCGCCACCCACGGGCCCTCACGGTCGAGCGCGCACAGCGAGGTGGCCCAGTACGGGATCTGCCGGGCCGCGTTGCTCGAGCCGTCGACCGGGTCGATGACCACCGTGATGGCCCCGTCGGTCGGTCCGGTGACGCCCGACTCCTCGCTCACCACCGTGACCGGGAGGCGGCCGAGGATCTCCAGCGCGACACGGTCGGCGACGATGTCGATCGCGTACTGACCGGGCCGGTCGGTACGGGCCCGCCGGTCCGCTCCCGTGATCGGGTGCACGGCATCGCGGATGGCGACGGCCGTCTTCTCGAACGCCTCGAGCACAGCGTCAGGACCGATCGTTTCCATTCGGGTGGGAGTCTGGCAGAACCCGCCCCGCTCAGGCCGGTCGAAGTGCGCGAATCACGCCCGGGGCAGGATCTCCACCAAGGCGTTGTAGTCCGGCACTCCCGAACCGGGATCCCGCCTCCCGTGCGGCAGCAGGACGTTGCCTTCGGGGAAGAAGACCTGGACGTTGCCGGGCCGGATCGGCGCGAGGTGGACCCGGGCCTCGAGCTCGCCGTGCTCGGAACGGACGAGCACCGGCGCCCCGTTGCCGAGGTGGAGCGCCTCGGCATCCTCCGCTGCGAGGAGCAGGGCGTCTCTCGGGGCGCCGGTCAGCGGATCCACCTCGGCGAAGACCATCGAGTTGAACTGCTTGCCCCGGCGGGTGCTCAGCACGAAGCGGCCGTCCGGCCGGTCGGGTGGCGGCGGCGCGACCGCCGAGAACCTGGCCTTGCCGTCGGGCATCGGGAACCGACCGTCCGCACAGAGCCGGGCGCCACCCCACTGGACCGCGTCGCCGAGCTTCCCGAGCTGTTCGACCCCTGCGTAGGTGGGAACGACCCGAGCGATCTCGTCGCGTACGGCATCGGCGTCGGCGAAGTCGAGGAGCTCGGCTCGGTCCGGGCGTACGCGGCGACCAAGCTCGGCGAAGACCTCCCATTCGCTGCGTGCCTCACCGATGCGTGGGCCGGGGATCTCCGGGCTGAACAGGATGCGCCGCTCGGTTGTCGTCTCGGTCCCGCCACCGGGTTGCTCGTAGCGGGTGCAGGCCGGGAGCAACACGACCGCCTCACCGGGATCGATGAGCATCTGGCTCGACATCACGATGTCCTGGTGGACACGCACCGGAATCCGTCCGAGCGCGCTCCGAACGAAGTCCGGATCGGGCAGCACATCGAGGAAATTGCCACCGCTGGAATACAAGACGGCGAGCTCGCCGCGCGCGCCGGCCTCCACCATCGCCTCCGCCGTCATCCCCGGACGCGATCCGATTGGGATGCCGTAGGTAGCCGACAGTGCAGCCGCGTTGTCCTCGTCGACCGCGAGACCACCCGGGAACGCGGTCGCGTACGCCCCCATCTCCGAGCCACCCTGGACCCCCGAGTGGCCCCGGATCGGCATCAGCCCGGCACCCTTGCGCCCGACATTGCCGCGCGCGAGCGCGAGGTTGACGATCGCGGTGACGTTGTCGACGCCGTTGGCGTGTTGCGTGATGCCCATGGACCACACGAGCACGGCCGAGCCGGCCGCGGCGTAGAGGTGGGCGAACCGCTCCATGTCCGCGCGGCTCGCGCCCGACGCCGCCTCGAGGTCCGTGAACGACTCTTCCTCGAGCTCCCGCAGGAGCGCGTCGAAACCCGTGGTGTGATCCCGGATGAACTGGCGGTCGACCGCGCCGTCGGCGAGCAGCACCTTGATCACACCGTTGAGGAACGCGATGTCCCCGCCCGTGTGCACGCCGAAGAACTCGTCGGCCATCTTCGTGCCGAACATCGCGCTCTCGACGTTGCTCGGGACCCAGTAGTGATCGAGCCCGGGCTCGCGGAGCGGATTGACCACGGCCACCTTCGCGCCGCGCTTGCGGGCGAGGAACAGGTACTTCATGAAGACCGGCTGCGCGTTCGCGACGTTCGCGCCGAAGAGCACGACGAGATCGCTACCGATGACATCCGTGTACGAGCAGGTCGTCGCCGCGACACCGATCGTCCTCTTCAACGCGGTGGTGGACGGCGCGTGGCAGACACGAGCCGCGTTGTCGACGTTGTTCGTGCCGATCACCCGGGCCATCTTCTGGGCGACGTAATACACCTCGTTGGTGATGCCGCGTGCGGTCAGATACAGAGCGAATGCGTCGGGATCGCCCTGACGGATACGACCCGCGACGAGATCGAGCGCCTCGTCCCAGGAGATCCGGGTGAATCCGCGGTCACCCGCTCGTCGCACCATCGGGTACGGGAGCCGACCGAGATCGCGCAGCTCCGCGCCACTCAGCTTCCGAAGCTTCTCGACGTCGCCCAACGCCGAGGGATCGAGCGCCTGCATGGTGTTGACCCTCAACAGATTCAGCCGCGTCGTGCAGAGGTGCACGCCCGAGAGCGTCCAGTCGTGGAAGCCCGCGACGCCGAGCGCGCAGCCGTCGCAGACCCCCTTGCTCAGGATTCGCCATGCGTACGGGAGGTTCCGGCGGTTCTTCCAGACGATCTTCGCCATGTCGCCGTAGTGGTTGGGCTTCTGCTCACCGAAGCCGTACGGCTTGAAGCCGACCCAGAGGCTCTTGCGTGTGCCGCGCGGCGCCTTGATCCTGGCCGACCCCTTCCAAGCCATCGGTCAGCGCTCCATCGCGATGCGCTCGGGGTGCGTGTAGACGTTGCCGCGGCCGTCGCGCAGGAACCCGACGAGGGTCTGCCCGAAGCGCTCCGCGGTCGCCACCGCGAGGCTCGACGGCGCGGACACCGCACCGATCACTGCGATCCCGGCGACCGCGGCCTTCTGCACGATCTCGAAGCTGAGCCGGCCGGAGACCATGAGCACCGAGCTCGGGAACGGCACGCGGCCCGTCATCACGCCATGGCCGACGAGCTTGTCGACCGCGTTGTGCCGTCCCACGTCCTCGCGCAGCACCTCCAGCTCGCCATCTGGTGAGAACAGTCCGGCCGCGTGCAGCCCGCCGGTCGAGTCGAAGATCGCCTGGGACTCGCGCAGCACATCAGGGAGGCGCAGCAAGGTCGACCGGGCGATCACCGGTCCGGCGGCAACCGCCGCGCATTGGAGCGCAACCTCGTCGAGCGTGGTCTTGCCGCAGATCCCACAGCTCGACGACGCGGCGACGACCCGCCGGTGAGCGTCGAGATCGACCGGCCGCCGGGAGGTCACGGTGACGACGTTGTACTCCTGATCGGCGCCAGGATCGACGCAGTAGCGCACCTCCGCGAGATCGTCGGCGTCGCTCAGCAGTCCTTCGGTACGGCAGAAACCGACGGCCAGCTCGAAGTCGTGGCCCGGAGTTCGCATCGTCACCGCGATCGGCTCCGCCTGCTCGCGGCGGTCCTGCAGCCGGATCTCCATCGGCTCCTCGGTCACCAGCCGGTCCGGACGCTCGACGAGGTGGCCGTCCTCGATCGCCTGCACGCGCACCGGGGTGACAGCACGACGGGCCGACGCGGTGGTCATGGTTCGAGGCTACCGGGATGCCTGATCCCCCATCGCGCCGCGTCCTCGGGCGTGTCGACGTCCACGAGCACGCGCTCGTCGACATCGTCGAGCCGGATCACGTCCAGGTCGTCGAGCACACGGCGGAGCGATCGTTCGCCGGCTGCAACGAGCTCCCGAGCCCGCAGCAACGCAGCGGTCGAGTACCGGGCGCACACCGGCTGGACGACGCCCTCACGGTCCACCGGTACCACGGTCCCCGTTCCGGGCCACTCCACCAGGCGCGTCAACAGCGCGAGCGTCACGAACGGGAGATCGCAGGCGAGCAGCAGCACGGGCGTCGCGGAGCCGATGGCGTCGGCCCCGGCAACGAGCGCGGCGAGGGGCCCGCGACCGGGCTCGGGCTCGGCCACGGTCGCCAGCCCCGAGTAGCCCGGGCCGACCTCGAGCACCGGGACGCACACCTGCGCGAGCAGCCGAGCACTGCGACTGGCGAGTGATTCCCGTTCCACGAGCAGCGCCGCCTTCGCGGTGCCCATGCGCGAGCTCGCACCACCCGTCAACAACAGACCCGGGATCGGCACCCGCGCTACGCCGCGGAGGCCGGGCGGAGCTGGTAGGCCACGACCTCCCAGGCGCGGGACCGGCGACGCATGCGCACCTCGTTGTGCACCGCGGTCCCGTCGTGCAGGGTCAGCCGGGTCACGACGGTCGCGGTGTCCCCCTCACGGGTCTCGGACTCGGCTGCGGTGTGCTCGACCAGGTGACTGAGCGCGGATCCGTTCGCGTACGCGTCCTTCTTCCGGGCGATGAACTCCGCCTTGAGCAGCCCGTCGTGAAGCTCCGGGCCCGACATCTTGTAGATCGCCTCGAAGTCGAGCGTGTCCCAGGCGTGTTCGTACGCGAGGGCGAGATCGATCGGCGACGGCCCGGGGTCCTTGGCCACCGCCACGACGAGCGCGATCGCCAACCCGAGCGCGAGCACCAGGACGATGATGAGGATGATCAGGGCGCGACCTCGTCGATGCGAGTGGCGAGATCGAGATCCAGCGTCGTGAGCCCACCGGCGTCATGCGTGCTCAGCGCGATCGTGACCTTGCGCCACCTGATGTCGATGTCCGGATGATGGTCGGCCGCCTCGGCCAGGAACCCGATGCGGACGACGAACGCAATCGCGTCGGCAAAGCCCGCGCAGGTGTACTCCTTGCGGATCACGTCGCCGTCGCGTGACCAGTCGGTCAGCGTCGCGAGGCGAGCAGTGATCGAGGCGTCGTCGAGGGGCTCCGGTCGCGGCACCCGCTCATTCTCGCGCCCCCGCCCCACCGACCCCCAGCCCGCCGGGCCGGTCAGGCGGCGGCGGGCTGGGCGGGCGGTTCGACGAACAGGTCCGGCGGTCCGGGCACGGTGAACGGATGGTCCTGGCGGACCCGCCACAGCGTGAGCAGCCCACCGGCGATCGGGACCACCGCGAACGCGATTCCGGCGACCTGCACCCCCACGGCTGTGGCGGCCAGCCCCACGAGTGGGAGCGCGACGAGATGACCACCGCTGTTGACGGTCCCGTCGAGGGCCATCACCCGACCGTGGGTCTCGACCGGCGCCGACCGCTGCATGAGCGTACGGGCGGGCACGACGAAGAACGACGTGACGCAACCCCACACGCCGATGCCGGCGAACGCGACCGCGGGGATGGTTGTGCCGATGTACAGCGCCGCCGCGATGCCCGACGCCGCGGCCGCGACCGCCGCGATGCGGACCCGCGCGACCCTTTCACCGAGACGGGTCACGACCAGCGTGGTGAGGAGCAGACCCACGCCGAACGTCGCCTGCAACATCGCCAGCATCGTCGGCGATCCGTGCAGCACCTCGCGGACGTATACGGGCTCGATCACGAGGAACGCGCCCCAGATGACGTAGACGCTGCCGGCCATCCCCAGGAGGAGGCGGAGCCGCGGCCGGCGTTGCACGACGCGGAACCCCTCCCGGATGTCCGCGCCGACCGTGGTCTCGGGCGACGCGCCCGCGCTCGACCCGATGACGATCGGGATCAGCACGAGCACGCCGATGACGTAGGTGAGCGAATCGATGACGAATGCGCCCTCGATCCCGATCACACCGATCGCCAGCGCGGCCAGCAGGGGACCGAAGACGATCGCCGACTGCGAAGCGCCGCCGAGCAGCGCATTCGCCTGGACCAGGTCCTCGTCCGCGACGAGCCGGGGCGGGAGGGCGCGCAACGCCGGCTCGGAAAAGGAGCTGGTGATGCCGTGCAGCGCCGCCAGGGCGACGAGCGCGGGGAAGGATCCGGCCAGGAGAAACAGGAGCGATACGACCGCCGCGAGTCCATCCGCGACCATCAGGACCCGCTTGGGGCCGAGGCGATCGATCGGGACTCCCGCGAGCGGACCGAGCAGGACCGGCGGCAAGGACCACGCGAGCCCGAGCAGCGCGATCGCGCTCGGGCCGGCGTCGAACCGGAAGCTGGCAAAGCCCCAGAGCGCGACGATCGCGCACCAGCTGCCGATCCCATTGAGGGCCTGGCCGCTGAGCAAGAGCGCGAGACGACGATCTCGGAGGAGCTGCATGGCTTCAGGGTACCGACGAGACCGCCCCGTACCGGCCGATTTTCGGCGTGGTGGGACCGACGTCACGTGCGCTGCTCCGGTCCCCGCGTCGTACCATGACGCCATGACATGTCCGTCCTGTGGGAGCGCGGCTCCAGCCGACGCGCGCTTCTGCCCTGCATGCGGACACAGCCTCGTCGCGCGCCCGGACGAGCGGCGCGTCGCGACCGTGCTCTTCGCCGATCTCGTCGGCTTCACCTCCCTCTCGGAGACGGCCGACCCGGAGCACATCAAGAACCTCGTCGACGGATGCTTCGAGAAGCTCGCGACCGAGATCACCACGTTCGGAGGGCAGGTCGACAAGGTCATCGGCGACGCGCTGGTCGCGTTGTTCGGGGCTCCGGTCGCGCACGAGGACGACGCCGAGCGCGCGGTGCGCGCCGCGTTGCGGATGCAGGAACGCCTGGCCGAGATGCGCGATGCGGACGGGATCGACGTCCACCTCCGGATCGGGGTGAACACCGGCGAGGTCCTCGTTGGCGCACTCCGGGCCGGTGGCGACTACACGGCGATGGGCGACGTCGTGAACATCGCGAGCCGGCTCCAGGCGGAGGCGGGTCCCGACCAGGTCGTCGTCGGCCCCACCACCCATGCCGCGGCCCTGCGGGGAGTGCGCTACGAGCCCCTCGGCCCGATCTCCGTGCGCGGCCGCGAAGAGCCCGTCGCGGCATGGCGTGCAGTGCGCGCGGTGGGCCCGCCCGGCCACCGGCACCGGCGGGTCGAGACACCGCTCGTAGGCCGCGAGAGCGAGATCGCGGTGCTCCGAGCCGCGCTGGCCACCGCAACCACCCGCAAGCGGGCCCACCTCGTCCTCGTGACGGGCGAGGCCGGCGTCGGCAAGTCGCGGATCGCATCCGAGCTCGGCACGATCGCACAGTGCGAGCAGGGGGCGCGGGTCCTGAACGGGCAGTGCATCCCGTACGGAGAGACGAACATCTGGTGGCCGATCGCGGCGATGGTGGCCGACGCGTGCGAGGTGGATCTCACCGACACCGGCGCGCAGGTGCCGACATGCACCCGCAGTGCGGTGCAGCGGAGCTTGGCGCTGGAGGAATCCGACCCCGAGATCGGCCGGATCACCGAAGGGCTCCTCTACCTGATGCTCGAGGGCGACCCGGGCGAGGGTGTCGATCCCACGCGGGCGCGTGAAGAGGCATCGCGCGCCGCGCTGACGTTCTTCGCCGGGCTCGCGAGCGATCGGCCGCTCCTCCTCGTTCTCTCCGACCTCCACTGGGCCGACGACCAGGTGCTCGAGTTCCTCCCGCGCCTGCTCGCCCATCTCGCCTCGGCTCCGGTCGTGCTCGTCGGCACGACGCGACCGGAGCTGACCGACCGCTGGACGCCGACAGCGGGCCGCCACAACACGCTGCACGTCAACCTCGACCCGCTCGCGAACGAAGACACGGACGAGCTGCTCCGCTCGCTGCTGCCCGATGCGGACACCGAGCTCGTGACCATCCTCCGTGAGCGCAGTGGCGGCAACCCGTTCTTCATCGAGGAGCTCGTCGCGATGCTCGGCGAGGCGCCGGCCACCGATGGCGCCCGCGAGCTCCCTGCCACCTTGCACGGCCTCCTCGCCGCCCGCCTCGACCGGCTGGAGCCGCTCGATCGGGTCACGCTCGAAGATGCCGCGGTCATCGGCAACACAGGCCCGCTGGACCTGGTGCGCGCCCTGGCCCACGGCCGCGGCAACGAGGCCGATCCCCCGCTCGCCCGCCTCGCCGAGCGGGATCTGCTCGAGATCGACGGCGACGAGTTCCGCTTCCGCAACGAGCTCACCCGGGACGTCGCCTACGGGACGCTCACGAAAGCCGAACGCGCGCGGCGCCACGGCTCGGTGTCGAAGCTGCTTGCCGAGGACGCGGAAGCCAACGACCGGATCGAGGAGGTGCTCGATCGGCTCGCATACCACTTCAACCTCGCGGCGTCGCTCATGGCCGAGCTCGGCCCGATCGACGGCCTGCCCAGCGGGATGGTCCCGGCCGGTATCCGCTTCCTCACGCGCGCGGCCGAGAAGGCCGAGCGTCGCGACGACTGGACCACCGCCGACAAGTACCTGAGTCACGCGATCCCTCTCATCGACCACGGCGACGTCGTCAGCCAGCTTGCGCTCCGACTCGCGCGCGCCAGGGCGCGCGCCGAGCTGCGCGATTGTGCCGGTGCGCGCGAAGACCTCGTCACCGTGCTCGCGACCGCCGAGGACCTGGACGACCGCCCCGCGATGGCCGCGGCGCGGACCGTTCTCGGCGACGTGCAGTACAAGGAGGGCGACCTCGTCGGGTCGGCGAAGTCACTCGACGACGCGGTCGCCCGCTGGCGTGAGCTCGGCGACCAGCGGGGGTTGGGCGACGCGCTGCGCTTCCGCGGGCTCACCGAGCTGTTCGGTGGGAACCCGGATGGTGCGGCGGTGTTCATTGACGAGGCGCTGGACATCTTCCGCGCGATCGAGCACCTGCGCGGTGAGGCCTGGGCCCTGCAGAACCTCGCGTGGATCTCGTTCGTACGCGGCCACGCCGAAGAAGCCGAACGGCGGCTCGACGCGTCCGCAACCGCGTTTGGGGAGCTCGGGGACTGGGGCGGGATGAGCTGGGCGCTCGGTCTCCTCGCGTGGGTCCGGTTCACTCAGGGCCGACTCGACGAAGCCGCCGTGCTCGCCGAACGGATCCTGCAGGAGGCCACCGAGCTGGGGAATCGCTGGGCTGCGGCGATCATGCGGGTGCTGCTCGCCAACGTGTCGCTCTGGCGGGGCGAGCCGATGGATGCGATCTCGTTTGCCGCCGAGGCGCGCACGGTCTTCCAGGAGCTCGGCGACCCGTGGGGCGAGCTCCAATCGGTCGGACCGGCGACGATCGCATTCAACGCGTGCCTCCGGACGACCGAGGCCCGGGCGCTGGTCGACGACGCAGACGTGGTCGCCCGACGGGTGCCGGATCAGTCCATGCGACGCCTGGCCACCGTGCTGCGCGTCGCGCTCGCCGTCCAAGCCGGAGATCCCGAAGCGTTCGAGCTGGCGGCCGGCATGCTCGAGGAGCTCCGTGCCGTCGAGGACCGGTTCCTCACCGACGAGCAACACACGCTCTGGGGGCTCGCCCAGCTGCAGCACGGTGATGTCGCCGGCGCCGTCTCCACGCTCCGATCCGCGCGCGCGGCTACCGAGAGCCGCGGACCGGAAGCCGCTGCCGATGTCGCGTTCGCGGCGGCGCTCGTCGCGCACGGGGACGCCGAGGAGGCACTCGAGATCTGCGCGGAGGCCGACGACCTGGTGGTCACGTTCGTGGACCGCTACCGCCTGGAGCTCGCGCGAGGGTTCGCGCTGCACCGCATGGGCGACACGGGTGCCGCACACGCAGCATTCGACCGCGCCGCGAACGTCGTCGAATCCACGCACTCACCGCTCGACCAGTTCGTCGTACGGCTCGCCCGCGCCGCACTCGACAGCGCCGCGCCGGCCGACGAGCAGCGGGCGATCGGCTGGGAGACCGCCTTCGCCCTCATGGCCGGCACCCCCGGCTAGACCAAGGCCCTTCTCGGCACGCTCAAAGGGCCCCAGAGCCCCTTCAGCGTGCCGAGAACCTGAGATCGGGCTACTCGCCGATGGTCGCGGTCGGGTCGGGGTCACCGCCGCCGACCCCCAGGTGGAGCCGGAGCAGGAAGAAGTGGCCGAGCGGGCCGATCCCGAACGCGAACAGCAGCGTCCCGACACCGACGTCACCGCCGAGGACCCAACCCGCGACGAGCGCAGTGAGCTCGAGCCCGGTGCGGACGAGCCAGAGCGGGTACCCCTTGGCCGCGATGCCCGTCATCAACCCGTCCCGTGGACCCGGACCGAGCCCCGCACCGATGTACAGCCCGACCCCGAACGCGATGATCACGATCCCGCCGAGCAGGTACACCCAGCGCAGGCCGATCGTGTGCGGATCCGGGGTCCAGCCCAGGAACGCGTCGACGATGAGACCGACGGTGAGGGTGTTGATCACCGTCCCGATGCCGAGGCGCTGACCGAGCGGGATCCAGAGGAAGAGGACGATCACGCCGAGCCCGATCACGACGGTGCCGAAGCTCAGGCCGGTGAGGTCAGCGAGACCCTGGTGCAACACGTCGTAGGGGCTCACGCCCAGTCGCGCCTCTACCATCAGCGCGATCCCGACACCCAGCGCGAGCAGACCCACGGCGAGGCGGGGCAGCCGGCGGCGGAGCTCGACGACGCCGGGGAAGCCGAGGACGGTCAGGTCCGGGTTCGCCGCGCGGATCCGATCGCGGCGGGTGCTCATCGATCGAGTCTAAGGAGCGACGCCGAGTCCCAGTCCAGATACAGGACGGCGTGCGGGGTGCGCTGCAGGATCGAAGCTGGGCAGCGAGTGCTCACCGGTCCCTCGAGCGCGTCACGGACCGCAACCGCCTTGCGGCGCTCGGGCACGATCGCCAATGCGACCGTCGCCCGCAGCAGGGCGGGGATCGTGACGGTCATCGCGTACGGTGGCACCGCGTCGACCGAGCGGAAGTGCCCCTCCCCCACCTGCTGGCGCTTGCAGGCGTCGTCGAGCTCGACGACCTTCACGGTCTGGGGATCCTCGAAGTCCGCAACCGGCGGATCGTTGAACGCGAGATGACCGTTCTCGCCGATGCCGAGGCAGCAGAGATCGAGCGGGTGGTCGGCGAGCAGGGCCCCGTAGCGGGCGCACTCGGCGGTCGGGTCCAGCGCGGCACCGTCGAGGTAGTGAAACTCGCGCGGATGCACCGTCTCCGCGACGCGCTCCCGCATGTAGCGGGCGAAGCTCGGCGGCTCATCCGATCCCACGCCGACGTACTCGTCCATGTGGAACCCGGTGACGGAGGACCACTCGACCTCTGGGAGCTTCGCGAGCTCGGCGAGAAATGCGAGCTGCGACGTGCCGGACGCGAACATCACGTTGGCGGTACCGCGCTCGGCGATGCCTGCGCCGATCGCGTCAGCGGCGGTTCGCGCTGCGTGCCGAGCGAGCACGTCGAGATCGCTCTCGACCACGACGGTGCACGCGAGGTCGTTCACCTGAGGTGTAGCAGTCGGTGGCCAGCGGCCAGCGCGTCGACTCGCCGGTACCCGGGGTCACCGGAGCGCAACCGCGACCTCGATCTCGACGGCGCCACCACGCGGCAGCGCGGCAACCCCGATTGCTGAACGCGAATGCCGACCCGCGGAGCCGAACACCTCGTAGAGCAGGCGGCTCGCACCATCGATCACCGCGGGCTGCTCGAGGAAGTGGGGTTCGCACGCGACCAGACCAAGCACCGTGAGGACGCGCTTGATGCCGTCGAGGCCACCCAGCTCCGCGTTCAGCACGGAGAGTGCGTTGAGCGCGCACCAGCGCGCGGCTTCTGCGCCTTGCTCCACCGTGAGCGGGTCGCCCAGCCGACCGGGATGCACCAGGTTCCCGGATGCGTCCCGGGGAAGCTGGCCCGAGGTGCGCGCCACACCCTCATGGATCACGACCGCGTCCAATGGCTCATGCGGCAGGTACGGACCCGGGAGCTCGAGCCCGAGCTCGGCCAATCGCGCGGCGATGCTCGTGGGTGCGATCTGGCGATCAGAGCCTGACACGGACGTCACCGTACGGAGGGCCGCTGGTAGCGTCAAGATCGCTGGTCGCACCACCAGTCGCGCCGTGGGTCGGAGTGGGTCTATGAACGTCGGATTCATCGGATTGGGCGCCATGGGTCTGCCGATGGCACGCCACATCGTCGAGGCCGGACACGATGTCACGATCGCGTCGCGAAGCCGGTCGCCGATCGAAGCCGCGTTGGCGTTCGGCGCGCGGGAAGGCACCGACGCGGCGGATGTCGTAGACGTGAGCGACGTCACGATCCTGTGCCTGCCGAGCTCGCCCGATGTCGTCGCCGTGCTCGATGTCGCGCTCCGCGCGCTGGGTCCGGGAAAGGTCGTGGTGGACACCTCGACGATCGATCCGGACGTGGAACGCGAGCAGCACGAACGGGTGTCCGCCACCGGAGCCGGCTACCTCGAGGCTCCTCTCTCCGGCGGGACGGTCGGTGCGCAGAAGGGTCAGCTCACGCTCATGGTCGGAGGCGAGGAAGCGACACTGGCCGCGGCGCGACCGGCGCTGGACCCGTTCGCCGGACTGGTCGTCCACGTCGGCGGGCCGGGAATGGGCCAAGTGGTCAAGCTCTGCAACAACCTCATCTACGCCGCGCAGATGCTCGCGACCTCCGAGGCAACCGTCATGGCACAGCAAGCCGGCGTAGAGATGGCGCAGCTGTACGAGATCCTCACGCACGCGACGGGCGACTGCGTCGCTGTGCGGACCCGCCTGCCCGCCGAGGGCGCGATCCCGGACAGCCCGGCTTCCAACGGGTGGGCGCCCGGGTTCATGACCGACCTCATGGCGAAGGACCTCGACCTGGCGATCGACTACGCCGCGAGATCCGGTACGCCGTTGTTCACATCCGGGATCGTCCGCCAGATCCTCGGTTCGGCGAGCGCGGCCGGGTACGGCCGGGAGGACTTCTCTGCCATGGCGAAGGTGATCCGAGCTCTCGCCGCGCGATGACGGTGCTCACGCTCGACCTCGGTACCAGCGCGACCAAGGCAGCCCTCTGGGACGACGACGGGTTCGTCGCGATCGCCCGCAGCGAGATCGACACCACCCATTCGCGAGCGGGTTGGGCCGAGCAGGACCCGCGGGACTGGTGGGGCTCGGTCGTCGACGCGTGCGCGCAGCTGCGCGACGACGCGCCCGACGCGTATCAGCAGGTGGAGGCGATCGGCTTCTCGGCCGCGCGTGAGACGTTCGCGCTGTTCGGCCGGGATCTCGAGCCTCTCGGGCCGGGAATCTTGTGGTCCGACCAACGCGGCGGTATGGGAGTGCTGCACTTCGGCGACCCGGACGACTTCCGCGCCCGTACCGGCGTCGTGCTCAACGCCGCGTGCTGCGCGGCCAAGGTGGCCTGGCTGGTCGACCACGAACCGGATCTCGTCAAGTCCGCTCGCTGGCTGCTCGCACCGCGCGACTTCGTTGCCGCGCGCCTGACCGGCCAGGTGCTGACGGACGAGACCCTGGCGTCGCGCACCGGCCTGTACGGCTTGGACGGCACCGTGGGCGTGGCCGATGAGATCGGCTCACTGCTTCCCCCGGTGGTCACCGCGACGACGGTCGTCGCACTGGATGGCTCCGCCAACGGCCTCGCCGATCTCGGCCTCGGGTCCGGCACGACCGTCGTGCTCGGAGGCGGCGACCGGGCCTGCGAGGTCGTGGGAACCGGCGCAGGTGACGAGACCCCGATGGTCTCCTGGGGCACGACGACGAATGTCTCGATCCCTCACCCCGGTCCGATCGGCATGCTCCCGATGGTGGCCGCGGTGTCCCGGGGTGCCCGGCGCGGGTACGTCGTCGAAGCCGGGTTGTCCGCGAGCGGCGCCGCGCTGGACTGGCTGGAGCGCCTCACCGGGCGACCTACCGAGGTCCTGCTCACCGAAGCCGCGGCCTCTCCCCCGGGCGCCAACGGGGTGATCGCGCTGCCGTGGCTCCATGGAGCGCGTGCGCCCTGGTGGCAGCCCGACGCGCACGCGGCGTTTGCCGGCCTGACCAGTGCCCACGGACCGGGAGAGCTCACCCGTGCAGTCATCGAGTCCGTGGCCTACGACGTGTCCCGCTGCCTCGAGCTGATCGCGCGCGGCGCGACCGCGCTCGTCATCGCCGGTGGCGGGGCGAAGGGCATGCTCTGGCGCGAGGTCCTCGCCGCCACGACCCAGCTCCCGCTCGTGCGGCGGGAGATCGACGACGCGGCATCGGTCGGCGCCCGGGTCGTCGTGGGTGACGCGGTCGGAGCGCCAGTGGACCTCGACACGTTGAACCCGATCATCGCCCGGGTCGAACCCGATCCCGAGCTCGTCGACCGGTACGAGGAAGCGCGCCAGAGCTCCGACGCCTGGGCGCGCGCGGTCCTGGATCTCACGGCACCGTGACGGAGGTCGTTTCCTTCCTCGCGCGTGTTGGGGGCGGATCGGCCGGTCCGTTGCACCGGCGACGGACGTAGGATCCAGGTGTGTTCGAGCGCTTCTCCGACCGGGCCCGACGCGTTGTGGTTCTGGCGCAGGAAGAAGCACGCCTGCTCAACCACAACTACATCGGCACCGAGCACATCCTGCTTGGTCTGATCCACGAAGGTGAGGGCGTCGCAGCCGAGGCGCTCGAATCGCTCGAGATCTCGCTCGACGACGCGCGCACACAGGTCCACGAGATCATCGGTCATGGCGGTCAAGCGCCGTCGGGTCACATCCCCTTCACACCGCGGGCCAAGAAGGTTCTTGAGCTCTCGCTGCGAGAGGCGCTGGAGCTCGGCCACAACTACATCGGCACCGAGCACATCTTGCTGGGCCTCATCCGAGAGGGAGAGGGCGTGGGCGCGCAGGCGCTCGCGAACCTCGGCGCCGATCTGGCGGTGGTGCGGAAACGCGTGATCCAGCTGCTGTCGGGCAATCCGGGAGTCGAGCCCGCAGCTGGTGCCGCGACCGGCGTGGAAGCTCCGTTCGAAGTGCACCGACCGATCGGCAGTGTCGTTGGTGGCGGGCTGGCGCCGTCCTGCTCGTTCTGCGGTCGAGACCTCTGGGAAGTCCGCCACTACGTCGCCGCGAACGCAGCACTCATGTGCGAGGTGTGCATCATCGCGGCGCACGTCGCCCTCGAAGCCGCGCCCGACGACACCGGCCTCCTGGTGTTGCCGCCGCGAGTGTTCGGGAGCCCGCCGGCGGACGATCCACGTGCCGTCGAAGAGATCGTCCACGCGCTGACCGTCGTCTTTGGTCCCGCACTCGACGATGAGGCCATCGAGCTCCTGGAGGACGGCGAGCACCTCGTCCCGATCATGCTGGAGTTCGGGGCGCGCTTCGGCGACGTCCGCGTCTCCGAGGTGGTCGTGGACCGGGTGCGCTTCACGACTGACACGGCCGCATCAGCCGGCTTCGTGCTGGTCCTCAACACGGGAGCCCGGTTCTCGTTCGTCGGGACGGTCGTCCACTCAGGCGAGCGATGGATGGTGACGCGAACGACGGTCGCCGAAGTCATCCGCCCTGGCGGCGGACTCCTCCCCGAGTAGCCATCGCCGCCGTCGACCATCTGGCGGGCCAGTCCATAGCCTGCGTGGGGCCGGAAGGGATCGAACCTTCGACCGAGGGATTATGAGTCCCCTGCTCTGACCACTGAGCTACGGCCCCGAAACACCAATGTCTAGTACGCGTGCCGCGAGTCGGGCTGCTGATCACGACCCGGTCGCGGCTTGGTCCGCCAGCTCCAACAGCTCGGCCGAGACACCGCGACGTGGCGTGAGCACCTCGTCGATGATCCCGTACTCGAGCGCCTCGTGCGCGGTCATGAAGTAGTCGCGGTCGAGGTCGCGCTCCACCTGCTCCAATGAGCGACCCGAGTGGAAGGCGATGATCTGCGCCATCCGCTTCGTCGTCGACAGCACCTCGCGCAGCTGGATCTCCATGTCGCTCGGCGCGCCGCGTGTCCCGGCGGAGCCCTGGTGGATCATGATCTTGGCGCTCGGCAGCGCCAATCGCTTCCCCGGGGCACCCGCGCACAGGATCATCGCGGCGGCGGACATCCCCATCCCGACACAGATCGTGGAGACCGGCGGCCTGACGTGCTGCATCACGTCGTAGATCGCCATCCCGGCGTACGCCACGCCCCCGGGCGAGTTGATGTAGAGCTGGATCTCCTTGTCCGGATCACGCGCCTCGAGGTGGAGGATCTCGGCGATGATGAGGTTGGCGATGTGGTCGTCGACCTCCTGGCCGAGGAAGACGATCCGTTCGCGGAGCAGCAGCGAGAAGATGTCGAAGGCCCGGTCTCCCCGGGCCGACTCGTCGAGGACGGTCGGGATGAGCGATTGGCGAAGGTCCATGGGGTCACGCCTTTCTCCGCAGTCGGGTCCTGGTGACTATCTCATATTCGAGATACCATATTCGATAGGTTGAGAGGTGTTCGCGTGACGAGTGAGCGGAGACATGACCCGGTCTTCCCGGGGTTCAAGGAAGCGGCCGCGCGCCGCCGCGACCTGGCCGGCACGTTGGCCGGCGAGCGCGTCGCGCTCGGGCTCTCCCAGACCGAGGTGGCCGCCCGCATGGGGACGTCCCAGTCCGCCGTGGCGCGCCTCGAGTCGGGCGACGCGGACGTCCGCCTCTCGACCCTGGAGCGCTATGTCGCCGCACTGGGCCACCAGCTCGACTGGCGCCTGCAACGGAAGCCTCGATGAACCAAGAGCAGTTCGGTGGGGTGGAGTGGATGCGAGCGCAGCTGTGGGACCGGCGGGTCGTTCTCCTCAGTGGCCAGCTCGACGACGTGTCCGCCACTACTGCGACCACGGAGCTCATGGCGCTCGACGCGGCCGGCGACGAGGGCATCACGTTGCAGGTCGACTGCGCGGGCGGAACGATTCAGGCCGCGCTCATGGTCATCGACGTGATCGACCTGCTCGGCGTGCCTGTCCGCGCCCGCTGCGTGCGCGCCGAGAACGCCGCCGTCGGCATCGTCGCGGTCGCGCCTCATCGATCCGCGACACCCCATGCGCGATTCCGGCTCGGCCTGCCCGACGTAGCCTTCGCCGGCGGTGCCACTGACGTCGAACGCAACGCGCGCGAGCACCAGCGCACGGTCGAGGTCTTCGTCAACCGGCTGGCGAGCGCCACCGGGCGGCCCTTCGAGCGCGTCGAAGCCGATCTCGAGCGCGGCGCCTGGCTGGACGCCGAGGAGGCGCTCGCCTACGGGCTCATCGACGAGATCGAACGGCCCGGCCGAGCCGGCCCGCGAGGCGAGCAGTCCCGTTTCGGCTTCGCGTAGATGGCTCCGGGGGAGGGACTCGAACCCTCAGCCGTCGCATTAACAGTGCGCTGCTCCGCCGATTGAGCTACCCCGGAATGGCGTCTGACGATAGCAGCGCCCGCACCAGACCCATGACCTTCCGGTGGGTATGCGAGCAGTGGTATCTCAGGTAGCAGCAGCCATTCTCATGCTTGTTGTGCCGGATCGTCGGATCCGCGACCGCACGATGACCCTTGCGGAACTGGCCGAGCGGAACACCCGTGACCGAAGACCAGAAGTGGTGTGCTGCATCGAGATCGAGCCCCTGATGCAGATAGACCTGCACCCGTAGTCGGGGTTCATCGACATCGAAGAACCGGCGGAGCCACGCAGCAAAGAACCGGATCATGTCGGGATCGCAGTTCGCGAACGACACCGAACCATCGGTCTTCGAACCCTCGCCCGCATAGAGCGCAACTCCAGCGGCGAAGAACGCGTCTTCGCTCAATGCCTCGAAGCGGGTTCGGCCTTCAGCGGCGCACTTCTCGATCTCCAGAATCTTGGCTGCTTGCTGTGGATGCGGGCGGCGGCGGGGACCGTAGCGGCGTTTGGATGCGGTGAAGGGGACGTCACGTACCCAGAGGGATACCGAGGACTTGCTGACATCCAGCTCGGCTGCGATGTCGGCGAGTGTCCGGTTCTGCGCGCGTAGCAACCGCGCCTGCTCCTGCTGCTCGACCTTGCCGCGGTAGCCCATGGTCGGAGCATAACGAACATATGTTCGTTCACCCGAAACCCGCGCGCGGTCGATGGATGCGGTAGGAAGAGAGCATGAAGTTCCGGATCGGTCTCGTGCTCGGCTTCGGCATTGGCTACTACCTCGGCGCCAAGGCCGGGCGGGCTCGCTACGAGCAGATCCGCCGCCGGCTCGAGCGGCTCCGGGACAGCCGGCTCTTCGATCGCCTCCAGGCGGCCGTGGAGCTCGGCGTGGAACGCCTCCGGCCCGACGACGAGACGGAGCACCTCCGTCTCGTCGACCCGGTCGCCGACTCTCTCTAGGGCTCTTCGAGGTAGTCGCGCAGGCGCTGGGAACGCGTCGGGTGACGCAGCTTCGCCAGTGTCTTCGACTCGATCTGGCGGATCCGCTCCCGCGTCACGCCGAACTCCTTGCCCACCTCTTCGAGCGTGCGCACCTGACCGTCGTCGAGACCGAAGCGCAGGCGCACGACCTGCCGTTCGCGGTCGTTCAGCTCTTCGAGCGCCTCTTCGATCGCCTCGGTGAGCAGCGCGCGGGCTGCGGCCGTTGCCGGCGCGGTCGCGTTGGGGTCTTCGACGAAGTCACCTAGGAACGAGTCGTCGTCGTCTCCCACCGGCGTCTCGAGCGACACGGGCTCCTGACCGAGGCGCTGGATCTCGCGCACGCGGTCCGGGGTGAGCTCCACCTTCGCGGCAATCTCCTCGACCGTCGGCTCTCGACCGAGCTCCTGGAGGAGCTGGCGCTGGATCCGCATCACCTTGTTCATGGTCTCGACCATGTGAACGGGAATCCGGATCGTGCGCGCCTGGTCCGCGATCGCTCGAGTGATCGCCTGGCGGATCCACCACGTCGCGTAGGTCGAGAACTTGAAGCCCTTCGTGTAGTCGAACTTCTCGACCGCACGGATGAGACCGAGGTTGCCCTCCTGGATCAGGTCGAGCAGCGCCATCCCCCGACCCACGTAGCGCTTGGCGATCGACACCACGAGCCGAAGGTTGGCTTCGGTCAGCTGCCTCTTGGCGAGCTCACCGTCACGCGTCACTGCGCGGAGGCTCGCCCGCTGCGACTCGGTGAGGTGCTGTTCCTGCTCCACCCGGTCCACCGCGTCGAGACCGGCCTCGATGCGCTTGGCCAGGCTCACTTCCTGCCCGGCCGTGAGGAGCGGGACCTTCCCGATCTCCTTCAGGTACATCCGCACCGGGTCGAAGCTGCCCTCGCCCAAGCCACTCGGACGTTCCGCGCGCGCCCGGCTCGGCCGCACCGCGGGCACCGGAACCGGCAGTGGCTCCTCGGACACGGGAGCAGCCGCGGCGCCCGGCCGGGTTGCCGGCTTCCGCGCGCGTTCGACTGCGGCGTCCACCGCGTCGGTCACGGTGCTCGACGGCGCTTCGCCACGTCCGTGTCGCCGTTCGTCCTCGCGCTTGAGCTCTTCGAGAATCTCGTCGACGACCTGGACGCCGTTGCTCTCCATGCTTGCGTAGATCGCCGCGAGCTCTGCCGTCTCGGGCTCGAGGTCCGGCAGCGCGGCGAAGATCTCGCCTGTCGTGACGAACCCGCGATCCTTGACTCGTGCGATCAACGCCTCGATGTCGGCTGGAGACGCGTCGCTCGACGTGGCGACCGCACCGAGCGGCGGCGCCGGTATGGGGTCCGGTTCGGGGGAGGTCATCGGGGCGTCCATTGAGTGATCCAGCGTACCAATTGCATCGCTGCTTCCTCGCCGGAGGCCCATCCGCTCGCGGCTTGGCCCCGCACGATGTCGAGCTGGACCTTCACCTGGCTCGCGCGGTCGTCGCCGTCCGCCAGGAGCTGACGCAACAGGCGTTCGGCGGCCGGCTCGACGAGATTGACGACGAGCCGGGCTCGAACGGTCTCGGGCTCGTCGTCCACCTCCGGCTCCTCCACCGCGAGTCGCTCGAGCAGTGCGCGTACCTCGCCCTCGCTCGTCGCGAGCGCTTCATGGAGCTCGGCCGAGCTCGAGAGCTGCACAAAAGCCGCGCGAGCCACCGGGTCGACGAACAGCGTCGCGTCGAGCCAGTCGTGCACGAGCTCCGGCGAATGGATCGTCCACCGCAGCACGTCCTCCTCGCGAGGATCGACGACGACCGGCCGGGGCCGTTCCGCTCGCTCCTCCCGGCTCTCGAAGACCGCGTCTTCCTCGCCACCACCGCCGCGCCGCGGCGCCGGGCTGCGCGAGATCGCCTGCTTGAACCACGCGTGGTCGATGCCGAGTGTTCCCGCCGCGGTCTGGATGTACTGCTCGCGCACGAGCTCGCTCGGGTGCTCGCGCAACACCGGCACGAGCGCTTCGGCCGCGCGGGCGCGGCCTTCCGGCCCGGTGAGATCCGCGGCCGAGAGCACCCGGCCCATCTTGAACTGCATGAACCGCTGCGCTCCCTCCACCGCCTTCACCAGCACGTCCGGATCGTCGCGCCAGAGATCGCCGGGATCGCGCCCCGGAGGCAGCGCGGCGACCTTCACCTCGATGTCGAATCGCTGCTCCCACTCGTACCACTTCTCCGCCGCGCTCTGTCCCGCGCTGTCGGCGTCGTAGGCGAGCACCATCTTGCGGGTGAAGTTCTTCAACAGCTGGACGTGCTGCTCGGTGAGCGCCGTTCCACAGGTGGCCACCGAGTTCGGGATGCCGGCGAGGGCGAACCCCATCACGTCCGTGTAGCCCTCGCAGATCACGACCTCGTCGCGCGCCCCGATCTCCGCCTTGGCCCAGTTCAGGCCGTAGAGCAACCGGCTCTTGTGGTACAGCGGCGTCTCCGCGGTGTTCTTGTACTTCGGCCCGTCGGCCGACAGCGAGCGCCCACCGAACCCGACCGCCACCCCGGCCCGGTCGTAGATCGGGAACATCAGGCGCGACCGGAAGCTGTCCTGCAAGCGGTTCGACTTGTTCACGAACGCGAGCCCGGCGGCCACGATGTCGTCACGCCGGTGCTTCTCGGCCTGGAGGTGATTGCTCAGGGTGTCGAAGCTGTCGGGTGACCACCCGATCACGAAGCGACGCGCCGCGTCGCCGTCGAAGCCGCGACTGCGCAGATAGCCGCGCGCCCGCCCGCCTTCGGGTTGCTCGAGCAGGATGCGGTGGTAGAAGTCGATCGCCGCGCCTACCGCGGCGGAGAGCCGGTCCTTGCGTTGGCGGTCCTGGGAGACCGCGGTGGAGTCGTACCGCACCGTGATGCCGGCTCGGGCCGCGAGTCGCTCGACCGCTTCGGGGAAGTCGAGTCCGTCGAGCTTGCGGATGAACGTGATCGCGTCGCCGCTCTCCTGGCAGCCGAAGCAGTAGTACAGCCCGAGCTCGGGATTCACCGAGAAGCTCGGCGACTTCTCGGTGTGGAACGGGCAGAGACCGACGAAGCGCCGACCGGCACGCTTCAGCGCGAGGCGTTCACTGATGAGCCCGACGATGTCGGTGGCTTCCCTGACCTGGACGACGTCGTCGTCGAGAATTCCCATCGCGCCTCAGGGTAGGTCAGGCCGCGAACACGCGGGGTGGCGATTCACCGACCGATCGCGACATCGAGACCGGCCGGCAGCGAAGCGGGATCCCAGCCGAGATGGGCGACGGCCTGCGTGAACGCGAAACGGTCCGTCATTCCCGCGACGTAGGTCACGGCTTCGAGGAGCGCGGCGCTGCTCCCGGCGCTCGCGCCCCCGGAATGGTGGGCGTGACCCGCCAACTCGGGCAGCGGAAGCGTGTTCGGCCGGTCGGCGTAGTACTCGACGAGCGCGTGCAGCACCCTGACCACGGCCTGACCCTGAGCGACCGAGGCCGGCCGCATGTAGATCTGCTCGTAGTTGAAGGCACGGAACTCCGCGAGCGCCTCGGCCATCCCGCCGTCCATGCCGATCTCACCGGTGCGCAACGCGGTATCCACGACGGACGAGATGAACGCGCCGAGCTGGCGGCTCCGGCGCTCACCGCAGAGCGCCAACACGGACGCGGGCAGCATCGCCGCGCTCACGATCCCCGCCCGGACCGCGTCTTCGAAGTCGTGGCACACGTAAGCGATGCGGTCGGCCCACGAGACGACCTCCCCCTCCGGCGTGCTCGGCGCCGGCCGGGACCACGAGTGGTTCCGGATGCCGTCCAGCGTCTCGGAACAGAGGTTCACGGGTTCGAGCACGACGTCCGCGCCCCAGACCGCGTGATCGAACCCACCGGGGACGTACGGCGTGAACGCATCCTCGCTCGCGTGGCCGAACGGGCCGTGGCCGCAGTCGTGGCCGAGCGCGATCGCCTCGGTGAGCGCGACGTTCAGGCGGCACGCGCGGGCGATGCTCGACGCCACCTGCGCGACCTCGAGCGCGTGGGTGAGGCGGGTGCGTTGATGATCCTCGGGGAACACGAAGACCTGTGTCTTCCCCGCGAGCCGGCGGAACGCTGTGGTGCCGTGGAGGATGCGGTCCCGGTCGCGCTCGAAGCACGTGCGCACGCGGTCCGGCTCCTCGGCGCGGGCGCGGTGACCGGACCCGCGGGCGCGGGTGGCGCCGGGCGCGAGGTCGGCATCCTCCCGGTCTTCGCGCGCGCGGCGGTCCGAGAGCTCGACCGCGCCGATCTTCGCGGCGGAGTCCGCGTGGGCCCGACGGAACGACCCGGTCGCGAAGCCGTCCATCGTGGCGGCCCAGCCCCGCGCCCGATCGGTCAGATCAGGCACATCAGGCAGATCTCGTTCCCCACTCATGTCGCGAGGATACCGACGGGGTGGGACAGCAACGCCGACTCAGGCCGTGGTACCGGGCCCACCCTCACCGAGCGCGGCATGCGCGGCGGCCAAGCGAGCGAGCGGGACGCGGTACGGCGAGCACGACACGTAATCGAGGCCGACCTCGTGGCAGAAGTGCACCGAGGCCGGGTCGCCGCCGTGCTCCCCGCAGATGCCCAGCTTGAGATCCGGGCGCACCGCACGCCCACGCATCTTCGCCCACTCGACCAGCTTGCCGACCCCGTCCCGATCGAGCTGCTCGAACGGGCTCACGGCCAGCAGGCCCTGCTCGAGGTACGCCGGCATCATGCGGCCCTCGACGTCGTCACGCGAGAAGCCGAACGTCATCTGGGTCAGGTCGTTCGTGCCGAACGAGAAGAACTCCGCGATCTCGGCGATCTCCTCCGCCACGAGCGCGGCGCGCGGCGTCTCGATCATCGTGCCGACCAGGTAGTCCACCCGGACGCCCTGGTCGGTGAAGACCTTCTCGGCCTCCTCACGGACCCAGCCGTCCAGCATCGCCATCTCGGTCCTCGCGACGGTGAGCGGGATCATGATCTCGACCTGCGGGTCGCCGCCGGCCCGCTTGCGCTCGACCGCGGCCTCGATGATGGCACGCACCTGCATCCGGTACAGGCCCGGCTTCAGGATCCCCAACCGGCACCCCCGGGTGCCGAGCATCGGGTTCGCTTCCTCCCATCGCTTCAGCGCGGCCATGAGACGGTCTGCCTCCGGGTCGCCGACGCCGTTGATGAACGCGTCGACCTGGCGGCCGAGGATCTCCTCGTGGCGGGGCAGGAACTCGTGCAGCGGCGGGTCCAGCAGCCGGATGGTCACCGGCAGCCCGTCCATCGCCTCGAGGATCCCGATGAAGTCGGCCCGCTGGACCGGGAGCAGCGCGTCGAGCGCCGCGGCTTCCTCGTCCGGGGTCTCGGCCAGGATCATCCGCTGCACCGTCGGCAGCCGGTCGCCGAGGAACATGTGCTCGGTGCGGCACAGCCCGATGCCCTCCGCGCCGAACTCCCTCGCCTTCAACGAGTCCTCGGGAAGGTCCGCGTTCGCTCGCACCTTCATCGTGCGGACCTCGTCCGCCCACCCGAGCACGATGCCGAACGGACCGGTCGGCTCGGGAGTCACGACCGGCACCTCGCCGACCACGACCTCACCGGTGCCGCCGTTGATCGAGATCACTTCGCCCTCGTGGACGGTGACCCGCACCGGGCTGACCACGCCGCCGACCTCGCGGTTGACGAGAACGTGGAACTCCTTCTTCGCCAGATCGATCTGCAACGCGTCCGCACCACAGATGGCGGGCTTGCCCATCCCGCGGGCGACGACCGCGGCGTGGCTCACGAGCCCGCCGCGCGACGTGAGGATCCCTTCGGCCGCGATCATGCCGTGCAGATCCTCGGGCGAGGTCTCCGGGCGCACGAGGATGACCGCCTCACCGGCCGCGGCAGACGCTTCCGCGTCATCTGCGGTGAACGACACCTTGCCCACGGCCGCGCCCGGTGACGCGTTCAACCCGGTAGCCAGAACGTCGTACTTCGCCCCGGGATCGAACTGCGGGTGCAGAAGCTGATCGAGCTGCGCGGGCTGGACCCGCAGGATCGCCTCCCGCTTGTCGATGAGCCCTTCGGACTGCATCTCGACGGCCATCCGCAGCGCCGCCATCGCCGTGCGCTTGCCGACGCGCGTCTGGAGGATGAACAGCCGGCCCTGCTCGATCGTGAACTCGATGTCGCACATGTCGTGATAGTGCCGCTCGAGCAGCTCCATCACGTCGAGCAGCTGGCGGTGGCATTCCGCGAAGTCGTTCGCCATCGCGTCGAGCGGCTCGGTCATGCGGATGCCGGCCACCACATCTTCGCCTTGCGCGTTGGTGAGGAAGTCGCCGTACGGAACCCGCTCCCCCGTCGACGGGTTGCGGGTGAACGCGACTCCCGTGCCGGAGTCCTCGCCCTTGTTGCCGTACACCATCGTCTGGACGTTCACCGCGGTCCCGAGGTCATCGGGGATCCGCTCCATCCGGCGGTAGTCGCGCGCCCGCCGGCCGTTCCAGGACTTGAAGACCGCTTCGATCGCGTACCCGAGCTGTGCGTGCGGCTCGTCGGGGAACGCGACGCCCGCGACGCGTTGCACGATGTCCTTGAACGTGCCCACCAGACCGCGCAGGTCCGTTGCGGTGAGGTCGGTGTCCACGGTGACGCCGCGGTCCTCCATCAGCTCGTGCAGCGCTTCTTCGAAATCGTCACCGGGGACGTCGAGCACGATCTTGCCGAACATCTGCACGAAGCGCCGGTAGGAGTCGAACGCGAAACGCTCGTTGCCGGTCTGCTTCGCCAGGCCCTGCACCGAAGCGTCGTTGAGCCCGAGGTTCAGGACCGTGTCCATCATCCCGGGCATCGAGAACGGCGCACCCGAACGGACCGAGACCAGGAGCGGGTCCACGTCGTCGCCGAGGCTCTTGCCCATGTTCGCCTCGAGCGCCCGGAGAGCGTCGGCGACCTCGTCCATCAGGCCGTCGGGAAGGGTCTCGTCCGCAGCCATGTACGCGTTGCAGGCCTCGGTGGTGATCGTGAAGCCGGGCGGTACCGGGAGTCCCAGCTTCGTCATCTCGGCGAGGTTGGCGCCCTTGCCGCCGAGCAGGAACTTCTGCTCCCTGCCGCCTTCGTGGAAGGCGTAGACGTACTTCATCTTCGTTCTCCGGTCTCTTCTCGGCTCAGGCGTCGACGACGAACGTCTTGGCCAGCTTGTCGTGGATGCCCTGGCGGTTCCGGTCGCGAATGTTCCACAGGACCCCGCCGAGGCCGAGGACGAGGGCGATCGGGCCCAGGAACCCCGACAGCGCCAGCGTCAGGACGATCGGCACGCCGTAGTGGATGAGCGACGCGCTCCAACCCGGCTCCGAGCCGTCGACCTTGACCAGCTTCAACTTGCGCAGCCTCTTGCCGAGCGTCTGCCCCGTTCTGGCAGACATGGGCACGGTGTACAGCAGCGCCAGGACGAGCACCGCCCCGGTGATGAGCAGGTACATCGGCCTGAGCTCGTCCTGTGCCTTGACGAGCTTGTCGCTCAGGGCCTTGTCCTTCTTGTCCGCGGCCTTCGCCTTCGCCGCCGCGCGGTCGGCCGCGGCCTTCGCGTCCGCTTCCTTCGCGGTGTCGTGCGACTTCTTCGCCGCGGTGAGGGCGTCGTCCGCCTTGCTCTTGGCGTCGTCGGCCTTGCTCTTGGCCGTGTCGGCCTTGTCGAGCTGCTTGCTCAGCGCGTCGATCCGGTCGGTCTGCTTCGGGTACTGGTTCTGGATCAGCGCAACGCCGGCGAACTGCACCACGAGGAAGATCACGAGCAGGACCGAGAAGTCGAAGAGCATCGCGAGGCTGCGTGTCTTGGGCGCGGCCATCTCGAGGTTGCCCGGGAGCTCGACCGTCGGAGGCGGCGGCCGGCGCCGCCCGTCGTCACCGCTCGCACCCTTGCCGTTCCCGTTGGAGCCCGAGCCGTTCGAGCTGCCCCCGTCCTTGCCGCGACCGACGACCTCCGTCGCCTCCGGACCGCGACGCGCACCGGTCAACCGGCGGGCCGGGACGCCCGGCGCTTCTTCCGCGAACCCGTCGGCGTCGTCGACGTCCTCACCCACCATCCGGGCGGCGTCGTAGCGCTGGCGCTGCATCGGGTCCGAGAGGATGTTCCAGGCCCGGTTCAGCTCCGCTCGTTGCGCGCTGTCGGCGTTGGCGATCTCGGCTCGGTACGCCGCCTTGATCTCGTCCTTCGACGCATCAGGCTCCACGCCCAGGATCTCGTAGTGGTCAGAGGTCATCGCTTCCGCTCTCGTCCCTTCGGTCCGGGCCGCTCGGGCCCCGCTCCGCTCGACACACGGCGGAGGATCGGAATGGTGTCCGCTTCACTCATGTGGGCAACAGCTCCCGCAGATGGTTGACGAGGCGGTCGAGCGACACCCGGTCCTGGCCCATCGAGTCGCGATCGCGCACCGTCACCGCCCGATCGTCGAGGGTGTCGAAGTCGATCGTGACGCAGTACGGGGTACCGACCTCGTCCTGGCGGCGGTAGCGGCGGCCGATCGCCCCCGCGACGTCGACGTCGGTCTGGAAGTGCCGCCGGAGATCCGCGGCGACCTCGCCGGCAGTAGGAACGAGCTTCTCGTTCTTCGACAGCGGCAGGACCGCGACCTTGTTCGGCGCGAGCCGGTGGTCGAGGCGGAGCACCGTCCGCTTCTCGACCTTGCCGTCCGCGGTCGGCGCTTCGTCCTCGTGGTAGGCCGCGAGGAGAAAGGCGAGGGTGGCGCGGTCGGCGCCGGCGGCGGGCTCGATCACGTACGGGACGTAGTGGCGGTCGCCCTCCTGGTCGAAGTAGGAGAGGTCCTCGCCGGAGAACTCGCTGTGCTGCTTGAGGTCGTAGTCCGTGCGGTTCGCGATGCCCTCGAGCTCGCCCCAGCCCCACGGGTAGTCGAACTCCACGTCGCTCGTCGCGACGCTGTAGTGCGAGAGCTCGTCGGGATCGTGCGGTCGGAGCCGCAGCATCTCCTCGGGAATTCCGAGGTCCTGGTACCAGTGGAAGCGCTGCTGGCACCAGTACTCGTACCAGTGCGGCGCGTCTTCGGGCGGGACGAAGTACTCCATCTCCATCTGTTCGAACTCACGGGTGCGAAAGACGAAGTTTCCCGGGGTGATCTCGTTGCGGAACGACTTGCCGATCTGCGCGATTCCGAACGGTGGCTTCTTGCGCGTCGTGGTCTGCACGTTCTTGAAGTTGACGAGGATGCCCTGCGCCGTCTCCGGGCGCAGGTAGGCGACGGACGTGTCGTCCTCCACCGGGCCCACGAACGTCTTGAACATCAGGTTGAAGTTCCGGGCTTCCGTGAACGAGCCCTTGGCCCCGCAGTTGGGGCACGCGCCGGAATCGGGCAGCTGGTCCGCCCGGAAGCGCTCCTGGCAGCTCCGGCAGTCCACGAGGGGGTCCGTGAAGGTCTTCAGGTGCCCGCTGGCCTCCCAGACCCTGGGCGCCATGAGGATGGCGGCGTCGAGGCCGACGACGTCGTCGCGGAGCTGGACCATGGACCGCCACCACGCCTCCTTGACGTTGCGCTTCAAGAGCACGCCGAGGGGTCCGTAATCCCACGTCGAACGGAATCCGCCATAGATCTCACTGGAGGGGAAGACCAGGCCACGTCGTTTCGCGAGGTTGACGACGCGGTCCATCAAGTCGGGACGGGCCACAGCCGTTCAGGGTAGTCGGGCGGCCCAATTCGGCCCGAAGCATTGGCTCGCCGACCGTGCCCGCCGTTGGTGCGAAAACTCGTGATTCCGACGGGTAATGACACAAACAACACGCGGGAGATAGAGGCCGCCGGCGGCCGCGCGGCAATCACGGTCCAACATTCGGCCGCCGGAGATCTTCAGAGTGATCGCCGGGGATCCTCAGAGCAAGGCGGCTGAGCGGAGGCGGCGTTCGGAGTGGTACTCGAGCGCGAGGACACCGAGACGCTCGATCTCGTGCACGTGCTCGGCCGCCGGAGGCTCGGTGATCGCCCGGTGCACCCCACCGCCCACGATCTGGCCGAGGAAGCCGAGTGCCTCCGGCTCCACCCGGCATCCTCCGAGACGGCCGCACCCCGCGCAGAGGACCCCGCCCTCGACGAGGTCGAAGGCGATGAAGGGCCCGGCCTCGCCGCAACGGACGCACAGGTCGAGGTACGGATGGAATCCCTCGAGGCTCAGCAGCTTCCAGAAGAACGCCGGGGTCACCACCGGTGACGGGCGGTCGCTCAGGGTCCGCAGCGCCCCGACGAGCATCCGGTACAACGCCGGCGCGGGCTCGCGTTCCTGGGCGACCTGGTCGACCGCCTCGAGCATCGGCACCGCATGGGTGAGGCACGCGTAGCTCTCCCGCAGCGCCCGGTTGGCGTCGATCGTCTCGACCTGGGTGACGACGTCGAGCTCGCGGCCCCGGTAGCACTGCAGCGCGATGTGACTGGTGGGCTCGAGCCGGGCGCCGAACCGGCTCCCGCTCTTGCGAACGCCCTTGGCCACCGCCCGGACCTTGCCGTGGCCCTGGGTCAGGAAGGTGACGATCCTGTCGGTCTCGCCGAGCTTCCATGTCCGGAGCACGACTCCCTGATCCCGATACAGCCCCGGCACGCCCACAGTGTAACTACAACCGTGCAAGTCGAAGCCGTCTCGGGCGCACGGAAATGTCCGGAGCGCACGTAGGTTGCGCCCATGGCCGATTGGACCACCATCTCGTCGCTCGCCACCGCGGGCGGGACCCTCGTGCTCGCGGCAGCGACCTTCAGCGCGGTCCGGTCGTCGAACCGATCGGCTCGCGTCGCGGAACGCGCGCTGCTGGCCGGCCTCCGACCGGTGCTCGTGCCCTCCCGCCTCGGCGACCCGGAGGAGAAGGTCCTCTTCCAGGACCTGCGGTGGTTCCGGCTCGCCGGTGGCCGCGCGGTCGCCGAGCAGAACGACGGGATGGTCTTCCTCATCATCGGGGTGCGCAACGTGGGGACCGGGCTCGCGGTGCCGCGCGGCTGGCGCGTCGAACATCCCGGCCGGCGACACCGGCTTCTGGCAGGGCGCGATCCGCGACACGAACGATCCCGACCACGACGCGATCGTCGAGGCCATCACGAACCGCGAGAGCCTCACGGTCAGCATGCTCTACGGCGACGGCGAGGGCGGCCAGCGCGTCATCACCAGGTTTGCCGTCATCCCCGCCGGCGACTCCGACTGGCTGACGTCGGCGTCGCGGCACTGGAACCTCGACCGCGACGACCCGCGTTAGCCGATCCGGTCAGCCACGTCAGGTGTCGACCGCGCCGAAGCGACGGTCCCTCCGCTGGAACTCGCGCACGGCGTCGAAGAGATGCTCGCGACGGAAGTCGGGCCAGAGGACGTCGGTGAACAGGAACTCCGAGTACGCGCTCTGCCACAGGAGGTAGTTCGAGATGCGGTACTCCCCCGACGTTCGCACCATCAGGTCGGGGTCGGGCATGTCCGGGGCGTAGAGGTGCTTGGCGATCGTGCGATCCGAGATCTGGTCCGGCTTGAGCCGTCGCGCCGAGACCTCGTGGGCGATGGCTTGCATCGCGTCGGTGAGCTCGGCCCGCCCGCCGTAGTTGAACGCGAACGTGAGCGTCATCCGCCGATTCCGCGCGGTCAGCGCCTCGGTGTCCTCGATGTGCCTCACCACCCGCTTCGGCACGCGCCCGCCGCGCCGGCCGATGAAGCGCACCCGCACGCCCCGCTCGTTCAGGTCGTCCCGGCGGCGGAGCAGCAGCGACTCGTTGAACCGCATGAGGAACCGGACCTCGTCGAGCGGGCGCCGCCAGTTCTCGGTCGAGAACGCGTAGACCGTCATCCACTTCAACCCGAGCTCGAGCGCGCCCTCGACCGCGTCGAACAGCGCCTCTTCTCCCGCCGCGTGCCCTTCCGTCCGCTTGAGACCGCGCTTCTGCGCCCAACGGCCGTTGCCGTCCATCACGATCGCGACGTGACGAGGAACGCGACCGGGATCGATCCCGTCGATCACGAGACGGTGAGCGTGCCCTTCATCCCTGCCTCTTCATGGCCGGGGATCGTGCAATAGAACTCGTACTTCCCCTTCGCGAGCTCCACCTTCTGGGACTCGACGTCACCCTCGCCGCTCACCTCGACCTGGAAGCCGGGAATGTTCCGGATCACGAGGTCGTGGATGCCGCTCTCGATGTTCGTCACCTGGATCTTGATGATCCCCGCGGGAGCCGTCACCTTGTTCGGCTTGAAGAAGGTGTTGCCCGACTCGAGCTTCACCGTCGCGATGGCCGGGCCGGTCGGCGGCTTGTACCCACTACCGCCGGAGCCGCCGCCTCCGCACGCCGCGAGCGCCACGACCAGCCCCAGCGCGAGGGCGGCGGACGCGACGAAACGCTTCGTTGCCGGCTTCAGCATCGATCAGGACCCCGTGCTCGCCTGCGACGCCTTGTCGGTGTTGCTCGTGCCGGGCGCGACCGTCGTCTGCGTGGTGCCCGGGCCGGTCGTCTGCGTCGGGCTCTGCGTTCCCGGCTCCGGGGCCCCACCGTTCGGGCCGACGATGATGTCGGCCTGCATGCCGGCGGCCCGGTGGCCGGGAATCGTGCAGTACACCGTGTAGGTCTGACCGGCCGTGAGGTCGACCTTCGCGGCGCTCTGCCCGTTCGGTACTTGGAGCTCGAAGCCCGGCACCTTGTTGTTGTCGAAGACCAGGGTGTGCGTGCCGCCCTTGTCGACGTACTTGACGAGGTTGATCCCGCCGGGGACGTTGAACTTCGTCGCCTGGAACTTCAGCTCCGGGAGCGCATCGATCTCGAGCGTGTTGATCGCCTTGCCGGCGGGCTCGACGTAGCCCGCGGCCGCCTCGGTCTTCGGTTGGCTCGTCCCCAGGACGAGTGAGCCCGCGAGCATCACGACGAGCATGACTCCGGAGAGACCGACGACGAGTGACGAGGTGCGGATGTCCGGGAGCGCGGCGATCACGGTGGCACCGATGAGGATCGAGAGCGTGATGCCCGCGGCGATGATCACCGCCGCCGTGGTGTCGCTCTCCGCCGCGGCGATGAAGATCCGCGAGATGTTGAACGAATAGAACGCGACGACTCCGATCGCAGCGATCGGGAGCAGGAACGGGAGCACGATCCGGGTCTTGCGGGCCTCCGCTCTCGGGTCGGCCGCGGGCCCCATCTCGACGGCCGCCGGAACGGCACCCTCTTCGCGCCGGGCCGGGACCGCAGCTTCCGGTTCCGCCGCGCTGGGTTCCGTCGCGCTGGATTCCGTCGCGGTGGATTCCGCCGCGGCCGGCGCGTCAGCCGCCGGCGACTCGGGCGCGTCGGGCGTCTCCGGCGTGGCCGGGGTCTCCGGCTCGCCGCTCTCGCTTTTCCCTGGCGTTGCTTCGTCGGTCATCTACGCGCGCAGTCCCATCTCGGTCAGCTCCCGATCCAGGTCCCGGACTCCGGGGCCGGGTCGGTTCCGGCGCTCTTCAGCAGCTGCCCACCGGAAGAAGATCACCGCGATCAGCGCCCAGAGCAGCAGTCCCGCCCCGATCTTCATGATGAGGCCGGCGATGAGCTGATCGTCGAGCGCGGAGATTCCCCACAGCTTCGGCAACGACTCGTAGCGACGATACAGCGGGTGGGTCCCGAAAGTGAGAAACGAGGCCGGGATGGTCGGCACCACGGATTGGAGGAACAGGAAGGCCATCCGCAGGGGCGCCACGAGGCGCGGGATCTCCGGCAGCGGGCTCACGATCGGCATCCAGATGATGAACGCTGATAGCAGCAACACGGCGTGGGCGAAGAAGTGGGCCAGGCCGGAACGGAGGGTCAGATCCACGACGGCCGGCCAGTGGACCAGCACGATGACGACGTTGAACAGAATCAGGGCCGGGACGAATCGGGACAGCCAGCGGACCGACCGGAAGAACCACGCCGGGCGGAGCAGCCAGCGGGCCAGCCAGCCGGGAGTGCCGAGCAGGAGCAGCGGCGCCACCACCATGGTGAGCAACAGGTGCTGCACCATGTGGACGCTGTACATGGAGTCCTCGGCGACGTCGTGCATCGGCCACTCGGCCGCGAGCAGCATCCCGAACGCGCCGAGCCCGAAGCACACGACCTGGAAGCGCGTCGCCACCGCCGCGCCGCCCGGGAGGTACCGGGGACCGATCCTGGTGAGCGCGATCGTGTAGCCAGCGACGACCAGGCCGACGAGCAGCAGAACGTCGGGGTGCGGCTGCCAGGCAGGGAACTGCGCGGCCATCACGTCAGTCAAGCAGTCAGTCGAAGACGCGGAACGTCGTCAGGACGATCGTGAAGAGGGTGATGGCCGCGACGCCGCCCATGATGAAGAAGCGCCGGAAGATGGGCTTGTCCGTGCGCAGGTGCATGAACCAGCTCGCGACCATCACGAACTTGATGAGCGCCATGACGAGGAGCAGCCCGACGATCAGGCTCCAGGGCAGGTCGTCCTCGAGGTAGTACAAGCCGATCTCGAGGGCGGTGATCACGCACAGGATCACGAAGATGATCACGTACTGGAACGGCGACGGGTGCGCCCGCTCCTCCCCCGGCAGCAGCGGCACCTCGTCGGGCGAGATCACCGAGAGGCCGTGCTCCAGCTCGTCCTCCCGCTCCGCCACGGTCCCCGGAAGCAGTGCCTGGTCGTCGCCGTTCATGACTCCCGCTCTCGGCCCTGCGGCCCGGGCCGCTCGGGCCACGCTCCGCTGGTTCCTCGGCCGTAGCCGCTTGATGTTCCCGCTGCGCTCATGACTCCCCTACGCCGGGATCAGGTAGACGACGGTGAAGATCACGATCCACACCACGTCCACGAAGTGCCAGTAGAGGCCCGCGATCTCCACCTTCTCGGAGTGCTGCACCTCGATCTTGCCCTGCATCGAGAGGCCCCACAGGGACAGGAGCCAGATGATGCCGACGGTCACGTGCATGCCGTGGATTCCGGTGAGGACGAAGAAGCTCGAGCCGAACGTGTTCGTGGAGAGGGAGAGGCCCTCGCGGTAGAACTCCGTGAACTCGTAGATCTGACCGGAGATGAAGGTGAGGCCGAAGAGCGCGGTGGCGATGAGCCAGACGCGGAACCGCCGGTGGTCGCCGCGCTGGATCGCGGCCAGCGCGAGCACCATCGTCAGCGAGCTCATCAGCAGGATGAACGACGTCACCGAGGTGAACGGGATGTTGTAGACGTCCTTCGGGGTCGGGCCCTTCAAGCTCCGACCGCGGTACAGCAGGTACGTCGCGATGAAGGCACCGAAGAACAGGCACTCGGAAGAGAGGAACACCCACATCGCGAGCTTGGTGTTCGTGGTGCCCGTCGTCGTTTCCGGGTGACCGTGCCCGTGGCCGTGGTCGTCGTGCTGCGAACCGCTCGGGACAGGGAGAGTGGCCTGCGCCATGGATCAGTCCTCCGCCGTGCCGGGCTCGATGGCCCAGCCGTACATGCCGAACAGCAGGACGATGAACCCGGGGATCGCGAGGAAGGGGCTCTTGAACACCGCGGCGTACCCGAGGATCGGGAGACCGAGGGTGAGGATGAGCGGGTAGAAGGACGGTGACGGCATGTGGAAGCCGTGGCCACCGGTCCCACCGGGCTCTTCGCCGTGCCCACCGAGGTCGCCGCCCTCACCGGCGCCGGAGTCCGAGTCCGGCTCGATCTCGGCTACCGCGACCGCACCCGTCGTGCCGCTGTCCGAGCCACCTGCGGGCAACCGCACCAGGCGGCCCTGGTCGTCCTCGGTGTACTTGCGGGCCCAGAAGTCGTCACGGGCGTGGACCACCGGGATCTCGGCGAAGTTGTACTCGGGCACCGGCGTGGGGATCGACCACTCGAGTGTGCGGCCGTCCCACGGGTCGGCCGGCGCTCGCTCGCCCCGAATGGTCGTGAGGACCACGTTGACGAGGAACACCAGCACCGAGGCGGCGATGATGAACGACCCGATCGAGACCAGCAGGTTGATGTTGTCCCAGCCCATGCCCTTGGCGTAGGTGTACGTGCGGCGCGGCTGACCTTCGAGGCCCAGCAGGTGCATCGGGAAGAACGTGACGTTGAACCCGATGAGCATGAGCCAGAAGTTCAGCTTGCCCAGCCGCTCGTCGAGCATCTTGCCGAAGATCTTCGGCCACCAGTAGTAGAAGCCGCCGAAGATCGCGAAGATCAGTCCGCCGAAGAGCACGTAGTGGAAGTGCGCCACCACGTAGTACGTGTCGGTCTGCTGCGTGTCGGCCGGCACGATCGAGTGGGTGACACCGGAGAGCCCACCGATCGTGAACATCGCGATGAACCCGAGCGCGAAGAGCATCGGGGTCTTCAGGCGCACCGACCCGCCCCAGACGGTGCCGAGCCAGTTGAAGATCTTCACGCCGGTCGGGATGGCGATGAGCATCGTCGCCAGGCTGAACGCGGAGACGGCAACGGGACCGAGACCGGTCGCGAACATGTGGTGCGCCCACACACCCCAGCCGAGGAACCCGATCGCGATCCCGGAGAACACCACGACCGCGTAGCCGAACAGCGGCTTGCGCGCGAAGACCGGGAGGATCTCGGAGATGATGCCCATGCCCGGCAGGATCAGGATGTACACCTCGGGGTGGCCGAACAGCCAGAAGAGATGCTGGTACAGCAACGGGTCACCGCCGTTGGCCGCCAGGAAGAAGTTCGTGCTGAAGTTGCGGTCGAAGAAGACCATGATCAAGGCCGCGGTCACGCACGGGATCGCGAACACGGTCAGGAACGCGGTGACGAGCATCATCCACACGAACACGGGCATCCGCATCAGCGTCATGCCGGGCGCGCGCATGTTCAGGATCGTCACGATGAAGTTGATGCCGGAGGTGACCGACCCGAACCCGAGCATCACCAGCCCGACGGTCCAGAAGTCGGGACCGTGGCCGGGCAGCGCACCCTGGCTCATCGGGGTGCTCGTGAGCGGCGTGTAGCCGAACCAGCCGCCGTTCGGCGCCCCGCCGAGCACGAAGCCGGAGTAGATGAACAGGCCCCCGATCAGGAACGCCCAGAAGCCGAACATGTTCAGCCGGGGGAACGCGACGTCGCGCGCACCGATCATCAGCGGGATGAAGTAGTTGCCGAACGCAACGGCGAGCGGCATTCCCACGAGGAAGACCATCGTGGTCCCGTGCATGGTGAACAGCGTGTTGTACTGCGACTGGGTCAGGACGGTGCCGTTCGGCCCGGCCAGCTGGAGGCGGATCAGCAGCGCCTCGATGCCCGCGATCAGGAAGAAGATGAGGGCGGTCCCCCCGTAGAGGATCGCGATCTTCTTGTGGTCGACCGTCGTCCACCACGACCAGAACCCAGTTGTTCGCGTCGGCCGGTGGAGGAGATCCAGCCGGCGCGGACGGGGCGGGGCCAGGACTTCGGGGACGGCCGTCATCGGCGAGCTCCCTTCGTCACTACTTCTCTCCCAACAGGTACGTCACGATCGTGTCCGCATCCGCTCGCGTCATCACGGGTTGACCCTTCGGCGTGTTCTTGGTGAACGACGGCATGCCGACGCACGGCGTCTCCGGTGGCTGACGGCACTTCTGCGACTCCATCGCGATCATCGACGGCGCGTCCATCACCCAGTTGGTGAGGTTCTTGCGGTTCACGGTGTACGTACCACCGGCGAACGTGGAGCGGCTGGCCAGGTGCGTGAGGTTCGGGCGGCCCGTGTCCTTCGTCGAGTCGTCGAAGACGTGGCATTGGGTACACGAGTACTTCGTGGCGGTGAGGTCCTTGATCTCGCCGGACCACGGTTGAGCCGGGCCTTGTTGCTCGCTGGCCAACCACGCCTTCCAGTCGTCCATCGTCTGCGCGATGACGCGGAACCGCATGTCGGCGTGCGAAAGACCGCAGTACTCCGCGCACGCGCCGAGGAACGTGCCCGGCTTGTCGGCCTCGATCGTGTTGTGGTTGTCGTGATTCGGCACGACGTCCTTCTTGCCGGCGAGCTCCGGTACCCAGAACGAGTGGATCACGTTGTCCGACTGCTCGGACAGGTACACCTTCGTCTTGATCGGGATGTGGAGCTCGGTGCTGGTGACGACCTTCTTGTCGACCATCGGCTGCTTCGGCAGCTGGAACTGCCACCACCACTGCTTGCCGTCCACCTGGACCTGCAGGACGTGGGGACCCTTCGGCACCTTCGCGAGGTCGAAGATCGTGGCGATCGTCGGGACCGCGACGACGGCGAGGATCAGCGCCGGCACGATCGTCCAGCCGATCTCGAGCGGTGTGCTGCCGTGGATCTGCTTCGGGTTGTCCGGCTTCCCCTCACGGTGGCGGAACTTGAGGGCGAAGACCACGGTCGCAGTGATGACCGCGACCCCGATGACGATGGCGAGGATCAGGATCGGGATGAAGAGGTTGTCGATCTTCTGGGCCGCGGGGCCTTTGGGATCGAGCGAATTCTGGCCGTTGTCGTTCCCACAGGCAGTGAGGACGGCGGCGGCGCCGACGAGGAGACCGGCCAGTCGAAGGCGTCTCCCGATCTGCGGATCCGTCATGCCCTCTTCCCTATGCGGACCGGAGCCGGGAGCTGAAGGGCCCCCCGAAACGACCCCCGAACGCGCGCCGGGCGACTCTATCCCCGGCCGATTCGCGAGCGGCAACTCTGGGGCCAAGGTCTACAAGCCGAGCCGGTCGAGAGAGTGGGCCCGGCGCTGCCAGTCCGGATCCACCCGGACCTTGGTCTCCAGATAGACCTTGGCGCCGAGGAGGATCTCGAGCTCCTGGCGGGCCTTCGTGCCGGCGTCGCGGATGACCGTCCCGCCCTTCCCGATCACGATCCCCTTCTGGGAGTCCCGCTCGACCCGCACGACGACCCGGTAGCGCAGGATGTCGTCGTCCCCCGCGTCCGGTCCCTCCTCGTCGAGCGGCTCGGCCGTCACCACGATCGAGTGCGGCAGCTCGTCGCGAGCGATCGCGAGGAGCTTCTCGCGCACGAGCTCGGCTACGAGCGACGTCTCGGGCTGGTCGCTCACGATCCCGTCCGGGTAGTACACCGGACCCGGTGGGAGCCGGGCCTCGAGCTCGGCCACGAGCGCGGGCACGCCCTCACCGGTGCGGGCCGAGAGCGGGACGAACGCCTCGAAGTCCCCCAGCTCGGCCGTCACCTGCCCGAGATGGTCGGCGACGTCGGCGTGGCTCGCGACGTCGATCTTGTTCAGGACGAGCACGCTCGGGGTGCGGACCTGGTGCACGAGCTCGGAGATGAACCGGTCACCCCCACCGATCACCGCGTTCGCCTCGACCACGAGGCACACGACATCCACCTCCGCGAGCGTCTGCACGGAGCGGCTGTTGCACCGTTCGCCGAGCAGCGTGCGCGGCTTGTGGATCCCCGGGGTGTCGAGCAGCACGATCTGCGACTCGGCGGTGGTGCGCACGCCGCGAATCTGCGTGCGCGTCGTCTGCGGCCGGCTGGAGACGATCGAGACCTTCGACCCGACGATCTGGTTGACGAGCGTGGACTTCCCCACGTTCGGCCGGCCCACGAGGCTGACGAAACCCGACCGGAACTCGCGCTCGGTCATCGCAGCGCTACTGGTGGCCGGCGGCGCGTTGGGGCTCGGCCTGGTCCGGGCTGCCCTCGACGCGTTTCCCGTTGCCGGCCACGGGGATGATCGCCACGGACGCGATCCGCCGTCCCTCGACCCGTTCGGTGCGGAACTCCAGGCCTTGGAACTTCACGGTCTCACCGGCTTCGGGCACGTGGCCGAGCAGGTTGAAGACGAGCCCGCCGACCGTGTCCCACTCGGTGTCGGGGAGCTCGACCCCGAGCACCTCGTTCACCTCGTCGATCGGCGTGCGCCCCGGCGCCCGGATGCCGCCGCCCGCGAGCGGCTCGACGCCGGGCTCCTCGGTGTCGTACTCGTCCACGATCTCGCCGACGATCTCCTCGAGCAGGTCCTCGAGCGTCACCAGGCCCGCGGTGCCGCCGTGCTCGTCGACGACGATCGCCATGTGGAACTTCTGCGTGCGCATCTCGCGCAGGAGCTCCGCCACCCGCTTCGACTCCGGGACGAACACGGCGTCGCGCACGGCGACGCGGACCGGGTCGTTGCCACCGCCCTCTCGGGATCGGTGCACGAGGTCCTTCAGGTACACGATCCCGATGATGTTGTCGGTGTCGTCCTCGTAGCAGGGGATACGTGAGAACCCACCTTCGATCGCGGTCTCGATCCCCGCCTCGACGGTCTCGTTGCAGTCGATCGCGACCATGTCCGGCCGTGGACGCATCACTTCGTGCGTGACGGTGTCACCGAATTCGAAGATCGAATGGATGAGACGGCGCTCCTCCCGCTCGATCTCCATCTCGTCGGCGGCGACGTCCGCCATCGTGCGCAGATCCTCCTCGGTGACGAACGGGCCCTGCTTCAAGCCCTTGCCCGGCAGCATGACGTTGGCGAGGCCGATCAAGCCGCGTGAGAGCAGGCGCAGCGGTGGGAAGTTGGTCACGGCCCAGAGGAACCCGGAGACGCGCAACGCGGCGCGGTCCGGGTTCTGGATCGCGTACGTCTTCGGCGCGACCTCGCCGATCACGAAGTACACGACGATCTGGATCACGAGGCCGGCGAACAATCCGGCACTGCCGAACGAGCGCTCGAGGAGCGCACCGAGCAGCGACGCGCTGGTCAGCTGCGAGACCAGGACGAGCAGCAGCACCACATTGAGGGTCTGCTCGGGCTTCTCGAGCATCTGCGCGAGCCGTCGGGCACCCTTCTTGCCCTCTTCCTCGAGCGAGAGGGCGCGGATGCGGCTCATGCGCGTGAACGCGGTCTCGGCCATCGCGAGGACGATCGACACCAGGAACAGCACGATGACTGCGACGAGGATCGCCCAGTCTGCTCCGCTCACTTGGCTTCCCTACTGGCCGGATGGGGCACGGGACTTGGCAGCGGACCGGTGCTCAGTGGTCAGTCCCCCTGCTCGAGCTCGCGGAAGCGGGCGAGCAGCTCGCGCTCTCTCCGCTGCATCGCCGCATGCTCACGCGGATCGGCATGGTCATAGTTGAGCAGATGCAGCACACCGTGGACGACGAGGAGGGCGATCTCGTCATCGGTGCCCCATCCGTGCTCCGGTGCCTGCTCCGCCGCGACCTGGGGGCAGATCACGACATCGCCGATCAGGCTGGGGGGCTCCCCCGCCTCTGCCGGCGCCCCGGGACCCCGGCCGCCCTGGTCCGGCTGGCGCCCCCCGAGCACGACGTCGTCGTCCATCGGGAAGGCCAGAACGTCCGTGGGACCGGTCCCGCCGAGGAACCGCTCGTTGAGGTCCGTGATCGACTGCTGGTCCACGAAGATCAACGAGAGCTCGGCGACGCCCGGCACCCGCTCCTCGGCCAGCACGAGCCGGGCCAGCCGGATCCACCGCACGACGTCGACCACTACCGCCGACTGCTCATCCGCCCCGAACACCTCCACCGACGTCACGGTCGCAGCCCTCCAGGCTGGACCGCGTGCCGGCCTGGGGCCGCTCGCCGCTTCACACCCACCGACGTCACGCTCGCAGCCCTCCAGGCTGGACCGCGTGCCGGCCTGGGGCCGCTCGCCGCTTCACACCCACCGACGTCACGGTCGCGAAGTGTTCCGCTCGTAGGCGTCGACGATGTCCTGGACGATCTTGTGGCGGACCACGTCACGCGAGCCGAGCTCCACGAACGCCAGGCCGTCGATCCCCTCGAGCACCTCCCGCACCGCGAGCAGCCCGGAGCGGCTCCGTCCGTCGGGCAGGTCGATCTGGGTCACGTCACCGGTGACGACGACCTTGGAACCGAAGCCGAGTCGGGTCAGGAACATCTTCATCTGCTCGGCCGTCGTGTTCTGCGCCTCGTCGAGAATGATGAAGGAGTCGTTGAGCGTCCGGCCGCGCATGTACGCGAGTGGCGCGACCTCGATCACGCCACGCTCCATCAGACGCGCGACCCCGTCCGGCTCGAGCATGTCGTAGAGCGCGTCGTACAGCGGACGCAGGTACGGATCGACCTTGGCCAGCATGTCGCCGGGTAGGAACCCGAGCCGTTCCCCCGCTTCTACCGCGGGTCGGGTGAGGATGATGCGATGGACTTCCTTGGCCTGAAGCGCCTGCACCGCGAGCGCGACCGCGAGGTAGCTCTTGCCGGTTCCGGCCGGACCGATGCCGAACGTGATCGTGTGCGTCGCGACGGCGTCGACGTACCGCTTCTGCCCCGCGGTCTTCGGTCGCACGCTCTTGCGGCCCCGCATCACCTCGGTCGAGAGCACGGCGGTCGGCATCTGATCCGACTTCATCATCTCGATGCTCCGACCTATTCCCTCTCGGTCCAGCGTGTGCCCCTGCTCGAGCAGCACGACGAGCTCCTCGAACAGACGCGCTACGGACTCGGAGTCGGCCGGCTCACCCGAGATGGTGATCTCGTTGCCCCGGACCAGAATGTGCACCGGGAACGCTTCCTCGATGATCCGCAGCAGCTCGTCGCGTTGGCCCAGTAGGTCCACCATGAGGTGGTTCCCCGGCACGAGGATCTTGACCTGAGTCGAAGACGTTGGCGTCACGTCGAGATCAGGGTAGCGGTCGCGCGAGCGCGAGGAGCGCGAGAGACGCTGCGCTACGCAGTGGTCGTGCTGGCGCGCAGGCCGAGCTCGTCGAGCCGCACACCCAGGTCGTCGGGCCGACGACCGAGCACCGCGGCCAGCACGCGCAGGTCGTCGCGCCGGATCGTGAGCAGGCGACCGTTGAAGTCCTGCCGCTGGAGCTGGATCGTCGCGGCGTAGCGCGAGAGGACGGCGGCCTCGGGGTCGTCGAGGGCGTGGAGCTTCACGAGGTCGATCGTGAAACCGGCATCGAGATCGGTGCCTTCGGTGAGGTTGATCTCGATGTCGGCGTCGCGCGGCAGGAGCTGGTCCGCCGGCACCTCGTAGATCTCGGCCAGGCGGAGCAACCGCGGCACGGAGATGGCGCGCTCCCCCCGCTCGTACGCGCCGAGGACTGACGCCTTGAACTCGAGATCGGATCGCGCTTCGACGTCGTGGAGCGAAAGCCCCTTCTGTCGACGGATCGCCCGGAGCCGCTCGCCTACGTTGACCCCATGCATCGGTTCCCGCTGCCCCCGTATTCGTGCGCCCCGGCCGGCGAAACTATCCCACGTACCTCGCCGCTTGTCGACAATCTCGCGCGCTGAGCGCGTCTAGGTCGACTCGCCCAGAGGCGACGAATCGCCAGGGGTGTCCGCGATCGCCCTCCGAAACCCCACCAAAGCGGCGGCGGCGGCCACCGGCGCGGTCACGGCCCGTAGCACGTAGGGGCCGACCGCCAGCCGGGGCGCGGGCCCGAGGCCGGCGCACTCGGAGGGGTCGAACCCGCCCTCGGGGCCGACGATCACGAGCCATTCGCCCCCCGGTGGCGCAGCGAGCTCCGATGCCGCGGTCCCGGCCGGATCGGCCACGACGAGGCCCGGATGGCGGCAGAGCAGCTCGAGCGGCTCGCCCTCCACGACCTCGGCAAGATGCGCCCGGCGGGACTGCATCGCGGCCTCACGGGCGACGCGACGCAGACGGGCGCGGGCCCGGTCCCCCCGGGACTCGTCCCAGCGCACCACCGATCGGCGGAGGGTGATCGGCATCACCCGGTCCACGCCCAGCTCGACCAGCTGGTGCACGACGGTACCGGCCTGGTCGCCCTTGGCGGGCGCGAACGCGACCGTGAGCCGTGGCGACAACGACGGCTCGAGCGTCATCGGCCCCGCCGGGGTGAGGGTCACACGACCATCGCCGATCTCGCTGATCGTGCAGAGGCGCCACGACCCTCGGCCGTCGCTCGCCGTGACTGCTTCGCCGACCCGCAGTCGCCGCACGCGTTGCAGATGGTGCCCGTCGTCGCCGTCGACCGTCACCGCACCGTCGTCGTGGAGGTCGACGGTCTCAGCGTCGACGAAGACGTGCGCGACCGCGGGCGCGGTCGCGCTGAAGCCGACGGTCACCGGTCGCCGAACGTCGACCGGATCCGTGAGAGGAAACCTTCGGGCGGTGCACCTACGTCTTCGCCGCGCAGCTCGGCGAGCCGGCGCAGGAGATCGCTCTCCTCGTCCGAGACGCGCTTGGGCACCTCGATGTCGATCTGCAACAGGAGATCGCCGCGCCCGCGGCCTTGGAGGACCGGGACGCCATGACCCTTCAGCCGGAAGACATGACCGGGCTGCGTCCCCGGTGGCACCGCGACCGCTTCCGGCTCTTCGAGCGTCTCGACCTCGAGCACCGTCCCGAGCGCCGCCTGGGTCATCGCGATGGTGCGCCGGTGCACCAGGTCGTAGCCCTGGCGCTCGAGCGTCGGATGCGGGCGCACGCGCACGCTGACGTACAGGTCGCCGGCCATGCCGTTGCGCGGCGCGGCCGGGCCGCGTCCGGTGAGCCGCAGGCGTTGGCCGTCGTCGATGCCCGCGGGCACCTCCACCTCGATGTGGCGCGTCGCGCGCACCCGGCCGTCACCCCCGCAGCTGCTGCACGGGTTCGGGATGCGCTGGCCGGTTCCCGAGCAGGCGTGGCACGGTGCCGCGGTCACGAGCTGGCCCAGGACCGACCGCCGCACCTGGCGCACCTCGCCCGCTCCCCCGCAGGTCTCGCAGCGCGTGGGATGCGTGCCGGGTTCGCAGCCCGAGCCCTCGCACCGGTCGCACTCGCTCGGCAGCACCAGCTCGAGCGACTCCGTGATCCCGAACGCCGCCTGGACGAGATCGAGCTCGATGATCGCCTCGGCGTCCGGCGCCCGGGCCGGGCCGGCTCCGCCACCGCCACCGAACGTCCCGGAGAAGAACGCGTCGAAGAGGTCGCCGAACCCGAAGTCGGCCGCGTTGGGCGCGCCGCCTCCTCGCCCGTCGTCGCCGAACTGGTCGTAGCGCCGGCGCCGCTCGGGGTCGCGCAGCGTCTCGTACGCGACCGTGATCTCCTTGAACTGCGCCTCGGCGGTCGGGTTCCCGGGGTTCGCGTCGGGGTGCAGCTCGCGCGCGAGCCGCCGGTAGGCGCGCTTCAGCTCGTCTTCGGTGGCGTTCGGTGCCACACCGAGCAGCGCGTAGAGGTCAGCAGCCATGGTGGTGCCTAGCCGAGCAGCAGCCGGCCGAGCTGCTGCGACACTGCGGCGACGGCGGCCAACGCCTGCTGGTAGTCCATCCGGGTCGGGCCGAGCACGCCGACGGTGCCGAGCATCTGGCCGTCGACGCTGTAGGGCGCGAGGACGAGCGAGCAGTCGCGCAGCTCGTCCACGTCGTTCTCGGAACCGATGCTGACGGTGACGCCCTGGTCCAGCAGGTCCCGGACGAGGGACACCACGACCACCTGTTGCTCGAGCATCTCGAGCAGGCGGGACGCGCGTTCCGCCGTCGCGAATGCGTCGTGCTCCGCGGCGATCCGGCTCGCGCCACCCACGTAGAGAGGCTCGGCACCCGAAGTCGCCCGGCGGGACAGCGCCTCGACGCCGAGCTGCACCAGCCGGTCCACCACCGCATCCGTCGTGGGCTCGGGCGAGGTGATGGCTCCGAGCGACGACTCCCGCAACGCGGCGTCGAACGTCTGGCTGGCGCGCGAGATCTGGTCGTCGTTGAAGTCGCCGGCGTTCGAGATCACTTCCTTCTCGATCGTGCCGTTGGAGAGGACCGCGACTGCGAGCACCAGCTCGGGCTGCAGGTTGATGAGCTGGGCGCTGCGCACCCGGGCGGCGTCGAACTGGGGGCCCACGACCACCGCGGCGTGCCGGGTGAGCCGCGCGAGGAGCTGGCTCGTCTCGTGGAGCATGTCCTCGAGCGCGCTGTGCGCCGAAGCGAAGAACTCGGCGACGGCCCGGCGTTGCGCCGCGGGGAGCGAGCCCGCCTTCGTGAAGTGGTCGACGAAGTAGCGGTAGCCCTGGTCGGTGGGGATCCGGCCGGCCGAGGTGTGGGGCTGGACGATGTAGCCCTCACGCTCGAGCTGGGTCATGTCGTTGCGGACGGTGGCGCTGGAGACGCCCAACGAGCGCGACTGGGCGATGGCTTGCGAGGCGACCGGCTGGGCGGTCTGGACATACTCCTCGACGATCGCTCGCAGCACCGCCGCTCGGCGGTCGACTACGTCCATGTCGTGCACCTCGTTCGTTAGCGGTGCGGGATCCCGGTTAGCAGTCGAGTCTACCGAGTGCTACCCGCTCGCCAGGAGTGGGAGGAGCGGGCACGCAGTGCACAGGCTGGAGCGAGCGGGCGCCCAGGAGTCGGGTCGTGACCTCGGAAGCGAGCAATCGGCCCCGGCGGGTCAGCACCACCCGGTCCCCGATGCGCTCGACGAGACCGCCGGCTACGAGCTCGGCTGCCACCGCGGTGGCGCCGGCCGGGACCGTGGCGCCGGAGCGGGTGCGGATCGAGAGCATGAGCGCCTCTTCGGCCCGGCCCGCCGCGTCGAGCACCTCGGCCCCGGCTTCGGCGGACGCTTCGGAGCGGATCGCGGCGATGTAGCGCTCGGGCGTGCGGAGGTTCCACGACCGTCGCCCCGCCGCGTGACCGTGGGCCGCGCCACCGATCGCGAGATCGTCGCCCTGCTCCCAATAGAGGAGGTTGTGCCGGCACGCCCCGCCCGGCCGGGCCCAGTTCGAGATCTCGTACCACTCGAACCCGGCGTCGCGCAGGGTGTCGTCCGCGATCTCGTACTTGTCGGCCTGATCGTCGTCGTCCGGTGCGCGGCGCCCACCCGCGGCGACGTCGCGTCCGAGCGGAGTGCCCGGCTCGACGGTCAGCGCGTAGGCGCTCACGTGATCCGGTGCGAGTGCGAGCGCGCCGTCGAGCGTCCGCCGCCAGTCGTCGATCGACTCGCACGGAGTCCCGTAGATGAGGTCGAGGCTGACCTGCCGGAACCCGGCTTCCCTGGCCCACTGCACCGCCCGGGCCACGCCGGCGGGGTCGTGCGTGCGCCCGAGCTCGGCGAGCACGTGGGGCTGCAAGGACTGGACCCCGAAGGACAACCGGTTGACTCCCGCGCCCGAATAGATCGCGAGCTGCTCCGGCTCGACGGAGTCCGGATTGCACTCGACGGTCACCTCGGCGCCGGGCTCCCGCTCGATCGCATCGAGGATCCGGGCGAGACCCCTGGCCGGGATCAGCGACGGGGTGCCGCCGCCGAAGAAGATGCTCGTGGCCGGGCGGGCCGTTCCTTCCATCTGCCGCTGCGCGTCGGTGACGCATGCGTCCACGTACTCGTCGATCAGATGGGCCCGGTCCGTCCACGTGGCGAAGTCGCAGTAGTCGCAGCGGGTCGCACAGAAGGGGATGTGCACGTACACGCCGAGCGCCATCCCGCCAGTCTCCCACTACCCTCGGACGGCGATGGCCCTGACGTTCGAGCTGCCACCCGAAGCCGAGGAGTACCGCGGCGGGATCCGTGCGTTCATCGAAGAGCACGCGCCGGGCGGGAAGTACCCGGCCGATTGGACACATCGTCTCGCCACGAACGGTTACGTCGCCCCGCACTGGCCCCGGCCCTGGGGGCGTGACGCGTCACCGATCGAGCAGCTCGTGATCGACGAAGAGCTGAAGCGGGCGCTCGCACCGAAGCCGATGAACCCGATCGGCATCGGTTGGGCCGGCCCGACGCTCCTCGTCGCAGGAACGCCCGAGCAGCAGCGGCGCTACCTGCCCGGCCTGCTCGACGGCTCGGAGATCTGGTGCCAGCTCTTCAGCGAGCCGGAGTCCGGCAGCGACCTCGCGTCGTTGCGGACGACGGCGGTGCGCGACGGCGACGAGTACGTGCTCAACGGCCAGAAGATCTGGACGACGTTGGCGCAGTTCGCCCGGTACGGCATCCTGCTCGCGCGCACCGATCCGGACGCGGAGCCGCACCGCGGCATCTCGTACTTCGCCCTCGACATGCAGACGCCCGGGATCACGGTCCGGCCGATCAAGCAGATGGACCACGACGCGACGTTCAACGAGGTCTTCTTCGACAACGTGCGCATCCCGGCGGCGGACATCGTCGGCACCGAGAACGACGGGTGGCGGCTGGCAAAGGTGACGCTCGGCAACGAACGGGTCTCGCTCTCAGGTGAAGGCGCGCTCTGGGGCATCGGCCCGACCGCGCACGACCTGCTGGACCTCGTGCGCGCGCACGGGACGGTCACCGACCCGATCCGGCGCCAACGCCTCGCCGCGCTCTTCATCGAGTCCGAGATCCTCCGGTTGATCCGGCTGCGCACCGTCTCGGCCAAGGTGCAGGGACTCGAGCCGGGACCGGAGGCTTCCGTACGCAAGGCCCTCGCCGACGAGCACGGCCAGCACGTGATGGCCGCCGCCGTCGAGCTCGCGGGCAGCGGCGGCCTGCTCCTCGACCAGGGCCCCTTCGGCGAGGCAACCGGCATGTGGGCGAAGGGATACCTCTTCAGCCGCGCGTTGACCATCGGCGGCGGGACGAGCGAGGTGCAGCGCAACATCCTCGCCGAGCGCATCCTGGGCCTCCCCCGCGACTGAGACTCGGAACACTTCTCTCGGCCCATTCACGTTTTGGCGTCGTTTCTTCACCTCTACGGTGAAGTAGCGACGCCAAAAAGCTGGTTCGGGGTCAGTCGCCGAGCTTCAGCGCGGCGACGAAGGCTTCTTGCGGCACCTCGACCCGGCCGATCTGCTTCATCTTCTTCTTGCCTTCCTTCTGCCGGTCGAGCAGCTTGCGCTTCCGGCTGACGTCACCGCCGTAGCACTTCGCGATCACGTCCTTGCGCTTCGCCTTCACCGTCTCGCGGGCGATGATGCGCCCGCCGATCGCGGCCTGGATCGGCACGTCGAACAGCTGGCGCGGGATGAGCTCGCGCAGCTTCTCGGTCATCTGCTTGCCGTAGTCGTACGCCTTGTCCCGGTGCACGATCGACGAGAACGCGTCGACGGGCACGTTGTTCAACAGGATGTCCACCTTCACCAGCTTCGACTCGCGGTACCCGGCCCGCTCGTAGTCCAGGCTCGCGTAGCCCTTGGTGCGCGACTTCATCTGGTCGAAGAAGTCCATGACAATTTCGCCGAGCGGGACGACGTAGACGAGCTCGACGCGCTCCTCGGAGAGGTAGTCCATCTTCTGCATCTCGCCCCGCCGCCCCTGGCACAGCTCCATCAGCGTCCCCACGTAGTCGGTCGGGGTGAGGATCGTGATGGTGACGTACGGCTCCTCGATCGACACGACGTCGTTGAGGGGAGGGAGCGACGAGGGGTTGTCCACGACCTCGACGCCACCATTCGTGGTGTGCGCGAGGTACTCCACGTTCGGCGCGGTCGCCACGAGTGCGAGGTCGTACTCACGTTCCAGCCGTTCGCGCACGATCTCCATGTGGAGCAGCCCGAGGAATCCGCAGCGGAAGCCGAACCCCAGCGCGCCGGACGTCTCCGGCTCGTAGGTGAACGACGAGTCGTTGAGCCGAAGCTTCTCCAGCGCCTCACGCAGGTCGGCGTACTCGTCGCCCTCCACCGGATAGAGGCCGCAGAAGACCATGGGCTTCGGGTGGCGGTAGCCGGTGAGCACCTCGCCGGGGCGGGCGTTGGTCGTCACCGTCTCACCGACGCGCGCCTCACCGACGTCCTTGATCCCCGCGATCAGGTACCCGACTTCGCCCGGGCCGAGCGTCGCAACGGGCGTCGGTACCGGCAGCCGGACACCGATCTCCTCCGCGTCGTACACCGAGCTCGCCTGGAGGAAGCGCAGCCGCGCGCCGGAGTTCAACGTCCCGTCGAACACGCGGAGTGCACTCACGACGCCGCGGTATGGGTCGTAGTACGAGTCGAAGATCAGCGCCTGGAGCGGCGCGTCGGGATCGCCCTTCGGCGGCGGGATCTTCTCGAGCACGGCGTCGAGCAGCTCCGGCACGCCTTCGCCGGACTTCGCCGAGATCCGCAGCACGTCCTCGGCCGCGATGCCGAGCACGCGCTCGATCTCCTCGGAGACCCGGTCGGGATCGGCAGCCGGCAGGTCGATCTTGTTCACCGCGGCCACGATCGCCAGGTCGTTCTCCATCGCCAGGTAGCAATTGGCCAGCGTCTGCGCCTCGATCCCCTGGCTCGCGTCCACGAGCAGGATCACGCCTTCGCACGCGGCCAGGCTGCGGGACACCTCGTAGCCGAAGTCCACGTGGCCCGGAGTGTCGATGAGGCTGATCACGTGGTCTTTCCAGTTCAGCCGCACGTTCTGGGCCTTGATGGTGATGCCCCGCTCGCGCTCGATGTCCATCGAGTCCAGGTACTGGGCCCGCATGTCCCGCATCTCGACAGCGCCGGTGATCTCGAGGATCCGGTCCGCGAGCGTGCTCTTCCCATGGTCGATATGGGCGATGATGCTCAGGCAGCGGAGGTGGTCGAGCGGGATCACAGACACGTCCAGACGGAAACGGGGCGCTCATTGTCCCTCGCGGGAGCCCCGGGGCGGCGAACGGTGCCCGATCCGAGCCTCCTGATAGCCTTTCCCGGTTCCCGAGACGCACTGCGAGGTCGCGACACCCGATGGCGAACATCAAGAGTCAGAAGAAGCGGAATCTTCAGAACGAGAAGCGGCGGGTACGCAACGTCGCCGTGCGCTCCGAGCTCAAGACCCGGACGAAGGCCGCCACGACGGCGTTCGAGAACGGAAGCGAGGACGCGTCGGAGCGTCTCACGCTCGCGCAGAAGCGGTTGGGCAAAGCCGGCGCGAAGGGCATGATCCACAAGAACCAAGCGGCCCGCCGCACCTCACGCCTGATGAAGGCCGCGAACAAGGCTGCCTCCTGAGGTTCTCCGGAGGGCAAACGCTCGACCCGGATTTGGCCGGTGCCCTCCGGCGGTTTCTTCCTTAGGAGTCAGCGGCGGGAGCCAGCGCGAGATGCGCTGCGGCCGTGGAGCGCGGCGAGGCGGGCGACGAGCACCTCGAGCACCGCGTCCTCGGGCATCGCGCTCGCTCCCTTGAGATCGATGTCGGCCCGGTGCAGCGAGTCGATCGCCTTGCGCAGCCCGTCGGTTCCGAGCGCCTGTGACGCCTCGAGCGCCTTCTTCGCCGGGAAGGTGCTGCCCTTCCCGCCGAGCGCGGCGTGGGCCTCGGCAACCGTCCGGATCGCCGGATCGTCGAGGTGCAGGAGCTTGCGGTAGCGCGACTGCAGCATGGCGAGGATCTGCAGCGGGTGCATCGGCTTGGGCTGGCGGGCGCTCGTCACCGTGAGGAGCCGATCGAGGATGCTCAGCGCGCCCGCGACCTGGCCCTCTTCGATCGCGTTCGTGAGCTGGAACACCGGAACCGATCCCGCTTCGCCGAGATACGGCTCGACGTCCGCGGCGTTGAGCGTGACGCCCGGCCCGAACGCGGCGACGAGCACGTCGACGAGCGCGGCGGCGCGGCCCGCGTCGTCGCCGAGGCGAACCGCCACTGCTCGGGCGGCATCATTGCCGAGCTCGAGGTCCACCCGCTCGAGCTCCGCGGCGAGGACGTCCGACGTCTTCTCGGAGTCGGGCCCGACCGTCTCCGCGCCCTTCAGTGCGTCGAGCAGGCTCTTCGGTGCCCGCCCACCACCCGCGACGAAGACGAACACCGTCGTCTCGAGCGGGTCCGTCAACAACGCGGCGAGCGGGGCCGACTCGTCGGCGGTGAGCTGCTCGAAGTCGCGGACGACCACGACCCGCTTGCTCGTCATGAAGGGTGGGCTCTGCGCCGCGTTGACAATCGCGGCGACGACGGGCCCGCGCGCGCCTTCGTCGGTCGGCGGGCCGGAGTCGTCGTCGCCTCCGCCCCGCACCTTCGACGGCACGGTGAACTCCTCGACGACGAGGGTGCGGTCCTCGTCGCCGACCAGCTCGTCGACGAGCGCCTGGGCGGCGCGGGAGCGCAGGGTCGGATCACCCGCCTTCACGAGATAGGTCACGGCCGCTCCCGGCGCTGCTCGAGGATGGCCTGCACGACCCGGCAGACCTGTGCCGACCCTGCCACATCGTGGACCCGGACGATCCGGCACCCGTGCGCGACCCCGTAGGCCACCGACGCGAGTGACACGTCGCGCCGGTCGTCGATGTCGAGCCCGAGGGTGTCGCCGAGGAACCGCTTGTTGCTCGCGGAGAGGAGCACGGCGTACCCGAGCCCCGCGAGGGACTCGCTCTCGCGCAGCAGGACGGCGCTCATCGCCGGCGTCTTGCCAAGGTCCAGTCCGGCATCGACCGAGATCTGGCTCGGAGAGAGACCGGCGGCCTCGGCCCGCTGCGCGCGGTCGAGCAGGTTGTCCCGCACGTCGTTCACCAGGTCGTCGTAGTGCGGTTCGGGATCCGGCACCCGTGGGGCGAGGCGGATGTGCGTCGCGACGACCGACACGTCGTGCTTCGCCGCGACCGGGAGGTACTCGGGGTCGGCGAACCCGCTGATGTCGTTGCCGACGACGGCTCCCGCCGCGCACGCCGCGTCGAGGACGGAGGCGCGCCAGGTGTCGCACGAGATCGGGGTGTCGAAGCGGGCGCGGACGGCCTCGATGGACGGGATCACCCGGTCGAGCTCCTCCAGCTCGCCGACCTCGGGCCCCGGACCGGCTTTGACGCCACCGATGTCGAGGAGGTCCGCGCCGTCCTCGACGAGCCGCGCGGCCCGATCGACGAGCGCGTCGAGGGCGAACGTCTCCCCCGCGTCGTAGAAGGAATCGGGTGTCCGGTTGAGGATGCCCATCACCAGCGTGCGCGTGGTGAGGTCGTGCTCGACGTCACCCAGGCGGAAGCGCGGCATCCCGATCGAGCCTACCGGGGCGCCCTCGCCGCATCCGGAGGAGCACCGCGCCGAGGCAACCGAGCGCGACGAGCCCGCAGAGGTCCCGGCCGTCGATCGCGATCGGTTCGGACGCGCTCACCCGGGCCACCGTCTCGACCCAGCGCAGCAGCGCGTACGTCGGGAGCTGGACCACGCGGGCCACGCCGGGGCCGAGGAGGCCACCGAGCACGCCCATGACCAGTCCCCACACCGTGAGCGGACCGACGATCGGCGCGGCGAACAGGTTGGCCGGGAGCGCGATGAGCGGCATCGTGCCGAACACCGAGAGGATGACGGGGAGGACCCCGATCTGCGCGGCGGCGGTGACGCCGAGGGCCTCGCCGACGACCCTGGGACCGGGGATCCGGGCGCTGAACGCGGGTGCGAGCACGACGATGCCGGCGGCCGCGCCGCAGGAGAGCAGGAACCCCACCGAGTGCACGAGGAACGGGTCCGCGACGAGCAGGCCGAACGCGGCGTACGCGAGGAGCCGGCTCGCGGGGGCGGGGCGACCGATGAACGTCGCTCCCATCGCGATGCCCGCCATCGCGGAAGCCCGCAACACCGACGGCTCCCAGCGGGTCATCGTGCCGAACAGCACCAGGACCCCGAGCCCGAGCGCGAGCCGGCTGCCCAGCCGGAGCCGGCGCAGCAGCGGACCGGCGATCGCGAGGACGAACGCCACGTTCGCGCCACTGACCGCGAGCAGGTGGCTGAGCCCCGCGTCACGGAAGTCGTGGACCAGGTCGTCGGGCAGTGCACGCGTGTCGCCGAGGAGAAAGCCGGCCAGCAGGGCGCGTTCCGTGGCCGGCAGGGCGCTACCACCGCCCAGGACCGCCGCTCGCGCCGAGTTCGCGAGCCGGCCAAGGGGTGAGCGGGGCGGGCCGAAGTCCACGAGGTCCGTGACCTGCACGCGCGCGACGGCGTGCCGCCACCGGTAGCGGGTGTCGAAGCCGGACAGGGGCTCGAGCGTCCCCTCGACCGTGACGTGGTCGCCCGCCTCGAGCACCCGGAGCCGCGAGGTGACGTCTCCGCCGCCGACGAGCAGCACCGTGCGATCGCCGGCCAATACCCCGTCGACCGTTCCGAGCCGGACCAGCACCTGGACCTCGAACCGGGGGCCCGACGGATCGTCGGCGAGCGTGCCCTCGAGCACGACCCGCGTGCGGAGCTCGGTCGCGGTGACGAGCGGAGAGACCGCGAGTCCGTGCAAGGCGCGCTGCATCACCGCGCCGCCGAGCAACGCGCACCCGACCAACGCGATCAGGAACCCGCGCCCGCCGCGCCACCGGAGCGCCGCGACGAGCAGCGCGACGGCGACTCCGACTGCCAGGCCCGCCGAACCGGGTCCACGGGCCTCGCCCGCGAGAATGCCGGCAACCAGCGCACCGAGCGCGCACGCAGGCCCGACGCGCGTCATACCGAGACCAGGTCCTTGATGTCGGCATACCGGAGCTCCCCGATTCCCCGGACATCCTGCAGCTCCGCGACCGCCTTGAAGCCGCCCCGCTTGTCCCGCTCGGTGATGATCGCGGCGGCCAGGCTCGGACCGATGCCCGGGAGCTCCTCGAGCTGCGCGGCGGTGGCGGAGTTGAGGTTGATCGGGCCGGCAGCGGCGCCATCTCCCCCCGCGCCGGCACCCGTCACACCGGTTTCGATCGGGGCCGGCGCGCCGATCTTGGCCACCGCGACCCTTTCGCCGTCCGTGACCTTGGCCGCGAGGTTCAGCCGATCGAGGTCCGCGTCCGGCAGACCGCCGCCGGCCGCATCGATCGCGTCGACGACGCGGTCGCCCGCCGAGACGCGCACCACGCCCGGTCGCGCGACGGCGCCGGCAACGTGGACCAGCAGGACACCCGTCGGCCGTGACGACGCCGGCGGGCCCGCGAGCGTGGAGGTGGTGGAAGCAGTATCCGAGGTGGATGCCGCGGCCGGCGCGGGCGGCGCACCCCCGGCACTCTGGTGGGCACCGAGCTGGTACCAGACGAGCCCGGTGATCAGCGCGGCGACGAGGAGCGCGCCGATCCGCACCCGCGGGTCGTCCCAGTGCTCGCGTAGCCGTTCGAGCCCGCGCGCCGGCACCGGCCGCGGGAGCTCGAGACGCCGCGGATCAGGCGGTAGATCCGTGGGAGAAGACTCGTGCATCGCGACCTCCGGGCGCGTGAGGGCAACCGGAGGAAGCGCGGGGGGAAGACCAGGACCGTACCAGAGCGCATTGCTCGCCCCCGTTTGTGCTGCATCGAGCCCCTAGGGAGCGGAATGGCACAAACGAGGGAGGGGGTCGCGGGGAATGGACGCGGGGTCAGGCGCCGCTGCGGGCGCGGGCCTCCTGCTCGAACGAGATGGCCGAGTAGGCGGCCCAGTGGCGCATCCCCCGAGCGCGGTAGCGAAGGTACTGACCGAGATAGCGGAACAGGAACGGCAGCGCGTGCTGCTCTCGCCACTGCTCCACGTGCACGAGCTCGTGCGCGATGAGCCCGACGTCGAGCTCATGACCGCGACGCACGAAGATCCAGCGGCCGATCGTCATCGCGCTCACGCCGGGAGTGAGCCGGTGGACCACGACGACGCGGGCCCGGGCGCGATCAATCGTCGGTACGTGCGTGAATGCGGCCTCCGCCTCCGGTGACAGGCGACGGGCCCGCACGGTACGGACTCAGCCGACGACGAAGTTGACGAGCCGACCGGGGACGATGATCGCCTTGCGCACCGTCTTCCCGTCGAGCAGCTCGGCGACGCGTGCGTCAGCGCGCGCCGCGGCTTCGGTAGCGGCTTCGTCGAGACCTGACGCAACGGTGAGGCGCGCCCGCACCTTGCCGTTGAGCTGCACCGCGATCTCGACCGTCTCGACCGTGAGCCACGCCGGGTCCGCGGTCGGGAAGTCCTCGTGGGCGAGCGACTGCTCGTGCCCCAGCCGCTCCCACAGCTCCTCGGCCGCGTGCGGCGCCAAGGGGGCGGTCATGAGCACGAGCAGCACTACGACCTCCTCGGGCGCGTCTCCCGTCTCGGCCACCACCTGGGTGAGCCGGTTGTTGAGCTCGAACAACCGGGCGATCGCGGTGTTGAACGAAAGGTCGTCCATGTCGGTGCGCACGGCGTCGATCGTGCGATGCAGCAGCCGCCGGGTCTCGTCATCGGTGGGTTCGACCGTGACGCGCGGCTCGCCCGTCTGCTCGTCGATGACGTTGCGCCACAGCCGTTGCAGGAAGCGGTGCACACCGATGATGTCCGAGGTGTTCCACGGCCGGCTCGCGTCGAGCGGCCCCATGAACATCTCGTACAACCGCAGCGTGTCCGCGCCGTAGTCGCGGTAGATGTCGTCGGGGGCTACCGCGTTCTTCAGGCTCTTGCCCATCTTCCCGTGCTCGCGTTGCACCTCCGTGTCGCCGAGGAAGAACCTCCCGTCCCGTTCGACGACTTCGCTCGCCTCGACGTACATCCCGCGCGCGTCGGTGAAGGTGGGAGCGAGGATGTAGCCCTGGTTGAACAGGCGTTGGAACGGCTCGGGCGTCGACACGTGACCGAGGTCGAACAGCACCTTGTGCCAGAACCGGGCGTACAGCAGGTGCAGCACCGCGTGCTCGACGCCACCGACGTACAGGTCCACCCCACCCGGCCCCGGCGCCATCCAGTACCGCTCGGCGGCCGGCGAGACGAACTCGTTCTCGTTGGTGGGATCCAGGTAGCGCAGGTAGTACCAGCACGACCCGGCCCACTGCGGCATCGTGTTGAGCTCGCGCCGGTAGGTCTTCGTCCCGCCGCCCGCGTCGCCGGCCCACTCGGGCTGCGGAAGGTCCAGCTCCACCGTCACCCACTGCTCGGCTCGGGCGAGCGGCGGTGCGGGCACGCTCTCGACATCGTCGGCGACGATCTCCGGCTCGAAATCGGTGACCTCGGGCAGCTCGACCGGGAGCATCGACTCGGGGAGCGAGACCGGCAGGTCGTCCTCGTCGTAGACGATCGGGAACGGCTCGCCCCAGTAGCGCTGCCGGCTGAAGAGCCAGTCACGCAGCTTGTAGGTGACGGTGCCGACCCCGACCTCCTGCTCCTCGAGCCACGTGATCATCGCCTGCTTCGCTTCGGCGACCGGCAGGTCGTCTAGGAAATCGCTGTTGATCGCCAGCCCGTCACCGAGGAACGCCTCGCCTTCCCAGCCTTCGGGTGGCGCGACGGTACGAACGATCGGGAGATCGAACTCCTGCGCGAAGTCCCAGTCGCGCTGGTCCTGCGCCGGGACCGCCATGATCGCCCCGGTGCCGTACCCCATGAGCACGTAGTCGGCGATGAAGATCGGGATCGGCGCGTCGTTCACCGGGTTCGTGGCGAACGCGCCGGTGAAGACGCCGGTCTTCTCCTTGCCCTCGGCCTGGCGGTCGAGCTCGCTCTTCTGCGCGGTGAACTCACGGTACCGGCGGATCGCTTCGGCCGGGCCGGCCTCCGCGCCGAAGAGCCCGCGCCAGGATGCCGGGATGTCGTTGATGTCTTCCCCGATCGACGCTCCCGGCCACTCCGCCGGGGTGATCTCGTCGACCAACGGGTGTTCGGGCGCGAGCACCATGTACGTCGCGCCGAAGAGCGTGTCGGGGCGCGTCGTGAACACCGTGATGACCGTGTCTTCGTGGCCCTCGACCGCGAAGTCGACCTCCGCGCCCTCGCTGCGACCGATCCAGTTGCGCTGCATGATCTTGATCGACTCGGTCCAGTCGAGTGGCTCCAGGTCCGCGAGCAGCCGGTCCGCGTACGCGGTGATCCGCAACATCCACTGCTTCAGCGGGCGCCGGTAGACGGGGTGGTTCCCCCGGTCGCTCCGCCCCTCCGGCGTGACCTCCTCGTTGGAGAGGACGGTTCCCAACGCCGGGCACCAGTTGACCGGCGCATCGTCGAGGTAGGCGAGGCGATACGAGTCGACGAGCTCGCGCCGCTCGCGCGAGGGCAACGCGGCCCAGTTGCTCTCGGGGTCGGCTTCGAGGACGGGGATCAGCTCGACGATGGGCCGCGCCCGGTCCAGGTCTTCGTCGTACCAGGAACCGAACAGCTGCAAGAAGATCCATTGCGTCCAGCGGTAGTACGCGGGGTCGGTCGTCGCGATGCTCCGGCGCGGGTCGTGCCCGAGCCCGAGCGCGCGCAGCTGGCGACGCATCGTCGCGATGTTCGACTCGGTCGTGACGCGCGGATGTTGCCCCGTCTGCAACGCGTACTGCTCGGCCGGCAGGCCGAACGCGTCGTAGCCCATCGCGTGCAAGACGTTGTGGCCGGTCATCCGCTTGAACCGCGCGTAGACGTCCGTGCCGATGTAGCCGAGCGGGTGGCCGACATGGAGCCCCGCACCGCTCGGGTACGGGAACATGTCGAGCGCGAACAGCTTCTTGCGGTCCGCCACCGCTTCGAAACCCTCACTCAGCAGGCCGGCCGGGTTCGGGGCCCAGAACGTGTGCTCCGTCTGCCAGCGATCCTGCCACTTCGCCTCGATCTCGTTGGCGAGCCGCGCGTCGTAGCGGTGCTGCGGGATGTCTGCATCGGGAGCGCTCATCGTCGGCGAGCGTAGGCGGAGCCCAGCGTGGCGCTGCCGTCATTGCGCGGACCTGCTGTCCTACCCGAGCTCCGGGTTCCGAGCATGCGCTCGGTATGCGAGCCACCGCTGCCCGAGGGTACGGCTGATACCTTGGAGGCTCCTTCGGGGGCTGTAGCTCAGTTGGTAGAGCGCTTGCATGGCATGCAAGAAGTCGTCGGTTCGAGTCCGATCAGCTCCACCGATCCATTGGCGGATCTTCATCGATTGTGGCGATCGATAGGTTGCTCTCGCGGGCGTCGTTGCCGGCGATGGGTCTTCCTCGTCGATCCGGCCGGTGGGCTCCGTCAACCCACGTCGGGCGCGAACCGAGCGGTGACCATCCCGTCCGGAGCGGCATACCGCGCCCCACCGCAAAGCGCACACCGTTCGACCGGTGGCGACGCACGCTCGGTGAGCACGCGCACGCGCACGCGCGCCCGACCCGCTCGGGGCCGAGGGCCGTCGCGGTGTTGGGCTCCGAGGGATGCTTCGTCCGCATCGGTCAACGAGCGCGGTCAACGACCGCGGTTCACGCCCGCGGTTGACGGTCGCGGTTGACGGTTGCGGTTGACGTGGGGGCTCGCGCCACGCGACCTGCGCGGCTTCGAGGAATGCCGTATCCGGTACCCGGTCGCGGTCACGATCCCGCGCCTGCCGATAGCGCCCCTACGCAGCGCGCGGGCGGTGACGCGGTGGTCCCGGTTCGCGCCACCGGGGACGTAAAGTCCGAGCCGGAGGAGCGAATTGATCGAGCGGGGCCAATCGGCAAGCAGGACCGACGCTCGGGGGCTCCTGGGCCCGACCCTCCTCGTGCTCGGCGTGACGCTGCTGCTCTACGGCGGCCCGGTTCCCCGGCTCAGCGAGGAGCTGTACCTCCCGCTCGTACGGCGGGTCGCGGACTCGTCCTATCTCGCCGGCGACTGGACCTTCTCCGGCTCGTTCGGTGAGCACTGGCTCTTCGACCACCTGTTCGCACCTCTCGCCGGCTCGGTCTCGATCTCCGCGTTCGGTTGGATCGGCCGTCTCGTGTTCTGGCCGGTGCTCGGACTGTTGCTGATCCGGATCGGGAACCGGCTCGGCCTGAAGCCCTGGCCCGCGGCGGCCGCGGTGAGCCTCTGGATCGTGAGCAACCAGGCGCTGATGGGCGGCGAGTGGATCCTCGGCACGTTCGAGGCCAAGACGGTGGCGTACGTCTGCTTCCTCGGCGCGTTGCTCGCCGTCACGTCGAAGCGGATCCCACTCGCGCTCGCGCTCCTCGGCCTCACCGTGAGCTTCCATCCCGCGGTGGGCATGTGGGGAGCATGGGGCGTCGGCCTCTCGCTGCTGGCCCTCCGCGAGACCCGGGCCACGACCCTGCGATGGTGTTGGCTCGCGGCCATCCTCGCGATCCCCGGGATCGTCGGGGCGCTCGCCGCCCTCGGGAGCACGACGCTGGCGGTCCAGCGCTTCGTGGTGCTCCAGGCGATTCCGTACCACACCGATCCGTTCTTCGGCGGCACGACGCTTCCCCTCGGCCAGATCACGCTCCACGTGCTGCTGCTCGTCGCGATGCTTGCGTTCAACCTCTGGGCGTACCGCCGGTCGGTCAGGGATCTCACCCAACGGTTCTTCGCCGCGTTCCAGCTCGCGGCCGCGGTCCCGTTCGTGCTCGCGTTCTTCGCGCGGGCGGTTCACTTCTGGGCCTACCTGCGCCTGATGCCGCTGCGCTCCTTCCCGCTCATCGTCCCACTCGTGTTCTTCTTCCAAGCCGTGCGGCTCGCGATCGAGGCGGTGCGTGTGCAAACCACGAGCCGGCGGCGGAGACGGCGGACCCGGCGCCGCGGCTACCTCGCTTTCGCCGTCATCGTCGTCATCGCGGTGTTCCCCACCGCCCCGCTCCTCGCGGCTCCGCGGCTGATCCGCCGCAACGTGCAGGCGTGGACCACCTCCGACAACGTCTCGATGACCTTCGACTGGGTGCACCGGAACCTGCCGCCGACCACGACCTGCATCTTTCCGGTGGATCGCCAGGACGCCTTCGACCGGGCTGCAGTTCCTCAGGTCGCGAACTGGCAGGCGATCCCTTACGACCGGCTCGGCGAGTGGAAGCGGCGCATCGACCAGCTCGTCGGCGGGGCGTCCTACTTCGACGGTCGCGGCTGGCACGGCGGCCTCGAGGACATGCGGCACGCCTTCAACTCGCTCACACTCGAGCAGGTCAACCGCATCGCGGCCAGGTACGGCGCGACGTGTCTCGTCACCGACACGCACTACCCGCTCCAGCTCCTGCACACCGAGGGCCGGGCGAAGGTCTACGCGATCACACCCCGCTGACCGGCGATGGTCGCTCCGGCTTCCATACTTCGTGCCCATTCCAGCCTGCGCTCCGTAGACTCGCCGCCGTGATCGGAGTCATCGACTATCGAGCCGGCAACGCACCGAGCGTCATGTACGCACTTTCGCGCCTGGGCCTCGACGCGCGGCTCATCACCGCGCCCGACGAGCTGGCCCCGGTCGACCGGCTCATCCTCCCGGGTGTCGGCGCGGCCCGCGCGACGCTGGCGTCGCTCGCCGAGTCGGACCTGCTCGATCCCCTCCGCGGTCGCGTGCTCGACGACAAGGTGCCCTTCCTTGGCATCTGCATCGGTCTCCAGGTGCTCTTCGAACGCAGCGCCGAGGGCGACGCCGACGGGCTCGGCTGGCTGAAAGGCGAGGTGCGCCGGTTCCCGGATACAAACCGGGTGCCGCAGATCGGTTGGAACGCGGTGCGCTTCCGCCGGGAGCACCCGGTCGTCGCCGGGCTGCCCGACCCGACCCACTGCTACTTCGTCAACTCGTACTACGCGGCGCCGGCCGACGAGGACGACGTGCTCGGCACGACGGAGTACGGCGTCGAGTTCTGCTCCGTCGTCGCCCGGGAGAACATCGTCGCGACCCAGTTCCACGCCGAGAAGAGCGGCGAGCTCGGGTTGCGCCTGCTCCGCGGCTTCGCCGCCTGGGACGGCGCCGAATGCTGACCAAGCGGCTGATCGCCTGCTTCGACGTGGTGGACGGCCGCGTCACCAAGGCCCGGCAGTTCCAGGACAACATCGACGTCGCGCCCGCCTCGGACCTCGCGCAGCTCCTCTACGAGGATCAGATCGACGAGATCGTCTTCTACGACATCACGGCCAGCGCCCAGAAGCGCAAGATCGATCTCGACACCGTGCGCGGCGTCGCGGAGCACGTGTTCGTCCCGTTCACGGTCGGCGGGGGCATCCGCTCGATCGACGACATGTTCGAGGTCCTCAAGGCAGGCGCCGAGAAGATCAGCATCGACTCGATGGCCGTTCGCGAGCCCGACATCATCCGCCAGGGCGCGGAAGCGTTCGGTCGCCAGTGCATCGTGCTGAGCACGCAGGTGAAGCGGGTCGAGCCGAGCCGCGACATCCCCAGTGGATACGAGGTGTTCATCGACGGCGCGCGAGTAGCGACCGGGATGGACGCGCTGCAGTGGGTTCAGCGCGGCGAGGAGCTGGGCGCGGGTGAGATCGTGGTGAACAGCATCGATCGGGACGGCACCGCGTCGGGCTACGACCTCGAGATCACGAGTGCGGTTGCCGCGGCCGTCAACCTGCCCGTCATCGCGTCCGGTGGCGCGGGGACGCCGGAGCACATTGCCGACGGCCTCACAGCTGGTGGCGCGTCGGCTGCCATCATCAGCTCGATCCTCTACTCGCCCCGCTTCGATCGGAACCTGGGTGTCCGGGAGCTGAAGGATGCGCTCGGTGAGCTGGGCGTGCCGATGCGTCCCTGGGTGGACTAGGGGCCGCTCACGGGCGCCCGGCGATCGCGGTCCGGAGCTCGCCCGAGACAGATCTCGGGATCAGCGCGCGGCGGAGGAGCTCGGCTCCCAGGCGATGCGGGGGGCGTCCGTCCACAGCCGTTCCAGCGCGTAGTACTCGCGGGTCTCCGAGAGGAACACGTGCACGACCAGGTCGCCGTAGTCGAGCAGGACCCAGGACGCATCGCTCAGCCCTTCGACGCTGCGCGGCGCGGTGCCGTCCTCGCGCTTCAGCGCCAGCTCCACCTCATCACAGATCGTGCGCACCTGACGCGTGTTGGTGCCGCTCGTGATCACGAACACTTCCGCAATGCCGATGATGTCCCCCACCTCGAGGGCAAGGGTGTCTTCGGCCTTCTTGTCCGCGGCCGCTCTGGCGGCGATCACGGCCCGTCGATTCGCGTCCAGGTGGTTTCCTTCCGAGCTAGGTACCGGGCGAGTCGCCGGTTCCGTAGCAGTCTGCCCCGGCCACGATCGTCACGTCGACCACACCGAGGGCCCGATCGGCCTTCTTGAGCACACCACAGCCCAGCGCGCCGAGCAGCCGCTGCGCGTCCGCCCGGGCCGAGTCCCGGTAGTACACGACCTGGGTGCTCGCGACCCCGAAGCTCGACACGTTGCCCGTGAGCGTCACCTGGCCACCGGCAGGCACGATGCGGCCGGCGATCGACTGGGCCAGCCCGACGGCGCCGGTGCCGTTGAGGATCTCGACCCGCGGCCGGCTCGTGCCGACGGCGAGCCGGGCGTTGGCGAACGCTCCGGACACGTAGCGAGCGACTTCCTTGAGCCGCGGCTCGAACCGTTCGGGGCCACCGGTGGCCACCGACTCGACCGGGAGGCTGTCGGTACGACGATCCTGCGATCGGGCCACCGCCACCAACGCCGCGAGCTGCGGGTCCGCCCGGACCGTCGCCCGAGCCACCCGGGCGTGGCGGAGCTGGCCGAGCCAACCATCGAGGACGTCCTGGACCGTGACGAGCCGATCCAGCTCGCTTCCCGGCTGCGAGTGGACGAGCAGCTGCGTCGCGTCCGAAGCCGTCAGATGCGTGCTGCCGGCGGCGAACACCTCGCCCGAGGTCTCGTCGAACGCCACCGCGCGATGCAGCTCCGTCGGGATCGGCTCCGCTTTGCCGAGCGCCGCGCTCAACCCAGCGTCGTCGAGTGAGAGCGTCTTCGTGATCCGGACCCCGAGCACGTTCTCCACCGTCGTCTGCAGCAGGCTCTCTCCGCCGTCGTTCGGAACGTCTGCGAGCGCCGTCGGCCCCAAGGAGGGGACCTCGACCTGGGTCGCCGTGGGCAGGAGCAGGATCGCCGCGCTCCGGCGGTTCGTCCCCGTAAGGACGAGAAGGTCCACCCGGCCGTCGGCTCCGCGATGCGAGAGCAGCAGCGTGTTGGTTCCGCGCGTCCCGGTACCGGCGCCCGCACCGCGGCGGGCACCATTCCCGCCGTCGTCACTCGATCGGATCGCGGCACCCACGGCGACTGTCAACGCCAGCGCGATCGCGACCGCGGGCACGATCACGAGCCAGAACGTGCGCCGCTCCGCGGCGAGCCGGCGCTCCTGTCGCTTGCCCTCGGGACCGGGAGGGCTGCCGGCCGCCCGAGCGCCGCGCCGGTGAGCCCGGGCCGGACGGGCCGGCTGGCGCCGCTGGCGCCGGGTGCCCGGGTCCGGCTCTTCGAGAACCGTACGGCCCGTGGGTTGCGCCATCAGCCGAGAGTGTAGAGGTCGTGTTCCCGGATGAATTGCACCACTTCGGCCGCCGTCAGGCCGTCGATCGGCCGGCCGGCGGCGACGCGGTCCCGGATGTCCGAGGACGAGACGTCGAGCCTGGGAATCGTCACGTGCTCGAATCGCCAACCCGGGCCGGGAGGATCTGCGTGCTCCCCGGCGCGTTCCACGACCACGATCCGGGCGAGGTCTCGGGTCTCCTCGAGCCGCCGCCACGTCGGCATGTTCGCGACTGCGTCCGCACCGAGCAGGAGGGAGAGCTCGCGATCCGGGGCCGCCAGCCGCTCGAGGGTGTCCGCGGTGACCGACGGCCCGGCGGCGTCCACCTCGACCCGTGAGGCTTCGACCCCCTCGAGGCCGTGGCACGCGAGCTCGACCATCGCGAGCCGCTGCTCCGGCGAGGCGACGACGAGGCCCCGCTTCTGCCACGGATCCCCCGCCGGCACCACGAGCACCCGATCGAGGCCCTGGTCCGCTCGGACGTTGACCGCGGCGACGATGTGGCCGACATGGACCGGGTCGAAGGTGCCACCGAGGATCCCCAGTCGCTCCGGCACGTCCGAAGTCTACGACCGTCACACTCCTGGGAGCATTCCGTTCACAGGGCCGTAACCCTGACGATTTGCAGCAGTCCGTAAGGTGGGGCGATGGGTGAGGCAGCGAGTGTCCTCGTGCGCGTCTGGCTCCCGGACCGGCCCGGTGCGCTCGGTCTCGTGGCCTCTCGGATCGGTGCGGTGCGGGGCGACATCGTCGGCATCGACGTCCTGGAGCGCGGCGAGGGTGTCGTCATCGACGAGTTCGCGGTACGCCTCGGTGACATCGAGCTGCTCTCGGTCCTCGTCCGCGAGGTGGAAGAGGTCGACGGAGCCTCGGTCGAGGAGGTGCGGATCGTCGGCCGCTTCCCCGACCCGCGCCTCGATGCGCTCGAGTCCGCGGCGAAGCTCTGCGAGGCGGAGAGCACGATGGCACTCGCCGAGCGGCTCGTGGCCCAGACCCGTCGCGAGTTCCTCGCGGAGTGGAGCGCGCTGATCTGCGACGCCGCGCTGCTCGCGGTCGCCGGTGACGCGCCCGCCGCGGATCAGCTCGAGGCGCTCGCCCGCGGCACGCTGGCGTCGCCATCCGTCGCCGACGGTGCGGCCGGGCCGGTGGACCTGGCGGTCGCCGCACTCGAGCACCTGGGGGCGGTGCTGCTCGTCGGGCGGGCCGGCCAGACCTTCCGGCTCCGCGAACGCGCCCAGCTGATGGCGCTCGCCCGCGTGGCCGACCGCGCCTGGCAGCTCCTCGACCGCTGACCCCTACCCACCTACTGCTCGACGACGGCCGTCACGAAGCGCTGGAGCTGGCGCAGGTTGCGACATTCGTAGACGCCGTCGCAGTGCACGCCGTACTCGGAGACGATCGAGTCGCCCGTGTCCCAGTAGCCGCGCGGCTCGGGGTTCAGCCAGTACAACCTGCGCGCGCGCTGGCGCAGATCCTTCAACACCCACGCCTGCGCGGCGTGGTAGTTGTTGCGTGCGTCGCCGAGCAGGATGATCGAGGTCTTGGGCGTGATCTCGGCGAGGTGACGGTCCCGGAAGACCTCGAACGCGTGCCCGTAGTCCGAGTGGCCGTCGACCCAGACGACGTCCGCCTCCGTGTTCACCCGTTGCACCGCCTCGGTGAGCTCGTCGGACTCCTGGAAGAAGCGCGTGACCTCGTCGATGCCGTCGATGAACACCCACGACCGCACCTTCGAGAACTGCCCCGCGATCGCGTAGACGAACTGCAGCGTGAAGCGGGCGAAGCTCGCGACCGAGCCCGAGATGTCGGCGACCACCATGATCTCAGGCTTGGACGGTCGCGGGCTCTTGAACTTCGGCTCGGCCGGCACACCCCCGTACGACAGTGAGTGGCGGACCGTCGAGCGGAAGTCAAGGTGTCCGCGGTTCTTGCGCTTGCGTCGCTGGGCCAGGCGGGCCGCGAGCGCGCGGGTGAGCGGCTCGATTGCGCGCTGCAGCTGCTGCATCTCCTCGCGCGACGCATGCATGAAGTCGATGTCCTCGGGGAGCGGCTTACGCAGCGTGCGCGCCATCGCCTCGACCCCGCGATCGGCGACGAGCCGGCGCCGGATCTCCGCCTCGATCATGTCCCGCAGCTCACGGAGGCGAGCCTCGTACTCGTCGCGCGCGAACCGGGCCTGGAGATCACCCTCGTCGCCTTCTCCCTCACCCTGGCCCTGTCCCTGTTGCTGCGCGCGCTCCATCAGCCGCGCGGCCAGACCGTCGTAGTCGAGCTGACGGAGCGTTCGGTACAGGTAGTAGGTCCCGCCCACCGGGCGCCCGGGCTCCATCCCGGCAAAGCGCGTCACGGCCATCGCCGCGATCTGGCGGAGCTGGTCCTGGTCCATGTTCATGAGCGCGTTGAGGAGCATCTCGGCGAGCTCCTCGTTGCTCATTCCCTCGCCCGACCCCCCGCTGCCCTGCTGGCCCGGGATCCCGCCCTGCTCGTCCGCCTGGCCCATCTCGGAGCCCGGCTCGCCGTCACCGTCCACCCCGCCCGTGTACAGCGAGAAGTAGACGTCGAACACCGTGTCGAACGCGCGGCGGTGGCGGAAGCTCTTCACCAATGTGGCCGCGAGCACCTCGCGGAACGCCTCGCGCTCGGTGAGCGGGATCTGCTCGACCCCGCGCATCGCGTCCAGGTTCTCGGTCATCGAGACCGGGAGCCCCGCGGCGCGCAGCTCGTGGACGAATCCCTGCAGCACGTCGAGCATGACGCCGCTGCCCACGCCCGACGCGACCTCGATCTGGTTCCGGGCCATTGCGTCCGTCAGCTTCTCGAAGTGCATCGCACGCGAGTCATCCCCGGGATGCCGGGAGACCTGGGCCCACCTTCGGCTGCTCGACCAGCTCCTTGCGGGCCTTCGCGATGTCGGTCTGGTACTTCAGCAAGACGTGCAACGTCTCGCCGATCACCTGCGGGTCGACCGCGCCGTGCCCGAGGTACAGGAGCGTACGGGCCCAGTCGATCGTCTCCGAGATCGACGGGGCCTTCTTCAGGTCCAGCGCCCGGATCGAACGCACCACCTGCGCGATCTGCTCCGCGAGTGCCTCGTCGATCTCCGGCACCCGCACCCGCACGATCTCCTTCTCGCGCTCGAGATCGGGGTAGTCGATGTGGAGGTAGAGGCAGCGCCGCTTCAGCGCCTCGGACAGCTCGCGCGTGTTGTTCGACGTGAGCACCACGATCGGGCGTTGCTTCCCGACGATCGTCCCGAGCTCCGGGATCGAGACCTGGAAGTCCGAGAGCACCTCGAGCAACAGAGCCTCGGTCTCGATCTCCACCCGGTCGACCTCGTCGATGAGCAGCACAATCGGCTCGTCCGCGCGGATCGCCTCGAGCAGTGGCCGCGTGAGCAGAAACGGCTCCGCGAAGATGTCCGACTCCACCGTGGCCCAGTCCGTCTCGTGCTCACGGTCCGCCTGGATGCGCAGCAGCTGCTTCTTGTAGTTCCACTCGTACAGCGCCTTGGACTCGTCCAGACCCTCGTAGCACTGCAGCCGGATGAGCCGCGAGCCGGTGACCTCGGCGATCGCCTTGGCCAGCTCCGTCTTGCCCACCCCCGCCGGACCCTCGACGAGCACCGGCTTCTCCAACCGGTCGGCGAGGTACACGACGCCCGCGATGCCGGTATCCGCGAGGTAGTCCGCGCCGCGGAGGCGCTCGACCACGTCGTCGACTGACTTGAAACGCTCGGCCACCTAAGTCCTCACCTGTCCGTCGCCCCAGACGACGTATTTGTACGTCGTCAGCTCCCGCAGTCCCATCGGGCCGCGCGCGTGCAGCTTCTGGGTCGAGATCCCGATCTCGGCGCCGAAGCCGAACTCCTCACCATCGGTGAACCGCGTGGAGGCGTTCACCACGACCACCGCGGCATCCACCTCGTGCGTGAACCGGCGGGCCGCCGTGAGATCACCCGTGAGAATCGCCTCGGTGTGCCCGGTCCCGAACCGGTTCACGTGATCGATGGCCGCGTCGAGGGTCGGCACGGTCGCGATGCTGAGCACCAGAGCCGAGAACTCGCGCCCGAAGTCGTCATCGGTTGCGACGCCCATGTTCGCGACTCGTCGGCGGGCCCCTGCATCCCCGCGCAGCTCCACGCCTTCCGCGGTCAGCGCCGCGCAGACCCGGGGCAGGAACGCATCGGCGACGGCTTCGTGCACCACGAGCGACTCGGCCGCGTTGCACACGCTGGGCCGCTGCGTCTTGGCGTTGACCACGATGTCCAGCGCCGTGTCGAGATCCGCGGCCGCGTCCACGTACACGTGGCAGTTGCCGTCACCATCGATGATGACCGGGACAGTGGCGTTCTCGCGGACGCTGCGGATGAGCGCCGGACCGCCGCGGGGGATGAGGCAGTCGACGTAGTCCGTGAGCTGCATCACCTCGACCGCGGTCTCGTGCGAGACGTCGTCCACGAGCACGAGCGCGTCTTCGGGCAATCCCGCCTTCGCGAACCCCTCGCGCAGCGCGCCCGCGACGGCCAGGTTGGAGCGCAGTGCCGTGCCGCTGCCGCGCAGCAGCGCGGCGTTCCCCGACTTGAGGCACAGGCCCGCGGCGTCCGACGTGACGTTCGGGCGGTTCTCGTAGATGATCGCCACCACCCCGAGGGGTACCCGGACCCGTTGGATCTCGAGCCCGTTCGGCCGCCGCCAGCCGTCGAGGATCTCCCCGACGGGGTCGGGCAGCGTGGCGACCTGGCGCAGGCCGGCGGCCATGGCCCCGATCCGGGCGTCGGTCAGGCGCAGCCGATCGAAGGGGCCGGCTTCGATCCCGGCTGCGGCCGCGGCATCCAGATCGGCCCGGTTGGCGCCCAGCACCTCCGGCGCCCGCTGCTCCAGCACCTCGGCTGCGGCCAGGAGCCCGGCGTCCTTGGCCCCGGTGGACGCCGTCGCCAGGACCCGCGCCGCCCGCTGCGCCCGGCGACCCAGATCGGTCACGGCAGCAGCAGGCATGGGCCGAGTGTAATCCTTGACCGCTCGGTCAAGTCCTGAGATTTCGGCGCCGCAGAACCTCGGAGCGTGACGGGAGCACGGTCGAAGAGAAGGAAGTAGTTGCCTTCTCTTGTGGCCTAGGTCACACTGTGCGTGGTTCTCACCTGCTGGTACGGGGGGAGGGCCCGGAAAGAACCCGGATCGCACGGAATGGGCGGAGACGGGTAACCGGGCCCACAGCAGGTCGGGGAGCGCGGGGTCGCAGCTGACACAGTCGCTGCGGCCCCGCTCGCGTCTGCCTTCAGAAGATCTCCGGGTGGCTGGCGGTCGGCTGCATGCGAATCGCGTCCGGTCCTCGCCGGAACCGCCGTGACGACGGACGATCAGCTACGCGAGCACGACGAGGTCGTCGCGATGAATGACCTCGGCCGGCGCGCCGTCCGGCAAGTCACCGGAGCGCAACCCCGCGACCGCGCGCAAGCGGGCCGCGGGATAGCGCACGAGCCCCTTGGCGAACGGGCGGCCATCTTCGCCGACGACCTCGACGGCGTCGTCGGCGTCGAACTCACCCTCGACGCCACGCACGCCTGCGGCCAGGAGCGACCGCCCCTGTGACACCAACGCGCGGCGCGCCCCGTCGTCGACGACCACCCGCCCGGCCGCGCCCACCGCGAACGCGATCCAGAGCTTGCGGCTCGGGAGGCGTCCGGCGTGGGGCTGCACGACGGTCCCGACGGGCTTGCCGGCCAGGGCATCCATGACCACGCCCGGCTCGTCCGCCCCCGCGATCACCGCACGGACCCCCGACCAGGAGGCGATCTTGGCCGCAGCGAGCTTGCTCGCCATGCCCCCGCTCCCCCGCGCCGAGCCGGTGCCACCCGCCACGGCTTCGAGCGCCTCGTCCACCGCCGCGATCTCCTCGATCAGCGAGGCGTCGGAGTCGAGGCGCGGATCGGCGGTGAACAAACCCGCGGTGTCGGTCAGGAGCACGAGCACCTCGGCATGGACCATGTTCGCGACCAGTGCGGCGATGCGATCGTTGTCGCCGTAGCGGATCTCGTCGTCGGCCACCGTGTCGTTCTCGTTCACGACCGGGAGCACACCCAGCTCGAGCAGGCGGCGCAACGTCTCACGCGCGTGCAGGTACTGGGTCCGGTGCCCGAAGTCGAACGGCGTGACCAGGACCTGACCGACGACGACCTGCTCCTCGGCGAGGATCGCCCCGAACCGTTCCATCAGACGCGGCTGGCCGACCGCGGCAAGTGCCTGCAGCGTGCCGATGTCGGTCGGCCGGCGTCCGAGACCGAGGGCCGGCAATCCGGCCGAGATCGCGCCCGAGCACACGAGCAGCACGTGGTGACCCGCGCGGCGGGCCGCCACCAGCTCCGAGCACAGCTTGCGGAGGGCCGCGTCGTCGATCTCGCCCGCGTCCGACGTGACCGACGACGAACCGACCTTCACCACCGCGAGCACGTCAGAGGCCTTCGACGTACTCGAGCTCGACCGGCCCGACGCGCACCAGATCACCTTCCTGCGCGCCCGCCTTGGCCAGCGCCTTCTCCACGCCCATCCGCCGGAACCGTTCCTGCACGTACGACAGCGCTTCCTCGTTGGTGAGATCCGCGACCGCGACGACCCGCTCGGCCGAGCGACCGCTGATCCGCCAGGCACCGTCGTCGTCGCGCCGCACGACGAAGCCCTCTTCCTCGGGGCGGTACACGACGAACGGTGCGGGCTCGGGCTCGACGTTGCGCGCCTCGTCGATCAGGGTGCCGAGCCGGCCGAGCAGCTCGTCGAGACCCTGGTGCGCGACGGCGGAGATGCAGAGGCCGTCGTACTCATGCGTCGCAACATCGGTCTTGGTGCCCACGACGATCCGCGGCCGCCCGAGCAGCTCGGGCCGGTAGCGGCGCAGCTCGTCGAGCAGGATGCGCTCCTGCTCCTGCGGGCTGCGGTCGTCCATGGGTGCGAGGTCGAGCAGCACCACGAGGACCCGGGCCCGCTCGACGTGGCGCAGGAACTGGTGACCGAGACCCTTGCCTTCCGCCGCCCCTTCGATCAGCCCCGGGATGTCGGCGACGACGAACTCGTGGTCCTGGAAGCGCACGACGCCCAGGTTCGGCTCGAGCGTGGTGAAGGGGTAGTTGGCGATCTTCGGCTTGGCGGCGCTCACCGTCGAGATCAGCGTCGACTTGCCCGAGTTGGGGAAGCCCACGAGGGCGGCGTCGGCCATGAGCCGCAGCTCGAGGTCGAGCCACTGCTGCTCGCCGTACTCACCCTGCTCGGCGAAGCTCGGGGCGCGACGCGCGTTCGAGAGGAAACGGGTGTTGCCCCGCCCGCCCCGGCCGCCGCGGGCGGCGAGCCAGGTGTCACCGTGCTTGATGAGGTCGGCGACGATCTCGTGCGTCTCATGGTTCCTGATCGTCGTGCCTTCGGGCACGTGGACGATGAGGTCCTCGCCGCTCGCACCGTGGCGCTGGTTCCCGGAGCCGTGGGTGCCGGACTTCGCCTTGCGGTGCGGGTGATCGCGGAACGCGAGCAGCGACGCGACGTTGCGGTCGGCCTTCAGCCAGACGTCGCCGCCCTTGCCTCCGTCCCCGCCGTCGGGACCCCCCTTCGGGACGTGCGCTTCCCGCCGCATCGAGACACACCCGGCGCCGCCGTCGCCGCCGCGCACGTTGAGCTGCGCCTCGTCGACGAAACCTCGGTGCCCGCTCTTACTCATGACGAAGAGAGGCTATTGCGCCTCCGAGCCGTTCAGGCAGGAGTTGCGGGCAACACGTCGACGAGCTTGCGACCCTTGCGGTGCCCGAACTGCACCATGCCGTGGGCGCGAGCGAACAGCGTGTCGTCCTTGCCCAGGCCGACGTTCTCGCCCGGGTGAAACCGCGTGCCGCGCTGGCGGACGATGATCGTCCCGGCCGACACGACGGTACCGCTCGACACCTTGACCCCGAGCCGCTGCGCATTGGAGTCGCGACCGTTCCGGGAGGAGGCGGCGCCCTTCTTCTTCGACATGGTGCTTCCCTCCGGGCCGGTCAGCCCTTGGTGATCGCCGTGATCTCGATCGTCGTGTACTTCTGGCGGTGGCCCCACCGGCGCCGGTTGTTCGTCTTCGGCTTGTAGGTGAACCCGTCGATCTTCGGCCCCCGGGCGTCGCCCACGACCATGGCCGTCACGGTCGCCGAGCCGAGCTGGGACGGCGTGGCGAGGACGGACGGCCCGTCGACGAGGAGCACGGGGCGCAGCTCGACCTCGCCCTCGGCGGCACCGAGCCGCTCGACGTCGAGGCGCTGGCCCTCTTCAACCTTGTATTGCTTGCCGCCGGTGGCGATCACTGCGTACATGGCGCGTGAGATCCTCGAGACTCGCGGGGGAACCTGGGGACTTTACAGCATCGACTCGTCAACCAGGAAACCACGCCCGGCGCAGCTGGGGCAGGTCTCGGAGAATGCCTCGACCAGCCCCTCGGAGATCCGCTTCCGGGTCATCTCGACCAGACCGAGCTCCGAGATGTCGAAGACCTGGGTACGGGTCTTGTCCCGCGCGAGCGCCTCCCGGAAGGCCTTGATCACCTCGTCGCGGTTCTTGCGGATCTCCATGTCGATGAAGTCGATGACGATGATGCCCCCGATGTCCCGCAGCCGGAGCTGGCGGGCCACCTCGTCGGCCGCCTCGAGGTTGTTGACGAAGACGGTCTCCTCCAGGTTCGACTTGCCGACGTTCTTGCCGGTGTTGACGTCGATCACGGTCAGGGCCTCGGTGCGCTCGATGATGAGCGAACCACCCGAATGCAGCCAGACCTTGCGATCGAGCGCCTTGTGGAGCTGCTCGTGCACGTGGAAGCGCTCGAACACCGGAAGGTCGGGGTCGTCGTACAGCTCGACGCGTTCCGCCAGCTCCGGTGCGATCGCCTCCACGTAGCCCTTCACGTCTTCGTAGAGCGCGGGATCGTCGATGACGATCGAGCGGTACTCCTTGGTGAACTCCTCGCGGATGACCCGGACGACGAGCGCGGGCTCCTGGTACAGCAGCTTCGCCGGCTTGCCCCGCTCGGCGAGTGCGGAGATCTGCTTCCACTGGTCCTGGAGCCGCGCCAGGTCACGGGCGAGCTCGTCGGGTGTGGCGCCTTCCGCCGCGGTACGCACGATCAGGCCGGCGTCCGCGGGCCGGATGCCCTCGAGCACCTTGCGCAGCCGGCGCCGCTCGTCGTCGGGCAACCGCTTCGAGATGCCGTAGGTCGCCGGCTGGCCCGGCACCATGACCACGAACCGGCCCGCGAGGCTGACCTCCTGCGTCAGGCGTGCTCCCTTGGCGCCGATCGGGTTCTTGGTCACCTGGACGAGCACGGCCTGGCCGTTCTTGAGCAGGCGCTCGATCTTGGGCTGGGCCTCTTCGATCTCGGACTCGTCGAACGTCACGTCACCCCGGTACAGGACGCCGTTCTTCGGAGTGCCGATGTCGATGAACGCCGCCTCCATGCCGGGCAGCACGTTCTGCACCTTGCCGAGGTAGATGTTGCCGTCGATGGAGGTCGCGTCGTCCTGCGACCGGCTCACGTAGTGCTCGACGAGCACACGTCCTTCGAGCACGGCCATCTGGATCACGCCCTGCGCGTCCACGTGCACGACCATCTGGTACCGCCCCGTGGGACGGCCCTTCCTGGTCCGGCCCCGGCGGCGCTGCAGCGTCTCGTCATCAAGCTCCTCGACGACGCCGAAGTCCTCGGCCGAGACCGAGGAGTGCACGACCTCGCTGGCGGTCGTCGACGACGGGCGCGACCCGCTCCCCGTTCCGGCGCCCCCACCACCGCTGCGGCTGCGACCCCGGCCACCCCGCCGCCGGCGCTTGCGCGGCGCGCCGGTCCCGGCGCCCGGGCCGGCCGCGCCGTTGCCTTGCGGCTCGGGCTGCTGCTCTCCCGTCGGCGCCGGGCGGCTGTCACCGATCTTCGGCCGGCCGGCCGGCCCTGGCGGCGCGGGACGGGTGTCGCCCACGCGCGGAGCCCGCAGCCCCGCGTCCTCCATGGCCGTCTCGGCCAGGTCGTCGGTCGTCAAGCCACGATCGGAACGGGCGCGCTCGTCATGCCCGCGCTGATCGGACGCGGCCGGGCCACCATCGACCTCCGCCGACTCCAGGTCGTCTGCCCCGTCGTCTTCCTCGTCACCATCGAGGTCGTCCGCGTCGACCGGACCCCCCGCGGTCGAGGGCTTGCGCCGGTTCCGACCGCCGCGCGAGCCGCGACGCCGGCGCTTACGGGGCGCGCCGGCCGGACCGCCGGGAGCGCTCCCGGCCGCGTCGGGGCCAGTGTCGTTCCCCCCGGGATCGGTTTCGCCGGTCGAGCCGGCTACCGGAGCGTCAACCCGCTCGGCATCTCCGGTCGGCGTGATCTCGTGGGACTCGGAGGCCGCTGAGGCCCCCGCCATCGTCTCGTCGGACATCAGTTCCTCTTCTCATGACGCGCGCGCCTCGACGGCGCTTCGCGGGTCGGCGGCGAGCGGCTCCAGCCGCGCACCACCGCGCTCAATCCATTGCCCGGTCCGCAGGACTCGCCACCCCGTGAGATCGCCACCGAGCGCGGCGAGGAGCTCGCCGGGCCGGACGCTCACCGGATGGGTCGAGACCTCGACCCCGAGGCGCACCCCGTGCTCGGTCGCACCGAGCACCTCGAGCCGGCGTACGGCCGGCCGGATGTCCTCGACTGCCTCGCGGCCCTTGCGTGTCCGAGTGATCCGCAAGGACGGTTCTGCCATCGCGGTGGCGACGAGGCGCGCCACTGCGAGCGATGCGGGAGCCGAGCCGTCCGCCCCCGTCACCTCGATCTCCCATTCGACCGCGGTCACGGCCTCTTGCAGTGCGGGTGCCCGGTCCGCCAGTGCCGCGGTGCCGACGACCGCGATCCCCTCCGGCAACGCGTCGGTGAGCAGCTGTGACACGTCGGCGTCGATCGGCTCGGCCAGCTCGACGTCGAGGTACTCGGCATCGGACTCGTGACCCACCGACAGCGCGAGCCCGAAGCTCACCCGCGGCCGGGGCGAGAAGCCCTGCGTGAACCCGATCGGGAGGCTCACGATGCGGAACGCCCGTTCGAACGCCCGTGCCACGTCCCGATGGCCTACGAAGCGCACCTTGCCGTGCTTCGAGAACTTCACCCGCAGCGGGAACCCGCGCTCGCCCCTCATGACGGAACCGTCGCTTCCTCGGTGACGGCACTCGGCCTGCGCTCGACCAGCTCGACCGGAACCGTGTGGCCATGGCTGAGGTCCTGACCGGTGCCCTGGCTGCCTCCGGCGGGCGGCACCGGCGACGCGACGATGTGCTCGAGCGCGTAGTCGGTGCATACCCCGCAGTCGTAGCACGGGGTCCAGCGGCAATCGGGGAGCCCGTGCTCGGCCAGCGCGGCCTGCCAGTCCTGCCAGAGGAAGTCCTTGTGCAGCCCCGCCGCGATGTGATCCCACGGCAGGATCTCGTCCTGCGTCCGGTGGCGGGTGACGTACCAGTCGGGATCGAGCCCCTCGGCCGCCATGGCCTCGGACCAGCGGTCGAGCCGGAAGTGCTCACTCCACTCCTGGAACGTGCCGCCGGCGCGCCACACGCGCTCGATGACGCGACCGATCCGCCGGTCGCCACGCGACGCGAGTCCCTCGACGAACGTGGCTTCCGGGTCGTGCCACTTCACCTTCGCCTGGGTGCGCTTGAGGTCGTCGCGCAGCAGCCAGATCTTGCGCTGCAGCTCCTGGGAGCCGTTCTGGCCGAACCACTGGAACGGCGTGTGGGGCTTCGGTACGAAACCACCGACCGAGACCGTGCAGCTCGCCTGCTTCGTGTGCTTGCGGCCCACCTTCACGACCTGGCGGGCCAGCTCTGCGATCCCGAGCGTGTCCTCGTCCATCTCGGTGGGCAGGCCGACGAGGAAGTAGAGCTTCACCCGCCGCCAGCCCTGCGAGAATGCGGCGTCGACCGCGGTGTAGAGGTCCTCTTCGGTGATCAGCTTGTTGATCACCTGGCGGATCCGCCACGAACCACCTTCGGGCGCGAACGTGAGCCCGGTGCGGCGGACCTTCTGGATCTGGCTGGCGACGCCCACGGTGAATGCGTCGACCCGCAGCGAGGGCAGGGAGAGCCCGACGTTGCCGCAACCGCTCTGCTCGTTGATGAGATCGCCGACGAGCGTGTCGATGCCGGAGTAGTCCGCGCTCGACAGCGAGGTGAGGGCAACCTCGTCGTAGCCCGTGCGTTGCAGGCCGCTCTCGACCATGCTCCGCACCTGGCCCGCCGGGCGCTCGCGCACCGGCCGGGTGATCATCCCCGCCTGGCAGAACCGGCATCCGCGCGTGCAGCCCCGGAAGATCTCGACGTTGAGCCGGTCGTGCACCACCTCGATGAGCGGTACGAGCTGCTGCTTGGGATACGGCCAGTCAGCCAGGTCCGCGACCGTGCGCTTGTCGACGATCGCGGGAACATCCGCGTACCGCGGTGTGACAGCGCGGATGAACGCACCGTCGTACTCGACCTCGTACATGGACGGGACGTAGACACCCGGAATCGTCGCGAGGTCGTGGAGCACGGCTTCGCGTCCACCGACCCGACCACCGCGCTTCCACGCGTTGACGACCTCGGTGATCTCGCCGACGGGCTCCTCGCCGTCACCGATGACGAAGGCGTCGACGAAGTCCGCGAGCGGCTCGGGGTTGAATGCGCAGTGCCCTCCGGCGAGGACGATCGGTGACTCGTCGTCGCGTGCTTCGGCGCGCACCGGGATCCCGGCCAGATCCAGGCAGTTCAGGAGGTTCGTGTAGACGAGCTCGGCGGAGAGGTTGAAGGCCACGATGTCGAAGTCCGCGGCGGGCCGGTGCGTGTCGACCGAGAAGAACGGGACGCTTGCCTCGCGCATCTCGCCCTCGAGGTCGAGCCAGGGCGCGTAGGAACGCTCGGCCACGGCATCGCGGCGTTCGTTGAGGATCTCGTAGAGGATCTGGAGCCCCTGGTTGGGCAGCCCGATCTCGTAGGTGTCGGGGTAGACGAGCAACCAGGCGACCGCATCGGGCCGGTGCACCGGTTGCCGGCTTCCCCGCTCCATCCCGATGTAGCGAGCGGGCTTCTCGACCCTGGCCAGGAGCGGTTCAATCCGCGGCCAGAGGCTTGACATCTCGGTGGAGCCTACCTGCCCGGGTGGGCGACCGGTCGCTACGGGCGGTCTAGGTGCTGGTGGACGTCGGCGGCGTGCTGCTCGTCGTCGTGGTGGAGCTCGTGGTGGTGCTGCTCGACGTCGAGCTCGGCGGCGGGCTCGTGACGGGCGGGAGCGTGGTGGGAATCGGCGCCACGTCGCCCGGGGCCTGGTTCGCATCCGGCTTCGTCGGCGGGGCCGAGTCGTTGAACGGCGCGGGCGCCTTCGGACCGTTCAGGACGTAGACCGCCGTCCCGCGGCCGAGCGCGGCGTAGATCCAGTCGGCCGACGACATCGGGACGCGCACACAGCCGTGCGACGCGGGACCGGAAGGCACGGACAACGCACCGTGGATCGCGATGTTGCCGTTGAAGTACGACGGCTTGTAGAGGCGGCCGAGCTTTCCGGTCTGCCACCCAGGGATCTTGGTGCCGACGCGGTACGAGCCGCTCGGTGTCACTGCAGTCGCGCAGCGGCCGTCGACGCAGAACCGCTCACCGGATCCGGTCGAGACCGCGACGGTCTTGAACAGCGAGCCGCCTTGGTAGAAGAAGAGCACCTGGCGCGCGACGTCGACCTCGACGCGCGTGGCGCCGCCGTTCGGGACCATCGGCGCCGGAACGCTCGCGGTCTGCAAGCGCACGAGCGTCTGCGGTCCGGCCACGCCGTCGCGCCCGAGGCCTTCGACCTTCTGGAAGGCCAACACTGCCTGCTGCGTCGCGGGCCCGAAGTGCCCGTCCGCCGACGGGACGTCGTACTTCAGCGCCGCGAGGCGTTGCTGCAGCGCCGTGACCTCAGGCCCTGACGCCCCCACGCGCAGGCCGATGGGGGCGGGCGCCGTTGCCGTGGTGGTCGTGGTGCTCGTGCTCGTCGAGCTGGTGGTGGTGGACCGGTGCGGCTTCGCCTTCGCCTTGGCCTGGCCGGCGGACGTCCCGCCACACGAGAGCGCGACGCAGGAGAGCAGGGCGACGAGCGGGACCAACCGGCGCGCGCCCATCAGCTGAACCGCCGCATGTGGATGTTGGCGACGAGGCCGATGCACGCGAACGAGACGATGACGGAGGAGCCGCCGTAGCTCATCCAGGGAAGTGGGATCCCGGTGATCGGCATGATGCCCATCGTCATCCCGACGTTCTCGAAGACCTGGAACACGAGCATCGCGAGCACCCCGACGCTGCACAGGGTGCCGAACAGGTCGTTGGCGAGCCGGGCGGTTCGCCAGGTGCGCCACACGATCAGCGCGAACAGCGCGAGCAGCACGGATCCGCCGACGAACCCGAGCTCCTCCCCCACGACCGTGAAGATGAAGTCGGTGTGCTGCTCGGGGACGTATGCGCCGGTCGTCTGCGTCCCCCCGAAGAGCCCCTGGCCGGTGAGCCCGCCGGTGCCGATCGCGATCTTGGACTGGTCCTGGTTGTAGCCCGAACGCTCGGCGTCCTTCCCCGGGTCGGCGAAGTTGGTGAGCCGGTCGATCTGGTACTGCTCCAGCACCCCGAGGTTCACCGCGCCAATGGCGACCGTGATCCCGAGCAACCCGAGGATCACGAGGTGCCGGCCGCGGGCACCGGCCACCGCGAGCATCACGAACGTGATGAACATCAGCACCAGGTCGGTACCGAGGTCCGGCTGGATCAGGATCAGGCCGATCGGGACGCCCGCGATGCAGAGCGCGACGAGCAGTCGGCGGCCGTCCAGGTCGCCGCGGTGCAACGCGCAGTACCCGGCGAGCACGAGGATCACGAAGAGCTTGGCCAGCTCACCCGGCTGGAGCTGCAGTGGACCGATGTCGAACCGGGCTTGTGCGCCCTTGACCTGCACGCCGATCCCGAGCACCGCGACGAGCATGAGCACGGTGATCGCGTAGCCGAAGAGTGCGAGCTCCCGCAGACGCCGGTAGTCGATGACGGTCATGATCACCATGGCGATGATCCCGAGGACGATCGCGACCGCCTGGCGCTTCACGAAGGTGAGCGGGTCCGCGCCCGCGTCCTTCAGCCTCGTGTGCGTCGCCGAGTAGATCATCAGCAGCCCGAGACCGGAGATGAGCACGGGCGCGAGGACGAGCGCGACGTCCAGGTGGCGCAACGGCGACGTCTGCAGCCGCGCCCGGCGATCGGTGAGGACCGCAGCCATCAGTCCGTCTCCACTAGTTGCCGTCCGCCGGCGGGAGCGTGACGACGTCGGTCAACGGCAGGTTGTTCAGGCCCTGCATGATGCGGCGCACGACCGGCGCCGCGGTCTCCGAGCCGTAGCCACCTTCTTCCACCACCGCGAGCACGATGTACCTCGGGTTCGCGGCCGGCGTCATTCCCACGAAGAGCGAGGTGGGCTGCTTGCCTTCGACCTGCGCGGTCCCCGTCTTGCCGCCGACCATTCCCGTTGGGAAGCCGGTGAAGACCTTCGCCGCGGTGCCCTTCGGGTCGGAGGCGACGCCGCTGAACCCTGCGAGCATCGTTCCCCGGTCCGGGAGCGGCGGAAGCTGTGCGGTGGTGATCGGCGCCAGGTCCCGAACCTTGGTGCGGTTCGCGTTGAGGATCTCCGACGCGAGCCGGGGCTCGTGGAGCATTCCACCGTTCGCGAACGTGGCGTAGGCGTTCGCCAGCTGCAGCGGCGTCACGAGCATGTCGCCCTGGCCGACGGCCGAAAGGATGCTGTCGCCCGGCAGCCAGTCCGGATACGGGAACGCAGCCGGGTTCTCGTCGTGGATCTTCGCCTTCCAGATCGCGTCGGGCACGCGGCCCGTCGCTTCGTTGGGCAGCCCGATGCCAGTGACCTTGCCGAAGCCGTACTCGTGCGCGGTGTCCTGCAGCGCGTTCGCATTCGGGAGCGCGTGCTTCTGCCGGTAGTAGAGGTCACCACCGATCGTGTAGAAGTACACGTCGCTCGACACCGTGAGCGCGCGGGCCAGGCTCACCCGCCCGTACTGCGCGCCGTTGTCGTTGTTGAAGAAGCGCTTGGGATCGGTGGGGTACGAGTACCGCCCCTTGTCGTCGACCGTCTTGCTCGCGGTGATCACCCCGCTGTTGAGGCCGGCGATGGCGGTGACGAGCTTGAACGTCGATCCCGGCGCGTACTGACCGGCGACGGCGCGATCGACCAGGGGATAGTGGTGCGCCGGGTCGTTGAGCCACTGCCACGTCGGGGTCGGGATGCCGTTCGAGAACGTATTCGGGTCGAAGGTGGGGTTGGACGCCATCGCGACCACGGATCCGTCGGTGGCATCCAGCACCACCACGGAACCGGCTGGTGCCGCCAGCTTCTTGAACCCCTTCTTGTAGCCCTTGTCCTGAGTGTTCTGGGCCGACACGATCCCCTGCTCGAGCGAGTCCTCGGCCAGCTTCTGCACGTCGTAGTCGATCGTGAGCTTGACATCGTGCCCCGGTTGCGGCCGCTTGGTGGACAGCGTGCGCAAGACCTTCCCGGCCGCGTCGACCTCGACGCGTTCGGTGCCGGGCTTGCCTCGCAGGTCCGATTCGTAGGTGAGCTCCACCCCGGCCTTGCCGATCGTGTCCCCGAGCTCGTAGTGACCGGACGGCGGCTGCGCGGTGAGCTCAGCCTGGTTGATCTCGCCGACGTAGCCGAGAACATGCGCGCCGACCTGGCCGTTGCGGTAGCGCCGGATCGCGAGCGGCTCCGCTCGCACTCCCGGGAAGTCCTCGCGGTGCTCGCTCACGTACGCCAGGTCCTCGTACGAGACGTCGACCGCGACCGGCACGTCGGTGTAGGGAGACACGCGCGGGTCTTCCAGCTTCTTGCGAATGGCGCTGGCCGGCTCTTTGAGCAGCTCCGCGAGCCGGCTGACCACCATCGCCCGCCGAGACGACGACAGCTTGCGGTCGATCGTGATGACGTTCGCGATCCGATTGTCGACGAGCACGCGGTTCTTCGCGTCCAGGATCCGGCCGCGGATCGGCGGTTCGTTGATCGTCCGCACGGAGTTGCTCTGCGCCGCGGCGGCAAACTCACTCGTTGCCGCGACCTGCAGGTACCACAGCCGCGCGAAGAGCGCGCCGAACAACGCCAGCGCGATGACACCGACGATGCTCATGCGGACGCGGTTTTCGATCACTGAGGACTCACGAGCAATTGGAGATCTGGGGGAGGCCGCCGGCGGGCGCCCATACGGCGACGGTGCAACATTCGCCCTCCGGAGATCTTCGGAAGACCAGTCACCATCCTGGCCTGCTCATCTCGCTTCCGGTACGCGGGCCGGGCCCTCGAGCCGCAAATGCTGCAATCGGGAACACGACGGGCGCCACGATCGCGTCGTAGACGCCGGACAGGAGCACCACCCGGAGCGAGCGCAGGGCGAAGAGCTGCTCCTGGCCCACGATCGCCCCGATCCCGATGAAGATGAGGCCCCCGAGGATCCCGCCCAGGCCCCCGAGCAGCGGCGTGACCCACCAGGTGCTGCGCAGCAGCGCGGACTGCAGGATCCCGATGACGTAGCCGGTGAGCGCGAAGGCCAACGCCGTGAGCCCGAGCGGGGTCTGGAGGAAGAGGTCCATCGAGAGACCGGCCGCGAACCCGAAGATCGATCCCATCTCGGGACCCTCGCGGTACGCGATGGCGACCGTGGCGACGAGACCGAGATCGGGGACGACACCGAACACGCGCGCGTAGGGCAGCACCGCGGTCTGCACGAGAACGATCGCGATCAGGAGCAGGAGGAGGCGGCCGACGCGGATCAACCGCCGGCCCCCCGCGGCGGCCACTCCAACGCCCGCACGAACGATGCCCGACCGACGTCCACCAGAGGGCGCACGAGGATCGTCTGCTCGATCGCGCCCGGTTCACTCTTCACCGACGCGACCCGCCCGACCGGGATGTTCGCCGGGAACACACTCCCCTCCAACCCGGAGGTGAACAAGAGATCCCCGCGCTTGACCACGACGTCCGGCTCGACCTCGAGGCGCAGCAGGTTGCTACCGGCCCGGCCGTTCAGCACGCCGCGATCCCCGGTGGTGCCGAGACGCACGCTGACTCCTGACTTCGCGTCGGTGAGCAACAACACCGTGGCGCGCTTGTGCGACGCCTGCACGACGCGCCCGACCAGACCATCGCCGGCGACGACCGGCATCGCGTTCACGATGCCGTCGTCCGTGCCTTTGTCGAGCGCGACCGTTGACTCGAAGTTGCCCGGCGAAGCGGCGATCACCTGCGCGGTCACGCCAGGGAGGTCCGGCGCGTACGGCAGGTGCTGCAACGCGCGCAGCTCCTTGTTCTCGCGCCGCGCTCCGAGCGACTCTGCTGCCTGGCCCCGCGCTTCGGCCAGCTCCCTCCGCAGCACACGGTTCTCCTGCTTGATGTCCGAGCTGCGCGTCACCGCGTCGAACCAGTCGTTCACGGGCGAGAGGACGTCGTCCACCGCGGATTGCACGGGGGCCATCGAATCGCGCGCGGCATCCCGTACCGTGCGTGTCACTCCCCCGTTGTTGCCTCGGGCGTCGAGTGTGATCAACGTGATCGACGTCAGGACCAGGAGGATGAGCACGGAACGCCGGCGACTCGCGCGTCGGTAGACCGCCACGGTTCAGGAGCTCCCCGGGATTCGGTCAGCTCCGCTGCGACGACATGAGCACCTGCTTCAGCGCGTCGAACTCCTCGAGGCACTGGCCCGAGCCGATCACGACCGAGTAGAGCGGGTTCGGCGCGATCAGGATGGGCATCCCGGTCTCGGCATGGAGCCGATGGTCCAAGCCGTGCAAGAGGGCGCCGCCACCGGTGATGACAATGCCCTTCTCCATGATGTCGGCTGCGAGCTCAGGTGGTGTCTTGTCGAGCGTGACCTTGACCGCGTCGACGATTGCCGACACTGGTTCCTCGACCGCTTCGCGAATCTCTTCCGTCGACACGACGATCGTCTTCGGCAACCCGGTGACGAGATCGCGTCCGCGGATCTCCGCGTAGAGCTCCTCTTCCAACGGGTAGGCGCTCGCGAGCGCGACCTTGATCTCTTCGGCGGTCCGCTCCCCGAGCGCGAGGGAGTACTCCTTCTTGACGTACGTGATGATCGCGTCGTCGAGCTCGTCACCCGCGATGCGGATGGACTCGCTCGCGACGATGCCGCCCAGCGAGATGACCGCGACCTCGGTCGTGCCACCACCGACGTCCACGACCATGTTCCCGGCCGGCTCGTGCACGGGAAGCCCGGCGCCGATCGCCGCTGCCATCGGCTCTTCGATGATGTAGGCCGGCTTGCGCGCGCCCGCGTACTCCGCGGCTTCCTGGACGGCGCGCTGCTCGACACCGGTAATCCCCGAAGGGACGCAGATCACCATCCGCGGCTTCGCCCAGCGGCGCGAGTGCACCTTCTGGATGAAGTAGCGGAGCATCTTCTCGCAGATGTCGAAGTCCGCGATGACCCCGTCCTTCAACGGCCGGATCGCCTGGATGTGGCCCGGCGTGCGACCGATCATCCGCTTCGCTTCGGCGCCGACCGCGAGCGGCCGGCCGTCCTTCACGTTGATCGCGACGACAGACGGCTCGTTGAGGACGATGCCGCGACCCCGGACGTACACCAGGGTGTTGGCGGTCCCGAGATCGACGGCCATGTCACGGCCGACGATCGAGGAGTACCAGGGTTCGGACACGGGGGGAAGCCTCCCGGGGCGGGCCGGAGGAGACAAGCGTAGGGGTTGGGACGCGCGTGATCCAGCCCGAGCGATCGGGCTGAGTCGCACCCGGCGCGAGCTCAGGAGAGCCCGGGAAAGAACAGCGCGATCTCGCGAGCAGCGGATTCGGGCGAATCGGAGCCGTGCACGAGGTTCTCGGTGAAGGCGATGGAGAGATCGCCCCGGATCGTTCCCGGCGTGGCTTCAGCCGAGTTGGTCGCCCCCATCAGGGTGCGCACGATGGGCTGGGCGCCCTCCCCGTCGACCACCATCGCCACGATCGGGCTCCGCGTGATGAAGCTGACGAGGTCGGCGAAGAACGGCTTGCCGTCGTGCTCGGCGTAGTGCTGCTTCGCGGTCGCGACGTCGAGCGTGCGCAGCTCGAGTGCGACGATGCGCAGGTTCTTCGCTTCGATGCGACGGATGATCTCCCCGGTCAGCTTGCGCTCGACCGCATCGGGTTTGCAGAGAACGAGTGTCCGGTCCATAAGGACGAGCACGTTACCCGGCCCGGGCCGGACTCCGGGAACCGAGCCTCAGGAGTGACGTACCAGGACCGATCGGGCCGCGCCCACGGTATAGAGCGACCCGGTCACGATCACCTGACCATCGGGGGGCGTGATCTCGATCGCCCGCGCGATCGCCTCTGGTACCGAGTCGACGACGTCGATCTGCTCGTGATCCAGACCGAGATCCTCGGCCGCGGTCGCGACCAGTCCCGGATCCAGTGCACGCGGGCTCGGCGCGCGCGTACACACGAGACGCGTCGCGGTTTCGACACCGAGCGCGTCGAGCATCTCGTGCGGCTCCTTCTCGCGCAACATCCCGACGACGATCGTGCGCGGGCCGGTCGCAAATTCTTCGCTCAATGCGCGCAGCAGTGCTTGCGCGCCGGCGACGTTGTGCGCGCCGTCGAGGAGCACCAGCGGTTGGTGCCCGACGACTTCCAGGCGCCCGGGCGACTGCAGGCTCGCGAACGCCTCCGCGACGAGATGATCGGGAATCGTCTCGCCGAGAAAGCTCTCCGCGGCCGTGAGTGCGATCGCGGCGTTGTCCGCCTGGTGCGCGCCGTGCAAGGGAAGGAACAAGTCGTCGTAGCTCGCGCCCGGCGTCTTGAGGTCCAGGACGCGACCACCGTGGGCGAGCCGCTGTGACAGGACCGAGAAGTCCCGGTCGCGCAGCACGATCCGGCTGGGCTGCCGGGCCTCGAAGCACTCGCGGAGATCCGGGTCCGTCTCGCCGAGGACCAACGTCGATCCCTGCTGCACGATCCCGGCCTTCTCCCGGGCGATCTCCGCCCGGGTCTCCCCCAGGTACTCGACGTGGTCGACGCTCACGTTCGTGACGACGGCCACCGGCGAATGGAGGATGTTCGTGGCGTCCCAGGTGCCGCCGAGCCCCACTTCGACGACCGCGACGTCCACCGCCACGTCGGCGAACCAGTCGAACGCGGCCGCGGTCAGGATCTCGAAGTAGCTGGGGCGTTCGGATACGAACTCCTCGACCGCGGCGAGCCGGGTCAGCACCTCCGCGAGCGCCTCGTCACCGATGGGCTCGCCCCGCCAGCTCATCCGCTCCTGGATCCGCTCCAGGTTGGGGCTCGTATAGGAGCCGCTCGAGAGACCGACCCCGTCCAAGAGGGCCGCGGTCATGCGCGTGACGGACGTCTTGCCGTTCGTCCCCGTGATGTGCACGGCGGGGAACGACTCCTGGGGGGATCCGAGCAGATCGGTGAGCGCGCGGATGCGCGCCAGCGTCGGCGAGTGCTTGCGCCGGTCGGTCCCCGCCGGGATCCCGATGCCGGTTTCGAGGTTCACGTGCGCGCTGAGCCACTCCAGCGCCTCGGCCAGGTTCACGCGGCCGGTTCGTCGGCCAGCTCGACCTCGACCGCGAAGGTGTCGCCGGGTTCGGTATCGAGATGCTCGATCGAGCCGGCACCTCGAACGTCGGCCTCGACGCGCGCGAGCGCGCCGAGCCGCTCAGGCGTATCCGTGACACACACCCGGGTGACCTCGGCCCGCATCGACCGCCGCGCTTCGGACTTCGCCTTCCGCACCGCGCCGAGAACATCTGCCGCGACCAGGTAGTCGAGCTGGGCTGCGTGGTCGGCGAGCGTGCGCGATTCGTCCGCCTGGGGCCAGGCGGTCCGGTGCACGGAGCCCACCTGCCACCAGGACCAGATCTCCTCGGTCACGTAGCAGAGGAACGGCGCGAACAGCCGCTGCAACGCCGACAGTGCGACCGCGAGCGCCGCCCGGGCCGAGCCGGCACCGGCCGCGTCGCCGACCGACCCGTAGGCACGCTGCTTCACGAGCTCGAGGTAGTCGTCGCAGAAGCCCCAGAAGAAGCGCTCGGTACGTTCGAGTGCTCGCGCGTAGTCGTAGTCCTCGAACGCCCCGGTGACGTCATCGATGAGCTCGGCGAGCGTGGCGAGCATCGACCGGTCCAGTGGCCCGGTGACGGCTCCGTCGGTCGCCGCGTCGCCCGTAACCCCGAGCGCGAACTTCGATGCGTTGAGCAGCTTCGTCGCGAGACGGCGGCCCACCTTCATCTGGCCCTCGTCGACCGCCGTGTCGGTGCCCGGGCGTCCGCTCGCGGCCCAGTACCGCACCGCGTCGGCTCCGTGCTGCTCGAGCAGTGGCATCGGCGTCACCACGTTGCCCTTGCTCTTCGACATCTTCTTGCGGTCCGGGTCGAGCACCCATCCGTTGATCTTCGCGTCGCTCCAGGGCAGCGTCCCGTGCTCGAAGTGCGCGCGCACGATCGTGTCGAAGAGCCAGGTGCGGATGATCTCGGGGCCCTGCGGGCGGAGGTCCATCGGGAAGGTACGGCTGAAGAGATCGTCGTCGTCGCCCCAACCGGTCGCGATCTGGGGCGTGAGTGAGGACGTGGCCCACGTGTCCATGACGTCCGGATCACCGATGAAGCCGCCCGGCGCGCCCCGCTGGTCAGCGGTGAAGCCGTCGGGCAGGTCACTCGACGGATCGACCGGCAGGCGGTCCTCGCTCGGGAGCAGGAGGGCGTCGTAGTCGACCTCCCCGTCCGGCCGGAGCCGGTACCAGACCGGGAACGGCACGCCGAAGAACCGCTGGCGGCTGATGAGCCAGTCCGTGTTGAGGCCCTCGACCCATGACTCGTAGCGCTGGCGCATGTGCTGCGGGTGCCAGTGCAGCTCCCGGCCGCGCGTGAGAAACGCGTCGCGCAGCTCTTGGTCGCGGCCGCCGTTGCGGAAGTACCACTGGCGCGAGGTCACGATCTCGAGTGGGCGCGACCCGCGCTCGTAGAACTTCACCGGGTGCGTGATCGGCTTGGGCTCCCCCACGAGCTCGCCCGACTCGGCGAGCAGCTCCACGATGCGTGCCTGGGCCTGCTTGGAGGTCTTGCCTGCGAGCTCGGCATAGCGCGTGGCTGCTTCAGAGCCCGCGCTCCCCCATTCGGGCGGCTCGGCGACCAGGCGACCGTCGCGACCCATGATGTTGCGCGTCGGGAGCTGCAGCTCGCGCCACCACACGACGTCCGTGGTGTCGCCGAAGGTGCAGATCATCGCGATGCCGGAGCCCTTCTCGGGGTCCGCGAGCGGGTGGGCCAGGACCGGGACGCTGACACCGAAGAGGGGCGTGGTCACCTGCTGGTCGAACCGGGCCTGGTACCGCTCGTCGTCAGGATGGGCGACCAGCGCGACGCACGCCGGGATCAGCTCGGGTCGAGTGGTCTCGATCACCACGTCGCCCTGGCCGTCGGTCCCGTGAAAGGCGACCGCGTGGTACGCCGCGGCCAGCTCCCGGTCCTCGAGCTCCGCCTGGGCCACCGCGGTGCGATCGTCGATGTCCCACAAGGTCGGGGCCTCGGCTTGGTACGCCTCGCCGCGCGCGAAGTTGCGCAGGAACGCGCGCTGCGATGCTCGCCGCGACTGCTCGCCGATCGTGGTGTACGTGAGTGACCAGTCGACGGACAGCCCGAGCCGGCGCCACAGCTCCTCGAACTTCTGCTCGTCCTCCACCACGAGCTGGTCGCACAGCTCGACGAAGTTCTGCCGCCCGATCGGGATCGCCTGCTTGCCGGGCTTCTCCGGCGGCACGAAGTCGGGGTCGTACGGAAGCGACGGATCGCACCGCACGCCGTAGTAGTTCTGCACCCGGCGCTCGGTCGCGAGACCGTTGTCGTCCCACCCCATCGGGTAGAAGACCTCGTCGCCCCGCATGCGCCGGTACCGGGCGATCGTGTCGGTCTGGGCGTACCCGAAGACCGATCCCATGTGCAGCGAGCCGCTCACCGTCGGCGGCGGGGTGTCGATCGCATAGATCTCGGCGCGCGACTTGGTCCGGTCGAACCGGTACGCGCCGTCAGACTCCCAGCGCGCCGACCACTTCTCCTCGAGCCCGTCCAGGCTCGGCTTCTCGGGGAGCTCCATCAGGCCGAGTCTATGAACTCACGCGTTCTCGGCCCGTTGAAGGGGTTCAGGGCCCGATGAGCGTGCCGAGAATGAAGGACCGGGTTAGGCGGTGCGGCGTTCCTCGTCGTCACCGGTGACGAGCGCCGGGGTTCCCCGGTCGACGACGACCGAGCGGTCGACCACGCACTGCGTGACGTCGGAGCGGCTCGGGAGGTCGTACATCACTTCGAGCAGCACCTCTTCCAGGATCGCCCGCAACCCGCGCGCGCCCGTACCGCGGGCGAGCGCCTGGTCCGCGACCGCTTCGAGCGCGTCGTCGGTGAAGTGCAGCTCGACGTCGTCGAAGAGGAAGAACTTCTGGTACTGGCGCAGCAGCGCGTTCTTCGGGACGGTCAGGATGCGCATCAGCGCCTCGCGGTCCAGGCTGTGCACCGCGCCGATGACCGGGAGGCGCCCGACGAACTCGGGGATGAGCCCGAACTTCAGGAGATCCTCGGGCATGACCCCGCTCAGGATGCCGCCGAGGTCGCGCTCGTCCGCGCCCCGGAGGTCCGCTCGGAAGCCGAGGCCCTTGTTGCCCTGGCGCCGCTCGATGATCTTGTCGACGCCCGCGAACGCACCACCGCAGATGAACAGGATGTTCGTGGTGTCGATCTGGATGAACTCCTGGTGCGGATGCTTGCGTCCCCCTTGGGGCGGTACGGACGCGGTCGTGCCTTCCAGGATCTTCAGCAGGGCCTGCTGCACGCCCTCGCCCGACACGTCACGGGTGATCGACGGGTTCTCGGCCTTGCGGGCGATCTTGTCGATCTCGTCGATGTAGATGATCCCGGTCTCGGCCTTCTTGACGTCGTAGTCGGCGGACTGGATCAGCTTCAGGAGGATGTTCTCGACGTCTTCGCCGACGTAGCCGGCCTCGGTCAGCGCCGTCGCGTCCGCGATGGCGAACGGGACCTTGAGCAGGCGGGCCAGGGTCTGGGCCAGCAGCGTCTTGCCGCAGCCGGTGGGCCCGAGCAGGAGGATGTTCGACTTCTGCAGCTCGACGTCCGGGTCCCCGTACGCACCGGCCTGCACCCGCTTGTAGTGGTTGTAGACCGCGACCGACAGGATCTTCTTCGCCTGCTCCTGCCCGATGACGTAGTCGTTCAGGTACTCGTAGATCTCACGCGGCTTCGGGAGATCGTCGAAGCGAACCTCGGTGCTCTGCGAGAGCTCTTCCTCGATGATCTCGTTGCAGAGATCGATGCACTCGTCGCAGATGTAGACGCCGGGACCGGCGATCAGCTTCTTGACCTGCTTCTGGCTCTTCCCACAGAACGAGCACTTCAGCAGGTCGCCCCCGTCACCGAACTTTGCCACGTCGCCTCCCCCCGGAGCCGGTTCGTCGCGTCAGCTCACACCCGCCGGCACCGGCACTGCGGCCAGCTCCCGGTTGGTGATCACTTCGTCGACGATGCCGTACTCGCGGGCCTCGTTCGCCCCCATGATGAAGTCACGGTCGGTGTCGTGTGCCACCTTCTCGACGGTCTGGCCCGTGTGGTGGGCGAGGATCTCGTCGAGGGTCTCCCGCATCCGGGTGATCTCTTTGGCTTGGATCTGGATGTCGACTGCCTGGCCCTGCGCGCCACCGTGCGGCTGGTGGATCAGCACGCGGGCGTGCGGAAGGATGAACCGCTTGCCCGGGTCGCCGGACGCGAGGATCACCGCAGCCGCCGAAGCCGCCTGGCCGATGCAGATGGTCGCCACGGACGGCTTGATGAACTGCATCGTGTCGTAGATCGCGAACAGGCCGGTGATCTCGCCACCGGGAGAGTTGATGTAGAGCGAGATGTCCTTGTCCGGGTCTTCGCTCTCGAGGTGGAGCAGCTGGGCCATGATCAGGTTGGCCACGTGCTCGTCGATGGGCGTGCCGAGCAGGATGATCCGCTCCTTCAGGAGCTTGCCGAGCAGGCTCGTGGTGCGTTCGCCGCCGTACGGGGTCTTCTCCCAGACCTCGGGGACGTAGAAGGAGTTGTAGATCACGCTTGTTGCTCCTCTGGGACTGAGTCCGCTGGATCGCCGGTGTCGGCGGGGTCGGATGCCTCGGCGTTCGCCTCGGGCAGGGTCAGATCGATCGGGTTGCCCTCCGCGTCGACGACTGCCGCGTGTTCGATGAGGAAGTCGAGCGCCTTGCCTCGGGCAATATCAGAGCGTACCGCCTCCAGCACCCCGCGCTGGCCGAGATCGCGCCTCACCCGGTCGGGCTTTTCGCCCAAACGCTCGGCCAAACGGTCGATTTCCGCGTCGAGCTCGTCCTCGGTGGCCTCGATCTCCTCGTGTGCGACGACGGCTCGGAGGCCGAGGTCGGCGAGCACCGCTTTCGTCGATCCAGCTCGGACCCCGTCCACGAACGTGGCCTGATCCTGGCCGGTCGCCATGAGGTACTGCGGGATGTCGATGCCCTGCGCCTCGAGGCGGTGCATGAGGTCGTGAAGCCGGCGCTCCATGTCCTGTTGGACGAGCGGCTCGGGTGCCTCGACGGGTACGAGCGAGGCGAGCTCGTCGAGGACCCGCTCCCGCAGCGCCATCTGCGCCTGCAGCTTGCCGACCATCTCGATGCGATTGCGCGTGTCGTCGCGCAGCGCGTCGAGCGTGTCGAACTCCGTGACCTCGGAGACCCACTCGTCGGTGAGGTCCGGGAGCACCTTCTTCTTCGCGTCCTTCACGAGGACGCGGAACGCCACTTCCTCACCGGCCCGGTCACCGAACCGCTCGGGGAGCTCGTCGGTGTACTCGACGATGTCGCCGGGCTTCTTGCCGCGCAGCTGCGCGTCGAGACCCGGGGTGACGGTCTCGGAGCCGACTTCGTAGAGGAAGTCGGTCGCCTGGAGCGCGTCGACGGGCTCCCCGCCCACGGAGCCGCTGATGTCGATCTCTGCGTAGTCGGAGTCGGTGAGGGGCTCCGTCGACTCGGCGAGGTCGGCGAACCGCTCGCGCAGGCCGTCCACCTGAGCTTGCACGGTGTCGTCGTCGGGCGGCGTGAAGTCCAGCTCGACCTGGAGGGAGTCGTAGCCGGTGAGGTTGACGACCGGGCGGACCTCGACGACCGCGTCGAACTCGACGTCGCCGTCCTCCTCCCCCGCGGTGATCTCGATCTCCGGCGCGGCAATCGCGTCGAGGTCCTCGGCGACGACGGCGTCGGCGTAGAAGTTGGGCAACCCGTCCTTCAGCGCCTGCTCGCGGGCGATCTCGGGGCCGAACCGCGCTTCGAGGATGCGGCGGGGTGCCTTGCCGGGCCGGAAACCGGGAATCCGCACTTCGCGGGCCAGCTTCCGGAACGCGTCGTTGATCGCGGACTCGAACTCTGACGCGGGGACCGCAACGTGGAGCTTGACGCGGTTGCCTTCGAGGGGCTCGACCGAGGTCTGCATAGGGTCGCTCACAATAACCGCCTGGCCTGAAAACGACGGATCCGTTCGGCAGGCATCACGGGGACGGCCGCGAGCAGGCGGCGACGACGATCAGCTCCCGGGCCGCCGGCGCGGACGGGCGGCGGTCCCAGTCGCCGTACACGCGCTCGATCGAGAAGCCCGCGCCCGCGAGCGACGACGTCAGCTCGTCGATGGTTCGGAAGCGCAACCGGCCCCGCGACACCAGCTCTTCGCCGGTCGCGGCGAAGGCATAGTGGTTCACGTACGACACGATCCCGTCCGCCACGTCGTGCACCTCGGACCACGCCTCGATGCGCCCCGCCCTGGGATCGTCAGTCGCGACGCTGAATTCGCGGGTCCAACGCTCCCACTCCCGCGCCTGCGGGTTCCGGGTCTCGAACGCGAGCCGGCCGCCCGGCGCCAGCGCGTCATGGAGGCTCGTGAGCGTCTCGGCCCAGCCCTCGTCGGTGACGAAGAGCTGCGCGACGTGGCCGGTCATGATCGCGAGGTCGGCGGCGGGACGGCCGATCTCCCGGGCGTCACCGAGGATCCAGTGGACGGCCGCCGCGTGCGGCCGTTCCCGGGCGACGGCGAGCATCCCCGGCGCCGGGTCCACGCCGGTCATCCGGTAGCCCTGCGCGGCCAGCGCGCAGGTGATCTGCCCGGTACCGCACCCGAGGTCCACGATCGACGACGCGCCCAACTCGGCGGCGAGCGCGGCGTAGAAGTGCGGCTGCGTACCGTCGGCGTACGGGTTGACCGTGTCGTAGATCGCGACGAGTCGCGGATCGGTGAATTCGGCGATGTCCGGCGTGTCGGGAACGTAACCCACCACCACCGGGCGACCGCCGTCGTTTACCCTCGCCCGGTGCCGATGCCCGTCGTGGCCGCGTCGACGATCTCGTTGCGCGACCCGTCGATCTCCTTCACGTCGATCCTCACGGTCGCCGCGATCGCGGTGCTGGCGCCGGTGCTCGTGAACCTCCAACCCCGGTTGCGCCTGCCCGCAGTCGCCGCCGAGATCCTGTTCGGCGTCATCGTGGGGCCGTCCGGGCTCGGGTGGCTCGACCTGGACGTCCCCATCATCATCCTCTCGCTCCTCGGGCTCGCGTTCCTCCTCTTCCTCGCGGGACTCGAGATCGACCCCACCCGGCTGCACGGCCGTGTCCGGACGATCGGCGTCGCCTTCGCCATCTCGCTCGGGCTCGCGGTCGTCTGCGCGTTCGCGCTCCAACTCGTCGAGAGCACCCGCAACCCGTTGTTCGTGGCGATCGTGCTCGCGTCGACGTCGCTCGGGCTCGTCGTCCCCGTGTTGCGCGACGCGGGTGAGGTCGACACCGGCTTCGGTCAGGTGGTCCTGGCCGGCGCGTCGGTGGCGGAGTTTGCGACCGTCCTGCTCGTCTCGCTGTTCTTCACGACCAGCGCGACGAGCACGGGCTCGCAGATCTTCCTCATCGTCGGCTTCTCCGTGCTGGTCGTGTTCACCGGATTCGCGATGCTCAGGGCCGGTCGCTCCATTCGGGTCTCGAGCACGCTACGGATGCTCGAGGACACCTCGGCGCAGCTCGGCGTGCGCGTCGCCGTCTTGCTCCTGGCGCTCTTCGTCGCGTTGGCGAGCGAGCTCGGGATCGAGACGATCCTGGGCGCGTTCGTGGCCGGCGCCTTGCTGCGGCTCGTGGATCCGGACCGCCACCTCACGCATGTGGAGTTCCGGCGCAAGGTGGAAGCGATCGGTTACGGCTTTCTGATCCCCATGTTCTTCGTCACCAGCGGCGCGCGCTTCGACGTGGAGTCGCTCGTTCACTCGCCGGGCCACCTCGTGCTCGTACCCCTGTTCCTGCTCGCGATGCTGATCGTGCGGGGTACGCCCGCGTACCTGTACCGCCAGTACTTCGACCGGAGGCGGGTCATCGCGGCCGGTCTGCTGCAAGCCACGTCGTTGACCTTCATCGTGGTCGCGGCGCGCCTCGGTCTGGAGCTCGAAGTCTTCGACGAGGCATCGAGCGCGGCGCTCGTCGCGGCCGGTCTGCTGTCGGTTGTCGTGTTCCCACCGATCGCGCTGTGGCTGCTCGGCGACGGCGACACCGCGGGCGACGACGAGGCGATCGAGGGCGGCGCATCTTCGGCGTGACGCCGGATAGGGTTCGGGCCGGACGAAACCACTGCGAACCGGACCATGGGAGCCAGCACCGTGCAGACCTACGAGACCTTGTTCATCGGCGGGGAATGGGTGAAGCCCGAGACGGGTGACCTGATCGACGTCATCTCTCCCCATACTGAGCAGGTCATCGGCCAGGTACCGGATGCGTCGCCGGCCGACATGGACAAAGCCGTCGCCGCGGCCCGCAAGGCGTTCGATGCCGGACCGCTTCCGGTCGAGGAGCGGGCTGCCGGTCTCTCCCGGCTGAGCGCCGCGCTGCAGGCACGCGGCGAGGCGATCGCCGATTCGATCTCGAGTCAGATGGGCTCACCGAAGTCGTGGTCGATCATGGGCCAGGTCTTCTCCTCGACGATGGTCCTCGACACCTACGCGGCGATCGCTCCGACCTACACCTGGGTGGACGAGCGCCCGGGCGCGCTCGGCGGCCGGCTCCAGGTGCGGCGCGCACCGGTCGGCGTCGCGGTCGGGATCATCCCGTGGAACGTCCCGCTCTTCATCATCGCGTTGAAGCTCGGCCCGGCGATGGCCGCCGGTGTGCCGATCGTGCTCAAGCCCGCGCCGGAGACCCCGCTCGACTCCTACCTCTTCGCCGAGGCCGTCCTCGAGGCCGACCTCCCGCCGGGCATCATCAACATCGTGCCCGCGGGACGCGAGAACGCGGACTACCTCGTGCGGCACCCGGGCGTGGACAAGGTGAGCTTCACGGGCAGCACCGCGGTCGGCAAGCACATCGCGTCCGTGTGTGGTGAGCAGCTCAAGCGGGTCACCCTCGAGCTCGGCGGCAAGTCCGCCGCCATCGTGCTGGACGACGTCGTGCTCGACGACACCCTGCTCAACGAGATGGTGATGTCCGGCCTGATGAACAACGGCCAGGTGTGCGGCGCCCAGTCCCGCATCCTCGCTCCCCGCTCCCGTTACGACGAGGTCGTCGACGCGCTCGCGGACAAGGTCGGGGCACTCGTCGTCGGCGACCCGCTCGACCCCGCCACGCAGATCGGCCCGCTCGTCGCGCGGCGCCAGCAGGAGCGCGTCGAGGGCTTCCTCGAGGCGGGGAAGGCGGCCGGCGCGCGCGCAGTCGTCGGTGGCGCCAAGACGGACCAGGAGACGGGTTGGTACATCACACCGACGGTGTTCGCCGACGTGGACAACGACATGAGGATCGCCCGCGAGGAGATCTTCGGCCCGGTCCTCTCGGTGATCCCCTACGACGGTGAGGAGAACGCGGTCGCCATCGCGAACGACACCGACTACGGGCTCTGCGGCTCCGTGTGGACCGCAGACGTCGAGCACGGTGCCGAGGTGGCGGCTCGGGTGCGGACCGGGACCGTGGCGATCAACTCGTCGATGATCCTCGACTTCAACGGCCCGTTCGGCGGGTTCAAGCAGTCGGGCCTCGGCCGCGAGCTCGGTCCCGAGGGCATCGCCCCCTACACCGAGCTCCAGACCGTCATCCTCCCCGCGGGCTAGCTGCAGACACGCCCAACCCTCTGGTTTTGGCGTCAGTAGGGCACCTCTGCGGGTCCCTACTGACGCCAAAATCGGGGTGGGGGGGTTACTCGGACCAGCCGCCGACGGGGGTGGTCGACGCGCCGAAGCCGCGGATGCGATGCAGCTCGGCGTCGATCTCGCCGGGCAGTGGCCACGGGTTGACCGCGCAGCCCTGCATCCCCTTGGACTGCTGCTGCATGACCGGCGCGAGCGCGCCCGGCGCAGGGCAGAACGAGTGGCCGAACCCGAGCCAGTGGCCCGTCTCGTGGTTGATGACCATGTGCCGGTACTCGGACAACGGGCCGGGCCAGAACTGTGATCCGGAACGGAACCGGTCGTCGTTGATGATGACGTTGCGACCCTGAGTGCAGCTGTAGGTGCTGTCGCACGGCGCGCCGAATGACGGGACCGTGCTCGCCTGCGCGAGCCAGACCGTGAAGTCGCCTCCGGACGGGACCCGGACGAAGTCGAGGCCGGCGGCGGACCAACCACGATTGTCCGCGTACGTGTCCGCGACGGCCGCGGCCAGATCGTCGACGTTCGACACGGGCGCGCCGCGGACCGCGATCGAGTAGGTGACGGTCCGCAGGATCGGTGTGGTGCGCGCCGGCTTCGGCGGGACGTGAGAGCCCGAGGAACCACCGGCGCCGGCGATGCCGCGGATGATGTCCCAGCCGGGGAAGAACGCACCGCCGGTCACGGCGGGCGCGCCGCCGAAGCGGTGCAGGCCGCCCCACCCATCGACGACCCAGCCCCCCGGGCCGGCGGTGTTGGCCAGCACGCCCCGGGCGATGTCCCACCCCGGGAAGAACGCCGAGCCGGTGACCGGGGGCGCGCCGCCGAAGGGATGCAACCCGCCCCACCCGTCGAGCACCCAACCGCCCGGGCCCGAGTGATTCACCGCGATGCCGCGGGCGATGTCCCACCCCGGCCAGTACGCGCCGCCGGTCACCGCCGGCGCGCCGCCGAACGGGTGGATGCCACCCCACCCGTCGAGCACCCAACCCCCGGGACCGGAGTCGTTGACCGCAATGCCCCGCATGATGTCCCAACCCGGGAACGACGCCCCGCCGTACACGACCGGGGCGCCGCCGAACGGGTGGATGCCACCCCACCCGTCGAGCACCCAACCGCCAGGGCCGGAGTCGTTGACCGCAATGCCCCGCGTGATGTCCCAGCCGGGGAAGAACGCACCGCCGGTGACGACGGGTGCGCCGCCGAAGGGATGCAGGCCGCCCCACCCGTCGAGCACCCAACCACCGGGCCCGGAGTCGTTGACGCCGATGCCGCGGGCGATGTCCCATCCCGGCCAGTACGCCCCGCCGGTGACGGCCGGTGCGCTCCCGAAGCGGTGCAGGCCGCCAAAACCGTCGAGCACCCAGCCGCCGGGCGCGGGCGCGGCCGCAGCCTCCGCCCGCGGGGTCGAGACGGGGGCGAGGACCGCACCGGCGACGAGGAGGGCCGCCGCGACGATGGCCGCCGCCGCGCCACGCCCCGCTGCCGTGATCGTCGGAGTGCGCCGCACTCAGACGGTGACGGGGCTCGGAACTTCGAGCGAGAGATCGCCGGCGTCGGCGGCGGGCGCGCGCCGCTGCTGCGCCCGGGCGATCACCGTCATCGACACCGCGGCAACGACGTACGCGGCGGCACCGGTCCAGAACGCGGCGGAGATCCCGAAGAACACCGCGATGACGACACCGAACACCGATGCGCACACCGATGCCGCACCGTTCATGCCCCAGAGGAAGGCCGTCGGCGTGTCGCCGCCCCGACTGGCTGCGGCACGCATGCCGATGACGAAGGGCATGCCGAGCCCGAAGCTCAAGGGAGCCAGCAACAACACCGCGATCGCGACGCGCACCGGAGTGGTGGCGCCGTCATTCGCCCGGAAGATCTCCGGCGTGAGGAAGCCGAACAGGACAACGAGAGCGAGCAGGACCAGCAAGGGCGTGAGCCACGACGACGGCCGGGCCGTCTTCACGAATCGTTCGGTGGCCATGCTCCCGATCCCGCTGAAGAGGAGGACCGAGAACAGCACGACCGCGAGCGAGTACGTCGGGTTCCCGAGGAAGATGCTGAGCCGCTGGAGCTGTGAAATCTCGATGAGCAGGAAGCCGAGTCCGATCGCGGTGAAGTACGAGTAGAAGGGGATCATCCCCTTGTGCTCGGAGCGCTTCGTCGTGAAGAGCAGCGGCAGGACGATGAATCCGAATGCGAGGAGCAGCACCGCCACCGCGAGCATGGCGAGGACGAGCACCGGCCGGGTGACGAAGCTGTTGCTGAACCCCTTGCCCTGCAGGAAGGTGTCGAGGTCCGCCATCTGGAAGAAGAACGGGCGGTTGTCGGTGGGCGGAGAGATGTCCTCGGCAACGTCGTTGACCGCGGGACCGGGACCGCCCGGTCGGGCCAGCTTGGCGAAGTACGGAGTGATCGATTCGGTCGGGGTCAGCACGGCGTCGAAGTGCTGGGCCTGGGCCTGGGCGGTGGCCGCGGCGCGATCAGCCTCGCTGAACGGCTGGTGGGGGCTCACGAGGATGGTGGCCAGGCTGACGCCGAGCGCGTTGATCGGCGACTTGTACACGAGGATGTGGGTCCGCGGGTTCTTGACGCCGATGTTGGTCAGCGCCTGCGACGCGAGCGCCGTGGTCCGGTACATCTCCAGCGGCCGGTCTGCCCCGGGGAATTTGTAGAAGCGGGTGACGGACAGCACCCCGTCGTGCTTCAGGCGATCGAAGAACAGGTGCCACGCGTTCGTCGTGTAGAGCGAGTTCTCGCTGAGCGCGAACGCACCCGCGCCTTGCGCGGCCCACGTGTCGATCAGTGAGATCTGCATGATGTCGTACTTCTTGTCCGTGCGCGCGATGTAGCTCCGCGCTTCGTCGTTCACGAACTTCACCCGCGGGTCGCGGTCCATGTGCCCCGTGTAGTCACCGAAGACACCGTTGGCGAAGTGCAGGACCAGTGGGTTGATCTCGACCCCCGTGACCGACTTGTCGTTGAACACGAGCGCCGAGCGCACGTCGGTGCCACCGCCCGAGCCGATCACCAGGTCTTCGGCGTTGTGGCGAAGCTGGTGTGCAAGGTTCGAGATCTGGTCCTTCAGCAGCGCCGCGTGCTCGGGGTTGTCGGGCGGGAGCGCGGTACCGGCGGTGCTGTCGATCACGATCCCGGTCGGCGCTTCGCGCGTTCCTTCCACCGTCACGCGTGAGAAGGCGTTCCAACGCTCCTCGACGTGATTGGAGTCGCGCGCTTCCTTCGCCCAGACGATCCGGAGCCATGCGCTTCCCGACCGCGCGGTGTACGCGTTGGCTGCTGCGAACCCACCGAACACGACCACCGCGGCTACCGCGAGCCACACGCCGGGTTTGCTCCCGGCGTCGAGCGCGAAGAAGCCCGCGCCAACGGCGCCGAGCGCGGCTACTGCGATGACGGCGCTCGGTCCGTCGAAGTACTGGAGCAGCGCGACGAGGGCGACACAACCCATCGCAGCGCCGATGAGGTCCGCGGCGTAGAGCCGGTTGACCCGCTCGGGGAACCGGGTGAGGGCCAGCGCGACGACGATCCCGCTGAAGACGAACGGGATGGAGATGATCACGCAGGTCGCGAAGATCGACCAGAGCCCGGCGACGGTGGCGTGCGGCGAGAACGGGAGGGCGAGCTGGGTGATGAAACAGGGCGGGATCGCCAGCGCGAAGAAGAGGGAGTACTTCCAGAGCTGGGTCCGGAGCTTGTCGTCCGGGAAGCGCTGCGGCCAGTAATGGACGATCAGAGCGCCGATCGTCATGCCGAAGAGCGCGACCGAGATGGCGACGAATGCGAAGTGGTACCACATCGTCACGCTGAAGATGCGCGTAAGACCGATCTCGTACATCAGGGTCGAGAGCGTGACCATGAACAGGCCGGCGTAGGTCCCCCCACGCGCTCGCAACCCTGGCGCTGCAGCTGACTCGAGCACTACCCCTCCTCTGGGGAGACGCAGGCTATGTCATGGTTCGTGCCCCGGTCCGGCACCGGCCCGGCACCAAGAGGAAGCGAGACGCGGTTTGCGTTAGCGTGCGGCCACATGGGGGGACGGAGCGAACGGATTCGCATCATGGTTGCGCTGGCCGTGGGCCTTGTGCTCGTCCTCGCGGCCTGCAAGCCGCTCCGTGAGTACCCCGCCGCCCAGACCATGTTCCTCGGCACCGCGGCCCGGGCGGGCCTGCTCCCCGAGACGACCTACGCGACGACTCTGGCCCGCGAGTTCAACGGCCTGGTGCCCGAGAACGAGCTGAAGTGGGACACGGTCCAGCCCGGGCCCACGACCTACAACTTCGGTCCGGCGGACGCTCTGGTGAACTTCGCCCGGCTGCACGGCATGGCCGTCCGTGGGGTGCCGCTCCTGTGGGACTCCCAGAACCCGCCGTGGATCGACAACGGGACGTTCACCAGGGCCCAGGCGCGCGCGATCATCGCGGACCACATCGCCAAGGTAGTGGGCCACTACAAAGGTCGCATCGCGCAGTGGGACGTCGTGAACGAGCCCTTTGACGCGAACGGCAAGCTGCGACCCACCTTGTGGAAGAAGAAGCTCGGCCGCCGGTACATGGACCAGGCGTTCGCGATGGCTCACGCGGCAGACCCCGGAGCCAAGCTGTTCGTGAACGAGCGCTACATCGAGACACCGGGCGTCAAGGCCGACGCGGTGTTCAAGGAAGTCACGAAGATGAAGGCGCGCGGCGTGCCGATCAACGGCGTCGGGTTCCAGATGCATGCGACCACGACGCGGCCGACGATGGCGGAACTCGCCGGCCAGTTCGCGAGGTACGCCGCGATCGGCGTCGAGGTCGCGATCACCGAGATGGACGTGCAGCTCCCCATACCGGCAACCGCGACCTCGTTCCAGACCCAGGCGGACGTCTACCGCGGCGCGCTCACCACCTGTCTCGCCGCTCCGAACTGCAAGACGTTCGTGATGTGGGGCTTCACCGACAAGTACTCGTGGATCCCGTCGTTCTTCCCCGGCATGGGGAGCGCGACGATCATGGACTCCCTCTACAAGAACAAGCCGGCGTACAACGCGTTGAACAAGCGGCTGGACGCGGGCTAAGCCGCCACTGACGCTCCGGGTCCGGTCCGTTCGAACGGACAGAATGGACCATCAACGTCGGCGAAATGCGTTCCGTTGAGATTGACGTGGACGCAGCCGATGCGACGGAGCCTGGAGGCAGGCCGCGCGCCCCGGGTCCTTGTCGCCGACGAGCCCGCGACGCGGCCGCTCTTCACCCTCCGGCCCCGATCCAGGAGCAACGAACATGAACAACATCGCGCTCGTCGTCGACGATGACGAGGGCCTTCGAGCCCTGGTCAGCTTCAAGCTGCTGCACTCCGGCTTCGAGGTGCACAGCGAAGCCGACGGGGAGAATGGCCTCGCGGCGATCGAGATGCTGCATCCCGACGTGGTCCTGCTCGACTGGATGATGCCGCGGATGACGGGGCTCCAGGTCTGCCGGGAGCTCCGAGCGATCCCTTCGATCGCTCGCACACCCGTGATCCTGTTGACCGCCAAGGCCGATGAGCTCGACATCCGCCGCGGGCTGACCGCCGGCGCGGATGACTACATCATCAAGCCGTTCAGCCCTCGGGACCTCATGATCCGGGTGCACGCAGTGCTCGCTCGCGCCTGGCGCGACACATAAGCCCCGAACCTCTCCCTGCGCCAGGTTCCGGTCTCAGGTACGGACGGTCCGTGTCATACTGACGGGGAACTTAATGAAGCGTCTCCAGTCCCTGGGCGCCGGTGCAGGAGCCGCTTCATGGAAACGAACCGTTCATATCAGCGTTTGTTGAACCCGAGCGTGGCCGGCGTGGGCACACCGCCGACCCTCGTGGTCGATGCGAGCGATCTGAGCATCGTCGACGCGAACCGGGCTGCCGCCGCCGCGTTCGGCTACGACGCCACGCAGCTCGTGGGGACCCCGATGGCGACGCTCTTCGTCGCGCCCGACGAGCTGCTCATCCGCGACCACATCCACGCCGTCGCCCAGCACCAGAGCAATGGCAACGGCAACGGCAACGGGAACGGGAACGGGAACGGGAACGGGAACGGGAACGGGAACGGGAACGGGAACGGGAGCACGATCGGGAACGGCACGGGGGATACCAGCCTGCACGCGATGATCGTCCGCGCCGACGGCTCGGTCGGCAGCTCACGACTCGCGGTGATGGTGGAGACCCCGGGTTCGTCGGTCGCGACGGTGGTCGTGGAGCTGGGCGCGGGCGATAGCGACCTCACCCCGGAGCCGCACAATGGCGATGGGCCCGACCCCGCAACTGCCGCCTGGCTGGTGCACCAGATCAATCGCGGGACGTTGGCCGACGCGCCGATCGGTGTGGCGCTGTTCCACGCGCGCACGTGCCGGATCGTGGCCGCGAACGATGCGTACGAGCGGCTCGCACATTCCCAGCATCGACGACTCGTCCGGACACTGACCGGCGGGATGGCGGTCGCCGTCGACGACGACGACGCCCGTTCTATTCACGCCGTGCGGCTCGGCGAGCTCGGCGCGTACTCAGGGCCCGGCGATGCCGCCGACACGTCCAACGGGCGGTACCTCGTCTGTGGCCTCGGGTCGGCCGGGATCACGCCGACGTACTTCTCCGCGTACCTCTATCCGCCCGATGCGTCGACGGCCACGAGCAAGCCCGACCCGGAGCTCACGACGGAGGCGACGACGAACGGCGCGCTGGGATTGCTCGCCGCCGTCGTGGACGAGCAGTGGCGCCTCCGTCTCGTTCCCCGCTACAGCCGCGTGCTCGGAACCCCCAAGGAGATGGGCGAGTCGATTCTCCCGCTCATCCATCCCCGTGATCTGCCGAAGCTGCTCGAGCTCGGCGAACGCGTCCGGTCGACCCAGCTGGGCCTGGCCACCACCTCGCTCGAGACCCGTGCCCCCGACGGAACGTGGGCGACGATCGACGTCGAGATCACGAGAGTGTCCGGCGGCGATCGGGAGCCATGGCTCGCGATCCTCTACTCCGCGTCGTCGGCAGACCGTGGCATCGCGCCCACCGAGGACTGGGAGCCGCTGCTGCTGCTCACCCACCCCGAGCTGTCGACCCGGGAACGGGAGGTCGCGCGTGCGTTGCTCAGCGGCTACCGCGTCACGACGATCGCCCGCCATCTCTTCCTCAGCCCGAGCACCGTGCGCAACCACCTCTCGTCGATGTTCCACAAGGTCGGCGTCGAGTCGCAGGCGGAGCTGATCGAGCGGTTCCACTCCCTGCGCCACGATCCGTTCCCCTGACCGATCTTGCTGACGCGCCTCGCCTGCGCCCTAACCTGGGCGGGACAACGGGGAGTGGCGCAGCTCGGTAGCGTGCCTGCTTTGGGGGCAGGCGGTCGGGGGTTCAAATCCCCCCTCCCCGACCACTTCACTTCTCGGCACGTTGAACGGGCTCTGAGCCCCTTGAGCGTGCCGAGAACGGTGGCGGGCAGCATCGTCGACCGCCGATATCCTCAGCGCCCACGCGGGTGTAGCTCAATGGCAGAGTCCCAGCCTTCCAAGCTGGTAATGCCGGTTCGATCCCGGTCACCCGCTCCAGGTCGAATGTGCAGGTCAGCAGATGCGTACAGACCTCCACGTAGGTCTGTACGCATCCGGCAGAGTGCGTTCGTGCCCTCTGCGTGCCCCGGTGAATCCGAACTCCTACGACCGGCGTCGCACCGCTACATCCAGCTTGCTGATCTCGATCGATGATCTGAGCCGTGGAAAGCTCCGATCAGCTCGGCCTCGTCGGCCCAGCATGAGAGGGCGAACACCGTGGCCCGGACAACGATCCACCTCTCCGAAGCTCTGGAGTCCTACCACCCGTCGAACGGAAAGGAGTTCGCTGACCTTGCACGCATACGCGCTGCTCTCGAGGCCGAAGACATCTTCTCGCGCTCGTCAGCCTTGCACGTCACGGCCTCGGCTCTGGTGGTTCATCCACCCTCGCAACGCGTGCTCTTGCGTTGGCACACGAAGATGGAGCAATGGATGCAGGTCGGCGGTCATTTCGACGCGGGCGAGACCGATCCGCGACAGGTCGCACTGCGCGAAGCGTACGAGGAGACTGGGCTGAGCGATCTCGGATCAGCCAAGTGGCATTTGCCGGTGCAAGTCGTCATCCTTCCCGTCCCCGCATTCGGCAACGAGATCGCTCACGAACATGCCGATTTCCGCTACGTCTTCGTGAGTAACCAACCTGACTGCGCGCGAGCCGAATCGAGTGCTGCGAAGCTCCGATGGATGCCGTTCGCAACCGCCGGCACGGAAGTGAGCGAGGAAAACCTGCGCGTGTACCTGGCGCGAACGTCAGCGATGATCGAATCTCAGCGACTGCCTGAGTGACCGCATCGCGGGCTTCCCGCTCCAGTACTTGCGGGGAGTGTCGACCGACTACGAGACGAGCAGCTGCTGAACGCGCTGGTGCGAGATGCCGAGGACGTCGGCGGCGTCTCGGCGGCTGAGGCCCATGCGGTCGAGCTTCTTCGCTGCCTTGGCAGTCGTTGCTCCTGCCTTCTGCGCGGTCGCTGCTGCCGTGTCGCGTGCTTGCGAGACCTCTGTGGCGATCTCCACAAGATCGTCGGGCCACTCGGGGGTGATGACCAAGTCACCGAGCTCTCGGTCGAGCCAGAGCGCAAGCGCTTCGAGGATGCGGGCCTCAGCCTGTCTCAGTGTTCGCCCGTAGGTGTGGCAGCCGTCGATCCCTTTGATGTGGACGAGCCACGCATCGCTCTCGGGATCGCGCTCGTACACCGCTACGTAGTTCTTCGCCCTCGCCATCACAACCACCCTTCGCCGAGACACGGCCTCAGAGCCCGCACGATGCCGCGCAGCGTTCCGATCGGGAGGTCCTGGCCTCGATGGATCGGGATCACGGTCTGGCAACCTCCCGGGCAACGCACGATCACGTGCGAACCTCGCTGGCGGAGCTGCTCGCAGGTGAACTTCTCGACCCGACGCAGGAGAACGCGTCCAGTCATTCGTCTATCTCGCTAGACACTTTACCACGGCCGGCTTCGATCACGTCGCTGAGTGCTTGGGCGATGACCGCGTCCCGGTCGCGGGTCGCGTGCTGGTAGCGGAGGGCTGCTGCGGCTGAGGAGTGCCCCATGCGGTGCACCAGCTCTCGGGTGCTCGCCCCCGTCGCTGCAGTGAGGGTGTCGCAGGTGTGCCGAAGATCGTGGAAGCGGAAGCCGGTCAAACCGACTGCTAGTGGCTCACCACCGAACGATGACCCGGCAGTCGAGCGCGCGGCCCTGCTGCCGGCATGTCCTTAGGCTGTGGTCCGTGGGCCGGCGAATGATCTGGGTTCCAGCACTCTTGCTCGTGCTGCTGAGCGCCGCTTGTAGCGACGCCGACTCGGACACTCCCGACGTCAACCGAGCGCACGGTCTTCCGATCCGAACCGGCGAGATCCACGGCCCCGGTACACCGCTCCTCGATGGATTCAGGGTCCCACCCGGTGCCGTGCTCGCCGGTGCCGCGCTTCAGGCCAAGGAGCAGACGGGCGGTCCAGACCCGATGCCCGTCCGTTCCTGGTCTGCGACGCTCGGGATCGACGGGCCGCCGCGTGACGTGATTCACGCGTTCGCAGATCAAGCCACCGCCGTGGGTCTCGAGAGCAACGGGGGTGGGTGCTTTAGAGCTGAATCGGTGCCGACTGGGCCTGCAGGATGCGCGCTCTCAACGACATCTGGGCTCACCGGGCCGCAGCTCTCGGTGAGGATCGAGACGGTCCCCAAGCGGCGAGCGATCGGCTACGTGCAGTTCTACGAGCTCGGTGAGCCGAACACCGTTGCGCCGCCGACCTCCTCCTCGCTGCCAGTGCCCCCTCGCTTCACGCCGGCACCCTCAGTCTCGTTGCCTGAATTTCGCGGTCCGGCCAAAGGCAGGCTTCCGGAGCCCGGCCGGGCGATCGGTTTCCGCATTGCCCTCATCCGGGTCCAACCCCGCAGCGAGATGGTGACCGTCGCCCACAACGCGCCCCCCGGCGCGATCCAAGAGGTGGCGCTCCTCCGGCTCACGGGCGGCAATCCCGGCGACGTCTTCCGTGACTACCTGACCGAGGTAAAGCAAAGCATGCCGCGGCTGGACGCCACCAAGCCGACGCCGTCGGCCGGATGGACCGTCACGACCGTCTACTTCAGGGATCGCGGCGAGGATGGCGCCGGCGGCACCGCGCAACTGTTCACCCGCCCTGGGCGCGCGTACATCCGGCTGTACCTCTACCAGGGATGACCCGACTCACTGCCCGTGCCCTCTACGTGCCCTAACCCGCGCGAAACAGAGGTCAGTGGCGGTCACTCGCCGTAACTCGAAATCCACAGTGACCTGCACCAACGTCTGAACACACGAACCACCAGCCGTTGTCACCCGTGTGTTCGCTCTGCAGATGCCGCCCGAACTACTTCTCGGCCTCGCGCCGCGGTGCTCGCCGCGATGGCCGTGCGCGCCGTGGTGATCCCGAGCAGTCCGGTCAGTGTGCTGGTGTCGTTGGATGTGCTGACCCACACCCTGCAAACCAGGCACTCCGCCCACCGTCATCCTTCGAGTGCTCGAAGATGCTGACCTGACTCGGTTCGAGCGCGTGCTGCGCAAGCGGCGGGCCGTCTCCTCGACGAGCAACCAATCGGGAGGTTGGGACAGTGCGACCGGCGAGACCTGATGAGCGTCGAGCAACGTCACGATCTGTGCCGGGTCGAACGCAGCACGTCGGCGAACTTCACGAACGGAATGCCACGCTCCGCCACCAACCGCCGCGCCCTGGTGACGTCGCCTTCGCGCGTGTACCTTCCAGCCTGCCGCGAGCCGCAGGCCGCGAGCGGGCAGCGAGGGGCGCACGTTGCGGAAGACACGACGGCACCACTATCTCGAATATCGGTACGGGCTGCGGACACCTCCTGGCATCACCGTCACCGACGACGAGGTCAAAGACCTGCGGCTGGCCATGCAGGGCGAGGTCATCACGTCGTTCGACAACGGCTACGACGCGGCCCGCCAGCTGAGCAACCACGCGTTCTCGCCGTGGCCACTGCTCATCGCGTACTGCGAGGTGCCGAGCGACGTTGCCGCGTGCCTGCGGTGGGCTCAGAAGCTCGACATCTGGCTCGTCGTGCGCTCGGGCGGCCACAGCACTGCGGGCTTCTCCGCCAATACCGGGCTCGTCATCGACATGAGCCGCTTCCGCTACGCCGTGGTCGAGGACCCGACCGGCCCCAATCCCATCGCGGTGGTCGGCGCGGGGACGGGCTTCGGCCATCTCAACGCCGTGCTCAACGACTACAACCTGCACATCCCGGGCGGCGGCTGCCCCGATGTGTGCGTCGCCGGTTACATGCAGGGCGGTGGCTTCGGCTTCACGTCGCGCACGTTCGGGATGAACTGCGACAACGTCGAATCGGTCCGCATGATGCTCTGGGACGGTGGCATCGTAATCGCCGACGCCAACACGAACAAGGATCTCCTCTGGGCCGTGTGCGGCGGCACCGGCAACAACTTCGGCGTCGTGCTCGAGATCAGCTACCGCACCCAGCGCATCGGCCCGACGGCGCTCTACGGCTTCGGCCTGAACTGGGTCGCCGACAAGTCGGGGAACGCGGCCGCGGCGCTCGATCTCCTCCAGACGAAGTACATGCGCGGTTGCGATCCTCGCCTGGGATACATGGCCTTCCTCGCGGTCGACACTCCTGATCCAGAGAAGACGGGCACCCCGTTGCTCATGTTCCGCGCGATGTTCCTCGGGCCCGAGAAGGAAGCCCGGACGCTCCTGGACCCGCTGATCCGCAGTGCGGGGGCCATCTCGGACAACAAAGTCGACGGGACGGGCTCGTACATCTACCTCAACGACCACCTCTTGAGCTATCCGCGCGAGATCCCCGAGGTTCCCGACCTCGGCCGTGAGGACAAGGCGTCGGTGTACGTCGACAGTCCGCTCGGCAAGGCAGGTTGGCAAAGCGTCATCGACCGGTTCCTGGACTCGCCCAACCCGTGGACGACCGTCTGCATCGAGCCCTACGGCGGCAAGATCGAAGCGGTCGCCGACCCGAACGCGTTCATCCATCGCCGGGACGACATGGATCTCTTCGTCGATGTGTTCTGGATGACGGATCAGGAACAGGTCGAGGCTCAGCGGTACCTCGAGGATTTCATGACCGCGCTCGCGCCGATCTCGAACGGGCACTCGTACCAGAACTACCCGCGGCGCAACACACCCGACTATCGCTTCCGGTACTGGGGCAATGTGTTCGACAAGCTGCTGAAGATCAAGAAGAAGTACGACCCCAAGGACGTGTTCCACTACGCGCAATCGATCTCGGCCCCCACGGAGCCCGATGCACGGCTCTCCGGCGGCGGCCCCGATCTCTCCGGCTGGATCGCCCGCCCGATCGAGAAGGTGAGCGAGCGATGACTCTCGTGCTCGAAGAGCTCTTCTTCTTGCCGCCGAACGCCGTCGCGCGCGTCGGCGGGGCGTCGGACCCCGTCGAGTCGTACGAGTGGGTCGTCGATACCGACGCGCACGGTGGTGACCGCGTCGTCGTACGACCCGCGGTGACGCTACGCGTCCGACCCGACGGCTCGATTGAGTCGTACGTGCCGACCTCGATCACGTTCAAGGACGGCGCGGGCGAGATCCGGCCCGTAGCACCGTTCTTCGAGCTCTGGGCGACCGTGCGCGACGACGCGTCGGACGAGCGCCGGGAGGAGCCCATGAACCTCGCGTTGATGGGCGAGCTCGGCCTCACGACTGCTCACTTCGCGTTCGACGTAACGACCGCCAACCGCAAGGCCGAACGCCGAACCGGGTCGGCAACGTGTGCGTTCATCGCGCGCGCGTACGTCGCGGGTGACGACTGCACCGCGCACCAACTCCTGGCGATCAGCCCGCACACGCACGGCCAGGTCCCACTCGTGCCGCCCGATCATCCCATCCCGCTGGGCACCTTCCAGGTGCTCAAGCCTCGTCCGGACCCCGTGCTTCTCGGCGTCGATCCGAGCGTGCTGCGGGTTCGCTTCACGCCTCCGCGGGGTGAGGTCTACGGTCCGCCGGAGGCGAACATGGCACCGGCGAGCCCGGTGGTGCCGGGCCTCGCCGAGGCGCCGATCACCGAGTACGGCCGGATACACGAGATCGTCCCGCCGCAGAATCGCTTCCTCGACCCCGACACGCCCTGGTCGCGATACATCATGCTCAACGGCGTGTGGGAGGACTCCCAACCACAGGACGGCTACGACGGCGCGAACGTCGGCGACAGCCGTTCGTGGAGTGTGGTCGACGACACGAGTGACGGCGAGCTCGTCGCGTGCGTCTCCTGGCGCCACCGGCGCTTCGAGGCCCGCGCCCGCTTCTTCACCGGTCCGCCCGACTACTCCCCCGACCTGCGCCCGGTGTACTCGATCGCCGACGACCTCGCCGAGCGCGAGCTGCCGCTGCCGACCGTCGACAAGCGCGACCTCGCCGATGCACTCGAGGAGGTCGTCAACCTGTTCCAGCGCGCGTTCGAGACGTCGACCACGCTCAATCTCGATGCGGCGCGCACTCGCGCTATCCAGGAGAATCTCGACCGACTCGGCGGGGCGAAGCCACCCGTCACCAAGCCGAAGTTCGGACCCGAGAGCTTCACCGCGGCGGATACTCCCTACGTCGACGTGAGCCCCGAGCTCGTCCCGTGGAACCGGCCCGCGAACACCTTCGGGCCGATCGCCGCCGAGACCCAGCTGCCCTACACCGACATCATGGCCGCGCTGCACGGACCCCTCGCGCAGCGCGCGCTGCTGATCGACTTCTTGCGTCGTCGCGGCGCACACGTACGCGACGTCGTCCGCCCGCCCTTCGGGAACACGAGGGACTGGTCGGCAGCACCACCGCCCGTGCAACCCGCGCTGCGCGATCCGCGCCTGGCGGAGAGCAAGCTCCACGACATGCGCATGCCGCCGTACATGCGCGATGCCAACTTCTTCGCGTTGTCGATCGGACGGCGTCAGTACGAGTTGCTGCTCGGCGTCATCGACGCGCTCGCCGGCGCTCATGACGACGCGACCACCACGACCGAGTTACCGTCATGAACCCAATCCAGCCGCGCAACCTCACCGCGCGCGCCACCCGACCGGTGGCCGGCAACCCCACCAGCACGCGTTTCGAGAATGCCGTCGCCAACTGCTTCCCCGGGCTGGAGTGGGACGTGCGCGAGCTCGACCGGCGCTTCTTCCCCGGCATCGTGTTCCAGTACGTCACGACGCCGTTGACCCCGCTGCCGGGCACACTCCCGAATCAGCAGGGGGCGCGCCTCGCCTACCTCGACTCGCTCGATGACCCCATGCTCCCGCCGGACAGCAACGAGCCATGGGTGCAGGTTCTGCTCGCCACCCTCGAGCAGAACATCGGCCAACCGAACCCGCTCGCGTCGGGGCGCTGGTACCTCGAATGGTTCGAGCAGTTCGCCAAACGGTTCGTGATGCGGGACGCGACGGGCCAGCCACTCGACGGCGAAGTCGTGTGGCGACTCGTTCGTGGAATCCAGCCCGACGAGGAGCTGAAGATCGCCGTGTTGCAGCGCGACGACAAGGGCAACCCCGCGGGTCAGCCCGTGGTGCTCAAGGGCCGCAGACGCCACTTCGTCGACTCTGCCGGGGTGATCGACGCGTCGTTCAAGCCCGGCGAGCTCACGATGAGCATGTGCAACCCGTGGTCCCACGACTTTCGCGACTGCGGCTGCCACTACTGGGCCGCGAACCATCCCGACGTCGTGTTCGGCCCCGCCGACGAGCTGCTCGAAGACGGTCAGGCGCTCGGTGCTGATACCGCGTCGATCCGGCTCGACTGGTTGCGATCAGACCGCACCGTCGCGGGTCGCGTCGCGGCAGGGAAGACCGATCCGGAGAACCGTCCCTACGAGATGGACCACTTCGAGATCAACGCGCGGTGGAAGGAGCTGCCGTTCGTCATCGAGGGGCGCGAGATCGGTGCGACGTACGCGGCTCCTCTTCGCACGCCGCAGACCGGCTTCAGCTCGCTGACCGAGGTGGTGACCGAGATCGAGGCGAAGTACGCCCCGATGGAGCTCACGCTCGCGCTCGAGTACCTCACCGCGATGTTCAGCGTTCGTGCGCCCGACGAGATCGACACCGAGAAGTGGCCGACGCTCGCCGGTGACGTCCAGGCGATCCGCCAGAACCTGCTGCTCATCGCGGTCGGCGAGATGCAGCACCTCCGTTCCGCGAACCGGATCCTGTGGATGCTCTCTCGCGACGGTCACTACCCCAAAGGCGAGACGTATCAGCCGGTGCTCGAGCCCTCGGACGAAGTCCAGACACCCGGCCCGAGCGGTTCGATCACGACTCGGCCGCGCCGCCTCGCGCCCGTCACGCGCGCGCTCATCGACGAGTTCATCGCGATCGAACGGCCCGGCGGCGACATCGACACTGCGTACGCGAAGATCGTGGCGACACTGCTGCAGGACGACTCCACGCAGGAGCTGGCCGAGCTCGCGGTGCGCATCGACACCGACGGAAACGAGCACTACGAGCGCTTCCGAGAGGTGCGCCGCATCCTGGCGCGGTATCCGGATGGTGACGGCGCGCCGTACCGGCGACCGTTCCGCATCGGCACTCCCAGTGAGTGTCGCGACGCGCTCAACGCCTACCAGGCCGTGCTCGCGGATCTGGGCAAGGCCTATGCCGACGAGGCCAAGGGCGAGTCGCACAAAGGCCAGGACGACATCGCGCTGGCACGCGTCATCATGGCGAAGCTGCAGACCGGGGCCGACGCACTCGCGCGCAAGGGCATCGCGATCCCGTATTGGGCGACTCCGTAAACCGGCCATGAATCCCGTTCCGGTCACGCTGTCCCGCGGGCCGCGGCCAGGTGCCGCGGTGCCGCGGCCGCCCGGATCACCGCACCTGCATCCGTTCGCGTCGTCGCTCGGTCATCATGTGCTGGTACCCGACGGATCGCGCGTGTACGACATCGACGCCGCGCTGCATGCAGAGCTCACTCACGCGATCGAACGGGACGATTCGTCACTCGCCGAGCGACTCGCCGAGCTCGGCTTGCACAGCCACGATGCCATCACGACGGGCGCTGGCACTCGACCGCCGGTTCGCTATCTGTCGCTCGCCGTCGCCCAGCAGTGCAATCTCGCATGCACCTATTGCTACGCCGATGGCGGCGACTTCGGCGGTGAGCCCGCGAACATGGACGTAGCGACGGGGCGCGAGGCAATCGACCGGCTGATCGAGGACTGCGCTCCGGGCGACCGTGTCGGGCTCGCGTTCATGGGCGGGGAGCCACTCGCGAATCGGCGCGCGGTCCATCTGCTCACAGCCCACGCCGACGCACGCGCGCGCGAGCGCGAAGTCTCGTGCACGTTCTCCATCACCACGAACGGCACGATGCTGCGCCCCGTCGACATCGATCTGTTCGACGCGCACGCGTTCGCCGTCACAGTGTCACTCGACGGTGTCGGCGAGGTCCACGACCGCCTACGTCCGACTCGGTCGGGCGCGGGTACCTACACGCGGATCCTCGACGCGATCGCTCCGATGCTGGCTCGCCAGGGCCGTCTACAGGCGACTGCTCGCGCGACCGTTACGCCGAGCAACCTTGGCCTGCGAGCGACGCTCGACGAGCTCGTGGGGCTGGGTTTCCACGGCGTGGGATTCGCCCCCGCGCTCGCGACACCGAGCGGTGCCGCTGAGCTCGCGCCGCCCGACCTCGACCGTCTCTTGCGCGCGCTCATCGAGTGCAGCGACGAGTTCCGGCGGCGGCTGGCCCGTCGCGAGCGATACCCGTTCACGAATCTCACGAGCGCACTGCAGCTCATCCATGCCGGAGCGCACCGCCCATACCCGTGCGGGGCGGGCGCCGCGTACCTCGGCATCGCGGCCGACGGGTCGGCCGCGGCCTGCCACCGCTTCGTCGGCGCCGAGGTCGGTCGCATGGGTGACGTCGCGACGGGCTGGGACGACGAGGCGCGTTCGGCATGGCTCGCCGACCGCCACGTCGACCGCCAGGAACCTTGCCGCGACTGCTGGGCGCGCTACCTGTGTGGCGGGGGTTGCCATCACGAGGTGTTGAGCCGGGGACGCCACGCCTGTGACTTCGTGCGATCGTGGTTGGACCACTGCCTCGTCACCTACGCCGAGGTCTCGACGCTCCACCCGTGGTGGTTCGCACGCGAGGTGCGTCAGCGCCCCGACTTCGGCTGACGTGGTCGCCCAGCTCATCGCTGACGTGGCGGTGATCGGTGGCGGTCCCGCGGGAGCGATCACGGCGGCGCGCCTCGCAGCCGGGGGCCTCGACACAGTCCTCGTCGATCGTCCCCGTCCACCGGTCACGCGACTGCAGTGCATCGGTCGCGATGCGTATCGGCTGCTCGTCGAGCTCGCAGGGCGCCCGACCGTCGACGACGCCGTGTCGGTCGCGAGCACCTTGTGTGTGCGTTGGGCACGAGAGGAGTCGGCGGGCGCACCCGTCGAGACCCGGCAGTTGGTCATCAACCGCGAGGTGCTCGACCCGTCACTGCGCGCCTGGGCCATCCGATCGGGGGCACGTTTTGTCGCCGGCACCGCGGGGCAGCCCAGCACGATCGGCGATCGTCATCTGCTGCCCGTTCGGAATGGGCACACCGACATGCAGATCATCGCTCGGGCCGCCGTCGTTGCCGCGGGTCGGACCGGCGGACTCGGAGTACGGCGGACCCTGCTCGCGCCGAGAACGATCGCACTGGTCGCCGAGGTCGCGTCCGCGCCGACTGCGCAACGTCGGGCACCAGCCGACCTGTGCGTCGAGGCACTCCACGACGGATGGCTCTGGTTGGCGCGCAGTCGCGATCAACTCCTCGTCGTCGCCGTGACCGGTCCGATCGCGAAGCACAGGGCGCCGCAGCAGATCGCGAGCATGCTCCACGAGGCGTCGGTGCTGCGAGGAGTCGAGCTCGGTGGGGTAGACGGCCACGCAGTGCAGGTGGTGGACGTCACGCCATCGGTGATCTCGAGACCGCCACGCGAGCGCGTCCATCTCGTCGGTGACACCGCCGTCTTTCTCGACCCTTTGAGCGGCCATGGCCTCAGCGTGGCGATCCGGTCCGCGGTCCAGACCGCCGACGCACTATGCCGTCTGGGCCCCGACGCGGCGCGGGTAGAGGTCGTGCGCGAGCCGCGCGCGGTCGCGGTCGAACATCGCGCCATCGCGCAGGAGTACTACCGGCTGGGTGCAGAGCGTTTCGCCACCCCCTTCTGGGCGGCGCGCGCCGATCACATCACGCCGGTAGCGTCAACCCACGAGGCGAGCCGCGTCGCGCACGTCGATGCAGACGTCGTCACCGAGCTCCGCCATTAACCCGCGCAGGGTGTCAGCACGGCCGCCGAGCCGATACCGTTCGATCTCCGTACGCAACGCCCACAGCGTGGCGCCCTGCGCCGCCGCGACAGCCGCAGCCGCGGCGATCGCGACGCCGGCCGCGTGCTGCGCGCCCAGCTGCGCGAGCAGTCGCCCCCGGACCCTCAGCGCTTCGGCCTCGGACCAGCGCTCGTTCGTAGCGGCTACCCGTTCGAGGCCGCCCGCGATCAGCTCGAGCCCCGCATCCGGCTGGTGCAGCTCGCCGTACGCCTCGGCGAGGAGCGTGTTCCGGAAGCAGACGTAGCTCCTGCCTCCCGTGTCCCACCACGCCTGACTCATCGCGAGCATCTCGTCGATCGCGGCGCGGTCGCCGAGGAAGAACGAACCGCTCGCGACCCAGAACCGAGCAGTGACAGCCATCATCGCGAGCCGGGATCCTTCGGCGAGCTCGAGAAGCGCGTCACCGCGCTCGACGACGGCCGACCAGTCCCGGTCGATCGCGGAGAGGAAGCAACGGTACGTGAGTGCCTGGGCCCAACTGTGCGGGTGGTCGAGCTCCCGGGCGTGCACGATCGCCCAGTCGGACGTCGCGAGCGCGGCGCGCGGACGGCCACTGACCCACTGCGCAAGCGCAAGGAACGCCGACGCGGTGCACGCGTGGTCCGTGCCGTAGATGAAGCGGTCCGCTGCGAAGTCACCTGCTCGGTAGGTCTCGATCGATCGACGGAGGTACATGTCGGCGTCGGCCAGGCGGCCAGTGTGGAACGCGACGGCGCCGGCAGCGCGGTTCGCGATCATCGCGTCACGAGGGCGGCCGGACCGCTCGGCGCGTGTGAGGAGATCGCGTGCCGCGTCAGCCGCAAGGTCGTACTCGTCGCGCACGAGGTGGAACGAGTACAGACCGTTGAGCGTTGTAAAGAGGCGCTCGTCGTCGCCCGTCAGCTCGCACAGCTCCCGCGCGCGTGTGTACGCGGCACCGGTCATCGGTGCGGCAAAGCCGGCGACGCCGCGGAGCGCGCCGGCGCGCAGCAGCTGCAGATCGAGCTCGAGGCGGCGCTGTTCGTCGGCATGCTCCGTAAGCAGCGCAAGAATTGCAAGCGCCGTGTCGGCAGCGGCGACGACCTCGGAGTTGGCCGACTGCTGTGCTGCGAGCTCCGCGGCACGCAGCCAATAGGGCACGGCACGTTGCGGATCCTCGCTGCGTTCCAGGTGATGAGCCACGAGGTGCGGAGCGGACTCAGCGGTGTCGGCAAATCGCTCGATCAGCGCATGCGCGGCTCGCTGATGGACCGCGCGGCGCTCGCTGCGCACCATGCGCTCGTACGCGGCGTCGCAGATCAGTGCATGGCGGAACGACAGGTTACCGTCACTGCCGGGATCGACGAGCTGCGCATCAATGAGCTCGTGCAAGCCGACACCGACGTCGACACCGAGGGCCACCTCGCGCAGCAGATCGGGCGGGAACGAGCGCCCGAGCGCCGCGGCGAGCGGGGCGAGCCGGCCTCCGTTGGGAAGGCGGTCGAGCCGTGCCGCAAGGCTGTGGTGCAACGTCTCCGGAATGAGGTCGGCGTCGAGATGATCAGTGGTGAAGACGCCATCGACCACGGCAAGCGCGCCGCGCTCGATCAGCGACCGCGTGATCTCTTCGATGAACAAGGGGAGGCCGTCACCCCGCTCGAGAATCGAGGCGACGATTCGGGGGTCGACCGGTCCACCTGCGGCGAGCTCGACGAGCGCGTCGCTGTCGACGAATGTCAACGGACTCAGGTCGATCGTGCGACCGGGTCCAGTCGCGGCGGGGATCGGGCTTCCGGCGGGCACGTCGGCGGGGCGACTCGTGAGCAATAGAAGGACCGGGAGCCCAGCGGCCTGGGCGAGCACATGGTCAATCAGCGCGATCGTCGTCGCGTCGGCCCAGTGAATGTCTTCGACGACGATCAGCAAGGGATGCGCGGCGGTGGTGTGACGCACCGCGTCCGCGACCCCATCGAAGAGGACGGCGCGACGCTCAGACGGGGACATGGCGGCGCTGCCGGTCTCGCCGAACATCCCCACGAGCACGATGGCAGCACCAATGATGTCGAGTCGGTCCGCGAGCGCATGCAGCTTCGCGACACGCAAAGCGGCATTGTCGCCGAGCCGCAGTTGGGCCGCCGTCACGATCGCGCGGCGGAGTGGATGCGCCTGGACCGCCTGGTTCTGGTCCCAGCAGGCGAAGTGGAGAACCATCCATCCGTCGGCGCGAGCCGAGGCCGCGAACGTGCGGGCGAGCGTCGACTTGCCGACGCCGGGCTCGCCGACGATGGTCACCGATCGAGGGTCACCCCGCCTCGCACATGCGAGCTCTTCGTGCAACGCCGCGAGCTCGTGGGTTCGGCCCACGATCGGCGGCGCGCCCGCGCCGAACGAGATCGTCTCGTCGTGAGGTCGCTCGACGCGATGCAGTCGCTGGTGCTCGGAGAAGCCCTTGAGGGCGACAGGTCCGAGGTCCTCGAACTCGAAGGCGTCGCCGGCGAGCCGACGCGTGAGATCCGAGACCGTGACCGATCCGACGGCCGCGTTCGACTCGACGCGCGACGCGAGCGTGGGAATGTCGCCGACGACGTCGACGATCGCGTCCTCGTCGTCACCGAGTACGTTGCCCACAATCGTCAGGCCGCTCGCGATTCCGACTCGCGCGCGCAGGTCGACGGTGTCGCGCTCGTCGAGCTCGGTGACGGCCGCCTGGATCGCCAGACCGGCGCGGATCGCGCGTGCCGCATCGTCGGAGCGGCTCACGGGGTAGCCGAAGTACGCGATTGCGCCGTCGCCCGTGTACTTGGCGACGGTACCGCCTGCCGTGGTGATGGCATCTCTGCAGGCGCGGCTGAACGCGGCGACGAGCTCCGCGTACTCCTCGCCGTCCATACGATTCACGAGCACGGTCGAACCGACGAGATCGCAGAACAGCACGCTGAGGCTCCGGCGCTCGACCGACGCGACCGGGCCCGGCGCGACAGATCGGGCGGGATCGGCCTGGTTGTGCTCGGCGATGGCGCGGGCAAAGCGCTTCCGGTCGCCGATCGTGAAACCGATCGCCGCGAGATCGTCGTCGGTCAGCTCGGCTGCGACGTCGAAGTCGATCCCGTGCGCGGCTGCCGATGCCGCATAATCACCGAGTCCACGCTTGGCGAGCCAGCTCGCGAAATCGTCAGACCGGTTGTTCACTAGCCTACGAGTGTTACTGACCGTGGCCGCCGCGTCCACCTCGCGCCGGCAGACGCATCGCGTTCTCCGCGGCAGGTCCCGCCGCGTGCGCGAGCAGCTTGCCCGCCACAGTCGGTGAGGCTGTCTCGCGCCTGCCTCTGCGGAAGCGCAGCCGACCTTCCCAGCTGGTAGTGCCGATTCGATCCGGGTCACCCGCTCCAGTGACGATTGCGAAGAAGCGTGTGGTCGGTCATCGTCGGCCCATGAGCTTCGAGCCCGTGACCCCGACATCGGACGAGCGGGAGCTGCTGCTTCGGTTCCTCCACCGCCAGCGCGAAGAGGTCGTCGCGACTGCGGCCGCTCTGACCGAGGAGCAGGCGCGTTGGACTCCCGAAGGGAGGATGCTCCCGATCATCGGTGTGATCAACCACCTCACCCACGTCGAATCACGATGGATCGACGGCCGATATCTCGGCAACAAGTTCCCGGCGCGGGAAGAGGAGTTCAGCGTCGGAAGCGATGCCTCGTTGGCCGAGGTGATCTCCGCGTACTGGGAGCGCGAGCGAGAGACAGAGCGGGTCGTCAACTCGGCTCCGAGCCTTCAGGACGCCTGTCTGGGCTCCGAAGGAGGATTGCCACCGGCCCACGTCCTTCTCGGACTCGGTGAACCATTGGATCTCCGGTGGGTCCTCCTGCACCTGATCGAGGAGACCGCGCATCATGCAGGGCACGCTGACTCGCGACGCGGGTTGCAACCGCGGCGGCTTCCTGCGCCTCCTCGCCGACGGGCACGGCATCGCCGAGGGGTTCGGCTACGACCCGGCCGCCGGCGCCATCGAGGATGCTCGGCAGCTGACCGCGGGCCGGCCGCTCCACTTCGAGGCGTCGAGCTCCGTGCCCGACGCGTGGAGCGGTCTTGATGTGGCCTTCAGCCACGAGATCCTCTACCTCCTGCCCGACCTGGCGCCCCACGCGGCCGCCATCCACCGATCCCTCCGTCCCGGTGGCGTGTACTTCGCGGTGATGGGCGTACACACCGGCAGTCCGTTGATGGTCGAGTGGCACAACGCCAACCGGGAGGAGCTGCAGTTGCCGCCGCTGTACGACATCAACGACGTCATCGCCACCTTTCGGCGAGCCGGCTTCGACGCGACCAGGCCGGGCGGCGCAGCTAGAGATAGGTCTGCTCGATCGTGACGTCTTGCCGGCTCAGCGCGTCGAGGAGTCGGCGGCGGCGGTCGTTGCGCTCGCCGTCAGTCGGCCGGGCGCCGTCGGTCCATTGCGCGCGCAGGAACTCGAGGTCCTCCCAGATCGGCCCGATCGGGCGCGGGTCTGTTGCGTACCGCGGAGTGAGCCACCAGTGCAGGTGCGGGCAACCGTTTCCGAGCAGCTCGTAGTTCAGCTTGCGGGGCGAGAAGGCCGTCATCATCGCCGCGGACACCTCCGCCATCTCGTCCAGGTGCAGCTGACGGGTCGTCCGATCGAGATCGCGGAGCTCGGGAACGCAAGCTGACGCGGCGAAGAACGCCGCACCGACGAAGTGCTGGTTCGGGTTGAGCCGCACGTAGCCGGTTCGGAGGCGGGCGAGGCAGTACGGGTCGTCCCCGCGATCCGCGGCCGCATTGCGTTCACACACGAAACATGACTCCACGTGGATCTCCCTCTCGGGTTACGGCCGCCGGGGCAGCGACGTGGGCTGGCCGTCACCGTCCTTACGACCACTCCGCCGCCCGAAGCTCATCGCTCGGGCGGCCGGGCATCCGCGCCGCCTCGCTTGGCCCGGCGCGAGCCGCCGACCTCTTCCGGCACCTCGCGGTAGAGCACGAGCAGCAGCACGTCGTACACGACCTTCGTGAACCCGGCGATCAGCAGCGGCCAGCCGAAGGTGGAGTGCGAGAGCAGGACGCCGGCGAGCAACGGAGTCGCGGCCGACGCGAGGCTGCGCGGGACGTTCGTGACGCTCGATGCGGCGGCCCGCTCGTCTTCGGGCACCACCGTCATGACGAACGACTGGCGCGCGGGCACGTCCATCTGCGCGAAGAGCGCACGGATGAGGAGGAGCGTGATCGCCACCGTGCCGTTGGGCGCGAACGCGGCGAGTGCGAGCAGCGCGTTCGCGGGCAGGTGGGTGAACGCCATGGTCCGGATGAGGCCGATCCGCCGCGCCAGCACGGGTGCGAGCAGCTGCGAGCAGCCGCCGAGGATCCCGGCGGCGAAGAAGACCTCGGCCGTCGTGCCGGCCGAGAGGTCGAAGCGCAGGTGCAGCCAGAGCACGAGCAGCGACGTGACCACGAACCCACTGCCGGCGGAGTCGAGGCTGAACAACCCGGCCAGCTCGAGGACCGTGCGCCGGGAGGTGTGCAACGCGCGTCGCGGCTCGCGCTCGACGGTTGCCGGAAGCTCGACGTCGGGTTCGTGGCGGAGCCGGCGATAGAGAAAGAAGATGACGACGGCGGCCGCGGCGTACAGCACGAAGCTCGCGCGTTGGGTGTCCGTCACGCTCCAGTGCTGCGCATTGGCCAGTGCCTCGGGCAGACCGGAGGCGAGGGCGCCGAATGCACCTGCGAAGATCGCGCCGAGGTTGTAGACGGCATAGAGCCGGGGACGCTCGATCGCCGCCACGTGGCCCGCGAGGAACGCCTGCTCGGTCGGAAGGAAGACGCTGACATCCCCCGCCGACGGGTTCAGCGTGCCCACGATGGCGATGAGGAGCAGCGGCCAGAACCAGATGACCGTCGCGAATCCGATCCCGGTTGCGGCCATGATCGCGGTCGCGGCGAGCAACAACGTGCGGAGCGATGCGCGGTGGGCCGAGAGGCCGAAGCTCAGCGTCAGGACGGCGGACCCGAGCAGCGTGCCGGTGACGATGGCGCCGACTTGCACGGGCGAGAAGCCCAGCCCGATCAGGTACTGCGCGAGCAACACGCTCACGAACCCGTCGGCGAACCCGCGCACGGCCCGCCCCGTGACGACACGGCGGACATCGGGCGGCGCCGACGCGGGAAGCAGCCGGTCGGGACGAAGCTTCACGGCTCGTCAGTCGGGATCACGAGCGAGAAGATCGGCCTCGGGCCTGTTCGTTCGAGCACGAGCCGGGCGCCTTCCGCTTCGGCGAGCGCGCGCCCGAGTGCCAGCCCCACCCCATGGCTGCCATCGGCGCGGCGTTCGAAGATCCGTCGCGCGTCGAGCACCTCGGTGCCCTCGTCGCCCACCTGGATCACCACCGCGCCGGGAACGCTCGACCTGGCCGCGACGGTCACGTCGCCGGTTCCGTGACGGTCCGCGTTGGCGATGAGCACTTCCAGGATCTGACGGACCGCCGGCTCGGCGACGACCGGGGCCGGAAGACAGTCCTCGATCACGAGCCTCAACCCGCGGCCGCGCGCGGCGAGCAGACCGTGCCAGTGCGCTTCCGCTTCGTGGAGCAGCGCGGCGACGTCGAGCGGCGCGCGATCGACTTCGGCGTCACGGGCGAGATGCAGCAGGTCTTCGACCGTGGTCTCCAGGCGGTCGATCGGCGGCAGCAGCTCCTCGAGCGTCCCCCGGGCATCAGGTTCCGGCGCCAGCAACGCGGTCTCCACCTTCACGCGCAACCCGGCGATCGGCGTCCGGAGCTGATGGGACGCGTCGGTGCTGAACGCTCGCTCGCGCGACACCAGGTGCCCGAGCCGGTCCGCGGTCGTGTTCAGCGCTCCACCGAGCTGATCCAGCTCGTCGATCCCCGATGCATCCGTCCGGGCCGAGAAGTCGCCTCCGCCCAGCCGCCGCGCGGTGTCGACGAGCTCGTCGATCGGTCGAGTCAGGCGGCGCGCCTGCCACCAGGCGAGGAGCGCCGCGACGATGACCGCTCCGAACGCGATGGACCCCATGATGAGCCACGCGCGTCGGTTGCGGTCGACGACCACATCGGCGGATCGGCTGGCCCGCAACGCACCGACCACCTTCCGGTCGCCGTTGATCGGCACCGCCACGATGATGTTCCCGACGTGGTGAGCGTTCGCGGAATCGCCGTGCAACGCGCTGATGACGGTGGCATCGGCGTGGACCGGCCCGTCACCGCCGAGGCGACGACCGTCGAGGCCATAGACGACCAGCGCAGTCTTGCCGTCGTGGGGAAGCTCGATCGGCTCGCCGCGGATGAGCTGCGACGTGCTCACCAGGCTCCGCGCCTCGTTCGCCTCGCGCTCGAGCCGTAGCACCTCTTCGTTCTCCGAGAGCCGCGACACCGCGACCGCAAGGGGAATGCCCAAGACCAGGAGCGCGATCACCGCGACGCCGACGATCGAGATGATGATGCGGCGCTTCACGGGGCGTCGAGCCGATAGCCCACGCGCGGCAGCGCGGTGATGACGGGACAGCCCGGAGCCCCACTCTCGACGAGCTTGCGCCGGAGCGCCGAGATGTGGACATCGAGCGTCTTGGTCGAGCCGTACCAGTTCTGGTCCCAGACCTCGTCCATGATCCGCTCGCGAGTCACGACCCGACCGGCCTCGGACGCCAGCAGCGCGAGCAGGTCGTACTCCCGCGGCCGCAGCGTCAGCTCCTGCCCCGCCGCCCACACCCGGCGCGCGGCATGGTCGATCTGCAGGTCACCGACCGCGGTTCGCTCCGCCGCGGACGGCTCCGGACGACGCAGCTGGGCGCGCACCCGGGCGAGCAGCTCGGCCAGGCGGAAGGGCTTCGTGACGTAGTCCACCGCGCCGGCGTCCAGGCTCACGACGATGTCGGCCTCTTCGTGCCGCGCGGTAAGCACCAGGATCGGCAGGGACGGCACCGCGCTCCGCAGCTCCCGGCACAGGTCGACGCCGTCCACGTCGGGCAGCCCGAGGTCGAGCACCACGAGATCCGGAACGAATCGGGCCAAAGCCGACCGCGCCTGGGCCCCGTCGACCGCCAGCGTCACCGCGTAGCCCTGGCTGCCGAGCGCCTGCGCCAGGGAGCGGCCGATCGTTTCGTCGTCCTCGACCAGCAGGACCTCCGAGCGCATCGCACCAGGGTACGGGCGGTGACCCCTCCGCCTCAGCCCGTCCAGATTTTGCCGTTCGCTTACCGCTAGGGCGCCGGTGGCAACCGGGCAGGCCCGTACGCTGAACAGGTCCTGGAAGACAACCCCGAGCGCTGATGCGTCCAGCCCGATGAGCTACCTCCAAGCGATCGTCATCGGCCTGCTCCAAGGCATCACCGAGCTGTTCCCGATCTCGAGCCTCGGCCACTCGGTGCTGCTGCCCGCCTTCCTGGGCTGGGACAACGTCGTCGGCGCCCAGGCCGCGCAAGAGTCCTTCTACCTTGCGTTCCTCGTCGGGCTGCACGTCGCGACCGCGATCGCGCTGCTCATCTACTTTCGCGACACGTGGCGCGCGATCATCTACGGCTTCTTCCGCACCCTGCGCCATCGCAAGGTCGAGACACCGGATGAGCGTCTCGCATGGCTGCTGATCATCGCCACGATCCCCGCGGGTCTCGTCGGACTCCTGTTCGAGCACTCCTTGCGCACCGTGTTCGCAAAGCCGACCGCGGCCGGTGCCTTCCTGATCGTCAACGGGCTCATCCTCGCCCTCGGCGAAGCGCTCCGACGGCGCAGCGCCGTTTCCGTCATGGCCGACGGTCACGGCTCCGAGCGCGAAGTCGATCGCCCGCTCGCCGCGCTCAAGCCGCGTGAAGCCGGGGTCGTCGGGTTCGCGCAGGTCCTGGCACTCTTCGCCGGGATCAGCCGCTCGGGGGTCACGATGGTGGCGGGGCTCCTCACCGGGCTCGACCACGAAGACGCCGCCCGCTTCTCGTTCCTCCTCGCCACGCCCATCATCTTCGCCGCCGGCGTCTACAAGCTCCCCGACCTCATCGGGCCGAACGGTGACGGCGTGCGCGGCCAAGTGGTCGTCGGCAGCATCTGCGCCGGGCTCGCCGCGTACGGGGCAGTGCGCTTCCTCATGCGGTGGTTCGAGACCCGCACCCTCACCCCCTTCGCCATCTACAGCGTCGTGATCGGCACGATCGCGGTGGTTCGCTTCGCATGAGCGGGCCGAAGGCGTGAGCGCGATCGCCGCGGTGAGATTCCGCTCGTCCGCGTTCAAGGCTCCCGCTGCGATCCTGCTCTCGACGGTCGCCATCGCCCTCCTGCTGCTCAGCAACGATTCGTTGCCAGTCGGATTCGGTGTCAGCGCGGTGATCATCTCCTTCGCCGCGTGGTTCGCAGTGCTCCAGGAAGAGGACCGCGGACACCCGGCCGACATCCGCGTGGTGGCTACCGCCGCCGGCGCTCTGATGCTGCTGGCAATCGCGCTGTCCCCCATGGGGTCACACGACGTCTGGTCGTACACGATGTACGGGCGGATGGTCTCGCACTACGGAGTCAGCCCGTACACCCACGTCCCCCACGACTTCCCCCACGATCCGTTCCTGCCGCTCGTGGCGAGAGGGTGGCGCAACACCTCCTCGGTCTACGGCCCGGTCTTCGTCGTGTTCTCGGCCATCGGCACCGCGCTGGCCGGAGGGTCGGTGGTGATGGCGCGGCTCTTCCACCAGGCGGGCGCCGCGATCGCAGTGACGGCGGCCCTGGTCCTGATCTGGCGGCGTACGCACAGTCCCGCGGCAGTGATGTTCCTCGGCCTGAACCCACTGGTCATCGTGAGCGTGATCAACGGCGGTCACAACGACGCGCTCGTCGGCCTCGCGGTGCTCGGCGCCGTGCTCCTCGCCGAGGAGCGCCGCCCGGTGGGGGCCGCGTTCGTGCTCGGTCTGGCAGTGCTCATCAAGATCACGGCGCTGCTCGCGCTCCCGGCACTCCTCGCCTGGACGCTGTACCGCTTCGGGCGCCGTGCCGCCGGCCATCTCGCGGGGCTCAGTCTCGCCACGGTGACCTTCGGGTACGCGTTGGCGGGGCCGGGCGCGCTGACCGCGCTCAACTCCAACCACACGTTGCTGAGCCGGTCCTCCCCGTGGCAGGTCGCGCATTCGCTGCTCGGAGTCGGCACGGGTCACCCGTTCGCCGGAGTCCCACGGTCCGAGTGGCTGGCCGTGTTCGGACTCGGGTCGATCGTCGTGGTGTCCACTGTCGCGGCTGCGATCGCATGGCGGCGGCGTCGGGATTCCGACCTCGGAGCGATCGTCGCGCTCGCGTTGACGGCATACCTCGTCGCCGGGATCTACGTCCTGCCCTGGTACGCCATGTGGGTTCTTCCCACCGCCTGCATCGTTCGGCGTCGCGCCACGATGGTCTACATCGCGGCGCTCGGCGCGTTCCTGAGCTTGATCTATCTGGCAAAGGACCGCGCACTGCCGGGAACGGTCTCTCTCGGGTGGTGGTGGCTCGGCGCGTACATCGGACCGGTCGTGCTGCTCGCGGCGTTCGGGTTCGTCGCGTTCCATCCGTCACGGGCCACCGAGGTTGCCCCGGCTCCCGGCCCGCTCGAGACCGTTTCGTGAGCTCAGGCGCGCTGGCGGAGCCCCCCGTCGACACCGGGGCGCGCCGGCGTGCACTGTTCGCGACGGCCGCGACGTTGGGCGTCGCGGCGATGTTGGAGCTCGTCGTGTACGGGCACGGCGGTCACGACGCGCTGGGCGACATCCCGGGGCGATTCTTCGCGTGGCACGTCCATCCATCGCTGCTGCCGTACGCGCACCGCCCCATCGAATACCCGGTCGTCGTCGGGTACCTCACATGGATCACGTCGTGGTTCGGTCACGGAGCCGCCGGCTTCTTCATCGCGAACGGGCTCGTCGCCGTGCTCCTGGCCCTCACGATGACCCTCCTGCTCCAGTCGAGTGGTCGCCACCGGATCTGGCGTTGGGCGGCCGGCCTCCCACTCGCGCTGTACGCCTTCCACAACTGGGACCTGGCCGTGATGGTCCCCGCGGTCGCGGGGCTCATGGCGTTCGAAGCCGGACGAGACCGTGCAAGCGGTGCGCTCCTGGCCGTCGGAGCGTCGGCCAAGGTGTTCCCCGCGTTGTTCCTGCCACCACTGGCCGTCGTGCGTTGGCACTCCGGCGACCGCCGTGGCGCGGCGAGGCTCGGTGGCGCGTTCCTGCTCACGACGCTGGCCCTGAACGCCCCGGTCGCCCTGGGGAGCTGGAGCACGTGGACCTTCCCCGCCACGTTCCAGGGCGCGCGTGCCGCGACATGGGGCACGCTCTGGTTCTGGCTGCTCCGCGCCCCCGGATTGCATCTGCTGGTCGCGGGGCACCTCCGCGTCACTGCCGACCTGCTCGCGATCGTCACGCTCGTCGGCGCGCTCGGCGCGATCTCGCTGCTCGCGACCCGACGCCACCTCAGTGCCGCGGCAATCGGCGCGGCAGTCGTCGGCGTCTTCCTGCTCTCGAACAAGGTGTACTCGCCGAACTACGACCTCTGGATCGTGCCGTTCTTCGTGCTGCTCCCGCTCCCCCGCCGTACCTGGGTGGCCTTCTGCGCCGCAGACCTCGGGATCTTCGTTCTGGTCTACGGGCACCTGCACGGCAACTGGTCGAGCCACGTGGTCATGTTGCTGTTGGCCCCGTTGGTTGCTCTTCGCGCCCTGACGATCGTCGCGGTGATCGCGTGTGCGCTCCGGGGCGCCGAATCCAAGGCCGGTCCGGCGGCGACGAGATTGGGTACTGCGATCGCCAACGGCACGACGAGAAGGACCCCGACCAGCGCGAGCGGCGGCACGTAGGCAACCGGTCCTGCGCCGCCCGGCAGGGAGCCTCCCCACCACGTCCCGGGACCGCCGCGTGGCCCGGGTCTGAGCACGGCTGCGCCATTTGCTCGTATTGGGACGCGACCATTTGCGCATTCACGGCACATCGTATTTGCGGCGAATTGCTCCGGCATCCACCGCGCCATTCACGTGCGGTGTACTTTGACTTTTCAGAGAACACATCGATTGTCCCGTCCGGACCATGCGCGGGCCTGCTTTGCAGAGCCGGGACGGTGGCCGTGGCCCAAGAGGACAAGCTCTCCGCGGTGCTCAGCGAGTTCGCCCGAACGCTGGCCACCGATTTCCCCATCCAACGCATCCTGGACCACCTCGTCGAGCGGATCGTCGAGGTGCTCCCGGTGAGTGCGGCCGGGGTGACGTTGATCTCCGCCGGTCGGACGCCGCGCTACATCGCCGCGTCCGACGCGTCCGCGCTCCGCTACGAGCAGCTGCAGACCCAGGTGCGTCAAGGCCCGTGCCTCACGGTGTACGACACCGGTGAGGCGGTGTCCGTTCCCGACCTCAATCTCGACGACCGGTTTCCACGGTTCACGCCGCCGGCCCTCGCCGCCGGGCTCGCCGCGGTCTTCACGTTCCCGATGCGGCACGGCACCGGCCGGCTGGGCGCGTTGGACCTGTATCGCGACGTCCCCGGCGCGCTCGACCCCCACGACATGGAGGCCGCGCAGACGCTCGCGGACGTCGCCGCCGCGTATCTGCTCAACGCCCAGGCCCGGGAGGAGGCGCGCGCCACGGCGACCCGCTTCCACCACATCGCACTCCACGACCCGTTGACCGGCCTGCCGAACCGGCTCCTCCTCGAGCAACGGCTCGAGCATGCGGCCCGGAGAGCGTCCCGCTCGAAGACGAACGCCGCGGTCCTGTTCGCCGACCTGGACCGGTTCAAGGAAGTGAACGACACGCACGGTCACCAAGTTGGCGACGAGCTGCTGGTCGCGGTGGCACGACGGCTCGCCGGCCTGGTGCGGCCCGGTGACACGCTCGCTCGCGTCTCGGGCGACGAGTCCGTGTTCCTCTGCGAGGACCTGACGAGCCCCGCGGATGTCGAGATCCTCGCCAAGCGCATCGACGACGCGTTCACCGACCCGTTCGTCCTCGCCGAGACATCGCTCGCGATCTCGGCCAGCGTGGGGATGGCGTTCGCAGGCCCGGGCGTCGAGATCTCCGAGCAGCTGGTGGACGAGGCCGACGTCGCGATGTACCAGGCCAAGCGCAAAGGCGGCGGCCGCCACCAGATCATCGACATCCGGGAGGCGCTCCAGACCGACGACCGCAACAGCATGGAGCACGAACTGCGCCTGGCCTTCGCCGGCGGTGAGCTCGACGTCGCGTACCAACCCATCGTCCGCAGCGCGGACGGGCTGGTCACCGGAGTGGAGTCGCTGCTGCGCTGGACCCACCCCGAGCGGGGCGCGGTGTCACCGCTGGCGATGGTCACGGTCGCCGAGCAGACCGGCCTGATCAACGAGATCGGCGCGTGGGTGCTCGAGCGGAGCTGCCGTGACCATGGGCGCTGGCTGCAGCTCCATCCCGGTGCGCACCTGGACCTGGCCGTGAACGTCTCGACGCGCCAGCTGATGAGTCCGGACATCTGCGCGACGGTCTCGAGCGTGCTCGTACGGACGGGCATGGAACCCACCGATCTCATCCTCGAGATGACCGAGAACATCTTCATCGAAGACGGCGAGCGTGTGATGACGGTGCTCTCGCAGCTGAAGGAGCTCGGAATCCGGCTGGCACTGGACGACTTCGGTACCGGTTACTCGTCGCTGGCGTACCTGCGCCGGCTGCCCGTCCACATCGTGAAGATCGACCAAGGCTTCATCGCGGACATCGACCACGCCACGACCGGTGGCGCAATCGTCGCGGCCGTGACGAACCTGGCGCACGTGTTCGGTCTGACGGTGACGGCCGAAGGGGTGGAGACGGAGAGTCAGCGCGACGCCGTCAGCGACATCGGTTGCGAGTCGGCCCAGGGCTACTTCTTCGCCCGGCCGATGGCCGCGTCGGCATTCGCGTCCCACCTCGACTCCTACGGGACGAACGCGCTCCGCCTCCCGGCGGTGGCGGCGGTCGGCTGAGCCCGCGCTCAGGCGCGGCGGAACCTCAGTTCGATCTCGGGGTCACCGTGGTCCTCGGCTCGGTCGGCGTACCCTCCGATGTCGAACCGCAGGCAGGAGGAAGCGATGACGGGATCCCAGGCGAACGCGGGCCAATCCGAGTACTGGAACGCCGAGGAGGCGAGGCACTGGGTCGACGAGGCCGGCGCGTACGACCGCATGCTCGCCCCGTTCGCCACTCGGCTGCTCGAGGCCGCGGCCATCGCGCCGGACGAGCAGGTGCTCGACATCGGCTGCGGCACGGGGCCGACCACCTGCGACGCGGCCCGGGCCGCGTCGCACGGTCACGCCACCGGACTCGACATCTCGCGCGCCATGATCGAAGCGGCCCGTGCGCGGGCCAGCCGGGATGACCTGGAGAACGCGACGTTCGAGGTCGGTGACGCGCAGACCCGCCGGTTCGACCCCGGTTCCGTCGACGTCGCGATGAGCCGGTTCGGCGTGATGTTCTTCGACGACCCGGTCGCCGCGTTCACGAACATCCGGAGCTCGTTGCGCGAGGGCGGCCGGCTCGTCTTCGTGTGCTGGCAGGAGCTGATCGCCAACGAGTGGATGGCCGTGCCCGGGCTGGCCGCGGCCCAACACGTCCCCCTGCCCACGCCGGGCCCGCCGGGCACTCCGGGACCCTTCTCACTCGGCGACGCCGACCATGTCCGCGAAGTCCTGGGGGGCGCGGGGTACCGCGAGGTGACCGTCGACCCGATCGACGAGTCGATCCTGCTCGGTGGTGGTGGATCACCCGAGGAGACTGCGGCGTTCCTGCAGAACACCGGCATGGGCCGGACCCTGTTCTCGGACGCGCCGGCCGACGCGATCGAGCGCGCGGTTGCCGCTGTCGAGGATGCCCTCGAGCCGTACGTCACTCACGAAGGGGTCCGGCTGCGCGCGGCCGGGTGGCTCGTCCGGGCCCGCCGCTGACCCGAACCGGACAGACCGGTCCGAGCCACTACGATCCAGCCCCTTCGAGATCCGGTGGGGGCTGGCGGACTTGCTCGTCGCACGCATGAGGACGGCTGGGGCCCAGGCGGCCCCGACACGGGTTCGGAGCTCAGGGTGAGCGGCTCCCCCACCTTCGCCCTGCAAGTGCTCGCGTGCGCCCTCGGCGGGATCGTGCTCTGGGCCGCGTGCGCCGGGGTCGGCTACGGCGTCGTCGGCCGGCTCGTGGCGGCGGCGCCCGGGGCCGAGGTCGAGCCCGCCGGCTGGCGTCAACCCGGGGTCATGGCCTGCATCGGCCTCGGCGTGCTCATGCTGCTCGGCGGCATCGCCGTCGTGCTGTTGGTCCCGTGGTGGGTGGTCACGGCACCGTTCGTCGTAGTGGGCCTGGCCCTGGCGTTCCGGGAGCACACGGGGCGCGCCCTCCCGCGCCCGACACGCACGGTCACCCTCATCGGGGCGGTCGCGATCGGGGCGTTCGTCGCGGTGGCCGCGCTCGAGTCCGTCGTCGGCTTCCGCTTCCCGCTGCATCCATGGGACGACATGCGGGCCTACCTGCCGCTCGCGCACCGGCTCATCGACACCAACGGGCTCGAGGACGCGTGGAACACGCGCCGGCTCCAGTCGGTCGGAGGCTTCACGTTCCTCCAGGCGATACCGGTCGCCCTCTTCGGCCACATGGGCATCGGGGTGATCGAGACGACGTTCGCGGGCATCTTCCTCGCCGGCTTGTTCGTCTTCAACGGCCTGCGCACCACCTGGGCCCGGGTGGTGAGCATCGTGTTCATCCTGGCGATCCCATTCTTCTGGGTGCCGCGCATCAACACGACCGGGGTCCTGATGGGAACCCCGCTCCTGGTCGCGGTGCTCGCGATTCTGGTCGAGCTCCGCCGGTCGCTGCACGCCGGCCGTTCGCGCGAGGCGTTCCGCTGGGCGATCGGCGCGGGGCTCGTGGTCGCCGCGCTGATGTCGGTGCGACCCAACCTCGGGCTGCTCGCGGCTCTGCTCATCGCCGGCGGGACGATCTGGATCGCGGCAACGGCGGTCCGAGCGCGCATCACGGCTTTAGGGATCGCAGCGGCCAGCACGGTCGTCGCGCTCCTCCCCTGGTCGATTGCCTCCCTGCGTTCGGTCGACACGCCGTTCTTCCTGCTCAGCCCGGGCAACCAGAACCCGGTGCCGATCAAGCTCCGGGCCGCACGCGGCCTGCTTGACCTTGCCGACCACGCGTTCCACCTCGTGAGCGCGGGCCCGTACCTGTGGGCCGTCGTCGTCGTGCTCGTCCTCGTCTTCGCGACCCGCAAGCTGCTCCCCGACCCGTCCTTCACCGCGATCGCCGGCGTCCTCACGGTGCTGGTGATGGCGGCGGTTGCGCTGCGCGGCTACACGATGGCCCAGATCGCGTACGTCCGGTACACGTCGCCGATGAGCCAGGCGTTCGTCGTCTTCGTCTTCTGCGAGCTGCTCCGCTCGCTGGACGCGCGGGCCCGGGCCGGTACGGCGAGGGACCGCAGCTGGACCGCGGGCATCATCGGGCTCGGCTTCGCCGCGATCCTCGTCATGCTCGCGTACTCGGGCATCGCGCTCTCACTCGAGTACGACACGGCGCCCGGCGGCGGGACCATCCTGCGCCGGGCGCTCGCCAACGATCTGCCGCCGCGGCGCGGCTTCCAGACGTCGACGCCGCATCTTCGCGACGCGTACCGGCGCGCCCTCGAGCACATCAACCCCGCCAAGACGATCTCGGCCGTCGACCGCCCCTACCTCATCGACTACCGCCGGTACGACATCCCGAATATGGATCTCCCCGGCTTCACCGCGCCCGGCGGCGACTTCCCGTTCCTCGCCGGACCCGGCGCGAAGATCGCGCGCCTCCGCCGCGCGGGCTTCACCACGCTGCTCATCACGGATCCGAACACCGACGTCGCGCTCAAGCCCGACTACCTGCGCGCGATCAAGAACGTGCACCTCCCGTCCTACTCGCCGACGACGCGCTACTACCTGGACTGGGAGGAGGACCTCGAGCGGATCATCTCCCTGGCCCCCGACGCGGTGCACCAGTACGGGTCGCTGTACGTCATCGACCTGCGCCGGGCCCAGCAGCACTTCCCCGCTACGGGCTCGGGCTCGTAGCCGACGCGAGCGACGACCGGAGGACGAACAGGTCGAGCTCCGCGCCGGATCGGACGTAGACCCGGACCGGGTAGTAACCCCGGTCCGCCAGCATCTGCTTGAGCTTCGGCCAGTCCGGGAAGAAGTGGGTGCCGATCAGCCAGATCCGCGGCGACCCGGCGGTGAGCCGGTCGAGCGGGCCGGCCCACTTCTCCGTGTCCTTGCGGTGCGCCTCGAGCACGACGAGGTTCGGCCCCCGCACCTTGACCACCCAGTCAGTCGGGGCCAGCACATCTGGTCGCTTCTCGATCGGGTACCGCGTCGCGATGCCATACGCGTACCCAGCACTCGGGTAGACGACAACCTTGTCCCCGGGCCTCCGTTCCCGCTCCACCTGGTGGACGAGCGGGGTGAGGTCCTCCTGCGGGTACGCGCACCGCATCAGCGTCGATCCCACCACCGGAGGGTCGACACATGGCTTGTACTTGGTGGGCGACGGCGACGCGGCGAGCGCCACCACCACCAGCGCGGCGAGCACCACGCCCACGGTTGCGCCGGTTGCCCAGCTGCCGCGCGACGCCATCACCGCGGCAATCTCGGCCACCGCCACCGCGACGAGCAGCGCCCAGCTCGGGAAGAGGTAGACGTCGGTGCGGCCGGTGCCGATCGGGGCGAGGCTGAGGGCCGCCAGCACGACCGCCGCGAGCGTCGGCAACCCGAGTAGGCAGCCGACGAGCGGGCGGCGCACGAGCACGATGCCCAGCGCGACCGCCAGCACGAGCAGCACGAGCGGCGCGGCCAGCGCCTGGAACCCGTGCGCCATGACCTGCAACCGGGTTCCCAGCCCACCGGCGAAGCCGTTCCCGTCCAGGTAGAAGCCGCGCCAGTAGTCCGCCAGCTTGGGGTGGATGTTCGGGCGGACGACGAGCAGCATCCACGGCGCGACGAGAAGCCCGAAGACCGCGGTTGCGATCACTGCGGCGCGTAGCTGCCGCGGCCGCGACAGCCAGGCCGCGACGAGACACACTGCCAGCGCCTCACCGGCGATCAGCGCGCCGATGCCCGAGAGCAGGCTCGCCCCGACCGCGGCCGCGGTGAACGCGGCCCAACGACCGGACGACCCCGTCCGGTCGAGCACCCGCCACGCGAGCCAGAGCACCACGGACGCAGCGAACGCCTCCGCGGTGTACTGCTTGAGCCGCATCGACATGTCGATGTGGGCCGGTGCCGTCGCGAGCAACCCGGCGCCGAAGAGACCGGCGAACCACGGGAGGCCGCGTTCGGTCGCGGCGAGGAAGATGACGATGGGCGCGGCGACGGCGAAGGCCAGGGACAGCAGCTGCGCGGTGGTCGCCCCGGTGCCGAAGACGGTCGCCCACCCGCGGTAGATCGCGCTGAACCCGGGCGACGTGAGCCCGGAGCTGATCGTGTCGCCGATCGTCGGGAAGTGCGCGCCGACCCCTACCCAGGCATCGTCCAGCCAGAGCGACGACACCCCGATCGCGCGGAACCGGAACCACACCGTGAGCCCGACGATGACGACCAGGCAGGCGGTGATCGTCAGCCAGCGACGGCGGGACCCCGCGTCGACCTCAACCGGCTCGGGCGCGGCGGTGGAGATCACGTCGCGCTCGGAACGGGGTCCGGTGTTCCGGGCCGGTCGGACGGAGGCGGGTTCGCGACGTCGGGACCGGAGGTGGCCGACTGCGCCGTCCGCACCCGCCGCCGGCGGATCACGACCCACGCGAGGAGCGCGACGAAGATCACGACCGCGGCGAGGCTGAGCGCGATGCCCGCCCGCCAGCTGCGCGGACGGGCCACGAGGTCGATCGTGTGCGTCCCCTTGGGGACGTGGATCGCGACGAGCGCGTGGTCGGCCTTGCGCAGCGGAGCCGTCTTCCCGTCCAGCTCGGCCTGCCAACCCGACTGGATTGCGTCGGCCACGACGACATAACCCGCACCCTGCGCGTCAACCGTGAGGCGGATCTCGTCGCCTGAGTCGCGGCGGACCGAGACGCGCGCCGGGGCGCCGGCCGCCGCGGGCCCGCGCTGGCCCAGGATCACCGTGTCGGCCGGGACACCGGCTTCGAGCGCGACGTACGCCTGGCGGGCATCCTTCACGACCGCGTGGCTGGCCCAGCGGAAGCGGGGCAACGAGTGGAGCCGCTGGTAGACGACCGCACCCTCGTCGGCGTACGTGACGCGCAACCCGTCGGCGGCCGGGCGGATGGTGCCGATGGCAACGGAGCCGTCGGCGGTCGCGGCGAGCCGCACGGTGTCGCGACGATCGGAGCGAATCCCGACCTGGACCTGGAGCGGTGTCCCGGCGGGCAGGTCCTCACCGCTCAACCCGATGTAATAGGTCGTCGTCCTGCGCTGGTCGATCAGCCGGCGGCGCCCCCGGGCGAGGACCTTGCCGGACGGGTCGCGCACGACGGCGTCGAGGTACACGAGGTCACCGCGGAGGCGCTCCGGGCCCACGACCTGCACCTGGATCGCCCGCAGCGGCCCGGGTGCGATCGATCCGGTGGCCGGTCGACCGTTGGCGATCGTGACGGAACCGGTCACGGGCGGCGCGGCCTGCGGAGTTCCGAACGGCACCGCGGTAGGCGTCGCGACGAAGTAGCGGGCCGCCAACCGGTCGAGGATCGGTGAGGTGGCGACCGCCAGCGACTGGCCGAGGCGGTTCTGGAGCATCAGCTGGTACTCGGGCCGCGTCGCGTAGATGAGCTGCTGCCAGTTCGCGTCGGTGAACGAGTGCCCACTCACCGAACGGATCCGGTACATGGGGTTGGTCGCGTAGTACAGCATCCCCTTCCCCGCGGGCGCGACGCGTTCGTGGCCCAGGTTGGCCTCGAGGTACCGGGTCACACCCGTCTGGGGGAAGTACTCGGACTCCGCGACTCGCGGGAGCATCGGCGTCGTCACCATGAGGCCTTCGACCGCGAAGAGCACCGGGAGCGTGACGAGCGCGACCGTGCGTACCGTTCCGCGCCAACGCCACGCCACGAAGATCACCGTGATCGCGGCGATCGCGATGATCGCCGGCACCACCGAGTTCCGGAGGATCCAGCTCCGCTGGCTGGCGACGTGGACGACCGTCGACCCCCAGTAGTCAGTGCTCTTCCGGTCCACGAGCAGCGTGATCTCGTCGCGCAGCGGCCGGTACGCGAGGTACGCCAGGGCAACGACGACCGCGCCGATGCGGAGGAAGGACCCGCGGTCGAAGCGGAACGGTGGCGAATCGGCGGCGGCCACGTGCTCGACGCCGAACGCCGCGAGGAGCGTCGCGAAGAAGAGCAGCGGTGCGACGAAGCGCATGAGTGGCACCTGATTGATGCCCGGTAGGAGGTACAGCGCCTCGGTGAGCGTGGCCCCGATGTCGGGCAGCGGCCCGACGCTGGTGCCGACGAGGACGAGGAGCAAGAGTGCCGTGCCGGCGACGCAATACCCGTACACACCGCGGCTGACGCGTGATGGTCGGCCACGCAGGAGCGCCCAGAGGGCCATCACCACCGCGGCCGCACCGAGAAACGCGAACTGCTCCACGAAGTTGACGGTGAAACGCCGAACCTCCGGATTGAGCACGGCCAGTGTCGCCGGATGGGCCGGGCTGCCCTGGGCCCAGGGAAAGGCGCTCGTCAACAGGGCCGCCGGTGGAACCAGGCGGTTCGCGTTGTTCTGCCGGTACGAGATGTTGTACGCGTCGAGCCCCCGCACGAGAGGCACGAGTTGGAAGGCGACAAGTGCCGCCCCCAGCGCGAACGCGGCGATGATCAGACCGGCGGGCGTCACAGCCGAGCGCAGACGCGCCGAGAGCGACGGGCGGTCGGGATCTTGGCCCCGGGATGCCTCCCACCAGCGGACGAGCAGGAAGGCACCGAGCGCGTACAACGTGACGAGCACGAGAGGCAGGTAGCCCTCGAGCAGCATCGCCGCCATAACGGCTGCGACCGCGAGCACGTTGATCGCTCGTCGCCGCTCTCGCAGGACGTCCGCGGCCAGGAACAGCAGGGGGATCATGGCCGCGATGTCCGCCTGCGGGTAGTTGTTCCAGACGATTAGGAACCCGCTGGTGCAATAGATCAGCCCCCCGCAGACACCGGCGAACCGTGAGATCCCGAGCCGGCGGAGCAGGAAGAACATGCCGATGGCGGCGACCGCGAGGCGGAGGAACGCGGCCCACGCCAAGCCGTGGCTGACCCCGAGCGGGAACAGCGGCCAGTTGATGGGAGCGAAGATGCCGCTGTTGGGTACCGAGCCGAGCGGCGCCCCGCCGTCGGGATACGGGTCCCACAGCTGCAATCGGTGGTCGTCCACCAGCGTCCGGCGAATCGCCTCCCGGGCCGGCGCGCCGGAGTCGACGGTGTCGTTGATCCCTCCGTGGCGGTAGACGAAGCTCGTAGGGGTGTCCGCATCCCACGGGGGAGCCGTGCGGGTGGCGTCAGCCCCGATGAGGAGGCCGCGCCCGATCAGCGGGCCGCCGATCGCGAGCAGGATCGTGGCCGCGCACACGACCGCGGCCCACCCGACGATGCGCCGCCGGCTTGCCCCTTCTGCCCCCATAGAGAGTGGGAACCTTAGCGATCACGCGCTCTGACCCCTAGGCGGCACGATGAGTCGTCCGACCCACCCGGTCGGTCCGCAAACTGAGCCGGTGTACGATCTTCGTCACGTTATGAGCATGCCGGAGCAGGCGCTGGGGGACGGATCTGAGTGCGACGTCACGGTCGTACTTCCGGTCTATAACGAGAAGGGTCATCTCCGCGCGGAGATCGACCGGATCCGCACTGCGCTCGAGGCGTCGCCATACTCATTCGAGATCATCGTCGTGGACGACGGCTCGGACGACGGGTCCGGTGAGCAGCTCCGCGAGATCGAGGGCATCCGGCTCATCCAGTTCGCGCAGAACCGGGGTAGCGGCTCGGCCCGCCGCGTCGGCTCGCATGCCGCGCGCGGTCGGGTCATCGTGTGGACCGACGCAGACATGACGTACCCGAACCACGAGATCCCGCAGATGGTGAAGGAGCTGGACGGCTACGACCAGGTCGTCGGCGCCCGCACCTCCGAGCAGGGGACGGTCAAGATCGCCCGGGTGCCGGCCAAGTGGCTCATCCGCAAGCTGGCCAGCTACCTCGTCGAGACGAAGATCCCCGACCTGAACTCCGGCCTCCGGGCATTCCGGGCCGATGTCGGTCGCCAGTACCTGAACCAGCTCCCGGCGGGGTTCTCGTGCGTGACGACGCTCACGTTGTCATTCCTCGCCAACGGCTACTCGGTGAAGTACGTGCCCATCGAGTACTCCGAGCGCGCCGGCAAGTCCAAGTTCCACTGGTGGAAGGACACCAAGCGGTACATGACGCAGGTCGTGCGCATGGTGCTCTCGTACAGCCCGCTCCGCGTCTTCCTCCCGCTCGCCACCGCGCTGCTGTTGATCGGTGTCGGGAAGGTCGTGTACGACGCGATCACCTATGACCTCCGGATCACGACGAACGCGCTGCTGATCCTCTTCGCCGCGTTCCAGCTGCTCGCCATCGGGTTGCTCGCCGACCTGTTCGTTCGACTCTCCAAGCCCAGCACGGTCGTGGATCCCGCGTCGCGGTGAGCCCGCGCTAGACACCGCTCGACGACAACAAGGATTCGCTGCATGAAACAGGTCTTCCGCCGGGTGATCGACAGGCGCGGTCGCGTCGTGATCGTCGAGCTTCCGGAGCCGTACGTGGGACCCGATCAGGTCCTGGTCCAGAGCCGGTATTCGCTCATCAGCTCGGGAACGGAGATGAGCACCTTGGCGAAGACCCCGGTCGAGCTCGCGAAGCAGACGCTGCAGGATCCCTGGATGCGCAACGCGGTCAAGCAGACGGTGATGTCCGCCGGCCCGACGCAGTCGGCGCGCCGGGTGTGGCACGAGATGATCACGCCCCGGGAGATCGGCTACAGCGGGGCCGGCACCGTCCTCGCCTACGGGGACCACGTCGAGGGCTTCCAGGTCGGCCAGACCGTGGCGTACGCGGCCACGGGCCACGCGGAGCTGGCCGCGCCGGCGCTGAACCACGTCGTGCCCGTGCCCGACAACGTGGATCTGCGCGAGGCGTCGTTCGTGACTGTGGGCGGGATCGCGATGCAGGCGTTGCGCCGCGCCGACCTGCAGTTCGGTGAGGTCGTCGCCATCTATGGGCTCGGGCTCGTCGGCCAGCTCGCCGCGCGCATCGCGCTCGCGGCCGGTTGCGTGGTGGTGGGAATCGATGTGAACCCCCGCGCCAACGAGCTCGCTCGCGAAGCCGGCGCATCGTTCGTCGTGAATCCGCGGGACCCGGAGTGGAAGCGCCAGATCCTCGACTACACCGGGAAGCACGGTGTCGACTCGACGATCGTGTGCGCTAGCTCGGACTCGTCGGAGATCATCAACTCGGCGATGGCGATCACCCGGCGCCAGGGCCGCGTCGTCATCGTCGGGTACGTCAAGCTCGACATCCACCCCAAGGAGTTCCTCTACCGCGAGATCGACCTCCGCTACTCGCGTGCGTACGGGCCCGGCAGCTATCACACCGGCTACGAGAAGGGTCGGCTCGACTACCCGTTCGGCTACGTGCGCTGGACCGAGAACCGGAACCTCGCCGAGGTCATCCGCCTGCTGTCGGTGGGTGCGGTTTCGCTCGAGCCGTTAATCGGCGGCGTGTACGACCTCGAAGACGTGCAATCCGCGTTCGACGCAGTGCAGCAGGGAACGCTCGGCGGCCTGGCCGCGCTCATCCGCTATAGCGACGAGGAGCCGGAACGGAAGCCGACGATCGAGGTGCACCCGCGGCCTCGCAAGAGTGGCATGGTCGGCATTTCCCTCATCGGGTTCGGCAACCACGTGCTCGCGCAGCAGCTCCCGAACCTGCGGTCGATGAAGGGGGTCGAGATCCGCGGCATCGCGTCGGCGACGGGCCGGAACGCGACGGCACTGGCGGAGAAGATCGACGCCACGATCGTCACGACGGACATCCAGGCGGTGCTCGACGACCCCGGCACCGACGGGGTTCTCATCTCCACGATCCAACCCGAGCATTACGCGAACCTGTGCCAGGCGATCGAGGCCGGCAAGGCGATCCTGGTCGAGAAGCCGCTCGTCACGCGGCTCGAGGACTTCGCCGACATCCTGCGCCGGATGGAAGGCAAGGACATCCTGCTGACCGTCGGGTTGAACCGCCGCTACTCACCTATGACGAAGCGGCTGCGCGACTCCGTCGAGGGCGCCGTCGAATCCGTCAACTACACGGTGACCCGGCCCTACCTCCCGCCGGATCACTGGTCGCTCGATCCGATCGACGGCGGCGGTCGCCTGATCAGCGAAGGCGAGCACTTCGTCGACATCTGCAACCTGCTCATCGGCCAGGACCCGATCTCGGTGTACGCCCGGGCGCTCGGACCGGTGCCCGACGACCTCCGGACTCTGTGCAACTACGCCGTCACGATTCACTATCCCACCGCGGTGGCGAACATCACCTTCGACGAGAGCGGATCACCCGACTTCCCCACCGAGCGCATCACCGTGCTCGCCAAGGGCCAGGTGGCCACCCTGGACGACTTCGGGTCGCTCACGGTCCACGGTCGCAAAGCCCGCAAGCTCGGCGACGGGCTCGGCGCGTCGATGGGCCACAAGGAGCAGCTCCGCGAGTTCATCGCCGCCATCCGGGGCGAGAGGAACTCGCTGCTCCGCTGGGAGGGCGCATCGCTCGCTACCCTGACCGTCTTCGCCGCGCAGGAGAGCATCCGGACAGGCAACGCGATCAACCTGGCCGCGTTTCTCGAGTCCCTTCTGGCCGACGATGACGAGGCCGGCGAGAGCTAGGGCTCAGTCCTCTCTCGATCCGATCTGCACCGCGGGTACGCCACCGACAATCGCATACGGTTCGACGTCCTTCGTGACAACGGCACCAGCGGCGACGACAGCCCCGTATCCAACCGTGACCCCCTGCAGCACGATCGCCCCTCCGCCGATCCACGAGTCATCCTCGATGACGATTGGGGCAGCATCCAAGCCGGAGAACCTCATCAGCTCGCTCCGGCGTGGGATGCGGTGCCCCGCGCTGATGATCTGCGCGCCGTGACCGATCATCACCCGGTCGCCGATCTGCACCTCGCCGATGCAGAGCATGATCGTCCCTTTGCCGATGGTGACGTCCGAGCCGATGCTCAGGCTCCGAAAATGATCAATCCAAACGTCGCGCCAGATCTTCAGGCTCTGGCCCACTCTGGCCCCTCGCCAACGCATCAAGGACGCCTTGATCCGACACGTCAGCGGATCGTGCGGGGTGGTCGCCATGAACGCCTCGACCAGGTAGTCACAGGCCGCAGCCGGAAGCGGGACGCGCATATGGAAACCGTCTACGGCGAGGCGCGGGTCGTCCTGATACCCGGTCCGGTTGATCTTGCGCTCCACCCACGCGCGCGACGTGCCTACAACGCCTTCGCGAGGCTCTCGACGTATCGGTTCCATGCTCATCGCTTCCCGTGTTCAGCGCAGCCGGTCGGACAGCAACCGCAGAGCCACGACGATAGGCGACCGATAGAGCGGGGTACGCTGCCCTCCTCGATTCTTGTTTCGCCTCCGGCACGCACCAACTTGAGGGCAGCCGAAGCTTCATGATCAAGCGCCGCCTGATCCAGACAGCCATCCTCGTGGTCGGGCTGGTCGGCATAGCGCTCGCGGTGGCCGAATCTGTCGACCAGGCCGGAGAGACCGTCCTCCCGGCACCCGAAACGATTGCAGTCGCGGGGGTGCTTTCACTCGTAGCTATTACTGCATCGGCGCGTGCGTGGGTTGCGCTGTTCAGTGACCTGCTGGTGAGCGCGGCGAGTCGCAACGTCATCCGCGGGACCTTCTACCTTTCCCAGCTGACGAAGTACGTGCCTGCGGGAGGCCTGGTGCAAGCGACGAGCCAACTCACACTGGCTCGGGCGGCGGGTGTTCCGCTTCGTCGTGCAGCGGTCGCCTATCCGGTCTCGGCGGTCGGTGCCGTCGCTGGTGGTTCGACGTTGGCGGCCGGCCTCGCCTTCGCGACGGATCTGCCTGGCTGGGTGCGGGTCATCGCATTCCTCGGACTTGGGATGGTGGTGTTCCTACACCGCGGACTCATGGCGTGGGTCCTTGACTTCATGCATCGGCGCTGGGCCCGCGTGCCGGGTTCAGATCAGCTGCCTACGCAACGGGACATCCTGATCTTCTACGTCTGGGCCCTCGTCACCATCGGCGCGATGTGCGCGGCGTACACCGTCATGCTGAGCTCCCTGTCCGACGCGCCGCCGCTCAACGTGTTTTGTGCCTTCGCCGCGAGCTTCGTCATCGGCTTTCTCGCCATTCCGATTCCCGCCGGGGTCGGTGTCCGTGAGGCCCTGCTCGTATTGTTGATCCCCGGCGTCGGCACTGGTCCGCTCCTCGCGGTCTCGCTCGCACTGCGGCTGCTGTCCATTGGCGCCGAGCTCCTCGCCCTGATCGCCAACAAGCTGGTAGCTCGGCGGTATCCGGTCGCGACAATCGGCGTGCCAGCTCCGGAGGAGACAGCCGCCACCTGAGCGGAATTCGGGCCCGGCGCCGCGGGCCCGTCGCCAACAGTATTTCCTCGCTGGTAGCCTCTGCCTTCCTCGCCGGCCCCCACGGCGTGGGTGTGAAGCGGGGCAACCGACGCATCACCTCCGAGGTTCGGTCACACGGCAGTGGGAGACGAAGCGAGCATGGTGGCCGGCTCAACGGTCCGTGGGGACTCCGCCGACGTTCTGGAGCGGGTGCTCGACACCGCCCGGAAGGACGACTTCGAGGGCTCTTCGAAGCACGACGCCCTGAATTCCCGCGGGCTCGAGAAGCTGGCCGGGACCTCCCGGCCCCGCCGGCTCGTCGCCACCCAGCTCGTGATGCGCAGCCCGGTGGACGTGCGCAACCTGGCCCGGGTCCGCAAGGCCCGCAATGCCAAGGGCCTCTCGCTCTTCTCCCGGGCCCTGCTCTCCCGATACCGGGTGACCGGGTCCGAGTCCTACGCCAAGGAGGCGCGGGACCTCCTCGACTGGCTGATCGCCCACCCGTCCCCGTACGTCCAGGCCGGCGGCGGGGACCTGCCCGGGATGGGCTGGGGCTATCCGTACCCGTGGCAGGACGTCGGGTTCTTCGCGCCGCGGAACTTCCCGAACCGGGTCGTCACCTCGTTCGTGGGTCAGGCGCTCCTCGACGCGTACGAGACACTCGGTGACACGCGCTACCTCGACGCCACCACCGACGTCATGCGGTTCCTGCTCGACGCGCCGAAGACCTTGTTCGAGGACGAGCGCCATCGTTGTGTCAGCTACGTGCCCGATCCTGCGGTCACCTGGATCGTGATGGACGTCTCGGTCCTCGTCGGCGCGCTCGCGGGCCGGCTCGGCGCGTTGCTCGACGATCCGGCGATGGTCGAAGAGGGCGGCCGGCTCGTGCGCTACGTCGTGTCGAAGCAGACCGACGAAGGTGCGTGGTTCTACTCCGAGCCACCCTCGGCCAGCCACATCACGCACGACAACTACCACACGGGTTTCATCCTCGACGCGATCCTCGTCTACATGCAGGCCACCAAGACGGACGAGTTCGCGCCGGCGTACGACCAGGGTCTGGACTTCTACCGTCGCCGCCTCTTCGAAGCGGACGGCGCCGCGCGCTTCATGAGCGACAAGCACTACCCGATCGACATTCACGGCTGCGCACAGGGTGTCATCACGTTCGCGCTGCAGCAGAAGATCCGGGGTGAGGGCTGCGACATGTCGAAGCGGGTCCTCGACTGGACGCTCGCGAACATGTGGGACCCGAAGACGGACTGGTTCTTCTACCAGCAGCGCCCGCTGCCCGGGGGGAAGACCTACCGGACCAGGATCCGAGAGCTGCGCTGGTGCCAGGGCTGGATGTCCTGGGCGCTCGCCTCGCACCTCGAGTACTGCGGAGCGTCGGCGTGAAGGGCTTCCCGGGTCGTGAGCTCTCGTTCGACCCCGGGCGCAGCCGGTTCGAGCGCACGTACGCCAAGCTGCTCGGCGCGCCCGCGAACGGGCTGCGCATCCGCCTCCGGCGCGTGCTGCCCGCGACGGACGGCACCTACCGGGACATCCTCGATGCGGGGTGCGGCGGTGGTGTCTTCTCGATCGAGCTGGCCAAGCGTCACCCGGAGGCGCAGGTCGTCGGCGTCGAGCTGGAACCCGCGCTCGTGGACCGGGCCAACGAGATCGCGCGCCGCGCCGGGCTCACGAACCTGCGCTTCCAGCAGGGCGACGTGACGAAGCTCGACTTCGACGCCGAGTTCGACCTCGTCGTCAGCGTCGACAACCTCGAGCACGTGGAGGACGACGTCACCGCGATGAAGGGGCTGCTGCGGGCGCTGCGGCCCGGCGGCCGGCTCGTCAACCATGTTCCGGGCCACGACCGGCGCTGGTTCGCCTTCGGCCGCCGCGTGAACTTCGACGTCCCCGGGCACGTCCGCCCCGGCTACCGGTCCGAGGAGCTGATCAGCAAGCTCGGCAGCGCGGGGTTCGAGGTGGAGGAGAGCCATTACACGTACGGGATCATCGAGACGTTCACGAACAACATCTCGTACTCCATCAGCGGCGCCGACCAGCAGCGGAAGGTCCTCTACGCGCTCGCGTTCCCCTTCCTGCTCGCCTTCTCGTACCTGGGGAAGTGGTCGCGGCCCCGGTGGGGTGCGGGTGTGCTGGCGGTCGCGCACCGGCCGGTGACGAGCGAAGCCCAGAAGGCCGGCTGAGCGATGCGCATCCTCATCGACATCCTGCACCCGGCCCACGTCCACTTCTTCCGCAACTTCTACGAGGTCATGGACCGGCGCGGCCACGAGCTCACCATCACCGCTCGGGACAAGGACCGGTCCGTCGACCTGCTCGAGCAGTACGGCCTGCCCTACGAGCAGATCTCGGTGCAGAAGAGCGGCGGCGTCGGGCTGGTGACGGAGATGTCACAGCGCACCCGTTCGCTCATGCGGATCATGGACCGGTTCCAACCGGACGTGATGACCGGGATCATGGGCCCGTCGATCGCGCTCGCGGGCAAGATCAAGAAGGTGCCGGCCGTCGTGTTCTACGACACGGAGTTCGCGCGCCAGACGAACTGGTTCGTCTACCCGCTCGCGCACAGCGTCGTCACGCCGGACTGCTACCAGGGCAACGTTCGCGGTACGCACCGCCGCTACCCCGGCTACCACGAGCTGGCCTACCTCCACCCCAACCGGTTCACGCCCGACCCCGCGAAGCTCGCCGGGTACGGCATCGAGCAGGGCGAGCAGTACTCACTCGTGCGGTTCGTCTCCTGGCAGGCCGTGCACGACCGGCGCGAGACGGGCTTCACCGCGGCCCAGAAGCGGAACCTCGTGGAGATCCTCGCCCGGCACGGGCGGGTGCTCATCTCGTCCGAGGCGGCCCTGCCGGACGACCTCGTGCCACTCGAGGTGAAGGGGCCGGTCGAGGACATCCACCACCTGCTGGCCCACGCGCAGATGATCGTCGGCGAGTCGGCGACGATGTCGTCCGAGGCGGCGGTGCTCGGCGTGCCCGCCGTGATGATCGCCACGACCGGCCGCGGCTACACCGACGACGAAGAGCGCCGCTACGGCCTCGTGCGTCATTTCACCGACGACCAGTACGACCGCGCGGTCACCACAGTGGAGAAGCTCCTCGCCAACTCGCCCCGCGAGCTCGGCCAGCTGGCCCGGGAGCGCCTGCTCGCCGACAAGATCGACGTCACCCAGTGGATGGTCGATTACTTCGAGAACACCTTCGCAGACGGGTCCTGATCTTCCGCGTCCACGTCCGGTCGCTCAGTGGCTGCGCTGCGCGCCCGAGACCGCCGGCGGATCAGCAGACCCCACGCGAGGACGAGCGCCAGTACGAGCACCGCGCCGAGGCTCACTACGATTCCGGTTCGCCATCCGCGCGGTGTGGCTGAGAGTTCGATCACGTGTCGCCCGGCCGGTACCAGGACCGCGACCACGGCATGGTCCGCATCCCGTAACTTGGCCGGCCGGCCGTCGACGGTCACACTCCAGTCGTCCTGAATCGCGTCGGCCACCACGAGGTAGCCCGCACCCTTCGCGTTCACCTCGGCACGTATCTCGTCGCCGGAGTCCCTCTTGACCACGACTCTCGCCGGCCGACCGGACGCCCGGGGTCCCGGTCGATCAAGGATGACGGTGTCGTCGGGCAGATCGCCCGTCATCAGCAGATTGCGACGCGCGCGCCCGCCCGGGACCGTGACCGTGCGACTCGCCCACCGGATGCGCGGCAGCGCCGCGAGCCTGCGGTAGACGGTCGCTCCGGCGTCGGTGTAGACGAGCCGTAGACCGTCGTCGGCCGGTCTGACCGAACCGATGCTCAGGACTCCGTTGCTCTTGGCGGCGAGCCGCGCTGTGTCACGCCGATTCGATCGGAGCGCGACTTGGATAGTCCACGGGCCCCCGGTCGGCAATCGATCGCCCGGGACAGGAACGATGTAGCGAGTGTCTCGGGCGAGGGAGATAAGCCGACGCTGACCACGGGCGAAGATCCGACCCGACGGGTCCCGCACGGTGACGTCCAGAAACGCCAGATCACCTCGCAGCAGGTTCGGGCCGCGGACTTGCAGCACGACCGCCCGCAGCGGTCCCGGAGCGACGACCCCTGCGCGGCTGGCCCCGTTTCCCAGCACGACATCCCGCACGGCACCTGAGGCAGGCTCGGGCACTCCAAACGCGCCGGACGGAGAGGTGACAAGGTACCGAGCGCCAAGGCGGTCGAGCACCGGTGACTGCGCTAGGCCCAGGCTGCCAGTGAGACGCAACTGAGTCGGATCGCTACCCATCGAGCCCGCCACGTTCACGAGTTCGCGCCACGCCGGCGGCGTGAACGAATGCCCGCCGACGGAGCGCAGCCCGTATACCGCGTTCGTCCCGAAGTAGAGCATCCGGCCAGCGGGGGCGATGCGCTCGTGTCCGAGATGATCGTGGAGATACCGGGTCACTCCGGTCTCCGGATAGAAGTCCTGGTCAGGCACTCGCGGGAACATCACGGTCGTGACGAGTAGCCCCTCGACTGCCAGCAGCACCGGGATCACACCGATCGCAACCTGACGCGCGCTCCCGCGGAACCGCAACGCGATAACGATCGCCACCACCGTTGCAATCGCTATGAGCAAGGGCACGATCGTGCTCGTGAGAATGTAGGCGCGCTGCGCCACGGTGCGGGGAACGCCGTAGTAGATATTCCGCGTCGTCGACACGGTCAGATGGAGTTCGCTGCTCAGTGCCGGAACTAACAGGTACCCGGCAAAGGCGGCAATCAGGCCCGCCCGTGCGAGCCGCCGCCCGCCGAACGCAACGGTGGCACGATCTGAGCTGACCACATGCTCAATGCCGAACGCCGCTAACAGGGCCGCAAAGAACAAGAGTGGTGCGACGAGGCGGTGCAGCGGAACCTCGCTCATTCCCGGAAGTGCGTAGACCGCGTTCCGCAGCCACCTGCCCACGCTCGGCAGTGGACCGATGCGCGAGCCGAACAACACAAGGAGGAGCAGTCCGGTGACGGCGGCACAGTATCGGTAGACGCCCGAGGTCACCCGCTTCGGAGGACCGACGAGCAGCGCCAGGAACACGAGCACCACGGCCGCCGCGCCGAGGAAGACGAACTGCTCAGTGATCGAGAAGTTCGTGACATGGTCGTACGGGATCGAAGTGCCACGGTGCGCCGGGTTTCCCTGAGCCCAGGGGAAGATCGCTGTGAGCAGCGCTGAGGAAGGAAATTGCCGATCCGCGCCTGATGACCGGTACGACGTGTCGTACGTACCGAGGCGTATGACGAATGGCAAGAGCTGAAAGGCGGCTAAGGCAACTCCCGACACGACCGCCCCGGCCAAGAGCCACGCGGGTCTGAACCCGACCCGCAGACGCGCCATGAGCGTAAGACTCCCGCGTGCCTCATCGCGCGTGGACTCCCACCACCGCACGAGCAGGAACCCGCCCAGCGCGTAGAACGTGGCGATGAGAAGCGGAGGGTAGCCCTCGAGCAGCATCGCTCCGACCAACGCTGCCACTGCGACGAAATCAAGGACACCCCGCCGCTCGCGGAGACCATCCGTGGCGAGGAAGAGGAGAGGGAGCAGCGCCGCCAGGTCCGCCTGCGGCCAGTTGTTCCACGAGACGATGAAGCCGCTCGTACAGTAGGCGAGCCCGCCACACACCGCCGCAAACCGGGAGAGTCCGAGCCGGCGCAGCAGGAAGTACGTTCCGGACGCCGCAACTGCCAATCGAAGAAGGCCCGACCACGCGGAGCCGAGCCGCACCCCGAGCAGCAGGAGCGGCCAGCTCAGGGGTGCGAAGATCCCGGTGTTCGGCTGCGAGCCGAGCGGGGTACCGCCGTTGGCGAACGGATCCCAGAGCGCCACGTGGTGATCGTTCACGAGCGTGTCACGGATCAAGATGCGCTCCGGCGCTCCGATCTCGACCGTGTCATTGAGGGGTGGGAGTCGGTACTCGAAGCTCGATGCAGTTTCGAGATTCCACGGCAGCTCACTGCGAACGATGCTCGTGCCGATGAAGATGCCGCGACCAACCAGCGGACCACCGATGGCCATCACGATCGTCGCGCCGCAGACAATAAGCGCCCACCTTGCGCGGCCGCGCCCTTCGCGCGACGACTCACCGACGCTCGTTGCCCCCATGTATTCCTCTGCCCGTTGCTCGCCGATAGACTAGTTGTCCGGATTCGCTACCTCCAGGCGCCAGACCGAGGCAGCGCGCCGGGTCCACGCGCAGTACGCGGATTCCGTGAGTCCGCCCCGGAGGTTAAGCGGCTGAATGTGCGGGATCGCGGGTACCTACGGGTTCGGTGACGAAGGCCTGATCCGCGCGATGGCCAACACGATCGCGCACCGCGGTCCCGACGGTGAGGGCTTCTTCGTCGGTGACGGCGTCTGCCTCGGCAACCGGCGGCTCGCCATCCAGGACGTGCACGGCGGTGTCCAGCCGATGTCGAACGAGGACGGCTCGGTCGTGGTCGTCTACAACGGCGAGACCTACAACTACCCCGAGCTGCGCCGGCTCGTCCTCGAGCGCGGCCACACGCTCCACACCACGTGTGACACCGAGGTCCTCCCCCACCTCTACGAGGACGAGGGGATCGGCTTCGTCTCCCGGCTGAACGGAATCTTCGGTTTCGCGCTCTTCGACCGCCGGCTCGGCAAGCTGTTCGTCGTCCGAGACCCGCTCGGCGTGAAGCCCGTCGTGTACGCGGAGCGCCCCGGTCGGCTCGCCTTCGGGTCGGAAGCGAAGGCGGTGCTGGCCAGCGGGCTCGTCCACGCCGAGCTGGACGAAGCGAGCCTGCACCTCTCGATGAACGTGCGGTACGTGCCGGGAGAGCGCACGATGTTCCGGGGGATCCGCCAGCTCCCGCCCGGCCACATCCTCGAGTTCGACGGCACCGAGTCGCGTCACTACTCCTACGCCGAGGTGGACTGGACGCCGGACGGGTCGCTCAGCCGCAACGATTGGCTCGAGGGCATCCGCAGTCACTACGAGGCCGCGGTGAAGCGCCAGCTGCTGTCCGACGTCCCGCTCGGCGTCTCGCTCTCCGGAGGCATCGACTCCAGCTCGATCGTCGCGATGATCAGGCGCGGGTACTCCGGGCCGATCAACACCTTCAGCCTCGGCTTCGACGAGCCGACCGACGAGCTTGACGACGCGCGCTTCGTCGCGAGGAAGTACGAGACCGAGCACCACGAGATGGTCCTCACCGAGCCGGTGCTCCCGTATCTCGCCGAGGCGATCCGCTTCTCGGAGCAGCCCAAGGTCAACTCGCTGCAGCTCTACCTGCTCCACCGCTTCATCGGCGAGCACGTGACCGTCGTGCTCTCCGGGCTCGGTGGCGACGAGCTGTTCGCCGGCTATGACATCTACGGCTACCTCGGCCGCACCCGGCGGATGCGCTCGGGCATCGTCGGCAGCACCGTCCACGCGCTGTCCCCCGCGCTCGACTGGACCGCGCGCCGGGTCGCGGCGCTCGGCCGTCCGCAGCTCGACCTCTCGACCCGCAAGCTCGAATGGCTCGCGGCCTCGGACGACGGTGCCCGTCACTACCTGCTCCTGCGCAACGCCTGGGACTTCAACGAGCAGCTCGTGCGCCGCGTGTACACCCCGGAGTTCGTCGACCGGTTGGCCACCGAGAGCCGTGAGGACTTCGACCAGTACTTCGACAATGACGCGTCGCTCGAAGCGCAGGTGCTGCAAGCCGAGTTCTCCCAGAAGATGGTTTCGGACTTCCTGCACAACGAGGACACGATGTCGATGGCCCACTCCGTCGAGTCCCGCGTCCCCCTCCTCGATCTCGAGCTCGTCCGCTTCGCGGCTCGCATCCCGGACGAGCTCCGGTTCGGGAGCGGCATGAAGGGCCTGCTGAAGGACGCGCTGCGCGGGGTGCTCCCGGACCGGGTGCTCGACAAGAAGAAGTGGGGCTTCACGTTCAACCCGGTGGAGCAGTGGCAGAAGGACCTCGGACCCATGGCGCGGGAGCTGCTGACCCCCGAGCGGCTCGCCCGCTCCGGTGTGTTCAACCCCGAGTTCGTGCGGGGGGTGCTGGACGCCAAGCCGCATCAGAGGATGCGCTGGCACTACTTCATGCTGTGGCAGATGATCGGCTTCGAGCTCTGGCACGACGTGTTCATCGAGTCGCAGGCTGTGACAACCTCAAGGGGCGGCTCGGTCCGACCGGCCGCCGCAGAAGGAGCGTGAGTGTGATGGCGCCCGAGCCCGAGCCGACCGTCGAGACGGTCAAGGACTTCTGGGAAGGACACGTCAACAACGAGTACTACACCGACGAGGCACGGGCGTCGGCCGAGTACTTCCGCGAGATCGAGGAGCGCCGCTACGCGACGCACTACCACCTCGCCGAGTTGTTCGCGTCACTCGCGGGCAGCCACGGCAAGCTGCTCGAGGTCGGGTGCGGAATCGGCGTGGACAGCATCCAGCTCGCGAAGGCCGGCTTCGACGTGACCGCGGTGGACCTCACCGAGAATGCGCTCGCGGTAGCCCGGGAGTACGCGCAGCACGCCGGGGTGACGATCGACTTCCGCCGCGCGAACGCGGAGAACCTGGACTTCCCCGACGCGACCTTCGACGTCGTCTATTCGTTCGGCGTGCTGCACCACACCCCGGACATCGAGAAGGCCGTCAGCGAAGTGCACCGCGTGCTGAAGCCCGGCGGTAAGGCGCTGATCATGCTGTACGCCCGCGACTCGCTGGTGAACCTCGTGCACAAGGCGTTCCGACTGCCGTACGAGTCCCCGAAGGACCGCAAGGACCACTGCCCCGTCGTCTACACGTACAGCCGCAAGGGAGTGAAGCAGCTCTTCGGCGCGTTCAGTGACGTGACGGTCCACACCGAGTACCCGTTCACGTACGGCTTCGGCCCGCTCACCACCAAGACACCACTCGGCGTCCGGCGCGAGCTCGGCAAGGCGATCGGTTGGCACCTCATGATCACCGCGGTGCGCTGACCGCTTCCGGCCCCACACGCGAGTCGGGCCCCGCGACCGAGGTCGGGGCCCGCTCGCCAGCGCTCTGTTGCTCCCCGCGGCTTAGGCGAGACCGACGCTAGAGACGGAGGTCCGGTCGTGCAACGGCCGCGAACACGCTCGGTGGCCAATTGCGAGAAATCTCGGCCGTCGAGCTGGAGCTCCTAGGCGCCGGTCCAGCACCCGATGAGGGTTGCGGCGACGTTGAGCGCCACCCGCGCCGGCGGGAGATCGAACCTGCCGAATTGTGCGGGAACCCGCGCGACATCGATCTCGAGGACCTTGTAGTCCTTGCGGGCGACGACGCTGCCGTTCCTGGTGCGGAACGCGCCGTCCCCCAGCTCGATCGACACGGAGCGCCGACCCAGCGCGGTGCCCAGCCCGTCGAAGTACGCCCTCGTCTCGGCCGCGCTGCTCAGCTCCTTGACGGACAGCGTGATGACCGCGTTCGGGTACACGTACTGGCACGAGTACACGTGGTCGACCCAGGTCGGCGTCGTGACCTGGGTCGGTGTGATGCCGAGCGCCTGGGCAATGTCCTTCTGGGCCTCTTCGGCGCAGACCATCTGGGCGGATCGGGACGGATTCGGGCCCGCGGGCTCCGCCGCGACCGGCACCGGCGCCTTGGTGGAGGGCACCGCGGCCGTCTTCACCGGGGGCGATCCCGACGAGGACGAACCACACCCCGCGAGCATCACGCCGGCAACCACCGCACCCGCGATCGCCGCGCCCGAGAAGAGCCTGTGCATCACGCGACCCACGGTACCCGTGACCCCCTCCGAACCGGTACGCGGGAGCCTACGGATTCCGACAGATTGCGTCCGTGTGGCTCGCACCGGGACCGTCGGTGGTGACCGTCGTGCTCGTCGTCCCTCTGCAGCCGGGATCGGATCCACGAGGTTGAGCCATGGTCAAGTCCTGTGCATCTGATCAGAGTGTTCGGGCCTCCCATGCCGGTTGCTGGGGCTCGTCGTTGTGCACGATGACGTCGGCGTGATCGGTCGGGCGGGCCGCGTCGAAGTAGAGCTGTTGGGCGGGTAGGTAGCGGTTGCGGAAGCGTCGCTCGACTTCGGTGGCGGATCCGTACAGCGCCTGGTCGCGGGTCCGGGCGCGATCCAGTGTCTCCTCGAACGCGGCGGATACGAGGATCCGCAGGTCCCACCGATCAATCAGCTCCGGGCGCAGGAGGAACACGCCCTCGAAGAGCAGCACCGCGTCGGCGGATGCCGTGCTGATCGCCTGGGACAGTGCGGTGTCCGTGCTCTTGTCGTAGACCGCCCGCTGGAACCTTCGGTCTCCGCCCGGGCCCAGCGGATCGAGCAGGACCCGGTGCAGCGCGTCGTAGTCGAAGCTGTCGTGAAAGCAGGCTTCGCCCGAGTACACGCCGCTCCGATAGCGCTGTGACCGGGGGAAGAGGAAGCCTTCGATCGACGCGCGGATGACTTCGCGGCCCTGCGCGCGCAGGACGACGGCGAGCTCGTCGGCCAGCGTGGTCTTGCCCGCGGCGGGCGGTCCGTCGACCGCGACCCGCGTCGGGTGCGCGATCGTGAACGATCCGACCGCCTCGGCCAGGCGACTGAGCAGCTCGCCGCGGGTGCCGTTGTCCATGTTCTGCCGCCGTCCCTGCGCCTCGAAACTCGCGTCGAGCCCACCCTATGCCGGTCCCGGCGTGTGTCAGGCTCCGGCGCGGTTGCTCACAGAGGCTCCTGAACATCCGAATCTCAAACTGAGCTCTTGGTGCTCAGGGGTAGTTGTCCCACCCCCTCTTTAGAGTTCGGGTTGATGTTGAGGAGCCTGCTTTCCGCTCGGTCGGCGCTGGAAGCGTCGGCGCGCGACTTCGATCCTTCGTCGTGTTCGGGCTCGGTCGCGGTTTCCTTGCTCGAGGAGCTGGGAGTACAGCGGCGCTTGATCGACGGGATGATGGGAAAGCTCGCGAAGCGGGTGGAGGACACCGCCGAATACACGCGGCATCGGGATCGGAGCGCGGCTGAGCTGTGCGCCCGGGTGACCGGTGTGTCGTCGGGTGAGGCGAAGCGGGCGATCGAGGTCGCCGCGAAGCTTGAGTCGTTGCCGGCGACGGACGCGGCGGTGCGGGCCGGGAAGCTGTCGGCGCGGGCGGTGGAGCTGATCGTGGGTGAAGCCGCCGAGAACCCGGCCGCGGAACCGGCACTGCTCGCGGCGGCCGGGAAGGGCATGGTGCCGTTGCGGGACGCGTGCATCGCGAAGCGAGCCCGGCGGGAGGATCAAGCGGCGCGGGCCGAGCGCCAGCACGCGGCCCGATCATTTCGGATGTGGCCCGCGGCCGACGGGATGGTCGAAGGCCACTTCACGGTCACCCCCGAGGTCGGTGGCGCGATCAAGGCCGTCATCGACCACGGAACGAGGAAGCACTTCCGGGCCGCCCGCAGCTCCGGGGCCCACGAGTCCCAAGACGCGTACGCGGCCGACGCGTTCGCAGACTCGATCGTGGGCCAGCCGAACGGCAAGAAGTCCGCGAAAGCCGGAGGCTGGTCGGCGCACGTGCTCATCGACCACGAGGCATTGATCCGCGGCCACACCATCGACGGGGAACGCTGCGAGATCCCCGGAGTCGGCCCGGTCAGCGTCGAGTGGGTCCGCAGTCTGATGGGGACCGCGTTCGTCACCGCGATCATCAAGAAAGGCAAGGACATCGCGACGGTCGCGCACCTCGGGCGACACATCCCCGCCGAGCTGCGCACCGCGATGATCGTCTCGGGCCGTGAGTGCTCGATCGACGGCTGCTCCGGCCGGGAGTACCTCGAGCTCGACCACTGCGAGATCGACCACGCCAACGGCGGACCCACCGCCTGGGCGAACCTCACCTGGCTCTGCTCCATCCACCACACTCGAAAGACCCAGGGCTGGACCCTCGGCCCACCCGACCCCATCACCCGAAAACGAAGACTCACCCCACCCCGAATCGAGCCACCACCGGTCCTCGCCGCCTGAGGGGCCGCGCCGCCTGAGGGGCCGCGCCGAGTGGTCGTAGGCAGTGACGAGGAGGGAGGGAGGACGCTGCTAGGTGGTCGGGTCGAAGGGGCCGCGGCCCATCTGGTCGCGCACGGTCTCGACCGCGGGGTTGGTGAGGGAGCGGCGTTGCCAGTTCGCGCCGTCCACCACGAGCGTGTGACCGGAGATGAAGCGGGCGTAGGGCGACGCGAGGAAGGTCGCCGCCCAGCCGAGCTCCTGGCGCTCCCCGACCCGCAACGCCGGCTGGCACGCGTCCTTGTCGTGGGTCCGGTCGATGTTGCCGCGGATGTCGCTCGTCATGTCCTCGTGCGGGAAGAGTCCCGGGACGAGGCCGTTCACCTGGATCCCGTACGGGCCCCACTCCACCGCGAGCGACTCGGTGAGGTTCTTCACTCCGGCCTTGGCCGCGGCGGAGTGCACGAAGCCCGGTCCGCCGGTCCACGCGTACGACGCACCGACGTTGACGATCGATCCGGGAGTGCCCGCGGCCAGGTGGCGGCGGGCGAACTCACGGGCGCAGAAGAACGTGCCGTTGAGCGTGATGTCCACCACGGTCCGCCACGCGTTGGGCGACATGTCCTCGGCCGGGACCGGGAAGTTGGCCGCCGCGTTGTTCACGAGCACGGACGGCAGGCCGAACGCGTTCTCCGCGGCGTCGAACGCGGCGGCGATGCTGTCCGCGTCGCGGATGTCGCACGGCACCGTGAGCACCTGCGCGCCCAGCGCCTCGATAGCGGCGCGACCGGCGTCGAGATGGTCCGCCTTGCGGCTGGCGATGACGATCGCGGCACCGAGCCGGGCGAACTCGGAGGCGATGGCCTTGCCGAGGCCGGTGCCGCCGCCGGTGACGAACACGCTCGCGTCGGCGAACGTGCCGGCTGGCAGGGCCGTGGCGCCCACGGGTGGGGGTGCCGGAAGTCCGATCGTCTCAGCCATTGCTCGAGCCCCGCATTCCAGTCAGCTCCCGGTGAACTTCGGTGGGCGTTCTTCGGCTCGAGACGCGCGCAGCTCGGCCATGTCGTCACTCTTGTTGATGAACGTCTGGTAGATCATCTCGTCGGTCATCGAGGCGCGAATCTGCGGCAGCGCGAGATGCCGGATCACCTCGCGGGCCATCTTCACGGTGACCGCCGGCGATGCGGCGATCTGGTCGGCCATCTCGCGCACGGTCGCGTCCAGCTCCTCACCGGGCACGATCCGGCTCACGATGCCGTGGGCCAGCGCCTCCTCGGCCGACAGGATCCGCCCGGTCAGCACGAGGTCGCTCACCAACCCGTGGCCGCACATCTCGTACAGCACCGCGACTCCGCCGGTGTCCGGGATCACGCCGTAGGTCACCTCCGGGAGCCGGAAACGCGTGCCCTCGGCCGCGACCCTGATGTCGCAGAGCAATGCCCGCTGGAACGAGCCGCCCATCACCCATCCCTTGCACGCGACGATCGCTGGCGCGTCGAGCTCCCACAGCTGCTGGATCCCCCGATGCCCGCGCCGCATGAGCTCGTGGTGCGAGAGCGGCACCTTGAGGTTCCCGATCGCGGCCACGTCGCGGCCTGAAGAGAACGACTTCCCCTCCCCACGCCAGATCACGGCCCTCACGTCGTCGCGCCGGCGGAGCTCGGCGAGGATGTCGAAGAGGGCCGCGTCCATCTCGTCGTCGAACGCGTTGTGCTTGTCGGGCTGGTCGTTGGTGATGATCGCGACCGCGCCGTCGATCTCCAGCCGCACCCGGTCGGTCACTGCTGCTCCACCATGATGGGACGCTCCCCCGCGATCACGCTTCGCCCCGGCAGTGGGGCGTGGAGGCGGATCGTAATCAGGCTGCCGGGGTCGAGCGCCGCCGGGCAACTGCGATCGCGAGCAGCGCGACCGTCGGCACCAGGATCGCGGCATTGTCGACGAGCTCGATCAGCACCCCGCCGGCGATCGCGCCCCCCAGGAACGCGAGGTTGACGACGCCGAGGATCCGGGTCACCGCCACCTCACGCACCCGCGTCCCGGGATGCACGAGGTCGCCGAGCGACTGGCCGAACCGGACCAGCATCCCGGACGAGAACGTCGAGGACACGTTGACCCCCTGGACCGTCCGGGCCACTGGTGTCTGCATCGCCATCGCCATCGTGACCGCGACGAGGCCGACGTAGCGCAGCAGCCCGTCGGGCCGCTCGCTGCCGGCGCCGAACCCGACGAGGACGATCGCGGCGTCGAGCGCCAGCAAGCCGCCGGCCCAGGTGAGCAGGCGTGCCGGCCCGCCCGCGACACCGGATCGCCCCGAGCGGATCACGAACGGCGTGAGCGCGCTGCCGGCGATGTAGGTCAGCACTGCGACGAGCGACGGCCACGCCGCGGCGAAGTTGCCCTGCCCGATCCGGACCCCGGCGAGCACGGTGTTGCCGGACTGGAAGGCGACGAAGGTCCCGGTCAGCCGCACCAGGCTGAGCGCGTCGAGACAACCGGCGATCGCGGCCAGTACGGCAACGAGTGCGAGCGACCCGGGGAACGGAGCGAGGGGCGCGACCCCGGGTCGGGACGCGGACGGGATTAGCTGACGACCTTGGCCTTGAGCCGCTGGAACTCGGCGTCGTCGATGACGCCCTTGTCCTTCAGGTCCGCCAGGCGCGAGAGCTCGTCGGCCGCGCTCCCACCGGTACCTGCCGCGCTCCTGATGTACTCGCGAGCCGCGGCGTCCTGCGCCTGCGCCGCCTCCAACGCGTGCTCGCTCATCTTGTGGCCGCGCGCGATCAGATAGACGAACACGCCGAGATACGGCACGAGGATCACGAAGATCACCCACACCGCCTTGGCCCAACCGGAGAGGTCGTGGCTCCGGAAGATGTCCGCGAACACCGTGATCAGGATCCAGATCCAGATGAAGAACATGACGAACCACAACAGCGACCAGAAGACCTGGCCCGATCCGAAGTCAGAGCCCAGCATCAGAAACCCTCCCCCTCGCACGAACTGCGATCGCACGTCGATCCGGGCTACCCGGAGCGGTAGCGACGGAACGATAAGCCGAATCGGAGCGCGAATCGGGGAGGCTCGTCCGCGGCGCGGCCTGGGACGAGCGTTCTGCTCGTCCCAGGCCGGCCTCGTGCGGGAACCGGCGCTACTGCTCCAGCAGCATGATGAGGAGCCGGAGCCCGGCGCGGGCAGCGTCCTCGCGCCGCTCCTCGGGGCGCTCCCCGAGCAGCGTCTTGCGCATGGCGAGCGCGGGCTGGCGACGGCTGCAGCCGCCCAACCACAGCGTCCCGACCGACTGACGCTCCTCGCGCGCCGGCCCGACCACTCCCGTCGTCGCGATCGCGACGTCGGCATCGAAGCGTTCGAGCACGCCGCGCGCCATCTGCCGCGATGCTTCGTGCGTCACGACGCGCCCCGGCTGGACTCCGAGCAGCGAGAACTTCGAGGCCGGCGAGTACGCGACGACGCCGCCCTGGAAGCAGGCGCTCGCGCCGTCGGCGCCGGCGAGCGCGGCCGAGATGACGCCGGCAGTGCAAGACTCCGCCACGGCGATCTGTGCGTCGCGGGACCACGCGAGGTCAACCGCGCGCTGGGCCAACACCGGGATCGGTTCGACCGAGGCCGTCGCGAATGCGAGGTCCGCGGTGGATTGGGCTGTCGAAACCATTACGGGATTCGACCTTCGCCCTTCTGGTGCGCACCACGCTCCGCCATCTCCCGCTCGTGGTCAGCCACGCCGGGCTCTACTTCGAGATCGGCTGCGGCACGCGCCTCGTCATCCGTGGGCGCGCGATCGGCTACGTGCGCGGCGTCCATCTCTTCGCGCTCGGCCGCGCGGGTCTCGGGGCTCGGCTTCGTTGCATCAGTCATTGCGGCGTCCCATCTACTTTGAGGTCGAGCCGGTGCTACCCCGACCCGCTCCTTACCGAAACATCGACGTGCGCGCGCCAACCCGGGGACCGTGGACCGGCGCCCAGGTCTGCGACGGGCCTCAAACCTGCCCGGCCACGTCCCGGCGGAGCGTTTCGAGTGACCGGGCCAGCAACCGGGACACGTGCATCTGGCTGATGCCGACCTGGTTCGCGATCTCCGTCTGGGTGAGACCGTCGAAGAAGCGCAGGCGGAGAATCGTCTGCTCCCGTTCGGGCAGCGTGGCGAGCAGGTCGCCGACCACCATCTTCACCTCGACGTCGTCCATTCCGGGTTCTTCGCCGCCGATGGTGTCGCCCAGCGTTCGGTCGTCGCCGGGAAGCTGAGCGTCGAGCGACTGCGTCGCGTAGGCGCGATTCGCTTCCATCGCCTCGAGCACCGCCTCCGGCTCGACCTCGAGCTCCGTCGCGATCTCGGCCAGCGTCGGCGATCGCCCGAGATCGTTGGTGAGATCCGCGACGGTGGCCGTCAGCCGCAGACCGAGCTCCTGGAGCGCACGGGGAACCCGCACGGACCAGGACCGGTCGCGGAAGTGCCGCTTGATCTCGCCGGAGATCGTGGGCGTCGCGAACGTGGAGAAGGCGAGCCCTCGTTCGGGCTCGAAGCGCTCGACCGCCTTCAGGAGCCCGAGCGTCGCGATCTGCTCGAGATCCTCGACGGCCTCACCGCGGCCCGAGAACCGTCGCGCCAACGCGATCGCGAGACCGAGGTGGTCGGAGATGAGGGCATCGCGGAGCCGACGGTCCTTGGTCCGGCGATATTCGAAGAAACGCTCGCGCGTCTCGTCGTGCGACGTGGTCATTCTCGCGAGTCACGCCCATCCGGCACCCGCTTGGAGAGCCGGAACCGCCGTTGGCCGTCGACCACCTCGAGCTGGTACTCGTCGACGACCGCGGCGACGATCGTGCGGGCCAGGTCAGTCGGCGCGAACTCCGACGAGCCCTCGCCCGTCCCGTCGTCCGCGCAGGTGCCTTCGACTTCGATCGCGTCGTCGGTGAGTCTGAACACGAGGGTCAGGGTCGAATCGGGCCGGCCACCGGTGATGGCGAAGCCGAGCTCGTCGACCGCGATGCGGAGATCCTCGAGCTGATCGAAGGTGAACCCCACGCGACTACCGGCGTCGGCCGCGGCCAGACGCGCCAGCCGCAGATACTCCGGTGCCCCGGGAATTGCGAGCTGGATCTCGGTTGCGTCCACCGCGGTCATGTTTGTAGACCGGTCAAGCCGGAAAGACAAAAAGAGACATGACTCTTGCCGATTCCGCCGAGACCGTCTTCCCGGCGGTACCCGAAAGCGTCGGCGCCGCGCGCCGGTTTACCCGTGCCGCGCTGAATCGTCACGCGATCGCTCCTGAAACCATCGACATCGCGATTCTCCTCGTGAGTGAGCTGGCTACGAACGCGATCGTGCATGCATCGAGCAGCGTACGGGTTCGGATCCTCGTCGGCGACGACGTGCGAATCGAGGTGTGGGACGCCGGCGTGGAAGGGCCTACGGTCACGCCCGGCGACTCGGAGCGCGAGTCGGGACGGGGGCTAGAGCTCGTGTCGAACCTGGCCGACGGGTGGGACTGGTCACCGAGAGCGGAAGGCAAAGTCGTCTGGTTCGCGCTGTCCCGGGAGTAGCGGTCCCCGGAGTGAATGCCTTCCGGAGCAGGTGCTGCTGCGCCTGATCGGACTGCTTGGCGCACCGTCCGAGCGCAGAGATCGCGACCATGACGATCACCCACGCTCCTGCTGTCATCGCGATCCACACCGTCTCGGACATGGTGTTCCTCCCACCAGGGGTCATCGACGGTCATACCCGACATTCTCGGTAGCCAATCCACAAACGCGTCACCACCCACCGCTCGGCTCACCACCCTCGGCTCACCATCTTCAGCTCACCATCTTCAGCTCGGTTCCACCGCGGCCAGTGCGGCATCGATGCTCGGGTCGATGGGGACCCGCTGGTCGAGCTGGGTCAGGTTGACGACGCGATGCACGAGCGCACCGTCATCGACGACGAGACGGAGCTGCTGTCGCCGTCCCTGCAACCGCTCGGCCAGCTCGAACAGCCAACGGACTCCCGTGCTGTCGAGATACGTCGTCTGCGTGAGATCGAGGACGAGGCACTCGATGTCGTGGGACACAGCCGCGACCACGAGCGCTCGGATCTCGTCGACGTTCGAGAGATCGACCTCACCGGCGACGTGCGCGACGAGCGTCGGTCCGTAATCGTCCATGGTCACCACCGCGAGTGGGTTCATTGCTCCCCGGTCTCCCGCTCGAGCCGGCGACTCAGGTGGACGGTCGTTCCGTCTGTCCCCGGATGGATGTCGACCGAGTCCATCAGTGCGCGCGCCAGGTCGAGCCCGCGGCCGCGGTCTCCTCCCCCGCGGCGGTTGCGCCAGCGGCCGAAGTCCTGGATCTCGAACTCGATCTGTGCCCCGACCTGACGCGCCGAGATGAGGAAGTCCGCGTCCACGAGCCCGTAGGCGTGCTCGATCGCGTTCGCCACGACCTCATTGACCGCGACCGTGATCTCGCCGATGTCCTTGTCCGATGCGCCGGCCCGGGCGAGCCAACCCTTCACCGCGTTCCGCATGTGGGCGAGCTGGCGGGGCGCGGCCGGGAGCCGGAGTCGGAGCTCCTCGGCGGCCGCGACCGTGGCGATGCAGAGCAGTGCCACGTCGTCCTGGGGCGCGCCCTGGTCCAACAGGTCCCGCAGGAGCGTGTCTGCGACTTCCTCGACGTTGGACGGGGCGGACCGGAGACTTTCCCTCAGGCGACCGAGCCCGACGTCCAGCGATTCGCGCCGGCGCTCGATGAGCCCGTCCGTGTACAGGACCAGCGTCGATCCGGCCCGGAGATCGTGCTGCGCCTCGTGGTACTGCGACTGGTCGCTCGCGCACAGCGGCATGGAACGTCCACCGTCGAGAATCTCGACGGTGCCGTCCGGCAGCCGCAGGAACGCCGGCGGATGACCGGCGTTCGCGTACCGGATCTTCCGGCTGACCGGGTCGTACTCAGCAACGAACAACGTCGCCATGTCCGAGTCGGTCAACGCGCAGAAGTACGCGTTGAGCCGCTGCAGGATCGCGGCCGGGGCCAACCCGTCGAGCGCGCTGTACTGCAGGACGTTGCGCACCTTCCCCATCGACGCAGCGGCCCGCACCCCGTGGCCCACGACGTCACCGATGACGAGCATCACACGCCCGTCCCGGAGCGGGACGGCGTCGTACCAGTCGCCGCCGACCTTGAGCCCTACCCCGCCCGGGACGTAGCGGGCCGCGACGTCGGCGTCCTGGAGCACTGGCAATCGCTCCGGAAGCAGGCTCCGCTGCAGGGCTTCGGCGGTTGCCAGCTCTCGCTCGAAGCGCAGCGCGTCCTCGACCGCAGGCGCGACCCGCCGTGCGATCTCGCGAGCCAGTGCCAGGTCGTCGACCGCGTAACGGCGGCCCGCCGCGCGGTAGCCGAACATGAGGACCCCGAGCGGCTCGTCATCCGCGAGGAGAGGAACGACGAGGGCCGAGCGGACGTCGAAGTCCGGCTCGGCCTCCGGGCCCGCCGGGTTGAGCAGCGCGGCGAGCTCGGGCGACACGTCGCTCACGAGCACGGGCTCGCGGCTGCGGAAGGCCAACGCGATCGGTCCCACGCTGTCCACCGGCACCGCGGGGCAGTCGGCCAATTCCGGGATGCTCGTCGTGCCGCGGCCTTCGGACCCGCGATCGTCGGCGATCTTCCCGGCGGTTACCTCCAGACCTTCGGGCCCGACGAGATACGCGACGCATGTATCGGCAAAGGTCGGCAGCACGACATCGGTGACCGCGTCCAGGCGCGCGCGGGTGTCGAGGCCGACAGTGAGCAGCTCGGAGACCTCCGCGAGCAGATCGAGACGGGCGTTCGCGCGTTCGGCTTCCGACATCAGGTACGAGCGTTCGAGCACGAGGACGATGCGCTCCGCGAGTGCTCCGACGAGCTCCACGTCGTCCGGCTGGTGCACGCGTCCGGAGCGCGCGGTGTAGTCCAGGAACAGCAGGCCCACGACGTCGTCTCCGACGTGAAGCGGTGCGGTGATCGACGAGCGCACCGCGAGCTCGTGGGCGAGCTCGAGCTGATCGGGATGCTGGGCGAACGAGGTCCGCATCTCCTCGGTCACGTTCGTGACCATCACGGGCTTGCCGCTACGGAGCCGAGCGCTCGACGCGAGCATCCGGGAGACGTCGAGCGGCCAACGCCGGTCGGCGTCGAGCAGCTTCTCCGCCAGCTCCGGCTCGGCGTGCACGATCGCGACGCGGCGCGCCACATCGGTACGAGGGAGCAGGTACAGCGCGCACGAGTCCGCCAGCTCCGGGACCATCAGCGCCGCCGCGCGGGGCAGCACGGCGTCGAGGTCCGGGCTGTCTGCGAGCAGCTCGCTCACCGCCGCCATGAGGCGCGCCGCGCGCTCCTGGCGCTTGCGCTCGGTGATCTCCACGACCATCGAGCCGAACCCGAGCAGGCTGCCGTCGGGTGCCTGCACCGGGTAGTAGTTGGCGAGCCAGTGGCGCTCCACCCCGGGCTGGGCTGGAGTCTGACCGGTCACCTCGATGTCGGAGACCGGCAGGCCGGTCTCCTTCACGGTCCGGAGCACGTTCTCCACCTCGGGCCCGAAGCCGGGGAGCAGCTCCGAGATCCGGTGGCCCAGATGGTCCTCGACGGGCAGGCCGATCATGTCGGCCAGGACCTGATTGACCCGCACGTAGCGGAAGTCCTGGTCGTAGAAGGCGAAGCCGAGCGGGGCGGCGGCGAGCAGCGTGTCGAGCCGGGCCACGGTCTCCTCGAGCCGCTCGTTGGCGTCGCGGAGTGCTTCCTCCGCTCCCCGGCGATCCGTGACGTCGATGCTCACACCGATCCACTCGCCGTCGCCCAGCGGTCGCCCCCGCGTCTCGATCCACCGCGTCCCGCCGTCCGGCCGCCGGATGCGGTACCCGACGGCGAACTCGGTGCCCCTCTCTGCTGCGGCACTGACGACTTCGCGCAGGAGCGGCCCGTCGGAGGCGAGGATCGGTGCGATGAACGATTCCCACGACCCGTCGTAGCTGCCGCGGTCGATCCCGACCAGGTCCTCGAGCTCGGGGGACCACATCCCGTGTCCGGTGCGCGCGTTCCATCGCCACACCCCCATGCGGCCGGCCGCGAGCGCGAGCCGTACCTCGAGCTGGCGGTTACGCAGCTCGTCCTCGACCAGCTTGCGTTCGGTGACGTCGATGCCGACACCGATCCATCCGGTGATGCTCCCGTCGGCGCCGCGCACCGGCGCGCCGCGACCATCGAGCCACATGAGCCGACCGCCCGGGAGCACGACACGGTGCTCCATCGAGAACGGCTCCTCCGCGGTCGTCGCGGCCTCGACCGCGCTGATCACCTGCGGGCGGTCGTCGGGATACACGTGGTCGAGGAATGAGCTGAAGGTTCCCTGGAAGCTGCCGGGCTCGATGCCGTAGACCGCCGCCATCTCCGGCGACCAGCGGACCTCTCCGATGGCCGGGTCCCAACGCCACGAACCCATCCGACCGGCCGCGAACGCGAGCCGCGCCTCCGCCTCGCTCTCCTGCAACGCCTCTTCCACCGCGCGACGCGCCACCCATGCCCCGATGAGGTTCGCGACGTTGCGCGCGAACACCACGTCGTCTTCACCGAAGGCGCGCGGTTCGGGGCTGTACGCACCGAGGACCCCGTAGCGGCGACCCGGCACGCGAATGACGGCGCTGAGCGCGCTCGTCACGTCATGGGCGCGCAGACCGGGCCCACCCTGGAACCGCGCCTCGGACGGAAGGTCCTCGCAGACGACCGGACCATCGGTCGCGAGCACATAGCCCGCCATCGTCGTCGGGTCGGCTCGGACGCGGAGGGTGCCGAGCTTGGTCTCGTCCCACCCGGTGCCCGCCTCGATCTGGAGCCAGTCCGGGTCGTCGGTCAACCGCAGCACTGCGGTCAGCGAGACCCGGAGCCCGTCGGCCACGAGCTTGACCGCCACGTCGAGCAGGTCCTGCTCGTCCTCGACCTCGAGTGCGTACCGGCCCAGGTCGGCGACCATCGCCATCTGGCGCTCGCGGATCCGGAACTCCTCCAGCGCCGCGCGCGTCTCGTCGACGTCGACGCAGGAACCGACGTAGCCCGCGAAGTGACCGTCGTCGGTGGTCCAGGGAGAGCCGTGGTCGATGACCCAGCGGAACTCCCCGTCGGCCCCTCGGAGGCGGTACTCGATCGAAAAGGGCTCGCGGCGCTCGAACGCGTCCGAGTAGGCCTCGAGGCACCGGGCGCGGTCGTCGCCGTGCACACCGTCGACCCAGCCGAGCCCGAGCTCCTCGCCCATGGTGGAGCCCCGGAACTCGAGCCAGCGGCGGTTGAACCACGTGGAGCTTCGGCCCGGACCGGCGGACCAGACCATGATCGGGGCGCGATCGGCTGCCGCCTGAAGGCCAGCCTCCGACCCCGCCTCTTCTCCAACCACGATCCCGGCGGTATACCCAGATCTCGCCGGCCCAAACAACGGAGGCACATTTTCCGCTCCAGCGGACGCTCCTACCCGCCCGCCAGCGCTCGCAGCTTCTCGAGCGACGACCGGATCAGGCGGGAGACCTGCATCTGGCTGAGACCCACCCGGGCCGCGATCTCGCTCTGGGTCAGGTCTTCGAAGAATCGCAGGCGCATGACCTCCCGCTCTCGAGGCGCGAGGTGCTCCAGCAGCCCAGCGACGAACATGCCCCGCTCGGCCGCGGCGATGCCCTCGTCATTGCCGGTCGCGATACCGGTGACCGCGTCCGAGCCTCCCTCGCAGGCGGAGGTCGCCGCGGGTACGGCGGAGAACGCCATCCGCGCCTCGACCGCCTGGAGCACCGCTTCGGAGGACTCCCCCATCGCCCGCGCCAGCTCCGCGACGGTCGGAGAGCGCCCGAGCCGTCCGGTGAGCTCCTCCACCGCCCAGCCGACATCCAGCGCCCGCTCCTGCAACGATCGGGGGACCCGGACGATCCACTGGTTGCGGAATTGCCGCTTCAGCTCACCGGCGATCGTCGGCACCGCGAACGTGCTGAACATCACCCGCGCTCGGGATCGAATCGCTCGACTGCCTTCACCAGACCGACGAGCGCGACCTGCTCGAGGTATCGCCCGGGCCAGCGCCAGGTGCGCCACGATCAGCTCGTTGCGTATCTCGCGGTTACCGGTGATCGCCAGCTCACGGAACCGCTCGACATGCCGGTCGCTGTCGCGCACGTCGGGTCGATCGTTCTCTTCGTCGGCCTCACCTGCGTCCGGCATACGACGGAGGTTTGCCGCTTCCGATGCTCGGGAACCCTGCTCGCATGGAATTCATACTGTGGTTGATTGCCGTGATACTCGTACTCTCCGGTGTCGTCACCCTCGTGCGCGGCGCGGTTGCTGCAGGGATCGTCATGATCCTTGTCGGTTTGCTCGTCGGGCCCGGGGGCGTCAGTCTCTTCGCCTGACCTGTGACATGACGATGCCGGAGGAGAACACGTTGGAGCCGCTTGAGCTTGATCACCGGCAAGACGCGGACGGCCGTGAGGTCGTCGCCGTGCGCGGCGAGATCGACGTTGCCACATCGCCGGCGCTGCGCGACGAGCTCTACGCGACCATCGATCGTGGAGCCCGGGTCCTCGTCGTCGATCTTTCCCAGCTCGCGTTCATCGATTCGTCGGGTCTCGGGGTTCTCGTCGCCACGCTCAAGCACATCAAGGAGCGAGACGGGGAGCTCGTCTTGCGCGGCCTGGACCATCCCGCGCTGCGCGTCTTCGAGATCACGGGTCTGACCGAGCTCTTCACCATCGAGCGCTAGTCCATCTCAGAGGCCGTAGGCCTCGAGCAGGCGCAACCACACCTCGCTGACCGTCGGGAACGACGGGACTGCGTGCCACAGCACGTCGAGCGGGACCTCCGCGGCGATCGCGATCGTCGCGGCGTGCAGCATCTCGCTGACCGCATGACCGGTGAACGTCGCGCCGACGATCACGCGGCGGGAGTCGTCGACCACGAGTTGGCTCGTCCCGGTCATGCCCACACCCGACACCGACGCGCCGGCGACGTTCCCGGTGCCGTAGCTCACGACGCGCACGTGGTCGACCTCGTCGCGCGCCTCCTGTTCGGTGAGCCCGACCGCCGCGATCTGCGGGTCGGTGAAGGTCACCCGCGGGACAGCCCGATGATCCGCCCAGGCCGAAGCCTCTTTCCCCAGGATGACGTCGGCCGCGATGCGGGCCTGGTACTTGGCCATGTGCGTGAGGAGCGAGCGACCGTTGACGTCCCCGATCGCGTACAACCAGCCTCCGTCCACCCCCGTGGCGCGCAGCTGATCGTCCACCGGTACCGGCCTTCCGGGTTCGAGACCGATCGTGTCGAGGCCGAGGTCCTGGGTCCGCGCCCGGCGGCCGACCGCGACGAGGATCTCGTCGGCTTCGATCTCGCGGCCGCCTTCGAGGACGCCGACGACGGGGGCATCGTCCGCCGGGCGCCTCGCCTCGACCATCTCGGCGCCGAGCAGGACGGTGATCCCTTCGGCCTCCAACGCCTCACGCACCTCGTCACTGGCGAACGGCTCCTCGTTCTGCACGAGTCGGCCGGCCTGCTCGACGATCGTGACCTCGTTAGCGCCGAGCCGGCGGAACGCCTGCGCCATCTCCACGCCGATCGCGCCGCCCCCCAGCACGAGCAGGCGGCGCGGGATGTCCTGGGCTTCGGTGGCACCCCGGTTGTCCCAGAGGCGGATGTCGCGCAGGCCGGTGATCGGAGGGACCGCGGCGATCGTTCCCGTCGCGAGCACGACGGCGTGCCGAGCTTCCAGATGGGTCGTGCTCCCGTCTTCGTGCACCACGTCGACGAGCCGCGACCCGGCGAGCCGACCGATGCCGCGCACCAGCGTGACACCGGCCTCGCGGACCCACTGCTCCTGCGAGTCGTCGTGCCAATCCGAGGTGATCTCGTTCCTCCGGGCGAGCGCAGCCGCGACGTCGATCTCGCCGGTGACCGCAGCTTGCGCGCCCGGCACGCGCCGCGCGGCGGCGAGCACCTCACCCGGGCGCAGCAACGTCTTGCTCGGCATGCAGCCCCAGTAGGAGCACTCGCCCCCGACGAGCTCCCGCTCGATCAGCGCCGCCTGCAGCCCGCCCGCGGTCACTCGCCCAGCTGTGTTCTCGCCCGCCGGTCCGCCACCGATCACGATCACGTCGTACGTATCCACCTCGGGCTCCTACTCTCTGGGTCGCATCTACTCTCTGGGTCGCATGGACCAAAGGCTGGTGATCGACGACCGGACGCCGACCATCGCGGACTATGCCCTGCTCGGCAACTGTCAGGGAAGCGCGTTGGTGAGCCGCGCCGGTTCGATCGACTGGACATGCCTTCCCAGCTTCGACTCTCCCGCTCTCTTCGCCCGCATCCTCGGCGAACCCGGCGGCTACTGGTCGATCAGCCCGGTCGAGCCGGCTGAGGCCACGCGCCGGTACGTCGAGGACACGATGGTGCTCGAGACGCAGTTCCGGACCGAGTCGGGTGTCGCGCTGCTCACCGACTTCATGCCGCTGCATCCCGGCGACCGGCACAACGACATCGGTCTGCACTCCCCCGCCGGGCTCATCCGCATCGTCGAGTGCACCGAAGGCAGCATGCAGCTCGACGTCGAGATCGCGATCCGGCCCGAGTTCGGGCTCACGACGCCGCTGGTCCGCCCGACCAGCCCGGGAACCTGGCGCACGCGCGGTGGTCCGATCGCCGTCGCAGTGTCGACCGATGCCGCACTCGAGCTCCGCGGCCCGGTGATGCACGCTCGCCTCGTGCTCAGCAGTGGGGACCGCACGGCGTTCGCGCTGCACACAGATGACCCGTGGGGACCGGAACCGCCCGAGCACACGCCGGAAGCGATCGTCGCCGCGCGCGACTCGACGATCGCGGGTTGGCAGTCCTGGTCCGAGAAGCTGGTCGGCTACGAGGGTCCGTACGGGTCGCTGCTCCGTCGGAGCGCCGTCGTGCTGCGCGCGCTCAACTACGCGCCCACCGGCGCGATCGTCGCGGCACCCACCACATCGCTGCCCGAAGAGATCGGAGGCGTGCGCAACTGGGACTACCGGTACACGTGGGTTCGCGACGCCAGCTTCACGATCGGCGCGCTCGCGGCCAGCGGGTGCGCCTTCGAGGCGTCCCGGTACTTCGACTTCTTCGCCAACGCCACGGCCGGGAGCCTCGCCAGCGGCCAGGGGCTGCAGATCATGTACGGCATCCGGGGTGAGCGGTTCATCCCGGAGCACGAGCTCGCGACCATGAGCGGCCACCGGGACAGCCGGCCCGTGCGGATCGGCAACGGGGCATGGGACCAGACCCAGCTCGATGTGTACGGCGAGCTGCTCGACGCCGCGTTGACGATCTCCCAGCTCGAGATCGAGATCGATAGCGAGTACTGCACGTTCCTCGCGAACGTGGCGGACCGCGCCGCGTTACGTTGGAACGACATCGACGAGGGGATCTGGGAGGTGCGCGGGGGCGCGGGCCACTTCCTGTACTCCAAGCTCATGAACTGGGTCGCGCTCGACCGCGCGACGCGGCTCCACTCCCATCTCGGCGCGGAGAGCAGTCGGGTAGCACACTGGGTCGAGCAACGCGACGCGGTCCGGCGCGCGATCTTGACGAAGGGATGGAGCGACCGCGCGGGCGCGTACACGCAGGCCTTCGGGAGCGACGCGCTCGATGCTTCGACGCTCATGATGCCCGTCGTCGGCTTCCTCCCCGCCGACGACCCGCGGATGCTGTCCACGATCCATGCGATCGCCGACCGGCTGACCGACGAACACGGCTTCGTCTACCGCTACCTCACCGAGGACGGTCTCCCGGGCGGCGAGGGCACGTTCGGCATCTGCACGTTCTGGCTCGCGGAGTGCCTGGCCCTCGCGGGCGAGGTCGAGCGGGCGGCCGAGCTGTTCGACCTCATGGCGGGCTGCGCGAACGACCTCGGCCTGCTGTCCGAGGAGGTCGACCCCGCGACCGGCGAGCTCCTCGGCAACTTCCCGCAGGCCTTCACCCACATCGGCCTCGTCCACGCCGCCCTCGCCCTCGCCACCGCCACCGGGACCCTCTGACCTTCTCGTTTCTCGTTTTGGCGTCAGTAGGGAACCCCCAGGGGGCCCTACTGAAGCCCAAACGGGGGGGGGGGGGGGAAATGGGGTCATTTTTGGGG